>JBBUAP010000001.1:0-196796 GCA_038058635.1 Patescibacteria group bacterium
TTCATCCTGCCAATCAACTTGTTTTCTTCTGGGTCAGCGATATGCCGGGTTCTGGAGCAACATCAATCACTAGCTTTCAGTCCAACTCTGATGATCCACCGACCCAGCTTGACGGGAATCCAGCCGGAAGGATCGAGGTGAGATTGATCGCAAGTGAGATTGGCCGTGGCCCACTTGGCTACACAACGGCGTATTACAAATTCACCTGGGAACCAGGATAGCTGTTTGTTTTCGTTTCCTGGCGGCGATTTGCACTCGCCGCTTTTTTCATTCAACGAAATACCCCGTGGTCTCTGCCACGGGAACCTTGAAGGAAAGTTTGAAAACCATCGGTTTTCAAAAGAGTATTTCGTTTAAAAATACCCCGTCGGCTTGCCGCGGGGATATTTATTCGATCGACCCTGTGACAGTCCACTCTAGTGGCATCATCATACCAACTTGAAGATCTAGCGAAGCGTTGAGTGCCGACTCCTTGGGTATGAAATGATAAAAACCGTAACTCCCGATGGCTGATAAACACCCTGGAAGCCCTCCAAAGCCACTATTACACTTAACGGATCTTCCAGACCAATTAGTGGTGTTCGACCCTCCCATGATCCCCTCTGATAGCAATGAGCTATCAGTTGGTGATGTAAGAGTCAAGTCATATCTGAAATTTCCAAATCTATTATATGAGGAGTCGATGCATCCCGCTAACCATTTGCTCGGATCGTAGGTGCCTCTACAGATATTTCCAGTACCTGGATTTTTTTGAATATTAACTGAATCCGTCGCTGGCCCTCTCCATGTTTCCGAGTAATTCGTTTCCCCTATATTACCCGTTACTTGCCACTCGGCCACCCCAATGGCATTAGCGGAAGTTCTTTGATTTGTGTTATTGGTATGTATAAGCCGATATAGCTGGGTTGCTTTCCAAGTTGAACTATAGGTATCAGCGGCAGTGGATGTTGTCGGAGCATTGCCGAAATTAAGCAGGGCCAGTCCAAAAGCTCCCAAGAGTAAACCGAGAATCGTCATCATCATTTGCCGGTTTTTCATAACATTAGCATTACGGTTGAGGAGTGAATTGTCAACCGATTAGCAACCTTCTCCACTTTCGCTTTCAAAACGAGAGCAACATACCCCCAGATTACCAGAAAACCACCCGGTTTAGCGAAAAATGTGACAGCTAAGATGGGATCAAGCGGTAGATATCTTTTCTATGACCAACATTCACCAAGTCAATATGACTGGGAAAAACTTGAAAAAGAGCTCGATAATCCCGACTCAATCGAAAGGAAGAGTATTCCGACAAGCGTCCCGACAGTGGCTTGGTGTGGAGATTCGGGTGATAAGGGTCAACCTTAATTAAATCAAGACAAGCTATCAACTTCTGCTGTTGGGACTTAGGCAACTTCTTCAAATTTTTAGAAAAAATCCGCGAGAAACGGACCTCGCGCATTACCTTATGGACTGACGGATGGTCTGCTCGTCAACAAAATTACCTTTGGCAATTTCGCGACTAGCTCGTAATGTTTCTTTGACAAAGTCGTCCTGGTACTCGTCATGATTCTGACCGTTTTTAGATAGTTTTTGTACAACAAACTGACGCAGGCTCTTAACCTCGTTTTCTAACTCCATTACCTTTTGCTCTAAAACGGCTTGGTTCATGTCTGTATAGTATCATAATTTCTGACCAGATTTTGTGCACAATTTACAACCTTCTCCACTTTCGCTTTCAAAACGAGAGCAACATACCCCCAGATTACCAGAAAACCACCGACTTGCGCAGAAAAAAGCCTACCGTAGGTTTTAGCTGCCGCGACGCTCGCCAATGCGTTCTTCTGTTATGCCGTAGTCGTGCTGTCGGTAGAGATCACCGATCTTCTGCATAATCACCGCTGTCGCTTTGTAGGTATTCTCATCAGAAAAATCCGGGTAGTCCAGATTGTTCAGATAAAATGGCTGGCCGATATTAATAATAATCCTCTTTCTCTTAAAGAGAAAAGCCAAGAAATTGTAGTTTGGCGGTGTATGGAGCGACATCGGTACTAAAACAGCTTTGGTGGTTAGCGCTAAAATTGCCGCCCCTCGACGCCCTTCGCCAATCCTCGGCCGATCCTTAATAATTCGACCTTCGGGAAACATGATAATGCCGCCGCCTTTTTCTAAAATGCGAGTTGGTGTCAACAGCGATTTACCGATACCTTGTTTGCGATGGGCCTTAAATGACCCACATAGCCAGATCAGGAGATTGAACACTGGGATGCGAAAAAATTCATTTTTCGTCATATATCGCAACGGGAAAAGTGTCGGCCGATGAAAGAGGGCGACGCCAACCAATTGCGGGTCGAGATGGCTTTCGTGATTAGTAACGACGATGAATGGTCGAGTTATATCTTTTAAATTCTTCAGACCCCTGACTTCAAAATTGGTAAATATCTTCAACAAGAGCCACGACAAACTCGCCCCAATGTACTGGGTGATAATAAAAACCATCTCTGATTAATTCTAGCAGATGGCAGCCAAGAATCGTAATCCCTAAATCTGCTTGGCAACCTCCCCCTTACCCACCCCTGGCAACTCGTCGCCGAGAAACTGAAATCTGATTTACGATCGTGATTCTTTTGTATTGTTCGGGTCAGCTTGACCAGTGATTGGTTCACTAAACGGCCCGTCAAATTCGATTTATCCCCCAACTTTCTCTCATACCTTCCACCGAGATATGCCCTCATCAATTTCAGCATTGATAGCTCTCTCTTTAAGTAAGGCCAATAATGATGTCCAGCTTTTCATACCTTTGACCACGAACCCAGAAATTATTTTGTCTTTAAAGCTAGGATCCATATCTTGACCCCGCGATACTAGAGATTTTTGGCGCGCTTCATCTTCAACGGACCACTGAGACAATATGATTCTAGGATAGTCATTCCTGACGGTTTTTATTGATGGCCATTCCATCCTAATAGCTCTAAACAGGCCCCTGAAGACAAGATGTTCATCTGTGACTTCAAGCCAGAGCAAGAGATACGCGATGTATACTAGCCAGACCGTTGTTATCAAGAGCGGAATAAGCTCACCTGTTAAGATAAATACTAGTAACGCGATGAGCCATAACAATAAATTGCTATAGATCGACGAGTGGAAATCTCCAGGAAGGAAGACTTGCTTTCGCATTATTTTTTTCTTCCGAACAACGATCTAATCCTTGCTGCAACACCCCGTGACCACGATATGTATCGTTCTGTTTGAGTGTCACATCCCACATTTGTGCCCAATATTTCTAATAGATATTTCTTCAGCTCTTCAACCTCATAAGGCATGTAAGGTCCGGCAACAACTATAACGAGGTTTTTAGGTTGAAATAAAATCTTTGCTTCTTTCACTACTTCAGTAGCAGTAAGCTCCTGAAGTATCTCGCGATAATTATCAAAGTCTTTCGTAACATCCTTATCTAACAACCCTGTGCTCTCTAGGAAGTAAACCCAAAACTCTGGCTCGCTAGAATCTTCGTCAAGAGCGGCGATCAAGCTGATCCTTATATGCTCGAATTTTTCTTTATCGACCCCTCCTTCTTCTAGCCGATTTATTAGTTCAAAAAGGGTTGCAGTTAACTCTTTTGTTTTTTGGTTATTAAACTTTGTGTCAATCATAAACGATCCTCTTGTCCTGCTAGGTTCCAACCAACTCTGAGCAGAATAGACTAGTTTCCTCTTTTCTCTAAGTTCTGTGGTCAACAGTCCTAGACCAGGATGACTCAAATAGGCATTCAAAAGCCCCAAAGCGACCGTGCGTCTATCTTCCGTCTCCTTTTGATAGCCGTAAGCAATTTGGCAAATTGATTGGTCGAAGTTAGTCGGAATAACTGATAATTGCGGCAAATTTGCTGCTAGCTCCAACTTATCTTGTTTGACAGCTAGCTGTACCTTAAGACTACCCCAGTACCTTTCAATAAGTCTAAGTGTTCGGTTCTTGTCGAAATCTCCAGCTAAGATTATGAGTACTTTTGACTCTTTCGTTAGTTTTTGCTCTACTCGCTCTAAATCCTCTAAAGTTATTTCTTGAATGGACTCATAAGCCTGCTCTAGTTGTCCGTACATACTATTTGGCCACAACGTAGCTTCGATTCGTTGTCCGATTACTACCTCTATGGACTGGAGACCCTCTTGTAATTCTTCCGCCAAAACTTTTTTCTCTTGTGAGAGCCTGAGGTCATTTAGAGTAGGCTTTAATATTAGCCTGGACAGTATTTCAAGATTATCGTAGAAATCATCTTGTCTGGCAGTTATCCAAAAACGAATTACTTCATTATTAACTTCCCCATTCACTTCGCTATTATTTTTGAATAACTGCTCTTGTGGTGAGGGATGATCGTCGTTGCCCTCGAGAATCAGGTGTTCGAGAATGTGTAAAGCAGAGAATTCTCGATGAGTGGTAGTGTTTCGGCCGATGTCAAAACATATTGAAGCCGTGTTTCGTTTAAAGTTTTTATCTGTAACTAGCACTACCTTCACGCCTCCGCTTAAAATTTTTTGTTCTATGCTTGGCATCTAGTACTTATAAAGTATTACTGTACCTACTAATATTAGTATACCTACTAACTAATTGGTTCGAATATTAGCCCTACTACTTTCGGAATTCATGTATTTAATCAGAGCGCTTTCTATACTATTCAGTATCTCAATCCAATCGTCTAGCTTTAAGCCATAATCAATTGAGAATGTTTCTAAATCAAAGTCCTTGCCAATAAGATTTTCAAAGTCGAGTATGTGGGGTGCATCCCAGCGCAACAAGGCAATATCTTTCCCGCTAATACTGAAGATTATTTTGCTATTAAAAGTAACGCCACTCTCTATTAACATATCTTCTTCCCGTATATTGTAGCCGGTTTTTTTTATAGACGACTTAAGTTTAGCTATCAGTGCATGAAACTTTTTGTATTTTCTTGCGACATCGCTGAGACTTAATGCCATCCGTATGTCCTATCGTACATATGCGTATGAGGGAGGTAACGGACTGGGTTGAATCGGCTGAGTTTGGATGCATGAAACTTTGCTGGACCAAATGCTACCCTTAGCGTGTGGTTTCCATTAGCCGTTCTCCATCCAACCCGAAGTATATTATTAGCATTCATGGTTCCTTTTCTAACCGCTACAAACTTATAAGTTTGCCCACTTCCAAATAATTTTGAGTTGATCCCAAATTTACCGTAGGGCTTTATTTTACCCAAAACTCGTGTTAGTGCTCCCCCACCAACCCCGCCTAACGCTCCACCAACTGCCGTGTCTCGCGCCATACCTTTCCAACTGAAGTTGCTGGTTCCAGCGTTACCGGCCCCATACATTGCGGCTCCGGCGGCGGCACCGACAGCGACACCACAGACGATGGATATTCCACAAGCGACGCCTGCGGCAGCGCTAGCGACAAATACTGCTGCCTTGCCAACTTTGCGCCAGTTGATAGCCGTACCATCCAGATCGAAATCATTGACTGGGTCGGGAGGGTAGACGTAGTTGTTGTCGACGCCGCCTTCGATGGGATCGACAGAGAGGAATCGGCCTGTGGTTGGGGTGTAGACTCTGGCACCCATCTGGACTAGATCAAGGGCAAAGTAGGTTTCAGTCAGCTTCTGGTTCTGGCCAACATACGAATACGACGATTTCTCCATCGTGTTATTGGGGTCGGCTTGGCCGGTGATTGGTTCGCCGAACGGACCGGTTAGGAAAGATCCGGTCAAATTACCAGCGGTGTTAGTAGTCACAAAGACATCGCCGTGAAGGTTAGGCAGGGAGTAAGTTTTCTTGAGGTTGAGATCGGTCTGAAGCGGTCGAATCGTCAGCAGAACATTGCCCGGCAGAGCCAGGTACTTCTCTTCAATGACATTGCTACTATTTTTGACTAAATCCGGGGTGTCGCTTGAACCGGTGTAGCCGTAGCGAGCCGTCGAGATAACTTCGGTTCCAAGATAGACGATTCGTTCCTTGAGACGATTCTGAACATCGCGCTGGTAGGTCACTTTATAGCCCGGGCGAGCGGCGCTGATATTGCGATCGGACGAATCGTAGCCAAAATCAATTTGGTTGCTGGAAGAACTAACCTTCAAGGTATTGCCGTGGGCGTCGTAAGTGGGGGCGCCGACTTTGGGATCGGTTGAGGAGATCAGTCGGTCGGCTGAATCGTAGCAGGACTTGGTGGCGACGCCGTTAATCGTTAGCGTCGTTCGGTTAGAGTTCTTCTGGGCGTTCAAGTTAGCTGACGGTTGATTGCAGACAGTCGAGCTGGGGGCGCTGAAGTCATAGTTAAACGAATTGCTGCCCAGGGTCGCCGTTAAGAGCCGGCCGGATTTGTCGTAAGTATAATTCTTGGCGACCCCGTTTTCCGTCCCGCTGGTAATGTCGCCAGTGACGGCTCTGACGACAGCATCACTTTTGGTGGTGACAGCATCCCCGAGAGTGAAATTAACGCCCGATAGCCGTCCCAGTTCATCGCGACTAAAACTGGAAAGTTTCTGGGCTCGGGCGTCGGGATAATCAACCCGAGAGACGCGGGAGAATTGATCGTAGAAGACGGTCGCTAATACAACATTGTCGAGTTTTTGGCTGGTTAGCCGATCCAAACTGTCATAGATGTAATCTTCCGTCCCGTTCGGACTTCTCCGACTACTAACCCGGCCGGCGTTATCATAAGTGGTAACGGTAAAGTTAGCGCTGGCGTCGGCGTAGTTAACCGTTCGGCCGAGCAGATCGGTCGCGACGGTAACGGCGCCAAATTCATCGGTACTACTGGTGACCAGCGGGTTACCGCCAACTTTCCAGTTATTGTTGATGGTTCGAGCTGGTTGGCTGCCAAAAGCCGGGATTTTGGTGGAGAGGATGCGGCCCCGGGTATCGTAAGTCGTACAGGTCCAGGCGTCGTTGTTGAGACGGGTGGCGACCGGATCACCGCTGGCTTCGTAAATCGTCTCTGATTGGCGAGGTATTTGGGTGCCAGCGCCGTCTGGATCGGGCTCAATCTTGCCTTTCATCAGCCCGGCCTGGCGGAAACTTTCGATAGCGATGGTACAGGGATTGTCTCTGATATCAGTCGCCCCGTAATAAAGATATTGAGTGGTATTGCCGGCCGGTAGGGTTTTACTAGTCTGGCGCATAAATTTGCCGTCCCCGGGCGTTTCGTAAGCGAAATTAGTCGTCAAATTCAAGCCACTAATATCTTCAACGGTTGATTGAACCTGGCCAAACTCTGGCGTCGTGCCGTAGACTGATTTAGTGGTGACATTACCGAGAACGGCGTCGTAAACGGTCGTGCTGGTAGTCAAACCGTAATCGGGGCTCAAGATACCGCCCCAGGTCGTACCGTCAGGTAAGCCCGGGCCACGCAAGTTCAGGTAGAGAGCGGCGTCACTGCCAGTTAGGTGATAATACTCGAGACGGATTCGATATGACTTGCCGGCAGTCGGGTTATTGAAGGTCGCCTCTGGGTGATCACGCAAGCCGCCGTTAGTCCAATCGTTAATGATCAGTTTGTCGTCGACATAAACCCTGACGCCGTTGTCGCTGTGAGCTCGGAAAATATAATCACCAGTTTGAGGGAAAGTGACCCGTCCGGTTGAGCGCAGGCCCCAGCCCTGGGCATCGCCAGAAACGGTGAACGGCGCTGTTGTGCCCCAGTTACGAGCGGGATTACCGGATCCATCGGTGGACAGACCGGTGCCGTAGAGTTTCGGTGTGCCACGGAGAGTTTGGCCGCCGGTGAGGTAGTCGAAGTAAGTAACGCCGAAGCCCCGAATGTCTTCGTCGTAGCTGGTTTTAAGATGCGGGGTTCTGGCGAGATACGCCCCGGTCGGTGTCCGATCGTCATACCAGCTAGCTGGCGCCGGGCCGAAGCTGTCGGTTGGCCGGTCAGATTCGTCGTAAAAAGTCGTTGACTTCAGGCCAGTTGGATCGGTCGTGGCGTAAACCAAATCCTTAAGCGCGTCCCATTGAGTCCAGCTATCCAGATTGGCTTTGTCGATGCTTTTCAGAGTCCGGAAAGTTGGGTCGTAATGAATCCAGCGGCTGAAGCCGGACGGTTCGGTTTCGCCGGTTTCGCTGGTTTGAGTGGAGTTAGTAAAGTAGCGATAGTTGTGAACCGCTCGAAAGGCGCCGGCGGTTGGTGCCGGTAAAGTAATCGAACTAGCACGACCGACAATATCGTAACTAATTCGGGTCGAGACGGTATTTTCGTTAGCGCGCACGCCGGCCATGACGGTGTCGAAAGCCAGTGAGCCACGGATTTGCATTAGTCGTCCCTCACTGTCGTAAGCGATATCGGTCATCTCGCTACCGGGCAATTCCAGACGAGCCAACCGGCCATCCTTATAATAGAACCGGGTCATTTGACCGTCAGTGGTTTTGAAGCCGCAGATCATCGTCGCCGGCGCGCTCGTGTCAAACCAGGTTTGACCGGCCGGACAGAGCGGGTCGTTACCGTAGTAAAGGGAGCCCGAGCGGTTGGCGTCAACCCCATCGATGATTTTCTTTAATCGAGACGGCGTGTCGCCGTATTCAAATCGTAATGAGGCCGGATTGCGGGCATCAATCGGCGAAATCATCTCCATTAGTGAGCCGTTTGCGCCGAAGAGATAGGTTCGACCATCGCTGTCAAGCAGGGTGACCGTACCGTTGGCGTTACGGTGCAACACGCCGGCCTCGCCCGCAGGCGGAATGTAGGCCGATTTCTCGGAACTCCATTTATACTCGTGGCTCGAACCCGAGGCATCGTAGAGAACGATCGAGTTGGAATTTATTTGAATCCGTTCGTAAGCCAAATTGCCGTCGCCATCGAAACTTAATTCCCAGCCATCCGGCACAACTTGAGCAATTGGACTCATCCATTTAGTCGGTATGATTTGCTCGAGTACCATGCCTTTGACCCAGAGCTTGGCAACGGCCGGGCCGACTAGCTCGAAATATTCCAATGTCAAAGGAATGGTTTGACCTTCGGAAAGCGAAATCGGGGCACCGTAATTAAGGGTATGCGGCCGACCAACCCATTCATCGACTTGTAAGACATTATTAACGAAAAGTCGGGCGCCGTCGTCAGTACCGGCCCCAAAAGCATATGAGCCACCCTTCGGAGCAGTGAAATAAGTTTGGTAGCGCGCCATAAATCCATCAGTTACTCCCACCAACGGGCCACTGTTACCCCAGTTGTTGTTGACGAGTTGTTCGCGTCGTTGCAGAATTAATCGGTCTTCATTGAAGGTATGGGTGCCGTCATCGCTGTAGTAGCGAGCACTGACGCCTTGTTTCAGATTAAGCGGTAGCGGTTTAGTACGAAGCCAATTCGATGGCACAATCGTTTCAAACACCGCGCCTTTGACCCAGAGCTTGGTGACGGCCGGACCGCCACGATCGATATGACGAAATTGCAAGCTGACAATCTGGCCGATCTGCAAACTGGTGCTGGCGCCGTAAACCTGAACGGCGCAACAGCCGCCGCCACTGACGATGGTCTGGCCGTTAACAATCAAGGAGTAATCGTCATCGCTACTGACGCCAAAATAGTAAGTACCGGTCAGTGGAGCAATAAAGAAGCCGTCATATGAACTACTAAACCAGCCGTTGCGGAAGAGTTCGTTGTCCGGCGAATTGAGCCCCCAGTCGAAGTCGACCTTCTCTTCAACTCGCTTCAAGAGTGGGTCACCGCTGAAATCAGTATTGTTCCAATAGCTGGCCTCTAGCCCGTTGCGAGCGCGGGCCGGCGAGTTGTATTCCAGACCGACAGCGATATTACCGCCGAGGGCTTTGAGCTCGTGAGTGCCAAGCCCGGTCGTTAGATTGCCAGTCGCTAGATCGACCGAAACCGGACCGGCCTCGTCATAGCTCTGGGTCGAATCCTTACCGTTTCGTAAATCAACCCGGAACGACCAAATCTGCGGACTCGCTGCCCAATAATCGTGATATTCATCGCGAGTATAGGTACGCCAGTAGTAAGTCGTGCCATCCTGCAGAACCCCTTCAGGGACAGTAAATTGATTGAACGGGCTACGCTCAAGCTCGACAATCGAGTCGCTACAATCAGGGCTCATACAGACATGGAAGTTGTAAATGACGGCATCGTTCTCTGGGTCGGTAACGAGACCTGTTACGAGTGTTGGCTGGAGATTGGTAACGGTAGCGCCGTTGACTGGTGTAAGTAAATTAGAAGCTGGAGGCGGATTATTTGACGGCGGAGCCGGATCGTTGTACTTGAAATCAACGAAAGATTCATTGGGATTGAATTTCTTTAACGAAGCGGCTGGATTCTCATCGCCGTAGATAATTAAGGCCGCTCCCCAATCACCAGCGCCGATGCGGTCCTCATAAATTCTCTTCACATCTAACCAGCCAGACGTGCCAATTAATTGCTCATCACCGATCAGACCTTCGTTGATACATTCAAACGCAAAGCATAGAGCGTGAGCGACGCCAACCCAGCGATTGGATGTTATACCGCTTTGCAAATTAAGGAAGAGATCGGCGTCTGCAAAAGTTCTGCCCTCCGAAAAGATATCTTGGTAGGGCACGCTGAAGACCGTTCGCCAGGAGTACCAGTTGTTACTGATATCGAGAAGAGTACCAACATTCATATTGGGACAAGCGCTCGAAATACAAACGTAACCGTCTGACTTATAGGTGGTGTAGCCGGTACCTATTATTTTGATCCAGCTCGGGTCAATCGCTAACGGAAAAGCGTCAATTGGCAGAGCATTAAGCCAAGCTGTTTGGAGCGTGACGGTTAGCAGACCGCCAGCGTAAGTTTGGTTGATAATTGGGTCGGTAATCGGGCCGTACTTGAACGAGTCCACTGTTACCGGTGCCAGCGTAAACTCGGAGCTACCGACAATAGCAAAGGCCCCCGGCACCGTTGGGTGTGGCGTCAGCTCGACTCCTTCGATCTTAAACTGGTAAGACGATGGGGTACTGCTGTTTTTGACGATTAAGAATTCTTTCAGCTCGCTGCCGAGAATTTGGTAATCAGCATCAACCCCCGGCCAAAGCTCGGCGTAGTGGACAATTTGGTTGCCGGCTTCGTCAGTCTGGATTTCTGGATTGACGGCAGCCGCCCCGATTGGACGAACAATTATATTGAGCTCGCCTTTTTGGACGCGAATCATCCCCTGCGAGGCGTCGGACGGGGCGATCCGGGCTTGCCAGTCGTTGGCAGTGACTTTGTAGGTATTGGACTGGCCGACTTCGGCCGTAACCTGGCCGATTACTTGTTGAATCGGACTCGAAGAGTCGGTCGGATTGGTGTCGGGACTTAGAGTGGTGTCGATCGGTTCCCACTTGTCGTTGGTTTGGTAGAAATGTGGGGTAGTGTAACGGCGTTGCTTGAAAGAACCATCGGGCTCGGCAAAAACACTATTGAAAGCATCTCGACGGGCGACAATCTCCTGTTCTTCTGTTGGTGGAGTCGGTTGATTCTTAATTACTGGGGGCGTCATACCCTGACCGGGAATAACAATCTGCGAAAATCCGCCGGTAGCGGCGTCGGGATTGAGCGGTTCGGAAATTAGCGGCCCTGGATCGCTTGGATCCGGTCCGATATTGGCCGCTTGGATAGAAATTGGCGTCAACAAAGCTTCGGTCGCCAGCACCAGAGCGGCCGCGACGGTCAAGAAGCGTTGGACTTTTTTACCCATACCTGTCAGCATCATGCCGTCAATCTACTCTTCGCCAAGTACCGAGTCAATACCTGAACGGTGATTTTGTAACTTTAGCAATTAACGGTATATTCGAACCGTGTTCTTTAACACAGGAGGAACCACCATGCGCGAGCTCCAGGAAAAGTGTGCAGTTTTCGGAGCCATAGGTGGCCCGGACTGCGTTGCTCTCACTTATATCGGCCTAAAGGCGTTGCAGAATCGAGGCCAGGACCACTCAGGTATCGCTGCCCTGCAAGAGAACGGTAATGTTGTCGTTCTAAAGGCCAACGGCCTAGTTGCATCATTTTGCAACAAGCCACGGTTCAAGAACTTGAAAGGCACTATCTCGACCGGTCATAACCGCTATGCCACTGCTGGGGCATCGACCCTAATCAATGCCCAGCCGCACCTGTCACGAAACGGAAAGATGGCGCTCTGTGCAAACGGAGACATCGTCCCGAGCGAGACTAGCTACTGGCGGCACGAGATGGAGTGCAAGGGCTTTCCATTAGTCAGCAGTAACGACGGTGAGTTGCATATGCGCATCGTCGAGTGGCGGATCAGTGAAGGGGGCACCCCCTTCGAGGCACTCCAATTCCTTGTTCGAAACGTGACCGGAGCGTTCTCTGGCACCCTAATTGCCAACAATCAGCTCATCGCCTTTCGAGACCCACGCGGCACTCGTCCGCTGGTTTTCGGCACTCGGAGTGACGGCTACTCGTTTGTCGCCTCGGAGGATTGTGCGCTGAAGAAGCTAATGGTCGATTCCTGGGACGAGATTAAACCAGGCGAGGTTCGTCTCATTGACCAAGATGGGGCGATTTCATCATCGGTCGAGCCATACCAGAAACAAGCAAAGTGCGTCTTCTGCGGCATCTACATCGCCAATCCGCAAAGTACAATCTTCGGAATACCGGTCAGCTTGAACAGAAAGCGTCAAGGCGCCAAGCTCTCCCGCTTCATTCCCGAAGACGCCGATATCATCATCCCAGTGCCCGACACAAGCAATCATGCGGCGCTTGGCTTGTCTCAAGCAACAGGCATACCGTTTGAATTTGGGATCATCCGACCCCATCACCAAGGGCGAAGCTTCATTGAGCCAACTCAAGCCAAACGACTCCGTGTCGTTGACGAAAAGCTCATTCCCGACGAAGAGATTATTCGCGGAAAGCGGATCGTGTTAGTCGATGATTCGATTGTCCGGGCAACGACCCTCAAGCTACTGATCGAGAAATTGCGCCGGGCAGACCCGATCAAGATTCATGTCCTGATTGTCGCACCGGTGATGACTCATCCTTGTTTTTACGGGGTAGCGACTCCGACCAGTGAGGAGCTAATTGGCGCCAACATGTCTGTCGAAGAGATTCGGGTGCATATCGGTGCCGATACGCTCGCCTATCTCACCGTCGAAGATCACCGAGAGATTATCGCCTCTTTCGGGGAGAATCCCGACGGCTACTGTTTCGCCTGTTCTAACGGCGATTACCCTACTAAACTTTGATCCTCATCCGATAGCCGGCTGTTCCAACAGCCGGCCACTTTTTTAGTTAATGCATCTCGACCAAACCGTTGATTATTTACTCTCAATCGACTACAATTCTTTCGTTACATTCCGAAGGAGGATGCACATGAAGAAATCGTTATTGATGGTCGTTCTCGTGGCATTGGTTGCCACGGTCAACGCCCAGAAAATCGGGGCAACAGCTCCGAAGACCGTGACCAACCAGCCGAAGGTGGCTTTCATGCCGCTGATGTTCCAGGAGAACGACAAGGGCGTTCGCGAATACGTCAACAGCGCTCGCGAGCCGTACGAGAAAGCACTCTACGGCACTTTCGAAAAGATGGGCATCGCCCGGATCGATCAGGCGATCGTCAACAACGCCTGGCGGAAAGTGAAGGATGAAGTGTTCAACACCGCTTTGTTCGAGTTGCCGGATCCTGCCAATCTCGTCAAGCTAGGCCAAGACTTGGGCGTCGACTATGTCGTGGTCTCGCGCTGCCACTGGTTGGTGCGATCTCCCTGGGTTGGACTGGGACCGAAGACGAAAGCACATGCGACGGTCGATTTGTGGATCATTGAAGTGCCGAAATCTGAGTTTGCGCTCAAAGCCGACCAGGTCAAGAGCGATTCCACGGAAAAAGCGCCTGACTGGAGACTGGCCGTTGACCTATTTCTGGCGCCGATCTCCGCCTTCTCTGGCGGACCCAAGACGAACCACGAGATCAAGTCGGGCGTACTGTCGCTCGGCAAGGCCATCCAGCCCTGGCTGGAGAAGATGCAAACCACAAGCAAGATTCGCATCGGCGGCTAGCGCCATCCCGAACCTAACGGTCGGGCTGAGACTCATCGAATGAGTTTTAGTCCGGCCGCTTTTTTAGTTACAGTAGGTTTAGTAGTGAAGGTTCGAACTTTCACAACATGGAGGATTGTTATGGAATCATTGTCTCGTCGAAGGTTTTTGATCTTATCGATGGGCGCTGTTGGTGGATCGATCATCGGTTGCGGCGGCGGCGGTGCGGGTGGTTTTGGGGGCTTCCAGTCGCGGCAAGATCCGTTCACTGTGGCCGCTAACCAGGCCGTGAGTAAGATGTTCGGTGAGATTGGTGTCGAAATCGCTGCCGGGACATATCCCGATGGCGCTCAATTGATGCTGAAGCAGTCTGGTCAGGCACTGCAAATGCCACCGACGACTAACTTCAAACTGGGCGCACCGGCGCTGGAGTTAAGCTCGAACGCCACAGCCACTAAAGACGTGGTTGTGACGATTCCCGACGATGGTAAGCAATACATTGCCGGCATCGAAGTTGACGGCGAATGGTTGCCACTCCTGAAGATCAGGGCCAATGGCCGGATCAGATTTACCCTACCCGCCACTTTTGGTCGTTCGGCCGAAGACGGACCAGGACAAGTCTGGCGGTGGGTGATCGGCCTGGTCAAAGACAATCTGTCCGACACTGGGTATGCCATCAAACAACTGACTCCCGGTGCCCCTTTTGCTAGTTATAGCACGGTTTTGTGTGCTCACGGCATCTTGGACAACTGGCAGTCAATGAGGAACTTCATCGGTCCGGCCCAAGCAAAATATGAAGCAAACGGTGTTTACTCGTTTGCCTTTCCCTGGAAAGCGGGCGCCAAAGCAGCTGGTATCGAACTTGCAGCACTACTGGCGCCGTACAGAAACCAACTCAAACGCATCACCATCATCGGCTACTCACAGGGAGTGCTAGCGGTTCGTTACGCTCTTGAGCGATTAGGGGCGTCGGCGTCGGTCAAGAACTGCATTTATCTCATGGGGCCAAATTTGGGAAGTATGCTGGCCAACCCGGTCGATTTCAGCTTCAACATCGGCAAGTTCTGGCTGAACGCCAATCTCAGCGGCTCGCTGTTTGATGTTGATATCAACGACCCGGCTATCAAGGAGTTTATGCCAGGAAACTCTTTCTTGCATGAACTCAATTCTTCTCACGGCCTGCCACGCGCTGATGTCAACTACTTTCTCATGAATGGTGGAAAAGACTGGGTGGTTGACGCCAATAGTGGCCAAGCCATAGGCGTTCCGCTCGGAGAGTTGGTCAGTGGCACGGTCTGGCGAGGAACCGCTCCCGAAGCGAATCACTTCAATATCAAGTCTGATATGAATGTCATGTACAGAACCTTCGACTTATTGCCGTATTTCTCGCTGTAACTCGACCCTCAACGCCCAGCTCCAGTTTGAAGAACTGGGTCTGGGCGGTTTTCATATCTGTTATTAGGAAATCTAGGTTCGAATAAATAAAATAAAGGGGAGAGGCGGTCTGGGTTGACCGCCTCTTCGGGTGCCTCGATCGAGGCAGAGTATGAGTGCCACTGGGCCGCTTCGAGTGAATCTAGGCGACGCCCAGCTATTTCAAGATCATCCCTCCCTAGGGATCGCAACCCTGTTGGGTTGCTTCAACCAGCTCATCAATGGGAGCTTTCACCTTATTGGGTTTTCGAGGTCCATTCATCTTGTCGCGCCCTCCTGAAAGATTGGAGAGACCAGCATGATTACCTACTCCAAAAGGTTACTCCTCCGTCTTAAATGTTGTCAACCCCGCACTTAACAGCCCTTGTTCTTGCTTCGCAAGAACTAATTAAAACACGGCGGGTTTTAGAGGGCTGTTTAGTGCGGGGCGAGGCACCTATTCAAATTTGTAGGCCAGTTCTTCGCTGTCGAGTTTGGTTAGGTCGGCCGAGTCAGCGATTGGTTCAATCGAGCGGAGCGAGACAGTTTTAGCAAGTTCGGTCGAATGTTTTTCGATTAAATTACGCAGTTCGTCGTCACGAGTGAAATAGTGGAAACTGGCCAGTTCGCCGACTTTTAGCCCGGCTTGTTTGCGCGCTTCTTGGAGCTTACGAGCTAACTCGCGGTAACGGCCTTCACTCTGAAGCTCCGGCGTCAGCTCAGTATTGATTCTGGTCTCTTGGCCAAATTCGACGCTCTCGACATTCATCTCGTCTCGTAAAACCTCGATCAAATCTTCTCGATTGGCCAAGTCTTGCGAGCCACCAACAATCAAGCAAGATAGCGGTTGACGCAGCGGCATCTTGGCTTCGGCCCGTTGCATATGAGCGATTGAAGCCACTTCGCGGACAGTCCGCATTACTTCAATTGTTTCTTTCTCTTGATTCAAAACCGATTCGTCGACTGTTGGGTAATCTTCCAGATGGACTGACTCTTTCGAGCCACCCAGCTGTTGGTAAAAATACTCACCGGTGAATGGCAAAGTCGGGGCAAAGGCAATCGCTGAACGAAGCAAAACGCGCCCTAAGGTCGCCAAAGCCGCCTCGTCACCCGCAACAAACCGATCTCGGGAGCGGCGAATATACCAAGTCGAGAGATCTTCAATAAAAGGCCGAATGGCTTTGGTCGACGCTTGAAAATCGAACTTGTCCAATCCTTCGGCATATTCTTGAATTGCCTCTTCCAGTCGGGCAATAATCCACCGATCCAGGACAGTTGGCTCGGCTGTCGAATCTTTACTCCCAGAAAAGTTAGCCACGCCGGCGTAGGTCAAATAGTATTTTAAAGCGTTGTGCCAGACATTGAGCAAGCGCGATTGCTCGCGAATATCATCTTCACTAATAGCCAAGTCTTCGCCAGCCATAATCTTTGACCCCATAAAATAGAGCCGCAGTGATTCGGCGCCGAACTTTTCAATCGTCCCGCGCGGGTCGGGATAGTTGCCGTACGACTTGCTCATCTTGCGGCCGTCGTTACCCATCAATACCCCGTTCACAGCAACATTCTTGAAGGCAATATTTCCTTTAAGGGCATTAGATAGAACATGAAGGTAGTAAAACCAACCTCGGAGCTGTCCCGTATATTCAATAATAAAATCTGTTGGGAAATGCGTTTCAAACTCTTCTTTGTTTTCAAAAGGATAGTGATCTTGGCCGTACGGCATCGAACCAGATTCAAACCAACAATCCAAGACTTCTTTTACCCTTTGAGCTTTTTTTCCGTTAGGTAGCGTTAGTACAACTTCGTCTATTTTAGGACGATGCAAATCTGTAATTGTTTGGCCGCTCAATTTTTCTAATTCTGCGACTGACTCTGGTACGAAGATCTCTCCGTCTTCTGTCTCCCAAACGGGTAGTGGTGTTCCCCAGTAGCGGGTACGACTAATGGACCAATCAGGGGCGTTAGCAATGTTGTGAGCGAATCTCTTGTCACCGAAATGTTTAGGAATCCAATTAATTTTCTTATTGCTCTCCAAGAGCTCGCTTCGAAGCGGTTCGATCGACATGTACCAAGAAACTTGAGCTTTATAGATTAGCGGCGTCGAACAGCGATAGCAGTGAGGATAGGAGTGAGTGATGACTTCTTCTTTGAACAGCAATCCCCTTTTCAGAAGTTCGGCTGAAATCAAGGGGTTGGCTTTTTTGTAATACATCCCCGCCCACGGCGTCACTTCGGCCACAAAATGGCCAGCTTCATCAACTGTTTCGTGCAGTGACAAGCCAACCTGTTCGCCAAGCTTGGTATCTTCTTCACCAAAGCCCGGGGCAATATGAACAATCCCCGTGCCTTCGTCCATCGCCACGAAGTCGGCGGCATAGACCTGAAAATCGGTTTTGGAATTAGTCGGCAAGAAATTGTAAAGCGGCTCAAACTTTTGTCCAACCAGTTTCTGGCCTTTGAAGGTTTCGAGTACTTCGAAATCGCTTTCGGAGTAACGCGGCAGGGCTTCGTGGGCTAGAATATAAAACTTTTTACCGTCAGTAACTTTTACGTATTCGGTCTTTTCGTCCACTGCCAAGCCTAAGTTAGCTGGTAACGTCCAGGGAGTTGTCGTCCAGGCAAGTAGATACGTGTCTTGGGAAGTCATCTTAAAAGCTATCGTTACGGCCGGATCCTCAACGTCCCGGTACGAATCATCGTCCATCGTCACCTCAAACTTACTTAGGGCCGTGGCACAACGGGGACAGTACAACGAGGTTCGACGACCGCGATATATCAAACCCTTGTCGTAAAGTTGTTTGAAAACCCAGATTACTGACTCCATAAATTCCAAAGAATCGGTTCGGTAGGCGCCTGTCATATCTGCCCAACGCCCGATGTGGTCGATATACCATTTCCAGGCATCAGATACCTCACCGACATAAGCCCTACAAGCTTCAATAAACTTATCGACTCCCAGCGCTTCGATGTCTTTTTTAACTTTTAACCCTAGTTGCTTCTCAACTTGGTTTTCGGCAGGTAAGCCATGGGTGTCCCAACCCCAAATACGCCGAACGTATTTACCTTTCATCGTTTGGTAACGAGGAACAATGTCCTTAGCAATCGAAGGTAAGAGGGTTCCGTAGTGAGGAATACCCGTTATAAACGGCGGTCCATCGTAAAACGAAAAAGTGTTTTCCTTTGGGTTCTTGTCTAGAGATTTCTGAAAAATCTTTTGGTCTTCCCAAAACTTTAAAACTTTCTCTTCAATATCAAAAAGAGATTTTGTTTCACCGGAAAGGTCGGGCTTAGTCATTATATCTCGTCTCGTTTGACCACTTCTTGTTTACCGGTTTCTAGATTCTTGACCTCAACACATCCCTGCTTCCAAGCTTCTTCCAACGGAATGATAATTGTTTTGTAGCCGCGCTTGTCGGCGTACTTAATCTGTTTACCGAGCTCGACGGCCGAGTCTAAGTAAACCTCGACTTTCTTCCCCTTCTCGCGTAATTCAGTTGCCCAGCGACGAGTTTCAATCTCGTTTTCCGGCAGGCAAACAATAAAGAACGCTTCAGGAGATTCAAGTCGCATGACCTCGCCGATGCGATCGACGCCAAACGAAATACCAACCGCCGGCAATTTCTGGCCGATCAAGCTCTCCACCAAACCGTCGTAGCGACCGCCGCCCATCAGTGTCCCGCCACCGTAGCTTTCTTCGACGCATTCAAAAATCGTGCCAGTGTAGTAGTCTAGTCCGCGAACCATCGCCAGATCAAACTTCATCTCCAGACCGATCGACTGACCGTATTTAACTAATTGTTTCAGCTCCGTCAGGGCTTCGAACTGGCCGAGTAGTCTTTCGATCTCGTCGAACGGCTCTTCTCGATCCAAAAATAGGCCGTTGACAGTCTTTTTCTGTGCTACCGTCAATCCCAGATCGCTGATTTCAGTGCCGAGTCGCTCGGGAGTGATTTTGTCTTTTTTGTCGAGCAGGCGCAGTAACGATTGGCGAGACTCTATTTTAATCTTTAGGTCTTCGAAAACCGCCTCAACTATTCGTCGGTCATTAATAACACAGGTGATGTTCAATCCAAATTCTTTGGCGGCAGTATTTACAATTTCTAGTATTTCTTTCTCTCCCCCTCCCGATCCAACAACATCGATATCGGCTTGAGTGAATTGGCGAAATCGTCCGGCTTGAGGTTTTTCGGCCCGGAAAACCGGCCCAATCTCAAATCGTTTAAACGGCAACGCTAACTCTTGATAATTACCGGCGACAAATCTTGATAGCGGGACTGTCAGGTCGTAGCGAAGACCAACTTTTCGCTTACCGTTGTCCTCAAATAAATAAAGTAACTTCTGGGCTTCAGCACCGTAATTGCCGAGTAGGATCTCTTCTTTCTCGATGACTGGTGTTTCCAGCTCCTGGTAACCAAAACTTTGAAAGATCTTTTTTAGACAATCTAAAATCGCCGACTTACTCGGCTCTAATTGATCGCGAAACCCCGATAACGGCAATAAATTGTCTCGATTCATTACCGTATTCTACCCGACTGGACAGAATTAACCAAAGTGACTAACTGGAGTGATCGGTAAGTCCCGATCTTCAGGGTTGACGCTGACGAGGACGCAATTGTGTTTCTGCTGCCAAACGCGCAGAGCTTGATGTCGGGCGATTAAATTCGCTCCGCCAACAACGGCGGCCTTATCCAAATCGGCTTCGGCAAACTTGGGTGGCAGAAGCGTTTCTAGCTCTTTGGCGTTCAAACCAAACTGCGTCTGGTGAGGAAACACTTGGCTGTAAAGGTGCGTCCCTACTCCGACGGGTAAAACCGTTAGGAAACGAGTTTGTTCGCGGCTAATCTTTTGGAGTAGGGCTAACTGGATTTGATCAACATTGGGTTCCAGGACGACTATTCCTTCGATCTGATGTTTGGCGCAGGTAGATTTGTTGCCGTGAAGAAAGCTAGACGCAATTGCCAGAGCCAAGTAACCATGCTCGGCTGATTTTTGGGACAAGGCGCGGAATTTAGCAATTTTTTCGTCGTCAACCAAGTTTTCGATCTGTTCCAGCGGTCCGACTAGAACCGACTGCTTCTTAGTGCCGAGTGCTAGTAAAGACTGTTCGGCCAGCGGCCCAACTGACTGATGTTCGACCAAGATTCCCGTAGTGGCCTTCGACTTGAGCCGGATCGATCCAGCCGCCGAGACGATGATTTGTTCGAGCAGTGTCCCCCTAGAAAGATTGCTGCTGGCCAGCACTTTGAAGAGCCGGGCGAGCGGTTGATTGTTTGGTTCGAACCGCGCCACTTGCCAGCTTGTGACCAACCAGCCAAGAGGTTCAAGCACTGTTAGTGGCTGTTTAGTTACCTGGCGAGCGAGAATGGCCAAAACCAACAGAATCAAAACTACCAACAGCACTACCGGCATCAGCCAGAAAACAATTACCTCCATTTGTTCAGTATATCCTGATCATCTAAAAAAACTGTCACGATGTTGGTCGTGACAGCTAGGGGGGTGCTATTCCCAATTGAATCGCCTGCTTCAGCATCAGTTCCAAACTGGCAATTTGGATTTTACGAACCGTGCTTGGCGACAAACCAAGTTGCTTACCGATGCTAGTCAGCGACTGACCATCAACCAGATAGTATTGAGTTACTACCTGGCGCTGGATGTCGCTCAAACAGGGGAGAAGAGAGTCGATGATCTGCCTGTCAATATTGATTTCGAAGGCCAATTCAGCTCTCTGATCGGGCAGTAAATCGCCCAATCGACAACTTCCCTTGCCGCTACTCGAGGTGACCTCACAGTCTAACGAAACTGGTCGTCGGTTGTCCTTAAGTAAGGACATAATTATCTCCGCTTCTCTCACGGACGGCTTGGTCGGTACCCCATCAATCTTTCTCAACATTTCTCGGCGATTGATGATCAATTCAAGGGTGGGTTCAAGCCCTTCACGATCGCAGATTCGCTCCATTCTTTTGAGGCCGTTAACCACATAGGTTGGTAGGCGAAGCCGACAATCAGACAAATCATCGCTCGTTTCGCGATTGATCGCCTGTCTAATCCAGTAGGTTGCATAAGTCGAGAATTTGTACTTCTTTTCAACCTTGAATTTATCAATGGCCTTATTGAGGCCTTTGATCCCCCGCTGAAACCTGTCTTCCAGCTCATTATTTGTCCGCATTGCTCTAGCAATCTTCCGAACCAGCCGAACATTGTGGTCAATGAGTATTGCCCGCGCCGCCGCTGCGGCGTCAGGATCGCCTTTCTTTAATTGCTCGAATAAAAATCTCTCTTGCTCCCGTGTCAAAAGAGGCAAGTCGAATGAGGCCTTAAGGACCTCGAGTGAGTCTGAATTCATAACAAGGTCCTCCTAATTGTAGTGTGCGCCGTAGCGCCCTTCGAATACCTCAGGGTTTTTAGCCCTTCGACTCCTTTCAGTCGCTCAGGGTAGTTCGGGTCTCTTCGTCCTCTCAGTTTACACTGAGGGAGCGAAGCGACTCGAAGTGCGGTCCCAGGGGGATTCGAACCCCCGATCTTCAGAATGTCGCAGCAATTTACATGGCGGCGTGTACGGGAGTCGAACCCGTGATCTCCTGGATGTCGTGCCTGCGGCACTCGCTCTTCGCTGGCGTTCAGAGTGAGAACCTGCGGTCCCAGGGGGATTCGAACCCCCGATCTTCAGAATGAGAATCTGATGTCCTAGGCCTCTAGACGATGGGACCAAAGTAAACTTGCTCTGATAGTTTAGCTCAAAAAGTCTTCTTAGTCGAGCAGTTCCCTGACTTTGGCGACGAGCTCCTTGGGGGTGACTTCGATTTAAAGAAAATATCCCTGAACCTAATTTCAGCGACGTCAGGAACTATAGGACATTACTGTTAAGAACCCCCCACTTCTTAAAAGAGAAGAGCTTGGCTGGCCGATAGATACTATTCTTCTGCCTGCCGACTATCTCAACGATATCGAGCGCAATAAACTTGCGACGGAAGTTCCGCTTGTCTAGCGGTCGAGCGAGAATGATTTCGTAGAGCTCTTGGAGTTGTGGGAGGGTAAATTGCCTGGGTAGCAAGCTCGAAATGATAGTGGTGTTTATCAATTTCGATTTCAAGCTTTCAGCTGCAACCTTGATCATGTCTTTGTGGTCAAAGGCTAACTCCGGCAAGGCGGAAACCGGAAACCACTGGCCGCTTTCTGTTGAATTTATATCAGTGGCTACAGCAGGGACCAGGGCCAGAAAGGCGACGGAAATCGCCCGGCTCCGTTTATCACGATCGGGATCGCTGAAGGTGTGGAATTGTTCAATATGAACATCTTTGACCCCTACTTTTTCACTGAGATGGCGCCTGGCCGAGGCCTCAGCCGATTCGTCAGAACGAATAACCCCACCTGGTACGCCATGTTGATGTCGGTAGTGCGGCGGCCGGTGAACCGGCATCAGAAAAACTTGGACTTTATTTTTGAGCACACTTAAAAGCACGACATCGACGGCGGCGATTGCCACCCTGAGTCGAGCTACAGTCTCAACGAAAGATTCTTTTGATTGTTTTGTCATCGTTTAATTGAAATATATCATTTATAAGAACAGGGGGGCTATTCGCCCCCCTAAGGTTTTCTATCAAACAACTCGGTGAACAACACGTTCACCAACGGTAACGGTCACGGTGCTACCGGCCGGCCAGTCGACACCCTTTTCGATAATGCCATCTGAGAAGATGACGCCGCCCCTGGGCATCTCAGAGGTTAGTTTCAGCAAGGACCCGACGACAACTCGTCCGGTCACGATTGTCGCGCCGGTCACCGGCGAGGGGAACGGATCGCGAACGACGAAGACTAGCTCTAAGTCGGTCGGACCCGGTAGCTGCGTCAAAAGATGGCGCCCCCGTTCTGGGATTAGACCATCGACCATCGCCACGATTGAACGTAACCAGCCGTTGGTCCCGACGCCAGTTGAGACGATCACGCCGTCCGACGAGTGTCGTTCCTCCCGACTACCAAAGGCAATCTTGTATCGGGCCGAAATGTGATCCCGGCGGCCGATAAAGATGTCGTTGATGCCCCAGACGACTTTGTCGTCGCTCGTCGTCGCTTTGACGAACGGCAGGTCCTCGACGAGGTACTTGCCATTCTTGACGCGAGTAATGACATCGCCAACCTGAGTTGGTCCAAATGGCATTAGGTTGCCGATGATGCTGCTGGGATCGGGATTGATTCCGAGCACCAGTTGGTTTGTGACGTATTGAGCCAGGTTGACAAACAGTCCATCCGGCCCGCAGACGATCACCAGATCGTCGTCTCGAAAGAGAAACGTCGGCAAGTCGTTCCGAGAAACGGTGGTGACCGCCAGATCATTGGGGATCTGGCGGCGGACCGTTATCAGAGCGTCTTGGTAGGTTGTGTGTTCGTCTCGATACGGAGCGATGGAGTCGCCCTTCGTTTCGAGAATGAACTGGGCCATCCCTTCAGTGAGATGCTCCCGGATCAACTCCTCGAGCCGAGTTGGTTTCGTAACCACGACGACACGATCCATCTTTAGCCTCCTTTTCTGCCGTTACTGGTAACCGCAGCGAGTAGCTCCGTCGTCAGGGCGACCGATCCGAGTTTTCCTTCCTTGGCGGCGACCATCAGTGAGGCGGCCATCAGTTTGCCGGAGTCGATGTCGATCATTGGCTTCAGACGAAGCTCGGTAGCTTCGGCTTCCGACCCGGCAAGTGCGACCATGTTCTTGCCCTGCTCGGCGACGAACATGGAACGATCAACTTCGAGCTTGAGGTTGGTCTCAGCCTCAAAAGCTCTAACCCTTCGCTCGTTATCGGCGGCTTTGAGCCGACGCTCGTGCCGGGCAGTATCCGCCGCCGAGAGCAGACCCTCGCGCTCTTCAGAGCCGATCGCTTCGTTGACTTCATCGTCGGATGGCTCGACCGTCGAGACCGAGCAGCTTTCGATTGTGACGCCACGCGCTACCAACGAGTTGGTCTCGCCAGCGATCGCCCTACGGATCGTTTCCTCAAATTGCGGCTGAGAGGTGACGGCAGTCGAGATATCGAGCTCAAGCGCCTGGGTCCGGATTGGACCAAGAACCTGATCGATCATGCTCTGCTGGAGTAACGCCTCCCATCTGCTGCGGTAGCCACCGCTGTGGTTGTCGACGGTGAAGTCGAAAGTGCTCTTGGCAACCTGGCCGTTAAGCCTGGCCTGAATGCAGCCACTGACGGTGATTTGCTGCTTGTCGCGCGAGTACGCTTCGACAGAAAAGTTAACAACCTGTGCAATGGTTGGAACGACGGCCACAGTGGTCATCGGGCCGATCAGTCCACCCCAGCCGATCCCTCGGTCCTGGAACGTTCCTCGACTCAGAGTGAAAACGTGGCCAGTAGCACCAGCCGCGTGAAACAGTGTGATACCAAACATCTTAGCCTCCTGGAGAGTCTCTCCGTTTCGCTCCTACATTATGTGAAGCTACGTTAGTGTATTTACTACACTATATAAATGTATTATATACACTTACTACAGCTTGTCAATACCCTTTCTTTAGTAAATATCCCGTAAATTTAGCTGGACGTTAGCAACACTTCAATTTTCTCAACGAGCTCTTTGGGGGTGATTTCGGTTTTTAGATAGTATCCCTGAACACGATTCTTGGCTTGCTCTTTATAGTCCGGGTTGGGTAGAGCGGTGAGAATGATAATCGGGATATGTTTGGTCTCCGGCAAGGTCCGGAAAACTTTGAGAGCCCCCAGCCCACCTTGGCGAGGAAGCATCAAGTCTAGCAAAATGATATCGGGGTTATTGTTCAAGGCGACATCAATAGCCGATAAGCCGTCCCCCGCCTCAATAACCGTAAAGTTATGATGAGTGAAGGCCTCCTTATAGAGCCAGCGCAGTTCCTCGTTATCCTCGACTAACAATATCTTTTTTTGGCTCATCTCAATTCATCATCGTAAATCAATTAATGTCTGGGTTTTAGCCCAAGACAGCATCATCACCCGAGTTAGTTTACGCAGCTCATCAACCAAGACAATTGACAGCGCCACCATCAAGCAGAGAACCAGCGTCGGCCAGTCCAGTGCGGTCAACCCCAAGACGCTACTGACTGCAGGCCAGTAAAGGGCACCTAGTTGTAAAACTGAGGCGATGCCAAACATCAACAAAAGCCACTTGTTGTTAAACCGACCCATCACAAACACCGAGGCCGTCGCCGAACGACTATTAAATAAGTTAAAAAGCTGAAAGAAGACTAGCGTCGTCAGGGTGGCCGAGCGAGCGTACACAGGGCCACTAGCAAACTGTCCGTAGACAAACAGCGCCCCCAGCGCCATGACGACCGATACCAGCATCATCCGAGCGATGGCTGATTTCGAAAGAATCTGCTCGTTCGGGTTCCGGGGGGGTCGTTTCATCAGGTCCTCTTCGGCCGGCTCAACCGATAAGGCCATCGAAGTTACTCCATCGGTAACCAGATTCATCCACAATATCTGCACCGCCAAGACCGGTAATGGCCAGCCGAGCAGAACGGCGCCGATAATGACCATGATTTCCCCCAGACTAGTGGAGACGAGGTAGTAGACGATTTTTTTAATGTTTTCCCAAATTAACCGCCCTTCGGCAATGGCTGAAACGATGCCGGTGATGTTGTCATCAAGCAGGACCATATGAGACGCCTCAACGGCGATGTCGCTACCGCCACGACCCATCGCCACACCGATGTCGGCCTTTTTCAAGGCCGGGGCGTCGTTAACGCCGTCGCCAGTCATGGCGACTAACTGACCTTGCCGTTGGAGCCGTTCAATAATGAGCAGCTTGTCTCTGGGGGTCGCCCGGGCAATGACCGATACTTTCGATAGATCATGTCCAGCGATGTCTTGAGCATGAATTATCTCGCCTTGATCAGCCAGGCCAAGTTTGCGGGCAATGTGTGAGGCCGTCAGTAAGTGGTCGCCCGTAATCATCATCGTCCGGACGCCGGCGTCTAGGGCTAAACTAATCGCTTTTTTGGCCTCGGGACGAATCGGGTCAGCCAGCGCCATAAAACCGACCCAAGTCAGATGCTGAACTAATTTGGCATTAATACTACTGGCATCTGGGTAGTCAGCGTAGGCCAGGGCGACCAGCCGATAGCCAGATTCGGCCAGCGTATCGGCTTGGCGGGTCAGGTTGTCTCGATCGGTTGGCAACAAGCGGCGTTTCTTGCTCCCGGCCACAAAATCGCAAAGCGCAATTAAGCGCTCCGGTGAGCCCTTGACGATAATTCGGTGATGATGATCAAACTGATGGATTGAAGCCGAGTAGCGCAACTCTTGATCGAAGGGTATTTCTAGGAGCTCGGGATACTCCCGCTCCTCCTCAAAGGCGTAATAGCCCGCTTTGGCCGCCACCACCGCCAGCGCTGTCTCGGTCGGGTCGGTCAGCTGTCTGGCCCGATTTTTCAGCAGATCGTCTTTGGAGATCGATGACATCGTCGCCAGGCTGGCCAGTTTTAAGATTAAATTAAGTTGTGGCACTTTAGTCTCGGCGATCTTGTCGCCTGCTTCAAAAAACGAACCGGTCAGATCGAATCCTCGGCCCGTGACAGTGTATTCACCCCCTGGCAGGACAATCTTTTCGACCATCATCGCTCCCTCGGTCAGCGTGCCGGTTTTGTCAACGCAGAGCGTTGTGATGCTACCCAGCGTCTCCGTTGCCGAGAGCTGACGAATCAGCGAGTGGCGACGAAACAATCTCGTTAAACCGACCGAGAGCGTCACCGTTAGGGCGATCGGCAGACCTTCTGGCACGACCGAAACCAATAGAGCTAGTGTCGTCCGAAACATCTCCAGAGCAGGCACGCCGTTAACACTCCCGATGACAAAAGAGATCATTGATAAAACGATCGCGCAGAGTAGCAGGGCGGAGCCCAATGTCTGTAACTTTTTCTGCAAGTCGCTCGGCGCTTCTTTAACACCCAATACTTCCCGGGCGATACTACCGAGCTCCGTTCCCATACCAGTTGAATTAACGACGGCGACCCCACGGCCGGTGACGACGAGCGTCGCCAGATAAATCATATTGTCCCGATCGAGCAATGCCGAGGCCGAGCCAATAATCGTGTCACGTTTGTGGGCCGGTAGCGATTCGCCCGTCAACGGCGCTTGATTAACGCGCAAGCTCCTGGCTTCAATTAAGCGGGCGTCGGCCGGGACGCGATCGCCAGCTTCAACGATAATGATGTCACCCAGTACTAAATAACGGGCGGATATTTTTTGTTCGACCGATTCGCGGATCACTCGAGCTTGGGGAGCGAGGATGCTTCGTAATTTGCTGATCGTTTGTTCGGCGCGATACTCTTCAAAGAACCCGATGACGGAGTTGGCTACTATAACTGCTAGAATCACCCCTAACTCGGTCCACTGTCGTTCGTAAAGCGAGATTGCCGAGGCGGCTAACAGTATGTAAACGAATGGGCTGTTGAGTTGACGAAATAGCAGTTTGAATGGTGACGGTCGGTCAGTTTTTTTGAGTTCGTTGTAACCATGCGTAGTTAGTCGATGTCTGGCCTCCTGGTTGGTCAGGCCGTGATGTTCGTTACTGTGTAACTCAGTTAAAACCTGGGTCTTCGGTTGCGACCAAAAATCTTTCGGTACTGGTCGAGCATGGGTTAGGTGTATTGATACCATCAATACCAGGATATCCTAAATCAGTCACAGCGGGGAATTACTGAATAACTAAATTACGAAATTACTGAATTAAAAGCTTCCACAATTCAGTAGCTTCGAACGAAGTGAGAAGCGAGCGAAGCGACATTCAGTAATTGTATAATTTAGTAATTATCTTCAGTTTGATGTGGTTTTTTGCTCGGCGTCTTCAAGCTGGTCGGCATTGAAAGAGTCGCCAGTATTATTGGTCTCGTTTTTTGTCGTCGTCTTCCGATCCGTCATCACGCCGAGAATGATCAACACCACGACCAAAACTACCGCCACGCCATAAAAGACTTTCTTCATGCTACTGACACTAGACTTGGGTGGAATGGTAGTCAAGACCATCTGCCGAAGAAGGATTGCCTTGATAAATATTTAGCTCAAATTTTGGGTCTAGGGTGTTGACTTTTTAACGATTATATGGTATAGTCATGACGCTAATACGAGGTATTGGTGGTCGTGGTTGTACCGAACAGCCAAAGAAATCAGTGCGTTACCTTCGGGTAGCGGCACAAACGGGAGGGATGTCACCCGGGAAAGACATCAGGAGCACGTTTACAATGAAAACAACGATATGGTGGGTCGGTCTGACCCTTTTCGTCCTCGGCACCCTTGGAGCATTTGCCCCTCCGGAGAACTATCCGGGTTGGTGGGCCAAGGCGTGGGGAATGACCTTCCCCTATCAAACGGACGCGACGAAGACGCAGTCGCATGATCCGGCCGTCGCCGGCCAGATTTGGACCGGTCGCGGACTCAAGGGAGTTGGCGGGAACACCCGTCTCGAGCTCGAACAGCCGGCGCTCCGCAAAGAAGCGGCAGCCGGCGACGCAAGGGTCGATGGCAGGGCGCAGCATCGAGTCTATCTCGTCCTCGTGGCGGTGATTGGACTCTTCCTGATGTACCTCGGTCTTCGTCAAGAGGATCGTGAGCGTGAGGAAAGACGGTTTGAGCGGCTCGAGGGACAGCTGCCGAACCAAACCACGCCCGACAGCACTAAGACATCGGTGCCCTCACAACCGACAGTCTCCCAAGGCAAGAGCACACCTCTCGAGCCGATGAACGACGATCCCGAGCCTAACTGGTGGCAGCTTCTATGGGCGCCTTGGCGGCGCACTTCACGCGAGCGCCAGTCCGTGATCGCAGCCCCGACAGAGCCGATCGATATCAACATCGTCGTTGAGTCGTTCGACGGAGACAAGTCGAAAGCACGACATGTGCTGACGGCGAGCTTGCCGGCAATGACCGTTCATTCGGTCAAAGCCCACCTCAGGGTGGGTACCAACGACACCGTCCAGGAGATGGGTCTCGACGTCCACTAAGACGTCCCCCATCTCCCCGAGCGCAGGAATAAACCCCTGCGCTCGTTTTTTATACCTATTTGTTCCGGGACTTGGATTCGAACCAAGGTTGCCAGGCTCAGAACCTGGAGGCCTACCACTAGCCGATCCCGGAGTATTAATCCTTCGAGAAAGATATTAATTCAATAAACTTCGCTACCTCCAACTTTCTTGCTAACCTCACATCTCGATGCCTGAACTGTGGATTGTAACCAAGTCTCAAAAGCGCATTGTAAACATCCTCAAGTAAACTATGGTTGTAGCTTGTGTATTTTATCACGCAAGTATGATTATTTGAATCAACACAGAGGTTTCCGTCACTCTCAAACATCCCCTTTAGACAACGGACTAGATGCAAATTACTTCTTTTTATCCACGCGGGTACCCGTAGCTCGTGTCGTATCTTAATACCGGTCGGAAAATCAAGCCTAGACGAAATATGTTTTTGGTATAGATATACATCAACACATTTGGAGTCCTTCCGGATCCGGATTGTAGGCTTCTTCTTAAAGATTTCCTCGGTTAACTTCGCTAACCGCCCAATTCTCTTCTGCTCCTTGGAATTGAAGCATAGCGTTAGTTTCTCTGTTCTTGGGTATCGCTCGACACAGCCATCCCCTAGAAGTACGCCATAGAATTCGGCAGAATCAGGGCTGCGTTCTAGTTGTGCATAATATACTGGGTGAGCTACCTCCCATTTTCGAAAATTGCTTTGCATCCTACCCGACATAGTGAGCGACATTTTCATCAGGCTGGGATGATTATCTTTAGTGAGACCCTTATTCCAAGGAGTTCTACCTTTCATACTATAAGTATAACCTGATATTTTCCTACCACTAGACGATCACCGGAATTCTTTGAAATTCTATCTGAAACAGGTTTGCTAGCCACTACCTAGCTGAAAGTTTCTTGATCGCTGTATTGAGGCGCTTGGTCGACTCTTCCTTACCAATTACAGATAATAATTCGAAAGCACCTGGTGAGGCGTCGCGACCAGACAAGGCGACTCGAACAGCCCAGAGCAGTTCGCCGTCCTTAATTTTCAAGTCCTCGGCGGCCCCACGCAGAGCCGGCTCGACTTCATCAAGTCCCAATGTTTTTAGTTCACTCACGACCTTAACGGCCGATTTCAGGGCGGCCAAAGTATTGGCTTCGGTCGATTTCTTGGCGACTAATAATGATTGTTCATATTTCGGGCTAATGAAGAAGTAACCAATCTGATCTTCGATTTCACTCAGTAGCTTGAGCCGATCGTGGACCAAAGCAATCGCATTCAAATAGTAGTCGGGCTCTTCCGTGACGGCTTTTTGCAGTTCATTATTGGTGATGAATTCGCGTCCGGCATCGGCCACTTCACCGATCGATTTTTGGCGAAGATAGTAGCCGTTCATCCAAAGCAATTTTTCGGAATCGAAAATAGATGGACTTGTGCCAACTCGGTTGATTTCAAACTCATCGATCAGTTCCGACATTGAAAATATTTCCCGTTCAGTGCCCGAATTCCAGCCCAAAAGCGCGATGTAATTTACCAGAGCATCTGGCAGAAAGCCCTTGGCTTTATAGTCGTCCGAGATCGAAACCGGATTTTTGCGCTTGCTCATTTTTGAGCGGTCTTTGTTGAAAATAAGCGGGAAGTGACCGAATTGTGGGCTCAAAAAATTGAGGGCGTCAGCCAAAAGTATTTGTTTAGCGGTGTTGACTAAATGCTCCTCGCCCCGCAGGACATGGCTAATTTTCATCAGATTATCGTCAATAACATTTGACAGGACAAACAGCGGCATACCGTCCGAGCGTTGAATGACGAAATCGCCAAACAAGCCGGCATCAAATTCGACCTTGCCTTTGATTAGATCGTCAAAACTGACCTTTTGCGGTTCAACAACAAAACGGACGGCGCTAGAACGATGTTCTCGCTCGAACTGGTCGATCTCTGTGGCCGACAAATGCCGACATCGGCCGGAGTATTTTGGGGCGGAGCCCTGGCTCTGCTGGCTCTCCCGTTCGGCCGCTAACTCTTCCGGCGTACAGTAACAACGGTAAGCCAGTTTCTTATCGATGAGTTGCAACACGAACGGGTCGTAAAGCCCGAGCCGTTCCTTTTGAAAGTACGGCCCGTAAGGCCCGCCGACTTCCGGTCCTTCGTCCCAGTCCATGCCGAGCCACTTCAACCCGTCGAGGATATCTTTCAGCGATGAGTCGTCGTGTCGTTGTTGATCGGTATCCTCTACTCGCACAACAAACTTACCGCCAAATTTCTTGGCAAACAAATAATTGAACAGGGCTGTACGGGCCGTGCCAATATGGAACTTGCCGGTTGGGCTAGGAGCAATCCTTACTCTGATTTCGTCAGCCATTGAATTCAATTATTCCTCTGTGGTGTTTTATTTTGGGCTCGTTTTCGGCATCGTCTACTGTCACAACATCAATCCGAATATTATCCCTCTTATATTTCATCATTAGTTCGTGAGCAAGCAAAATCAATTTCTCGCGTTTACGAGGAGTTATCATCTCAATCGCCGCTCCTCGGAAGTTAGAAGTTTTGGCTTTGACCTCGACAATCACCAGCGTTTTCCCGTCGCCAGCCAGAATGTCGATCTCGCCGAATTTAGTCCGGAAGTTTCGTTTCAGAATCCGGAACTTCTTCTGCTTCAGAAGTCGCTCCGCCCAGCTCTCCCCCGTCTGGCCCAGTAATTTGCTCTGAAACGTCATCAGATATATCCTCGCTTGTTTCGGACGTTTCGGCAACGGCGTCGGAAGATTCTGGTTTACCCCGAGCATCGTCGAGGGGCAACTCGTCATTAGTTTCTGGCTCGGCCTGAGAAGCTTCAATACTAGCTTCTTGCTCGGACTCCTCTTTGGCAATCTCCTTCTGTTCGGCCGCTACCTCTTCCCAAACCGTACCTTCGACGCCCTTGTCTTTGAGTTTGAAGCGGCGTGACATAGCGTATTCACGGACGAAGTTAAGCTTAGCGCGACGGACTTTGCCGGATTTGACGCGTTCAACTTTAGTGACCCACGGCGAATGAAACGGAAATGTTCGCTCGACTCCGACTCCGTCAACGACCTTACGGACAGTGAACGAACCCTGAAATGATTTAGTCGCCTTAGTACCAATGACTAAACCCTCAAAAATCTGAATGCGTTCTTTGCCGCCCTCGCGGATCTTGTAGTGGACCTTAACTGTTTCACCCGGTCGAACTTCAGCAACCTTGGTCTTCATTTGGGTGGCCTGAAACTGGTCGATCACCGCACTGTTCATGATTTTACGGAAACGAATTTCTTTGTAGACCTGTTACCAGCAAAATTGATGACTTTACGCTCGGTAAATTTAACTTCGCCGTCGGCAACGGCAAAAATTGTATCATCATTTCCAGCCATCACCCCGTCACCTAGAAAATATTTACTGCCGCGTTGACGGACGATGATCATGCCCTTTTTAACAACTTCGCCACCAAACAACTTCACTCCCAGTCGTTTCGACTGCGAGTCTCGGTTATTCTTACTAGAACCTTTCGCTTTGGTATGGGCCATATGTAGGGAAAATTATATCGAATTACTTGGGAAGCGTCAACGAGCTCAAAAGAAAGGCTGGCAGATCGTGCCAGCCAAGGGATGTCGTAAAGTCGTGAGGGCCTACATCAGACCCTCGATGTAGCTGATGAGTTCTTTGACCGTCGTCGTTCCGCTGACTTTGCCTGGATCGTCGGGAATTTCGATAGCCAGCTCATTCTCCAACTCCATCTGCATATCAACGAGATCAAGACTATCGAGCCCGAGTTCGCCCAGCGTTGTTGCATCACTGATTTCACCGGAGAATTTTGAGCTTCGGTTGTTCTCTAAGACTTTGAGAACAGTCTCTCGTAACTGAACACTATCGATACGTGCCATAGGACTAAACCTCCAGCGCAGGTAGCGCAAGATGAAGCTTACCAATTTCCACTCGAATGGTAAACCATACAACGGAGCCCTGGTTATGCGCCCGTCAGATATTTCTTTGCGAAAAGACTATGCCTTTGAAAATTAGTACACGAATTCGCAACCGAAACTTTATCCAGCTCTCTCAAGTCCCGTACCCAATTTCCAAAGTGCCTCGAACTGCTGCCGGTAGGACTCGGCAATATGGCGGTTCTCAATAATAACAATAGAGGTATTATCTGGATCCATTACTTCAAGTGCAACTTTGTGGCCGTAGATGACAATCGCCACTGGACCAATGTATTCCCCAGGAAGCTCTCGTATCGTTAATAATGGCTGGGCTTGAAACTGACGGCTAAAATCCTGACCAGCAAAGGCAATCATCCGAAGTGAGATATTTCGCTTTGCAAAAGTTTTGGCTGCTTTTTCGTATAAAGGCCAGATTCCATCAAGTCGCTCGAATATTTCTCCCTGGCCTCCTAGAATCAGGTACTCGTTGTCTTTCTTCAAGGTATCCAACAGATCGTTAATCAATACCCCAAACCCTTCCGCACCCTCAATAACACGAACCACGTGCGGTTGCCGCTGGTGCATGCCCTTGAGAATTGGTTGTAGTGCTTCAGCTACATAAACTTTGTCCCGAACCTCCTTTATCAACAGATCTGTATCGGTTACAGAAAAATACAAGCGCTTGTGCTTTTCGTACTTTCTTACCAGCGCGGCCTCCTCCAAGCGCTTAAGCGCTCGGTAGGCTTGCTCTCGGTGAAGCTTAACGTGCTCTAGCATCATCCCCACCGACGCCTCTCCCTGACGCAATATTTCAACATAAAGAGCAGCCTCGTGTGAGGACAGCCCTATTTCTTCAAGTTGTTTCGTCACGTTATTGTGATTCATTTCCGCCATCTTTTATCTTGTCTAGAACCAGTTTATAACAAGCTCGTGTCAATGTCAATAGTTGTAACAACAATGTGTTGACATTCTCTACTATTCTGTTAATATTCGACGTAGAAAGGAGAGTAAATGAATAGCCCCATAAAACCGCAGTTACCAAGCGCGTAAATAGAAACATCCAGCAGTCACCCAGGTGATTGCTGGTGCAAAAAACTATGAAAAATTACTACCTCCAGCCAGGATGGGAGATTATCCCCCGTGAGTCAGGAGTTGAACTTCTGCCACTGAACGATAGCCAGAAACCTCTGTTTTTGGAGAATTGTCGTGAAGTTCCAAGTGTTGCGGGGCTTTTTGAGGCACTCCGTTCAGGAATCAGCACCAAGTCCGTCCTTCCGGGTTATAAAAGCACCCTTTCGAAGTTGATCGATCGTAAAGTAGTTGTACTTCACGATGAGCCCACTGCCGCCAAGAAGATTCCCGGTTACTTAGGCGCGCTTTATAATCACTGTGTTGGTCACAACGGAATCGTCCACTCGGTCTCGACAGTCACACATTGCGAGGCGATAACAATTTCGGAGGCAATTGGGTTGAGCTCCAAGCTCATCAAGTACCAACCAACCTTAAACTACGGCTGGGGAGCAGACCCGAGCGCTGTGATGGCAAAAATAAAGGCGATCGTTGAGTGCGTGGAGAGATTTGCGCTCTCAAATTACAGTTCCGAAAACTTACGCCTGGCTACTTGGAAAGAGGTGCAAAGACACTCACTGACCGCCCGCGAGCTAAACACCTCGCCAAATACTTTGATCAGCGCCGGGGCAATAGAATGGGGCAAGCTAGATGAGTTAAACGGCTCAGGATCCATTTACGCGCCACTCGACTTTCTCTATCACCCAGTCGACTACTGGTCTCTTGGTCGTCTGCCGGTCTGCCCAATGAATATCTCTGGGGTTGCCGGCCACCAAACAAAGGAGGCCGCCGCGGTCAATGCGATTCTAGAGCTTTGTGAGCACGAGGCACTTATGGTGACTTGGTTTGGCAAGCGCAAGACTTCTACGATAAAGCGCGGAAGCATGGACACGACGTCCAAGAATCTTATTGATCTTTCGGAGCGTAACGGTTGGCGGATAATCGTTAAAGATATCAGCCTCGATCTTGTGCCTGTCGTCATGGCAATTGGGCTGGGGCCGGCGGGCAAAAGGGCGCTGACCATCGGCTCGAGTGCGGCCTTTAGTTCTAAATACGCCATCAAGAAGGCCGTCCTTGAAGTAGTGCGAACCATTCTGATGGATGAATCTCGGCTGACCAAACCGTCCGAAATCGAAGAAGAAAAAGTAAACGACATATCCACCCACGCCCAGTATTACTCCGCCCACAAGCGCCTGAAGCAGGTGGAATGGTTGTGGGAGGGAAGTCGGGAAGTTGAGGCTAAAGACCTCATGACTCACGGCCGTTTCATGAATCGTCCCTTGGGTGAAGTCGCAAAATTGTGGGAGAAAGGTGGAGATCCCGAAAGACGGGAGTTGGCCTATATAAGCGAAATTTTGGGGCAGGCTGGCCAAAGGGTTTATCTAGGTGACATAACGCCGAAATCCATAAAAGACTCTCCTTTGCCGCTGGTAGTTGTACGAGCTCTTGTGCCCGAAATGACTCGAATGGTTGTTGGCTATAACCTAAGACCCGCCCCAACAACGCGCTACCGCTCGTTGCTAAAAAGATACTGCCCGAATAAGCAGGCATCAGCCCCGGCAAAAGTCCATCCGTTTAGCTAGCAGTTCTTTGGACAAAAACCCCCCTTGTTGTTACAACAAGTATTGCCATGGCGCAGCCTAATTTTGTCCATCTTCATGTTCACTCCCACTACTCGTTGCTTGATGGGTTGGGGAAGGTGCCGGAGTTGGTGGGACGGGCCAAGGAGCTCGGGATGCCAGCTCTAGCCATAACAGATCATGGCGTGATGTACGGGGCGATTGATTTTTATTTGGAGTGTCAGAAGCAGGGCATCAAGCCGATTATCGGCGTCGAGGCCTATGTGGCCAGACGCAAAATGACCGACCGGACCCCGGGCGAGGATACCAAGCCGTACCACCTTTTGCTCCTGGCTAAAAACTTCCAGGGTTACCAGAATCTGATTAAGTTGACTTCCGCCGCCCACCTAGATGGCTACTACTACAAGCCCCGAATTGATCGTGATTTGCTCTCCCGCCATCACGAAGGCTTAATCGCCACCACCGCTTGCTTGGCCAGCGAGACTTCTCGCTTGATTGAGAACAAAGATTTTAAGGGCTTGAACCAAACCGTCGGCGAATACAGCGAAATCTTCGGTAAGGACAATTACTACCTCGAGCTTCAACACCATCCGTCTATCCCCGAACAGCAAGTGCTCAACACTCATCTCAAAAATTTGGCCGCCAAAACTGGCCTGCCACTAATTGCCACCAACGATGTTCACTATGTTAACTCCGACGATCGGGTCGCCCACGACCAACTGATTTGTATCCAAACCGGTAAATTGGTCAGCGATACCGATCGGATGGTCTACGGCGGCGACTTCTCGCTTAAAGCCCCTCAAGAATTATTGGAAGCCTTCGGCGATGTACCCGAAGCGCTGTCCAATACCTTGAAAATTGCCGAAATGGTTGACCTTGAGATTCCGCTCGGCCAAAGTCTTTTGCCCCACTTCCAACTGCCTAAGGGCGAAACCGAAGAATCTTATCTGCGCGCTTGGTGCGAACAAGGCTTACAGAAGCGCTACGGCGAGATTACTCTCGAAATTCGGGCCCGCCTAGATTACGAGCTGGAAACGGTCATGAAAACCGGCTTCCCGGGCTACTTCCTGATTGTGGCAGATATGATTAAATTCGCCCGCTCCAAAGGTATCTACGTTGGCCCTGGTCGTGGCTCGGCCGCCGGCTCAATTATCGCTTTCGTCACCGGCATTACCAATGTTGATCCGCTCAAGTACGGTCTGCTTTTTGAGCGATTTCTAGACTTAAATCGCATCTCGATGCCAGATATCGATATGGATTTTGAAGACACGCGTCGCGGTGAAGTGATCGAATATCTCAAAGAGAAGTACGGCGCTAACCATGTCGCCGGCATTATTACCTTCGGGACGATTATGGCTCGCGCCGCCATTCGGGACGTCGGTCGGGTGTTGGGTGTGCCGTACTCAAAGGTCGATGCCCTGGCTAAGCTGGTACCGCCACCCGTTCAAGGCCGTCACACCCCCTTGAAACAAATGGTTGCGGCGGCGCCGGAGCTAAAGGCAGCTTATGACAGCGATCCAGAGAACAAGCAATTAGTTGACGCCGCCACCAATCTTGAGGGAACGATTAGACACGCATCTCAACACGCCTGCGCTATTGTTATCTCGAAAGAGCCGCTCGAAAACTACGTCGCCGTCCAACCCTCGCAAGGCGGCGATGTCCACCAAATTACTCAATACTCGATGCTACCGATTGAGAAGATAGGTTTGCTAAAAATGGATCTGCTGGGCTTGTCGAACTTGACGACGATGCATCGAGCGACCGAAATTATTGAGGCGGTTTACGGCCCTAAGATCGACATAGAGAACCTACCGCTCGACGACAAGGAGACTTTCGAGTTGCTGGCGCGGGGCGATTGTGTCGGCGTTTTTCAGCTCGAGAGCAGTGGTATGCGGCGTTATATTAAGGAACTGCGCCCGACTAAATTTGAAGACATCACGGCGATGGTTTCGCTCTATCGACCCGGCCCGATGCAATGGATTCAGAGTTTTATCGACCGCAAGAATGGCCTAGAGGAGGTTAGATATCTCCACCCATTAGCCGAAAGTGCCCTTAAAGAAACCTACGGCATTCCCGTTTACCAGGAGCAGGTCATGCGAATGTCTAAGGATATGTGCGGTTTCACCGGCGCTGAGGCCGACACCTTGCGTAAAGCAATGGGAAAGAAGATTCCCAAGTTGATGAAGGAGATGAAGACCAAATTCATCGAAGGCGCCATAAATAACGGCGTCAGCAAGGAACAAGCGACCGACATCTTTCGTCAGCTAGAAGACTTTGCCGCTTACGCTTTTAACAAAAGCCACGCCACATGTTATGCGCTGATCGCATTTCAAACCGCTTACTTGAAAGCCCACTACCCTGACTGTTTTATGGCGGCGGTGATGACAAGCGACTTGGGTGATACCGACCGATTATCGATCGAGATCAGCGAATGCGAACGATTAGGTCTGACGGTTTTACCGCCTGACGTCAACGAGTCGTTCACCGACTTTGCTGTCGTGAAGGAAAAGAAGGCCGTCCGTTTTGGCTTAGGAGCGATTAAAAATGTCGGCACCATTCCTGCCCAATCGATTGTCACTGAAAGAAAGAAGAACGGAATATTTACTGATTTGAATGATTTTATGGTTCGGAACTCCGCTCATCTCAACAAAAAAGTCCTGGAGAATATAATCAAAGCCGGGGCGCTTGACCGGTTTGAAGAGCGAGCTCGCCTAAACGCTGGAGTGGAATTGTTAGCCAAGTTTGTCAGTAACAGCGGTAAGACCGATGCCAGCCAGCTATCGATCTTCGGTGAAGGAGCAAGCAATAGCGCCGCGCCGGTACTAGAGCTACCGCAGGTCGCCACCGATAAGGCCGCTTACTTAATTTGGGAGAAAGAGCTGCTCGGACTTTATCTGTCCGATCATCCGCTCAAACAGTTTTCGACGCTCTTGGCCGAAATTGCCACACCGATCACCGAGTTAGACATTAGTCTGTCTGGCCAGGTTGTTCGAGTTGGCGGGATTATTCACGCCCTAAAGAAAATTACGACCAAAAACGGCCAGACGATGGGCTTTATTGAGCTGGAAGATCTCACCGGCACCTTAGAACTAATTGTCTTTCCGTCGCACTTCCAAGAATTAACCCACCTCTGGAAACCGGATATGATGGTCCTGATCGAAGGGAAGATCTCCGATAAAGACAATTCCGTCAAAGTCCTAGTCGATCGTGCTTGGGCCTTAAACGGGTTGAATCCGGTGAACCTGCCGAAAATAAATCAGCCAACGGCTAACGGCAATCAGCGATCAGCAAATTATCAATCTCCGAAAGCCGACAGCCGAAAGCCGACAGCCGAAAGCTTTGTTATCGATCTCCCCAAAACGGCTACTAAAGAAACGATATCTCGATTAAAACAGGTGCTTGAAGCTCATCCCGGTGCCCTGCCAGTTGAGCTACATATGATGCAGGGCGAGAAGCTCAAAGTGTTCCCAACCAAAGTAGCCGTCAAAACCTCACCGGAATTGAAAGAGCAGCTGAATAAAATCCTAGACAATAATTAGCCCTAGACTTGTCTCGGGCTTCTTTCTGGCTGGAGGCTTTGTTTTTGGATTTGGACGATCGCCTGCTGGACATCGTAGGGGCTGGTGACATCTTCGAGATCGATTTTTGAGTCGTCAGAAGCGGTCTTAATGACCACGGTGCCAAAGTTGAGCATTGTTCGAATCGGGCCCTTGATCTCCGTCGAAATCTCTTGGATCCGGTGAATCTCGGCTTCGGAAATGACTCGGCCGAACAGACTGACTTGATCAATCTTGATCACGCGTTGGTTGGTGACGATGTAGTCGCAGCCGTTCCACATGAACCAAAAGTAAAAGCTGTAAAGTGCGCCGATTATTATGGTTGCGACAATGACAATAGAGGTTATTTTCGACGCTCCAAAACCGAGCAAGGCGACAGCGACAACCGCAATAATCACTAGCCAGACTAGCAGGATAGGCATCAATAGCCAGACATGTTGTTTGGTCACTAACGCCACCGTTTCATCGGAGCGCTGACCACGGAAAGAGTAGCTTTCGTTATTCGTCATTCTTAACTCTTCTATATCTTCGTCTTTCCTCGGGTCTGGGGCAAGATGAACAGGGCCATGATTACCATCGTCGCCAGAACAGCCCAAAACTTGCCAGTTGTTTGAGTGTTGAGAGCGATCAGGCCAAAAATCAGACTAATGGCGTAAAAGACAAGCAGGATTGTTTTCTTGCCATATCCTCGGTCTAGCAAGCGGTGCGATAGATGACGACGGTCGGCCAGAAACGGTGACTGATGATGGATGATTCGACTGACAAATACTACCAAGGCGTCCAAAAAAGGGATCGCTAAAACCAGAAAAACCGTCGCGACTTTTCCACCAGAAATTATCGCTAAGACCCCAATCAAGAATCCGAGAAACATCGAGCCAGTATCGCCTAAGAACACTTTCCCTCTTAAGTTATAGAACAGGAAACCGACTGTGGCGCCGAAACCGATTATCGCTAACATAGCGTTAGAGGGCTGGCTAACGACGCTACTTATCGATAGCAAGAATAAGATCATTAACGTTATTGAGCTAACTCCTCCGGCAACACCGTCAATACTATCAAGCCAGTTAATAACATTGCTGATCACCACCAACCAAACGATGACGAGAATTGATGAGTAGCTGCCGATGATTATCTGCTGGCCAAACGGATTTGATAGGGTCGGAATTAAGATCCCAAAGCTAGTAATAATAATGGCGGCGACAACCTGGCTCACCAACTTGGTCTGCCAAGAGAGCCCTTTAAAGTCGTCGAAGATATTGATGATAGTAAGCCAAATAACAGCCAGTAAAAACCCTGCTAAATTACGATCAATTCCTAGTATCGTTGTATTACCGAAGTTGAGTTGATCAACCGAGACTATCAGAATCACTCCGGCTGTAATTAGGAAGGCGACGACAATGCCAATCCCACCAGTCCGTGGCGTCGGTTGGGTGTGCTGGTCGCGCGGTCGTATCGCCGGCACGAACCAACCTTTTTTGTGGCAGAGTTTAATCAACCAGCCGTTGATGGTAACCGAGAGAATCAACGACATCAAGCCAAAAAGCCAGTAGGCTCCGGCCATACTTACCAGGTGTTAGACTGATGGACGGTTTGATAATCAACCAGCTCGTCAGGCGTAAACCAGAGAGCGATCTCACGCTCGGGGTGTTCGTCGGGGTCGGAAGCGTGGACGAGGTTACGGACGGCTCGGTCGGACTCGTTGGCGTGTTGGCGGGTAACATGGGCAAACATACCGCGGATGGTGCCAAATTCTGATTCGTTCGGATAAGTCGATCCAGCCAGTCGCTTAACATACTCAATCGCCTTAACACCCTCGACCACCATCGCGACAACAGGACCGGACAGAAGAAAATCGATCATCTGGGCTTGAATTTTATCACCTTCAAGTCCCCGTTTGTTTAGCCTCTCGCCCAAACCGTCGTAATGATTATCGGCCAGTTGCTTGTCGGCGGTGGTCATTTTCAAGCCGATAATCTTCAGGCCGCGCTCTTCCAGCTGAGTGATGATTTTACCGACTACACCGCGCTCAACACCGTCGGGCTTGACCAGGAAAAGGGTTCGTTCAATATGTGACATGATTGTATTTTAGCTAATCTGACCTTAAATTCCAAGGAATGTTTTGAAAATCTTGTCGTCTTTGTATGGGCCGATAACGGCTAGGACTTGGCGACCCTTGACTAGTAAGCGTTTTGCCAGCACCTGAATTTCTTCGGCGGTGACGGCCTGAACATTCTTTTTGGCCGTCTCAAAGTCTTCGGCCTCGCCGAGTAGTCGATCGGTGCCGTACCACATGGCCAGATCAACTGGTCGATCGGAGCTCAAATCAAACGAACCGCAGATCAAGGCCTTAGCTTTAGCTAGCTCGGCGTCGCCAACCAACTTCTCGCGCAAGATGGCGAACTCGGCGTCGAGTGCTTCGAGGGTTTGAGCGATTTTAGCGGTGTTAACGCCCCCCGAAACTGTAATTAGGCCAGTATCCTCAAATGATTGAAGGGATGAGCTGATGGAATAAGCCAGTCCCTTTTTCTCTCGGATATTAAGAAACAATCGCGAACTCATGCCTCGACCCAAAACGGCGTTCAAGACGATACCGGTATACTCATCTTTGGCGTGAGATGCCAAATCTTGATCAGCGACCGCCAGCTGAAAATGGGTTTGGTCGGTTTCTTTGTGATAAAAATTCAAGCCCGTCGCACTCGGACCAATAAAGGGTTTCGGTAAAGTGACCGCTTGAGGCGTCAGCGATTCGGTCAGCTTAAGCACTTCGGTTTTGATATCTTTTTGGCCAATATCACCAACGGCGATAAAAAGTGCTTGGCCGGGGTGATAGTATTTGGCTCGGTAGTCTTCGAATTGCTGAATCGTCATTTTTTGAATGTTCTCTTCGCTACCGATAACCGACTGGCCAAGTTGGTTGTTGGGAAAGAGTATCGGTCCGAGTAGCTCGTCAACGAAACTTGATGGGTCGTCTTTCATCCGACGAATCTCTTCTATTATAACGCCGCGTTCGCGCTCTAAATCAGCCGGACGCAACAAGGCCTTAAACGCCAGTTCGAACGGCACCGTCACCCCAGTCTGCCAAGCGGCCGACGGCACAGTATTCCAGTAGGCGGTATGGTCGTTAGCCGTCCAAGCGTTGAAGTAGCCGCCGACACCCTCAATCGCTTGAGCGACAGCCAGTGTGTCGGGGTATTTGGCGGTGCCCTTAAAAACCATGTGCTCAAGGAAATGAGCGATACCGTTGTTGGCAGCATCTTCGTAGCGACTACCGCTGCGAATAACTAAGAAATTGGTGACGGAGTGAAAGCCAGGCAGATCGACGAGCACCAGCTGGAGGCCGTTGGGTAAGGTTTGGAATTGGGGAATAAGTTTGGCCATGGGCTTGATTGTACCTCGTCAGGAGCTTGAACGGAAGAGTCCTCTGGATACTCCAAGGGTTGGGATTTGACACCGAAATATTGGTCAGTTAGTCTGAATGTAAGGAGGGGATTTTGATTAGTGTACCGATCGACAGAATTGTGCCGTTAACCGACGCCCGCGACAACTTTAGTCGCCTCATTAGTGATATCGAAACCCTTTCTGACGGCTTGTACGTCCTGACCAAAGGCGGGAAACCGGCCATCGCTTTGATTAATATCAAGTATTTAGAGGAGATAATGGATGGCAAGATTGGTGAGAATCACGAATCACGGATCACGAATGCCGGATCAGATCATAAGCCGGAAATTAGTCGCAAAGTTCACGAGCCAATCCATCGGCCAGCGCCAGTTAAGTTACCGGAACTACCTAAACCCCCAATCGTGTCTAAACCCGACTTCGCTAAAGCTACGACGGACAAGCCCAATTTCGAGGTGCCGCGGATTACAACAGCGCCAATCGGTCCCTCGGCTGAGATTACTTCGACTCCACTCCTCTCGACTGGGCTCCCCTCGACACAGCTCGGGGTAAACGGGGTAAACCAGTTGCCAGGAGCTTCTTTGCCGTCAAGCAACTACGATGTTAAACCGACCATTAACCCGACCTGGACTGGTGAGGAAGCGACCGCAAAGCCGCTAGCACCTAGCAGTCTAGCTCCTAGCCAAAGCCCAACTTCTTTTGCACCGGTTCCAAAGCCAGAAGCTAGTAGCCAGTTGCCAGTTGCTCCGCCAGCTGGCGGATTGCCCCCGATTGCCCAATTAGACAAGCCCTCGCCCCTCGACTCCGCTCTGGGTAAACCTCCGCCGCCTCCGACACCAAGCAAACCGACGATCAATCCCTGGCCAATCATCCCGCCGAGGTCACCCCAAGTGACCGAGAAGGGATACGAGTCTACGACGACTGTCCCGCCGCGTCGGGACGACGCAAGGGATACGAGCCCCGCGACTGTCCCGCCGCGACCGGTCAATACCGCCCTGCCTCTAGCCCCTAGCAGTCTAGCTCCTAGCCCATCATCTTTTACGACAGTTCCAAAGCCAGAAGCTAGTAGCCCCTCGACTGGTCTCCCCTCGACACAGCTCGGGGTAAACGGGGTAAACCCGCTGCCAGAAGCTTCATATCCCAAGATGGTCGCTCCGCCGCCACCACCACCGCCGTCATCGCTACCAAGAATCCCTAGCAGTTTTCAAACCGTGCCAGTACCAATCAACGGCAATAAACCCCCAACTACAGCGCCAGCTCCACTTCCCCCTCCCCCTATAACGACTGCTCCAGCACCGTTTGCTAATACATCGCCAGAAGCTCCTGTTGTCACTCCCTCGACTCCGCTCGGGACAAACCCCAAACCGGCCGATAGCATCTCCTTCGACCAGCCCCCAACGACCATTCCTGAACCAGGAGAAGATCTTCCAATGCCTTCGGCGTCTACTAGCAATCAACTTCTAGCAACTAGCACCGATTCGGTTCCTGCTCCAAAGCCAGAAGCTAGTAGCCAGTTGCCAGTTGCTCCTCCACAAGGCCAGGCGTCAGTTCAAGACTTAGAAATCTAGCTGTAGTGGCTGAAAAACCAGGCTGCAATCAGAGTTAATCCGGCACCAAGAATTGTGCCGGCGATAAGTTGATTCGGCGAATGCTGTTTTAGCTGCAAGCGCGACCAAATGACCGGCAGTAAGACCAAGTACCCAAGCACAAACCAATTCCCTTGATAAACTACCAACAGACTACTTAGGCCAGCAATGGTGGCGGCATGCAGGCTAATTTTCCAAACTGTCGTCACCACCGTCAGCGCCGCCAGCATCGTCACGAGAATGTAGCTCATCTCGGTAAAGGTGGCGTTTTGAAGTTTCGATTGAACAAGGAAACTACCGATCACCGCCCCCAGGGTTGAGAGCATCAGCGGTACAATTCGGTCGTGTCGTTCGGTCAGATCCAGGTCGACTGCCCCCTCTTTACGCCAGATATAAACGCTGTAAATAATCCCCGGCAGAACCAATAAACCGATACCGATAATGCTACCTTGCCAGAATTTTTCAAATGAATCGGTGTAACGACCGACCACCGTCACGACACTGACCGAAACCACCAGTGCTGGGTTAGTTAATAATGAAACTGTTTTAGCTAGTTTCAGGTGCATTAGTTGACTGATATTTCTTTCTGCTGACTAGATTCCAAATCTTTTCGAGCAGTCTCTGTAAAGGACGATCAAGAGCAACTAATAATCCAAACCCGATCACTCCGATCAGCCAGCCACCTAGAATATCGCCAACGAAATGAAAACCGATAGCCACTCTGGCGATGCTCGATAAAACAGTTGCGACTAGAAAGATCCAGGCCCAGGTTTTTTGGCGGTAGTAAAACAGGGCGCAAGTCACAAATAGTAAGACCGCGGCGTGGTCAGATGGGAAAGCTTTTTGGGGTTGCTCCAGTAATAGCTCCTTGATGCCAGCAAAGGCAAACGGCCGATCACGAAAACCAAATTGAGTGTAAAAGAACTCACCGGCCAGCTTACTCATCACTTGCCAGGTAAAAATCGCCCCGATAAATATCTTCACCGCCACCCAACGGCTGGTTTTTTGCCAGACCAACCAAACTAAAGCGATTGGCAGTAAAAAGATCGGGTATGAGGCAAAGATATAAGCTATCTTTTGAAGAGCGAGATTGTCTCTGGTAAAGCGGTACATTTCCTCCGTCAGATTTTGATCAACCACGATTAGTGACATATCTGCTAAAGTATATCCGATGAAGCCAACTTGCCCAAGCAATGTCACTCACAAGCTCGTTCGTCTTACTCACCAGCGTTCGTAAGATGACAATCAGTCGAGCTGTTAAAGACTACCTTCGATTTCTAGCCACCGCCCGTGGCGCTTCAGCGCACACCGTTAAAAACTATCGCCACTACTTAGCTAGTTTCCAGAGCTGGGCCGAGTCGAACAGGGTGGAACATATCGAGAAGCTGACTGGCGAAGAAATCATCGACTACCAACTGGTTTTGCTTGACCCGGGCGGAGTTAAACGGAGCCGAGCGACTGTCAACTACTATTTAATCGCCCTACGATCGTTACTCAAATACTTGATTGGCCGCGATCTGGTAGTCTTACCGCCAGAAAAGGTAACTTTAAGTAAGGTGCCGGGGCGACAGGTTCACTTTTTGTCGCCAGAGGAGATGGGGGAGATGATCTCGTCAGAACCGCTTGAAAATATGTCCGACTACCGCGACCGAGCCATCATCTCTGTTTTATTTTCGACTGGCCTGCGAATTAGCGAGCTATTAGCTCTGAAGCGCAACCAAATTAATCTAGCCACCGGCGAATTTTCCGTTCGCGGTAAGGGCGGCAAAGTTCGACCGGTGTTTCTTTCTGAAAGTGCCCTTGACGCTCTCGGTGAGTATATCGATCAGCGCGCCGACACCAATCCGTTTGTCTTTGTCAGGCACCACAAAAAAAGTGCGCTCGATTCAACGAAGCTGCCGCTTTCCGGTCGAACTGTTCAGCGCTCTATTCGCGACATCGCCGCTCGAGCCGGCATTACCAAGCCAATCAGCCCCCATAAAATCCGCCATTCATTCGCCACCGATTTACTTCGCAACGGAGCCGATCTGCGCTCGGTCCAGGCCTTGCTTGGCCACTCGTCAATCACCACCACCCAAATTTATACTCATGTCACCGACAAAAGCCTGAAAGACATCCATCAGCGCTTCCACTCACCGAAAGCGAACTTGCCTCTTGATAGCGAGCAACATTCCTGATAGAATTTTGAAAGAAATGCCAACTAAGGAAAAAGAAATTGTAGAAACAGCGCCGGAAGTTGCGGAAGTAACTGCCGGTGATGTTGAAGTGGTTGAGGATCAAACATTAGAAGCTTCTGGTGCGACCGAAACCAAATCCGAGACAACAAATGCCCGGATGTATTTGCTGTCAGCTTTGGCAAAAGACGCCACCGGTGCTCTGGCCGAATTGACTGCTTTGGTCTCGACAGTTGGCTCAAGAGTTGAAAAAGCCGAAGACCTGGGTTTGAAAAAACTAGCTTTTCCAATTAATAAACATCTCGAACTATCGTTGGTATCGGTCTTTTTCAACGCCGACGCTCCAACTATAAAAGCCCTGGAAAGCGAACTTAAGCACGCCGACACAATCGAGCGCCATCTGCTCTCCACCTGGCGAGCCGGTCTCGAAGAGCCAAAGCGCCGTCTAGCCGAACGACAGAAGCGAGAGGCAAGAGTCGATGTTTAGTTTAAATCGCGCCACTATCGTTGGTAATCTGACTCGCGATCCAGAAACCCGAGCCATTCCGAGCGGTCAGACTGTCTGCTCTTTTGCAGTAGCCACCAATCGTCGCTGGAAAGACAAGGAAGGCAACACCAAAGAAGACACCCAGTACCACGAGGTAACCGCTTGGGGCAAGTTAGGCGAGTTAGCGGCCCAAATGCTCTCTAAGGGTAAAAAAGTTTACGTTGAAGGGCGTCTCCAGACCAATTCATGGGAAGGTACTGATGGCGCTAAACGAAGCCGGACCGAAATCGTCGCCGAGAACTTCATTCCCCTTTCACCAAAAGGCGATCTGCCAGTTAGTGATTTTGTTCCGAGTGCCAGCGACGAAAGTCCCAAAGAGAAGAAGGCCGATAAAACTGACACCGCCGAAGAAATAAACTTGGATGATATTCCTTTTTAGAAATACCAATAACGAATAACGAAAAATATAATGAAAAGACGAGTTGATTGTTACTTTAAGAAAAACCGGGTGAAGGAGATCGATTATCGCGATACCCAAATGCTTAACCGCTACATCACTAGCTGGGGCAAGATTAAGTCTGCCCGTGAAACCAATACTTCTACCAAATATCAGCGTGTACTAGCGATAGCTATCAAACGCGCCCGCTACATGGGACTGCTCTCGGCCGCTAAACGCTAAAAATGCTTTCTTTAGCCCAGGTGAAGGTCGGCTCAAAGATAATGTTTCGTGATACGCCGCACGAAGTGATGAGCGCTAACCAGGTTCAAGCCGGACGGGGACAGGCCAAGCTCGACACTAAATTGCGCAATCTCTTGACCCAAGCGATTTTTGAACAAACTTTTCAGGGCAACGACAGGATTGAGGAAGCGTCTTTGCAATACAAAAATGCCACATATCTTTACCCAGAAGGTGAGCTGGCCCAAGCGATGCTCGCCGATACCTTCGAACAAGTGCCGGTCAAACTCCCGCCCGAACGATTTAAATATTTAAAAGAAGGTCAGCCGATTGATCTCTTGTTCTGGCGTGATCAAGTAATTGATGTCCGCTCGCCGAAAAAAGTTGAACTGGAGGTCACCTACGCCGAACCAGCCGAAAAGGGCAACACCGTCAACGCCGCCCTCAAGCCGGCCACGCTGGAAACCGGCGCCACCGTCAACGTTCCTCTGTTTATAAAAACCGGCGACAAAATCACTGTTAATACCGAGACCGGCCAGTACGACAGCCGAGCGTAGCTCGGCAAGAATAAAGATTCTAGAATTATGAGTCAGGAAGGGATCTTGTTCCTTAATTCCTAATTCTCCTGACCTTGTCAGGGTACGATCTCGTACACTTTGGGGAGGGTGCCGGAGACGGAGGTGACGAGGTAACCGCGCTTGACCCCGCCGTAGTAGCCGACGACTTTGTAAGTATCGGTGGCGCCGAGGGCTTGGGCAGCGTTCAACACAAAGAGCAAGTCTTCGGCATCTGGTAATGTTGGCAGGTAGCGGGTGGCATCTGACTTACACTGGTAAAGATTGTTAAGTAACTCTGGGTCACCGTTGGCATCTTTTTTAATGTCACTTTTAGCACAGTAGCTATACCAGCCAGCTGTGGTACCCGTACTACCGCCCCGACTGCTGGCGATGGCATTTCCGACACCGACGCTGGTGGCCAAAATCGCTCCCCCTTTGTCGGTCGCGTTATTAATAGCCGTGTAGGCAACCAGGCCGGCGGATTTATCGCCATAATTCGTTGTCGCTCGACCGTAAAGCGTAGTGGCAGTACAGCCAAAGCTGAGGAGTTTGTCACAGCGGTACGGGCGGTAGCCGTCTTGATCCCAACGGCCATTAACACCAGCCCCTGACAGAGTCGGGACAGACATAATTAAACTGGCTAGAGGCGTACTTCCCTGGCTTTTAAATCTGGCACCTAAATCGCTTAAAATTGCCGTTCGGCCCCAACTCCAACCGTTATAAGGATTAGGATCGTTCGAATCAATTTGACTATTATTACGACCCATACCACCCAACTGAGATAGTAATGGCTTTGAAGAGCAGACCGTACCAGCAGAACCATTGACTTGGCCAAGATAAGTACATACCTTGTTAGTGCCCCGATCGCTGCCCTGGAACTTCAGGGATTTATCAACGCCGCTAGGCCAGCCGGTAGCGTTGTCCTCGATGGTTTTAGTTAGAGAGACGGCGGTCGGATCGTTAGCGGCAAAGTTGTCGATAATATAGAAGCTGTTGTCGATATTATTTCCGCTATCGGGCCGGCCGAGCATTTTGGCACCGATCGAACTACCGTAGTCAGCGCTGGAAATGTCGGTTTTTTGTTTGCCTCCAAAGTAGACCAGTTTGGTTAATCCGCCGGATTTGTAGGCGACGAGTGAGCCACCAAATAGATTAGGGATGTCGCTGGCCGAGTTGGGCGAGACATACTGGGGCGTCCAAGCGGCGTTACCAAAAGTCGGATTTGCTCCAGCGTTATCTTGTTTCCAGAGCGAGCCGTACTGACCGAATGTCCCACCAACCATAAATAACTTACTGGCATTCTGAATGACTCTTGCCCCTGCAGTAAATATACTAGCCACCGCTCCGGCTCGTCGAGGTGAGGGGCGGTAAAGAAGGGTAGGATTTTTAGCGGAGAGGCGAATCTTCCAGGCCCCATTACCAACAACATCTTTGACCCACTCTGGAGCGTTGGTGGAATCGTAATAATTCATTTGATGATCGGTGATAGTAACGAGACGATCGGTTCCACCAGCATTGGCAATTTGACTCGAGCTATAGCCGAACGGATGGGGAGAAGCGATCAGTTTGTCAAAGTAAATATTGAAAGTATTGTTTACAAAAGTTCGTCTTGTAACGATAAAGGTATAGGCGTTGACCGGGAAAGTCCCGGGTGGGTTACCAGTATTAAGCCAAATCATCACCATCGCCCCGACACCCGGAACCCGACCAAGATTTGGCACGTTTTGGAGCGAGACATGATCAGAATAACCCTTGAAGGTACCTCCAATAGTCGTAGTTGTGTCAAACGACGGGGTCATAGTGACTTTGACGTTCTTTGAATCACCAGAAAGGCCGGAATCCCCTGGATAGTCCGGGTTATGCCTCAGGCAGAGCTGTTTAGTTTCGTAGACTACACCACATGGCGAATTAGTAAACATGTCCTCAACAATGCCATGAAAAGTTTCGCGACTACCATCACTTGTTCGTCGCTCTAGCGTTGCCCAGGCTCCAACAACAACTTTATCGGCATCATTGGGATCAATTTCCATTCGCCATTTCTTACTGTCGTCCCAGATTTTGTAAGTAATATTATTACGATCGGTGTAATCCTTATCTTTGACTGCCCCAAGGTTCACACCGCCACCTGTAATATTGCTAGTAGCAACTTGATAAGTGTAATTCGACCGAATAACCTGAAAGTTGTAAACGCTACTAGTGGTAAAGTTGGGGTCGATTGTATTGTCCGTTGGCTGGGGCAACCAGGCGGCGCTAAGGGGCCCGGGATTAGTAGCCTTGTTCTTAAACTCTACATTCCACAAATCAGCGAAGCGTAGATTGTAGTTGATGTTTTTAGCGGCGCCTTCCCAGTATGAGGCCTTGGTTGGCGCTAGCGGTTGGAGAGCAAGGGTGGCACCGTAACGAGGCGAGGGGAAGGCGATAGCCGAATCGCTGGCAGCGATAGCACTGCCTTGATCTTGTACCACAAAGTCAGCAACGGCACTTTTGGTCTCATCGGAGACAAAATAGGCCTTACCATAAATATCGATATAGTTTATAAAGCCGGACAGGGTGTTGGTCAGACTAGTTGCGTCGTACTGCTCCAAGACAACCGAGTCTCCAACAGCGTAGCCGGTCGAGTCGCCACTCGAATCTAGTTGGCAAAAATAATGGCCAGCATCTATGCCACCAACGCAGGTGTTGGTGGTGATCTGTCGCTTGACCACTTGGATCGCTAGAGACTTCATCGTAATCGATCCTTCAGAACCGTTATAACCGTAGACCATGAGTTCAACCATGTTGTTATTGTTGTAAACATTTTTTACTTTGCCCCAGGCGTAAAATTTACTGTCATCGGCTTTATTGCCGTACAGATAGACTTCATCGCCTTTGGCAAGCCCTGCGACGGCAGGATTAAGATAAATGAGCGAAGAAGCAGTACCATCAACCACAAGATCTTGGGATTCACCAGGTTTATTTTTTACTATCCAATTCCATCGCTCTAAGCCAGAGCGATCAGCCAGTGTTGAGGTAACACGAACGGTATAGCGTAGCCCACTCTGAATTTTCTTTGTTACGTCAATGGTTGAAGCATAGTCAATCTTTTCCCATGTATTAACCGCTGGACTCGCAGGATTTAGATCGAAGGCATAAACATCGTTGGTCACTCGCTTAGCAATCCTTAAACCCGGTCTGTTAGTGTAGAGACAGGTTGATTGGTTAGTCTCGCAGTTAATGTTGTTTGGTGCTAGCATTACTGCCTGGTGATAATAGCCGCCGATCATCACTAAACGCTGGTTAACTGAATCGTATACCATCGAAGCGCCAGCGCGCTTACCAGGATTTGTATTACTTGGGGCCTTAAAAGTCCAAGCGAGATTCTGATCAGCCACTTCCGGATCGTAGATCCATAATTGATCGGATTCCGAGGCGTAGCCGCCATCGTAGTCGTTCATATTCACAGCCCCGCCGTAGTAAGCTATTTTCGGGCCATTTTGTTCAAAATAAGTATAAGCCATCTCCCGGATTGGCAATGGGCTCTGGCGGAGTTTGTCAACGGTGAAATTAGTGAAGGATGTACCGCTGCCGAAATTAACATTCGTCACTTTACCCCAAACCGGCTTATTGGGCGCTTTCGTCAAGCTAACTAAGTCGCCGACAGCCGGACAGATGGTCGCACAATCGTGTCCGTTGGCGGGAGTAATGACAGTACCATTACTACCAATGCTGACCGAATCTATTGAATTAGCTGTTGAGAACTGCGGCGGCGCAAGCACAACGATCGTGTCAACATCCGCCCCGGTTACCCAACCACCCGAAGCTTTATGTGGCGTATTATAATAGTTACCACTGAGATCATCACCACTACCCAACTTGAAGTCAACGCTAATCGCATCGACACCGTTACTGGTTGTGATTGGACCGATTTTTGTGAACTCTGCACTGTACAGTCGTCCCTGGTCTTGACCTCGGTACTTAGTTTCTAGTGACAGTGGTTGCTGATTTTTGTCAAGCAACAGCAAGGTAATCGATTGATTGAGACGCAATCCCTCAAGTGAGCCATAAACAAAACCACTAATGGTAGCACTGTTACTTCCGCCGGAAAATGTTTGGTTGTTGTCGGCCAATTTAATAAACGAAAAAGATTTTGCTCCCTTAACGATCGCCGTTCTCCAGCCTGAATCGGCGCTCGTCATCACTGGCTGGCTTTTCTTCGCCCAAGCTAGCGTGGCGTTTTCGGCATCATCAGTTTTGTACGGTGTTGAAAGATCGTCAGCCTCCGGGGTGTCGTTCCAGAGAGAGGGCTGAAGCCATTTCAGTTTGTAGTCGGTCGAGTTAACGAATAGGTCGCCAAAGCCGTATTGATAAAGTTGCGCATCAGATATTGAGGCGTCAATCCAGACCTTGAAATTGTTTTCTTTAATCGTTTTTTCAAATTTCTCTCGTAAATCTGTCGCTGTAATCCTATCGAACTTCGAACCTGGAATAGTTGGAGGAAGCCCTGTGTCACTCCAGCGCGGCAAATAAGGAATATAGACAAAATCGACATTCTTGTAAAACGAGCTTACCCCGTCGGTGTCTTTTCTGGTTAAGAACTGATCTTGTGGTCCGCCGAGCTTAACCGTCCAATAATTCAGATCTTTTTGTTTGGCGCCAACTGGGGCGAAGGGATTGTAGAAGTGTCCCATATTGGTCAGCTGGGAAACGGTTTTGGCTTTGTCGGTGTCCGGAAGGGCGCCGTTACCAGGAATAATCCCCAGCGGGGTGTCGTTGACGATATTGGCGTAGTTAAAAATCATCGCTGGGTTGGCGTCGTTGGTCTGGTTTTGTAAATACTGGCCGTCATTGGTCCATGGCAGTAAGACGATGACGCCGTTACACCGTGGCAGAGAGGTGGAAATCTTTTGGTAAGTGGAGACGATTTTGCGCGGGCTGGGGCGAAAGGGAGTTGAGATCGGGGTCGTTTCTTCATTTTTATCAAGATCGAAAACCGTCCCGGTCGTCGCCGGCGGCGTGCCAGCGGCCAGTTTTTCTTTGAGCTTGACCAAAGCCGAGTCAGCGGCAGATTTGGCGACAGTGGCGTTAGCAATTTTGTCGGTCGAGGCCAGTTGGTCAAACCTAACCGCAATCGACGCCAAAGTCGTCGTCGTCAAAATGGCGATAATCATTACAGTCAAAAGCAACGCTGAAGCTGGACGGTTACTTTGATTAAACATCGTCGCCTCCCTCGATTCGTCCTTGATTCTCACATTGCTGCGCAAGGTTCGAATTAATCATCACGGTAAGGAGAAGTGCGGATCCTGTTTTTGACAGTTCTTGTTCGTACATCTTTTTCATTTTAACCGGGCTCCAATCCACCGCCACAAACTGCAAGTGGGTCGCTGATAGTCAGATTAAAACTTTTGGTTGCGGTTTTAAGTGGGTCGGCGTTATCACGCACCCTAATGGTGAGACTATAAGAGTAAGGATACAATTTGCCGGCATCACAAGTCGGAGTACCGGAGATTATACCGCCAGTACTTAAAGCCAGCCCTGGCGGTAAACTGCCGGAATCAACTGTCCAAGTGTAAGATCCGCTCCCGCTAGCGGTCAGTTGGAATGGGACATAGACAGCATTGATACTGCCACTTGGCAGAGGGCTTGATGTCGTAATTGTCAGTGTTTGGCCACCACTTGGCGAGACCGTTAGAGAGAAAGTTTTCTCCGCATAGTTAGTTAGATTACTACTTTCGGCAGCCCTGATAAGGAAGCTGTAAACGCCAGCCGTCGTGGGAGTGCCGTCAATTTTACCACCAGCACTCATACTCATGCCGTTAGGCAAACCGCCGGATATAATCGTCCAGGTGCAGCTGCAAGGCATGGCAGGATCAACGCCTCTATCAGCTTTTAATTGTCCCCCGGGTAATAGCACCCCCGGATTGTAACTTACTCCCACGGTGGCGTCTGGCAGTGGGGTAGTAGTTGTGATTACTATTTGATCATCAATGACAAAGATCGACAGAGGTTGGGAGGCAGTACCAATGATGGGGGTGGCACTATCCGTAACCGTCACAGTAAAGTTATAGGTATGGCCAGCAGTGGGCGGGTTTGGTGTACCGGTAATTACTCCGGTAGTCGTCGACAAAGCCAGACCGTTGGGCAGAGACCCTGAAGTTATCGCCCAAGTGTATGGTGGCATACCACCACTAACGACAACGCTTGTAGCATATGGCGGAGTACCGGCATGAGCATTCGGCAAGGTTGTCGTCTCAATTTTGAAAACGACTGTTGCTTCGTTGACCAAGCCAATCGGCAATCCCTCCTGAATGGTTAGGGTTGGTTTTCGGGCCTCGCTAGTGCCGCCACTGCCTTTTTGGGCCGCCTCCAGCGTCAGCGAATAGCGCAGGAGCTGTTTGGTCACACAGGAGGAGGTAATGGTAGTGCAACCAACACTTTTCACTGCAAACTGGGCGGCTTTAACCACGGCCTGAACATTGGTTAGGCGATTTTGATAAATCGGACTAGTTGTCGGACAGAGACCGCCGGAATCGACATTATAAATCAGGATAGCGATGACTGTTCCGACTTTATTGATGGTATATTTCTCCTCGCCTGTGGAGTCGGTAGTGGCGATGGCTCGGCCGATCACAGTACAGGTGTTGCCGGATTGTAAGTCGGAAAAAGCTTTGACCTGAATGGCGGCAAATGTCGTACCACCGTCGTTGGGAATAATTGGGGTGACTGCACCAACTGGAGCGTTAGCGACAGTTCGCCGAATGGCCTCGCCCACCCCGCGAGTGCTCTCGCTAATCGATGAACGGGCATCGGCTTTTTGAATCATGCCGTTAGTACCGACAACGGCGAATAGAGCAATACTTAAGGCGACAAGCAGTAAGGCGACACTGACAATAAGCTCAATCAAGGTGAATGCTCGGGTACGAGAATTTCTAATTTCGAATTTCGAATTTCGAAAATTTTGAGTTTTGAGTTTTAGTTTTGACTTTTGACTTTTGACTTTTAAGTTAACTTTCATTCTATTATCCTCGCCGTAGTCATCTGTCTCTGCACCCCTTTGCCCCAAGAGGTGGTGGCGTTGACGAGGTAGCTAGTACCGGTCAAACGGATGACGACTGATGGCACAAATTGTAGTTTGCTCGTTCCAATTTGAATAGTGGCTTTGGTTTTCTGTAGGACACAGGATCCGCTGGTGTCCACCGGGCAGACAACATAGCAAGTTTTACCTTCGCCAATACAATCAAGACCGGGGGGGGCTGGAGTGCCGTAGGTCGTTGCGAAATTTGCTCCTTTAGTCCTTTTCTCCAGCGCCACGAAAGAGAGTGACTGCTCGTTCAATCCTAGGGCAATTTGTTTGAGCTCCGTCGTTTCGGTCAGCCGGGCGGCGGCGTTATTGAGCGTTGCCATGGCCACCCCGACCATAATCAAAAAGGCAATCGCAAAAATCACCTCGATTAATGAGAATGATCGCTTCATCATTGTGGGGTTTCCACACAGGGATTAATTATTTGAGCCAACCCCCGACCAACGAACAATTGGGCTAATCTGTTCTTCAAGCGATCGGTAGACCTAGTAATTGGAACAATCGGATTGCAGGCGGTGGCGTTACCGCCCGGGTCAATCTGCACAATCGGCGGTGGCAGGACATCGCTGGGCGGGTCAGAGATTATCGAGCCGCAAGAAAGGACGAAGTCCTTAGACCTCGGTTTGAGTCGGAGGTCAGTCAGATTATCACGACCATTGACCGAAGGCTGAGTAAGCTTAATTGCATCAAGTGCTGATACTATCACGGTCACTGTTTTGGGTTGGTTGGCAACTGTAAAAGTGTCAGTCGTAAATTGGAAGCGAACCGGGTATTTGGTTGGGTCACCAGGGTCATATGGAGCCAGGTCATAAAAGTAGCTGATAGCTAGTGGCTGTGAAGGCGCCGTACCAACTTTCCATTCAATGTTGTAGGCAACAAATAAATTAGGGTCGCCTTCGGAGGTAGCGTCATTAACCCGGTCATTGGCTCTCGGATAGCTTATGGTGATATCTGATTGCGAAGTACCACAGGCAACTGATACCGTAAATTTGCTCGCATCAGCCACATCGGTCCATTTTGGAACGAGATCGTCAACAACTGGCGTGAAATAACTTTGGGGGTTAGAGCGAGAGATAGCGACTTGATGAGTGACACGATCGAGCGTCACATAGCGTTTGTCGCCGACTTTTTGGCTTCCTAGAGTGACAACTAAATAGCGAGCGACGGTGGCGCCGTTATCTTTGTCTTTGCCTGCCCAGTTGGCCAAGAAAAGTTGGCCAGATTTGAACGCCGGGTTGGCAAAACTGCCACAACTGAAGCCGTTCTCGCCGACGGCAAATCGTATCACCGCCTGGTCGTCATCGACAGTTTGATTGGAGGGGTAGAACGACGAAACATAAATTCCGCGCGGCAATTTGATGTTGCGCAGGGTGGTAAATCCGCCCGGCACATCACTGCCATCGCATTGGACTAGCCCGCGTTCGAGAGCGACGGTGTTGGTCGTCACTTCGCCGTTAGCCGTACCGTTGGTGGCGGCTTTGGTAAACTTGCCGAACGAGACCTGGAACACCTGTGGAGCGCCCGAGCTGTCGTTTTTGTCCGGTGCTTGAGAGCGAGTCTGGGCTTCGATAATCACCTGACGAACTTGGCTGGCGCTGGAATCCAATAACATTCGATCGCTCCGATTGAAGAAATTGGGGATACTAGTAATGCCAATAACGGTGATGACGGCAATCACCACTAAAAGCTCGACCAGGGAGTAGGCAGAACGATTAGTAGGCCACGACAACATCGAGGTCTCCTGCCACATCTTTGCAATCTGGGTTAGCAATATAGCTACTTGCACTACTGACAATTGGCTCGTAAGTTACTTTATTATCGGGAGTAATAACCGAGCTATCCGCAGACTTTCTTTTGCATTGGTACAGGTATTTGCCGTCATAAACATTAGCACCGCCCAGGACATATAGAGAACCGTAAAAGTTGTAATTAATGTCAGTCAGGACATTGGAATCTGAATCTGAATCGTCGTCAAGATGGCGAACAACTGAACCAGAGCCACGATAGTAGCGTTTTAGCGCAGTAGTTTGGTTGAATAAGAAACTTGCGTCAGAGTCGGTAGCCGAGTTTTCTAGATTTGAGGTCACGACCACATCGCCATAGTCATAAGAAACTCGATACTGGTATTTATCCCAAGCATTGGCCGACATCGGCTTGGGATCGGCCAGCAGGCGGTCCATATAACGCAGGCAGATCAGAAAATGATTTACTGAAACGAACCCAGGCTTGAGCGTAATCTTTGGCGCACCCGCCGTCGCATTATTAAGTTGATCGATTGTTGGGTCGAGTGGGTTAGTGCTGGAGAATTGGGCGGAGTCGCCGCCGCTAGCTGGTAAACCATTGCAGGCCACAATATCGGTGCCGAGACCGAAGTTTGAGTTAATATTCAAGTCGGTTGCGTTGCCCTGATCGCCTAGGCTAAATGTCGGATTCGGATAAATCTTGAAGTCGGCTTTGAACAGATTGATTCCTGATAAGAAACTGTTGATCTCGGCTTTGCGTTTGGCATCACGACTCCGTTTCTGAACCGGCACAACGGCGACCGTTACTAGGGTGATCAGTATGCCGATAATGGTAATGACAACCAACAATTCGATCAGCGTGAACGCAGATCGAGAATTTAGAATTTTGAATTTAGAATTTAGAATTTTCATTTCCCCTCGAATTCCATACTAACAGGATTCATGACTTACTTCTTGATTCTTGATTCATAACTGCGAGGCATTGCCGAGAAGCGAGCGTTAGCGACATTCTTGATTCTTCCTGCTAGAATGATCCCGTTAAGCTGTAGATTGGTTGAAGAACAGATATAACAATAAACGCCACTGCTCCACCGAGGATGACGATGATAAAAGGCTCGATAAGAGCCGAGAAAGTGCGCAGTTTACCGTCGACTTCCTGCTCAAAATAATCCGCCAAGGTTGAGGCCGAGCCGCCCAAATCGCCTGACTGCTGACCAACAAAAAGTAACTGGGTCATCATCTTTGGGAAATATTTGTTATCTTGCATCGTTGAAGTCACGGCCGCGCCTTGTTCGAGCGAGTGCATTAGTAATTTGAGCGTCCGGCGGAAGATTGTATTAGGGGTGGAGTCGGCGATGATGCCAACGGCTTCCAGAATCGGCACGCCTGCCGCCAGCAATAGTGACAGCGTTCGATTGAAACGAGCCAGATAAACCTGGAGAGTCAGCGGTCCGAAGATCGGAAAATGTAATCCGAGATAGCTACTAACTTCCTTGCCTGGCTTGGTCATGGTGAAGAGTTTGATAATTACGACCAGCCCGATGACGATAGCAATCAACAGTACCCACTCGTTAATCAAAAAGTCGGTGATCGCTAGTAAAATCTTCGTCGAAACCGGCAATTCGGTTTCTTGGGAGCTGAAAATGTCTTTAATCGGCGGGATAACTTTGGTCAAGATAATTGCTCCGACGACAATCATCACCACGAAGATAAATGCCGGGTAAATCATCGCCCCACGAACCTTGCCGACGAACTCGGCCGCTCGAGCGGTGCTCGAGGCCAAATCGTCCAGAACCTTAACCATGTTACCCGTCGCTTCACCAGCTCGGACTACCCCAACCTCCACTTCGGGAAAGGTCTTGGGCTGACCAGCCATTGCCACCGACAGCGCAAAGCCGTTTTCCAGCGACTGGTGGATTTGACGCATCACTTTGCGGAGTCGCTTGTTCGGTGTCTCGGCGACTATATCAATTGCTTGAGTAATACCAACGCCAGCTTTCAACATTGTTGAAAGCTCCCGGTACATAATCGACCGGTCTTTGGCCGAAACTTTGCCGGCCGAGAACTTGCCTAAAACCGACCCCTCTTCAACGATCGAGATGACAGTGTAATTGCGGCTTTGAAGTAGCCGACGAACTGCCGCAAGCGTACCAGTCGCTCGGCCAGAGCGGATATGACCTTTTTCATCTTTGACTTTATACCGAAAAAAAGGCTTTGCTGTTTTCTTCATCCCTCCATAAAAAAGTGTAAAGCATTGAAGGGGAATTAGAAATACTAGAAAGACATACGGGCGCTTGAAATACATCGCTACGAGCGGGACTTGGAGTACCAAAAGCCCGTATCGATATATTTCAAGCGCCCGTATCGACATATATTAAGTTTTCGTATCTCATCACTTGAAACTTGCCAGTTGATGCTGAATACTTGATGTAATGATCTTGGAGGTCTCGCAATTATTAAGTGCGGCGGTCCGTTCGGCTGATGGCAAGAAAATTGCTTCGGTTGATCGGGTGATTATTGACGGCCGCGACGCTCGTATCGCCGGATTTCAAACCAGTGCTCGGACGGTCTTAACGCGTTTTGGCCGAATTGATTACGTTGACACCCTGGCGGTGGAGAGGGGTGAAGTCGTGATTGATGGCGATAAGGTAATTCAGAAAGATTTGAAACCGTTTGATTTGTTGCGACGACAGTACGGCGTCGTTTTGGGCGTGACTGCTAAGACTGAATCGGGTCGCAAAATCGGTAAAGTTACTGACCTAGCGATTGATGCCGACACCGGGCTGATTGTCCGCTTTTACCTCGGCCAGTTCCTGAATGAGCGGATTATTCCTCGTCAATTTCTGGTTTCTATCACCCCTAAACAAGTTGTATTTAAGGATATCGTCATCGCTCCGACTTTCGACCAGATTGCCGTTAGCCAGTCCGCCGCCTAGAAATCTCTATTTTTCCGGTCATATGGATTGACTAAATGCAATTATTTCCATATACTTACCCTGCCTTGATCCTGCCCGAGGAGACACCTATGGAAAATATTCATGTGGTTAACAAAAAGCTTGGGAAAGGGGAAGTTCGCCTTGAGTGTGGGGAAATATTACGGACACCTCACCGCAGAACGATCGATGATCTCCCATCGCTAGACGGCGAAGGAGTCTGTCTCGATTGCCGACGCCAATGGAACAAGGAAGTTTTGAATCACTCTCCCGAGTATGTCACCGGCACGATCGTCAAACGACCATTTGCCGCTGCCGCCTAGCCCCCGCCCGAATCATCCGCCCGCCACTGGGGCGGATTTTTAAAAAAGTGGGGCCCGAAGGCCCCGGAGTCTCTGACTTTCTTGACGTCAGATAGGACAAGCAAATCAAAAGTGCAAATGCAATGACACAGAACCACAACGCTTTCCTTTTTCTCGGGTCGCGTCCGTAATTTTCCACTTCTACCTCCCAGTAAAACGGAGATTTCACGATACCACACCGCTCAATAAAAGTTAACCCAGCTAGTTTTTCGCCCGAGACTAGCTCGGGCGATTTTGATCGTATAGCTCATTGAATTCTGCAAGATCGTGCTCCAGAGCGTTCCAGTCACGAGTTACCCCAAATTCCTGCATCCGTCTCGAACTGTACAGATACAGTTCCTTCCAAAACTTGGCTTGCTCGTTTTTCGCCTGAGCGTATGCTCCCAAGAGTATCAAGGCCGCTACAAGGGCGTAGGTCATCGTCCCCTTCACCTCCTCATTTTCTAAATCAATTTTACCTCTATCCCCGCAAAAATCCAGCCAGCGGAACCTGACTGACAGTGATTAAATTGTGGCTGAAGCTAGCTGTCTTCGCCGGTTCGGAAGCCGATGCTCTTTTTCTCGTCGGTGTCGGTGCCAATGACTTTTGTCATCACTTCCAACAAGGCCTTGGCGTGTTCCAGCGACATCCCGATTCGGGCCACCACTTGTTGCTTCTGGTGACTGCCAAGACTCTGGGCAATCTCTAGATTAATCCCAAACGGCGTTCTGTTCACTAAAACTGAATCGGTGTAGAGAACGGGGGTAGCATTACTCATCATGATTTCTGGTTTTTGTTCTTCTGTCATTTATCTCCTTTCGTCTGTTTGACAATGCAATTAATTTGATACGGCCAGTATACCACTCGGAGTGTCCGCGCCGTTTTCTTTTGGCGAAATTATCACATTAAAAAATGCCCGCCGAAAGTTCGGGGGCAAGTAAACAAGGCGTAAGACCTTAACGCATGCTGACGATCGGGTTACCGAGGTGATTCTGTGAGTAGGCAGGTAATCCAAACAAAGTCTCAGGCTGCCAGAGCTCATAAGGACGAAGTCCCATTGCTGCTTCAAGCGCAACGGGGACGCAACGCGCAGACGGAGGGATTCCCCATTTTGCCTCAAGAGTTGCCAAAGACAAAGTCCCGTCTCCGTGATCTACGATGCGCCAACTACCCGAGGGAAGTGTTAGCCGGAGAGCAGCGTCTTGCGTAAGGTAGTAAGTCCTCACACTTCTTTTCATCAGACCGAAATTACCCTCGTGACCCAAATCAGAACGCTTGGCTTTGAACCTGGTGGTAGTGCCATCGTCATGAACTACGTAAGTTGAGCCCCGAGCTGTTTGAAATCCACACTCAGACTTTTCTGGTTCGCTCACTTTCTATGTGCACCTCCTAAAGATGTGAGTTGATTATACAGAATCTGAAGCGACTAATCAATGACTCCTCTTGCCTATAGCAAGGTAAAACCGTTTTCTTTTGGCGGGGAAATGCTTCTGTTGTCTTGAATCTTTCACGCCGATCTCTTATAATACTGCCAACGTTGCATCAGCAGATATTGGAGGAAAACATGCTAGCAATTCTGATCGTTCTAGGATTCGTCTGCGCTATTGGAAGCTTGTTGCTCTTTGCACATTTAGCGTCATATCCCGAGCCCCGCGGCCCCAAACCAAAGGGCCTCACCATGTTCTTTCTCGGGATGGCCGCACTCACCTTCTTCACGGCCGCCCTGCTTGTTTCAGCCATCGGGAGCAGCTCACAAAAGCCAGCATTCCAAGACGGTTCCCCCAATCGGGTGGAGCCGTTTTCTTTTGGCGGGGAAATTAGTCGCCTAGGATTTTGTGGTAAAACTCGTACTTGGCACGGTGGTAATCTCGGTAAGGCTTCCCGTCATATTTCAGCTTGATCGCTTCGAATTCCTTGGTGATCTTTTGGTCGCTAGTCATTATCTCCGTCACCTTTAACTGACGTGCCATACTCTCGTCTACTTCCGACAGATAGAACTCCACCTCAAACCCTTCTCGCTTAAATAGCCATTCGTAGAAATTTTTACCAACATGTGACGGCTCGCCGTATAAACCCTTGAGAGCTGGCAGTAGCTTGGGATGATCTGACTGTGGTGCCAAGGTGTAGACATCTATATCGTTCTGACCGGCAATCTTGGCCGCCGCTGAACCAATCATCACAATATTGGCAACCGGTAAAACTCGGTGAACTTCGTCAATAATCTGCTGGCCGATTTCGGTTGTCTTTGGATCGTATGACTGAATCTTAACGATCTTGTTGGCTGGAAAGTGAAGTAAAAACTTTTCTTCGTTATCGGTTAGCATACTGGCAGTTTAGCAAAAACTCCGAGCCGTTTTCTTTTGGCGTACAATTCGCCTCTTACTATCTAAGACCGTGACACCGCTTGTACTTCTCAGGCTGGCCGTTCGCCCTTTTCTTAGTCATACACGGACATGGGTCGTTTACAGATACGTTAATGAGGTTAAGTGACTTCGACAAATAGTAGTAAGGATCTGTAAGACTCTTGAGATTCACGTCTGCAATTTCCCTTAGGGTGTTGGAGTATATCTCCATATTCACCAAGATCTTTCTCAGTGACTTCTCTTCATCAGCACGGAGTCTAATCAATCGGGAGGTACAAATAATATCCTTCTCAGTAAGTCCCTTACGTGTAGGGAAAGAGGTGATTTTTTTCTTGCCCGATAGCACTACGTAGTCATTGTTATCAAATTTAAGCGTCTGATTCGATAGATCAGACACGTAAACAACTTTATACCCGTGCTTAACATTATTGTTACCAATTAGTACCGACGTAGACCCGTCATAGAGTGCGCCTAGCATCATCAGGTTTTTCTGTGCTGCCGCCACCCCTAGCGCTGAGCGCTTTTTGAGCTTACTGAGGTCTACCTTATAAACCTTAGCCACCCTTTCTTCAGAGATACCCTTGCCACATTCCTCATAAAACTCTTTCGTGTGAGAGGTGCTGGATTCTAGATAACTCATCCACCTACTTGACTCAGCTAGCACAAAAACAAGGTGTAGTTGGTCGCACAACTCAAACCATAGATTAAAGATTTTGTTTAGCGCATTGATTTGTAACTTCCTTTCTTCGGCGTTTTGGTACAAATCGAACATATAGGCTGCGATGTCGAGTTGGGATCTGTAGTTATAGTCAGTTATCGACTCGTAGATAATTCGGAGGTAACGGTTCGAGTTGTGCTTTCTCAACTCACACTGTTCTTGCTTTGTTAGAGATTTGTATTCGATAGGATCGTTCATTTACTAACGAAGTGCGGGTGGGATTTTCCCCCCGCACCACTTATATTCTTGCTAGTTCATCCTCCGCTTACATCATTCCGTCCATGCCGCCCATTCCGGAAGGCATTGGGGGCATAGCGTCTTTTTTCTCTGGTAAATCAGTTACGGCGGCTTCGGTGGTTAGGACCATAGCGGCGACAGAGGCGGCGTTTTGGAGGGCCGAGCGGGTGACCTTGAGTGGGTCGATAATGCCGGAGGCGATCATATCAACCATCTTGTCTTCTTTGGCGTCGTAGCCCCAACCCTTTTTGCCTTCGATAATGCGGGCCACAATGACCGATCCTTCGGCGCCGGCGTTAGAGGCAATCTGCCAGGCCGGCACGACTAGGGCTTTGGAGACAATCTCCCGACCGAGTTCTTCGTCGCCTTCGTATTTGGTCTTGTTCAAGGCTGTATGGGCTTCGAGCAAAGCGACGCCACCGCCGGCGACAACGCCTTCTTCGATAGCGGCCCGAGTCGCTTTTTGAGCGTCTTCAACGCGGTGTTGTTTTTCTTTTTGCTCGACTTCCGAAGCGGCACCGACTTTAATAACGGCAACCCCTCCAGAGAGTTTGCCGAGGCGTTCCTGAAGTTTTTCTTTGTCGTAATCCGAGGTGGCTTTGTCGATCTGATTTTTGATCTGCGCCACTCGAGCGTCGATGGCTTTGCTTGAACCCTTGCCGTCAATGACGGTCGTTTTATCTTTGTCGGCGACCACTCGACGGGCCTGGCCAAGCATTTCAACGGTAACATCTTCGAGCTTCATTCCTTTTTCTTCAGTGATAACTTCGCCATCGGTTAGAATAGCGATGTCTTGGAGCATCTCTTTGCGGCGATCGCCAAAGCCCGGGGCTTTAACGGCCAGAATCGAAAGAATGCCGCGCAATTTATTGACGATAATCGTCGCTAGAGCTTCGCCTTCCAAATCTTCGGAGATGATGACTAGCTCTTTTTTGCCAAGAGCGGCCAGTTTCTCTAAGAGCGGCAGAATCTCTTGAATGGAGCTGATCTTCTTGTCGGTGATGAGAATGTGGGGCTTTTCGATTTGGGCTTCCATATTGGCGGCGTCGGTGACCATATAGGCCGAGACATAACCTTGATCAAACTGCATCCCTTCGGTCAACTCGTAAGTCATCTCCAAGGTTTCGGATTTCTCAACAGTAATGACGCCTTCGTTGCCGACTTTGTCGAAAACTTCGGCAATGAGACCCCCGATAACTGGGTCGTTAGCGGAGATTGAAGCGACCTGGGTTTTTTCTTCTTTGGTTTTGATTTGTTTGGCGTTTTTCTTCAAATGAGCGACCACTTGTTCGGTCGCTTTTTCGATGCCGTGGCGAATGGCCATAGCCGAAGAGCCAGCGGCGACATTTTTCAGCCCGTCGCTAATCATCGCTTGAGCAAGCAAGGTGGCGGTGGTGGTACCGTCGCCGGCGATGTCGTCGGTTTTGGAAGCGACTTCTTTGACTAACTGCGCCCCCATATTTTCAAACTTATCGGCTAGATCGATTTCTTTGGCGATCGTGACGCCGTCGTTAGTGATGGTCGGGCCGCCGTAACCTTTGTCCAACAGGACATTGCGTCCTTTAGGGCCGAGCGTTACTTTGACAGTGTTAGCAAGCTGATCAACGCCGGATTTAATCTTGTTGCGTGCATCTTGGGAAAAAAGAATTTGTTTTGCCATATTATTTTAAAACTCCTAATACTTCATCCTCGCGGATGATTTTATATTCGATACCATCCAGCTTGAACTCGTCGCCGGCGTATTTGCCAAACAGGACTTTATCGCCCTTTTTAACTTCCATCTCAATTCTCTTGCCGTCTTTATCGACTCGGCCAGGGCCGACAGCAATAACTTCGCCCTCCTGAGGCTTCTCTTTAGCAGTGTCAGGAATGACAATGCCGGATTTAGAAACGGTTTCCGCGTCAAGCGGTTTGACGACCAAGCGGTCGGAAAGTGGTTGCAATTGCATTGAACCTCCTTTGGAATTTTTACTCATTTTGCAAACGAAAGTTTGCGAAAGAAAAAGTTTTCTTTTTCATATTATGTTGCCTTATTGTAAAGCTCACTTTACATTTGTCAACATGAGTCGCAAAAGGTGCCTCCGCCGCAATGAGTGGTACGACGGAGGCTATGGAAGGTATCGGACCAGGTATCTCGGTCGTTGCCGAGACGCTATTGGTCAGTAAGCCGTTGACTCTAACATGCACCGAAGCGATGCGTTTGGCAAGACAAAGAAGTGGTCGCGGGTTTACCCCGCGACCTTAAGATTGATCGACTCACTTGGGCTTCGCCACACCTTTGGCAAAAACCAGTAGGTGGCTGGGAACTACCATGCCCGGCGAAATCGATGAACCTCCATCTAGGTGGATGATCGATTCAAATCCCCATTTATGAGCCAACCAGGCGCAAGTGTCGGCACTGCCTTTGACCACTACCCGAAAGTAGTAATGGTTTTTGACAGCGACGAACTGACGCCAGTGACTATCTCCGGGACGAGGCGGTGAACGCATCCCGCCGATCGCCCAGTTTGGCATGCCCCAAGGCAACATCGTCTGATAATCGGCAAAGATCTTAACGGTGTTATCGAGGTAGACAGCCAATACTGGCCGCTTGGGCCGGGCGGGGATGATCACCTGCCGGTGCTTGATGTAGAGATCGACTTGATAAGGCACCTTGGCTCCATCGATCGATTTCTTGCCGAAAAAACAGGCGTTTCTGGCAACTGTCGCGTCGTTTTCTGTCTCAACCCACTTGGCAGTTCGGCCGCCCGGGTAGTGGCGAAACTCCAGTCGATCAGTCTGCATATCGAAAGTCTCAACCGAGAAGTTCAGCTTCCTTGCGGCGGCGCTAGCGCAAAGCAACAGAAGCGTGACAATAGTGCCGATGATGTAGCGCATGGCTTCCTCCTTGCGAAGTACGATTAACTAAAGGTAGCGCCGAAATAGCGGCTCGGCAAACTTGTCAAGAAACACTGCTCTATAACAGAGCCGACTTTTCGGGTAAACCTTGGTGTTATGAAAAGTTTACCCGAAATAGCGGTACGACAAGATTGTCAAGAATGACTACTCTTCGGCAAAGTGAACTGGATCTACACAAGTATTAAAGGGATTAACAAGCCAATCCCAGCTGCAAGCAGCTGGGACGGGGTGGTTAGGTCGGCCTCTAGTCGTGCCTCGTCACGAGCCTCCAAAGGTCGTGGAGTCCTGCCCTGAGATAGTCCCACCAAGGGTGGTGGGGCCGTTCTTTCGGGAAAGTGTCGATGCTGTAGTCATGCCCATTCACAGTAGCCATGTTAGCCTCACTTCAAATCGACCGTACTCTACCACGGTATCACAAAAAAGTCAAGGGTTTAACACTACATTTTTCAAGAGTCGTCAGAACGGCTACAATCGACATGACATGGAAAAAAGATTGGTCAGCGGTATCAAGCCATCAGGCACCCTCCATATCGGTAACTATTTGGGAGCGATTAAACAGTGGGTTGATCTGCAGAGCGACTACGACTGCTACTTTTTTGTTGCTGACTATCATGCGTTGACGCAAAAGCCGTCACCGGAAGTGATTCACGAGCAGACACTAGGGACAGTGGCGATGCTGGTTGCTCTCGGAGTTGACCCAAAAAACTGCGTCCTCTTTGTTCAGTCCCAGATTCCCGAACAGGCGGAGCTGAATTGGTTACTTTCGCCGTTTGTGACAGTTGGCCAACTCAACCGGATGACTCAATACAAGGAAAAGTCTGACCGCCACGGCCAAAATGTTGGCCTGCTGACTTACCCGGTTTTAATGGCCGCCGATATTCTTATCTACGACGCCGAAGTTGTGCCGGTTGGTGACGATCAGGTCCAGCATTTAGAATTGGCTAGGGAAGTTGTGCGTAGCTTTAATGCTCACGCTGGCAAAACTTTCACCGAGCCCAAACCACTTTTGACCAAGGCCGCTCGGATTATGGCTTTGAACGATCCGAAACATAAGATGTCTAAATCCATCCCTGGCTCCGCCATCGGCTTGCTCGACGACGAGGCCACCGTTACCGCGACTATTCGCAAAGCAGTGACCGATTCCGATCCCAATTCCACCAAGAGGAGTCCGGGAGTAGAGAATTTATTTACAATTCTTGAGGGCTTTAGTGACGAAGAGACTGTTCAGCAATTTCAGGATAAATATAAAGATGGCCAGCTCAAATACTCCGAGCTCAAAGAGCAGTTGATCGAAGATGTGATGGCGTTTCTGGGTCCAGTTCAGAAAGCTTATGCAAGTTTGCTGGCCCAGCCTGACCAACTGGAGCTGATCATTAACGAGGGCACGGCCAAGGCCCGTCCGATTGCGAGCGCCAAGCTGGCAATCGTCAAAAAAAACCTCGGCCTACTTTAACCCCTTGAATTCTCGGCCAATTTTGTTATCATTTTTCCCTACGCACGAAGCGTACAAGCACATCGAGTCAAGGAGGACAAAAGTGTCAGATCGAGAACGACCGATCTCTCAACCGAACCACGGCCAACATCATTTCGCAGCGGGACTGGGTGAATTAGGTGTTCATCCTCGCAAATTGGGCGACGCGGACAATGAGCTGCTGGACTGTCGACGAAACTGCTTTTTCTGCGGGACGCCGACTTGCTACGCGATCTTAGAGGAGCGGATTGTGGAAGTTGAGGCTGGTGTGGAGATGGCCTGTCCAGGAAAGAGCAAGCCATTCATAGCCGACATCGACTACTTCTGCGCAGTCTGCGCCACTTGTCGGGAGCGACACAACATCCCGCCAGCGCCAACAACAGCTATCAGTGCCCACAAGACGCTCAAGGGCTAACGCCCTCTCGGGGTTGGGTCGATCAGGCCCAACCCTATTTCTTTGAATTGGTCGAATTGACTAACTCTGTCAGTTCGGCGGTTTTTTGGTCGCAAGTAGATTTATCTTTGGCCTCGACATTTAAGCGCAGAAGATTTTCGGTATTGCTGGCGCGGAGATTGAAGCGCCAAGATTCAAAAGTAATTGACAGCCCCTCGGTGCGGTCGATCGAGCCGTCGGCATATTGTTGTTCGATTTTGGCTAGCATTTTATCCTTGTCGGATACTTCGAAGTTGATTTCACCAGAGATGATATACTTTTCTTCCATTAGTCTGACCATTTCAGAGACCGATTCCTTGGTTTTGGCGACAATATTTAGAAACAGTAAAAACGGGATTAAACCGTTATCAGCGAAATAGAAATCCCGGAAAAAGAAGTGGCCGGAAAGTTCGCCGCCGAAAACAGCGTCATTTTCTCGCATAGTGCTTTTATAAAAAGCGTGTCCAACCCTACTAAGAACTGGTGTCCCGCCAGCAGTGGTAATGACTTTGGTGTTGACCCAGGCAGTCCGTTGATCGTAGGCAATCTTCTGACCCGGATTTTCTTGTAGAATATGGTTGGTGAGTAATGCCGATAAGTAACAGCTTTCGATGGCCTTACCTTTTTCATCGACAACGAAGAAACGATCGCCATCTGCATCCCAGGCAACCCCAAAATCGGCCTTAGTTTCAATGATTAACTCACTTGTCTCTTGACGATTTTCCGGCCGTGATGGGTCGGGTCGGCCTTTGGGGAATGTACCGTCGGGCTGGAAATTGAGTTCGATTAAATTGATGTGGTTGCTGTTCAAGCGCTCGAGAAATCTTTGGGCTAACGGGCCAGACAAGCCAAAATTATTGTTGGCGACGATCTTCAGAGCCGGGGCAGAGTCAAAGTGAACGAATTTGGTTAAATAGTCGAAATAATCTTCTTCGACATCTCGAGTTTCAACGGTCCCTTCGGTTAGCGAAGCTAAGTTGTCGTCAGATTCGGCTAACGCTTGAATCTCTTTCAGGCCGCTGTCGCTTGAAATCGCTTCGACGCCGGATCGAACCAACTTCAGGCCGTTGAATTCGGCTGGATTGTGAGAAGCCGATACCTGGATACCGCCGTCAAAGTGGTAGAAACCAACGGCAAAATAAAGCATCTCGGTTGGCACTGGCCCGATGTCTTCGACATTAACGCCAGCTTCAGTCAGGCCATCAATAACCGCTTTTTGTAGCTTTGGCCCACTCAATCGAACGTCTCGACCGACAGCAATGCGCAGGGACTGGGAGCTAGGTACTGGGGGTTGGTTGCTATCCTTCAATAAAAATCTCGCGTAGGCCATGGTGATACGCTTAACTTTCTTTTCGTCAATTTCATCCGGATAAACGCCGCGGATGTCATATGCTTTGAAGATTTGGTCAAAATTCATATTCTGATTCTATTAAATTAAAGGGTAAAAAGGAACCGCCCCGGGTTAGGGGGCGGCAGATTCGCTGGTTGGGTTAGTCGACCCACCAAGCTACACTTCGTGATCGACGTTCATCCCGAGTCACGTACTCGACTTCGACTTCAGGAGAGGGCTCCTGCAAGCCCAGGTGAGCGATCATCTTCTTGAGCCCAGTCTCGTAAGCTTTGACAAAGCCCCACTCTCCCCCTTTTTCGTTTCCGGCCTTGCTACGTTTCCAGGCAAGCTTTCTTGCCGCTTCGAGAACGATGGGATTCGCTTCGCTGCGGTGTTTCATCTCGGAAAATGGCTTCTGCTCTGGAATGGCCTTGACCGGCACACCCTCTGGGCAAAGCACAGTATTCAGAATGAGATACTCACTTTTCGACAGGATCCCACCCTTCCATGCGAGCTTATCCTTTCTGCTCAAAAGCAGGCCCGTAATTTGTTCTATCAAGCTGCTTCCACCTCCTTGTGTGGTATGACAAAAATACTAGCACAAACAGGGTAAAAAGTCAAGGAGAACGCCTGTAATTTCCGGTTTCTTGACGGTGCGTTAAACTAACCGTAGTGTGGCCAGAGTATGGCAACGAGGGTGATTGTCGTTACCGGCGGGGTATTATCCGGCCTTGGAAAAGGTATTATCGCTGCCTCCCTGGGCAATCGCCTCCAAGCCCGAGGATACTCCGTTTTCACTCAAAAATTTGACCCGTACCTCAACGTCGATGCCGGCACCCTTAACCCCGGTGAGCACGGCGAATGTTTTGTGACTGTTGACGGCGCCGAAACCGATTTAGACCTCGGCCACTACGAACGCTTCTTGGATGTCGAACTGTCACGCGATTCTTCAATTATGAGCGGCCAAATCTACCAAGCCGTGATCGAGAAAGAACGGCGCGGCGAATACTTAGGCAAAACTGTTCAAGTCATTCCTCACATTACTAACGAGATTAAAAGCCGCATCGATCAAACTTGTCGACAAACTAAGGTCGATTTTTTGATTATTGAAATTGGTGGCACGGTCGGTGACATTGAGGGTCGACATTTTCTGGAAGCCGTCCGCCAATACGCCATTGAGCATCCGCGTAAAGTTGCCTTTGTCCATCTGGCCTATCTGCCCTATTTACATACCTCCAAAGAAATTAAAACCAAACCAGTCCAGAACTCGCTCCGCGACTTACAGTCGCTCGGTATTCAACCGCAGCTAGTGTTCTGCCGAGCCGATTACCCAGTTGCCCTGGAACACTTGGAAAAAATTGCCATGTTTGCCGGTTTGCCCAAGAATGCCGTCATCACCATCCCGACCGTCGAAACCATTTACGAAGTACCGTTGTTGCTGGAAAAAGCTGGGGCCGATTGGTTACTGCTGAAATATTTCGGTTTGCGAAGTCCGCGTGAGCCAAAACCTCTCTGGCACGATTTAGTCAGACGCATCAAGGCACCGAAAAAGCACGCTGTCCGCATTGCCATGGTCGGCAAGTATCTAACGATGAACGACACCTATTTTTCCGTTGTCGAAGCTTTAAAGGCTGCTTGCTGGGCTCACAATTGCGACCTCGTCCTAGACTTTGTTGATGCTGAAAAAATTGTTGTCTCTGGAACTCGTGCTTTGACTAAATACAACGGTATCTGTGTTCCTGGTGGTTTTGGCGGTCGGGGTGTCGAGGGGATAATTAAAGCGATTCAATGCGCTCGAGTCAAAAATATTCCTTATCTGGGCTTGTGTTACGGCTTGCAGTTGGCCGTCATCGAGTTTGCCCGTAACGCCTTGAAGCTTGGAGGTGCTCACACAACGGAGATTAACAAAAAAAGTCCGCACCCAGTGATCAGTACTATGGCCGAGCAAGAAGCGATCCTCAAAGAAAGTAATTACGGCGGTAGTATGCGGCTGGGCTCGTACCCCTGCGAGCTCGCCAAAGGTAGTCTAGCTCACCATCTATACAAACAACCTCTCGTTCACGAACGACATCGGCATCGCTATGAGTTCAATAACGGTTACCGAGATCAGTTTGAAAGGACGGGTACTTGGCGCTTTAGTGGTAGCTCTCCAGACGGCAAGCTAATTGAGATTATCGAGCTGATCGATCATCCGTTTTTCATCGCCTGCCAATTTCATCCGGAATTTGCCAGCCGTCCCCACCGACCGCATCCGCTATTTTTGGGCTTAGTGGCAGCAGCCCTAGCAATCCAGTAAGTCGCTAGGGACATTGTAGGGCCAGGCCCTACAGACTTTTACGGTGTTGGTGGGTTGGTCGGTAGGAGCGACTCGTTCGTGCCGACTAAGAAACGGGCGGGCCAGACTTTGTAAACCGATTTAAAAACTTGCTTGTTGATGACCTGGCCGGCTCTGGTAACGGTATAAGTGACAACGGCCGTGGCGCCGGCGTGGGGTTTCTCAATCTGTTTCTGCTCACCTTTGGGCAGGGTGTCGGTATCGGCGTAAATCGGCTCGCCGGGTTGAATGATATTGGAGACGATCGGCGCGGTAATACTGGAAGTTCGACCGTCGCTGGTCCCCCAAAATTCGAACTGGACTTTGCTACCAACCACTCGACCCTGAATCAGGATATAACCAGGGGTATCGTTGACAAATTTTAAGTCTGGTTTTGGAAAATATATCGTCGCGTCCAGCCCGACTGGCGGCTCGTAGTAACTAACGCGGTAGGAGTGATTTTTTCGTTCGGTGACCGGTAGTCCAGCGTTCATCATCGCTCGAAACAGCGTCGTCGACACCTGACACAAACCGCCGCCAAACTCCGGCGTCGTTCGATTTTCTTTGATCACTAACTCCGGTAGATAGCCAGTTGTATTGTCGATAGCACCGAGCTTGGCGATAGTTGAAAAAGTTTCACCCGGCTTGATTAGAGCGCTTTGTAAAATAGAAACGCCGTTAGTAATGTTGTGCCGGCGGTTGGCTGGTGAGCCGGCAAAGCTGGTTTCGCCGTAACCGATTCGCTCTTTGATGCCGAGCGTTGCCAGATTGGCTTCGTTGATGGTTGGGGTTTGGGTTTTCATAGTTAGTTCGATGGTTGGATTGACATCGGTTCCCTCCAAGGCCCCTAAAATGGCCTCGGCCGAAACGGCTAGATCGACGACCGTACCGATCTTCGAAGCTTTGACGATTGCTAGCTGACCATCTTTGATGACCAACTGCGGTTCGGCGGCCGGGGAGTCGGTTTGATCGCTAATGCCCGTCAAATAATTCTGGACTTTCTCGGCCGTAAACGCGACCGTTAAGAACTTGGGGCTGGCGCTTTCGGAAGTCTGACCTCCGCCCGCCGGCGGATATCCCACCAGTTGGCGGATCTCTTTTCGATTTAGTTTTTTATTGCCGGTAGCCCACTTCAGCGTCAGTTGGCGTACGGATAATAATTCTAGTTTGGCCGTTAGCTCGTCAACATTGCCCAAAACAATCGTTGGGGTGTCGAGCCTCTTCTCAATCGTGATCGTCCCGCCGGTAAAACTATTGAGGAAAGCCAGGGCTTGGTTGGTCACATTCGCCTCATCGACAACTTCACCAGACTTCTCTGTGGTCGTCACTAATTTATCACTGACTAACTCGGCCGAGGCATTGATGGCCGGATTGTTGATTTTGTCGGCAATCTGGCTGACTTTGGCCGCCAACAGGTCTTCATCATAGTTACTGACTGGGTCTAGATGGGTTTTGATAAATGCTGAACGGAGCTGGTGGAAAAAACTAATTAATCGGCTGGTATCTTCGCGGCCGTAGCCGAATATTTGGTTGGCGGTTGTTTCCAGATCAACCTGCCAGTCGATATCTTTAGAACTAAACTCAAGCGTCTCTTCGCCTTGTCGGAGAATGATCTTCTGCTCGCCTTGAGCGATCGTTAATTTGGTTAGTTCACTAGTCAATTGCTCTCGAGTCATCCCCTGAAATTGGTTAGAACCAATCACAACATTCGGATAGACCCGATCGAGATAGCGCAAGCTAAAGCCAAGATAGCCGAGCGCCAAAACAGCGACGACCGATAAAGTCCAAGCGCTGTATTTGATCGCCGGTTTGGTTGATCTGTACAGCCCAACTACCCGTCCCCAGACGGTTTTTTTCGTCTCTCCACCCATTATGGTTTGAAAGTAACGGTTTAGAGCTCTGCGCACAAGAGCTACTTGAGAATCAAGGCGATTATCAGGATCGCCACGATGTTGACGATCTTAATCATCGGATTGATGGCGGGGCCGGCGGTGTCTTTGTACGGATCGCCGACGGTGTCGCCGGTGATTGAAGCTTTGTGAGCTTCCGAGCCCTTGCCACCGTGATGGCCTTCTTCGATATATTTCTTGGCGTTGTCCCAGGCGGCGCCGCCGTTAGTCATGGAGAGAGCGACGAAGATACCGGTGACAATTGAGCCGATCAGTAAGCCACCCAAGGCGGCCGGACCGAGCAAGTAACCGACAGCGATTGGCACGACGACCGGGATCAAAGCCGGGACAATCATTTCTTTGAGAGCGGCGGCGGTGACGATATCGACCGCTCGGGCGTAATCGGGCTTGACTTTACCCTCGAGAATTCCCCGGCGTTCGCTGAACTGGCGACGAACTTCGGTCACCACTGCGCCAGCGGCTCGGCCGACGGCTTCCATCGAGATAGCGCTAAAGATATACGGCAACATGCCGCCGATAAATAGGCCAACGATAACATACGGATCAGATAGATCAAAGGAGATTGTTTTACCTTGTGCGATTATTTCTTGGGTGTATGAGCCGAACAGTACTAGTGCGGCCAATCCGGCTGAAGCGATAGCATAACCCTTAGTGACAGCTTTGGTGGTGTTGCCAACGGCATCGAGCTCATCAGTAACTTTGCGGACATTCTCTGGCAAGCCGCTCATTTCAGCAATCCCACCAGCGTTATCGGTGATGGGCCCAAAAGCGTCGATGGCGACAATCATACCGGTCAACGACAGCATCGAGAAAGCCGAAACAGCGACGCCGAACAGGCCGGCCAGCTTGAAGGCGACCAGTGAACCGATGGCAATTACTAGCACCGGCAACATCGTTGAGCGCATCGATAGAGCCAGGCCAGCAATAATATTAGTGCCGTGCCCAGTCTCTGATGCTTGAGCAACTTTTTTGACAGGAGAATATCGAGTCGAAGTGTAGTACTCGGTAATCAACATCATCGCGGCCGTAACAATTATGCCGATTATTGAAGTGGCGAAAATTTTGTTGATATCAAAATTGGTTGAAGATCCCAACAACCATTTGGTAACGGGGAAAAAGCCGGCGGCAGCTAGGACAGCGGTGACAATCAAGCCTTTATACATCGCCCCCATAATGTTTTCTTTTCGTCCGAGACGGACAAACCAACTACCGATGATTGAAGCGATAACGGAGACAGCACCAAGAGCGAGCGGGAAGAGAATGACATTTTGGTTGTCTTTGAAGATAATTGAGCCGAGCAGCATCGCCGAAACAGCGGTAACGACATAGGTTTCGAACAGATCAGCGGCCATACCGGCACAGTCGCCAACATTGTCGCCGACATTGTCAGCAATAACGGCTGGGTTACGAGGATCGTCTTCAGGAATACCAGCCTCGAGTTTACCGACTAAATCGGCACCAACGTCAGCCGCTTTGGTAAAAATGCCGCCACCGAGCCGAGCAAAGATTGAAATCAGTGAACCCCCGAAGGCCAAACCGACCATGGCCGGAACATCTTTCGTCGCCCAGTAAAAGAGGGTGGTGCCGAGCAATCCTAGGCCAACAACCATTAGGCCAGTGACTGCTCCGCCACGAAAAGATAAAGACAGGGCTTTGGCTAGGCCAGTCTTGGCTGCTTCGGCTGTTCGAACATTAGCTCGAACCGAAACATTCATTCCAATGTAGCCACAGAGGCCGGACAAAATTGCGCCGGTCAAGAAGCCAAGAGCAATAGTCCAGTTGAGTAAAAAGCCAAGTAGTGCAAAAACGAGAATAGCAACCACGGCAACAGTTCGGTACTGGCGGTTCAAGTAGGCTTTTGCGCCCTGCTGGATCGCTTCGGAAATTTCAATCATCTTGGCGTCGCCCTTGGGCTGTTTATTAATCCAGGTCACCAGCCATAAACTATAAAGCACGGTTAAAACGCCGGCTCCGGTTGCTCCATATAAAACTGTTTGCAATGTGGACATTCCTCTCAACTCCTTTCAGTAATTCTTAACAGGTCAAATATTAGCGGATGTTTGGGGTATAGGCAAGAGATTGAGGAAAGTGGGCTTGCCCCGCACCATCTGCTCCGGGCAAGAACAGGACGAAGTCCGTTTTGCCGGAAAGTTTGGTGCGTGGGTTTACTTTCGGGCGGTTTTGCCTTAATGATTAATCTGATGCGCGCTAAAACTGCACCGGAAATTTACCTGACTATCGAAGATAAACAGCTCGGCATGACTGGCTTCTTGGTCGTTGAGAGCACAGCTGTTGGCCCAGGTAAGGGTGGGATGCGAATGACGGCCAATGTCACTCTCGAAGAAGTAGCGCGTTTAGCCGACACTATGACCTGGAAGAATAGTTTATTTGAGTTACCGTTTGGTGGCGCTAAGTCTGGAATTGTTTGGGAAGGTGGGGACGCGAAGAAGAAAGAACAATTTGTCCGCTCCTTTGCCCGTCAAATCAAAAAATATATCCCCAAACAGTATGTCGCTGGACCGGATGTAAACTCCGGGGAGGAAGAAATGGTGTGGATTGCTGACGAATTGAAACTCTGGGGCGCCTCCACCGGTAAACCGGCGAGTTTCTGCGAGACAAAGAATGGCAAGAAGTTCTGCGGCCTGCCGCACGAACTCGGCAGTACTGGTTACGGCGTCGCTGTCTCCGCCGGTGTCACCGCCAAACTACTTGAAATGGATCCGTCGCAAACTTCGGTTGGAATACATGGCTTCGGCAATGTTGGAACTTTTGCCGCCAAGCATCTCTTAGAAGCTGGCTTCAAGGTTGTGCTAATCGCTGGCTCTAAGGGAGGCCTTTATCGACCCAAGGGCTTTACCTTGGCAGAAATCGAGGCCGTCATCGCCCGGCGTCAGACCCTCTTCGACCTGCCGGGAAAGAAATTAACCGACGACCAATTCTGGTCCACACCCATTGACATCTTGATTCCGGCTTCGGTCACTAATGTCATTAACGAAACCAACTTTAAAACTATCCAAGCCAAGCTGATCGTCGAGGGCGGCAACATTCCGATGACTGAAGATATCGAGCAACAGCTCCACCGTCACGGCAAGGTGATCGTCCCCGATTTCGTCGCTAATGGCGGCGGCATCATTTCTTCCTACGCCGAATTGCAAGGATTCAGTCCAGATCAGATGTTTACATTAGTAGAAGAAAAAATCACTCGGGCCACGACCGAAGTAATGGAAAAAAGCATCTCCGCTAGCCATTACGCTCGCGATGTCGCCATCAAACTTGCCAAGACCAACCTAGCTAAGCTGTCGGCTTAAGAGAGCCTTCTCCTGTCTCATCAACCTGTCTCAAAGCTAATCCCGCAAAAAGTAAGACTAGCCAGATTGCGGCCTGACCGGTGTAGTGGTTGATAAAAATTCCAGCCACTGCCAGCCCAAGTGTTGCGGCACCGATTACGATTGTCGTAATGGTTTTGGTACGCAGTAACGACCAAACGAGCGTGATCCAAAAACCCAAATAAGCCAACGCGGCCAGCAGTCCAGCTGCTTCGTAGGCGTCAAGATAGCTATTCTCGGTGTAAAAGTTCGGTCCGCCATCAAGACGATCAACCGAAACCAAGCCAGCCGCCCCGGCACCCCGACCCCACCAACCAATCTCACTTTTCTGCGCCCAGACTCGCTCGTACTGCTCAAAACGCGTTGCGTTAGAAGCGGTTCGAACCAATTCTTCTGGCCTGGCTATCAACAGAACTCCGATCAGCACCAATAATACAACAAGACTAACAGTGAGCAGACGAGCCGACTTTCCTATAACTTGGCCCCCAGCAGTAATAAGCGTCGCTCCGCCAAATAAAAAGCCCGTATAGCTACTGCGGGAAAATGTCAGAAGTAAAGCCACTAGCCCAAGCCCGCCGGCGAAAATAGCTAAATTGCGAGAGACGGTTTTTTGCCAAATGGGAAAGAGGAGTAGGGCGGTCATCAGAAATAGCCCTAGAGCGTTCGGTCCAGCCAAGGTTGACTGCAGTCTAGTCAAACTAGAAGCCAGATGAATCTGCCCTAAGTAGCCCCGACCAGTGGCGTCAAGGGTAGCTCGGAGAAAGTTGGGGGAAAAGAATTCTATCACCACCCCAATAATGACCAAAGTTGTGATAAACGCTAAAGCCCGCCAGAGGTTTTTGTGGGGCATTGCCAGAGGAAACATTTGGAGGGTGACAAACAACAGTAGCGGTTCAACTAGGTAGCGAACGCCGCGCAACCATTGCTCAATTGAATCTTGACGGTAGAAATAACTGGCCAGCACCAATAAGACGAAGATTATAGCCAGCCAGGTTGGGATGTTCGGTTTCTGAACCTGTCGCCTCTCGACTACGCTCGAGGTAAACCGCCCGATTAGACTGAATACAATAAAGAACGCTAGGAGCAGATCGCGACCTAACCCAACCCAATTCTGTCCCGTCAAGCTGACCAGCCAGGCCGACAGAGGCAGAAAAATTATTAGCCCTGCCAAACACCAAGCTCGTAGCCGATCAGCGATTAGCGGCATCTCGATAAACGGCCAGGGTTTCTTTGGCCATTTGGGGCCAAGAGTATTGCTTGACCCGCGCCAAACCTTTTTGAATCAGCTCCTTGGTTAACTTCTCGTCGCTAAGAATTCGGCGGATCGCTTCGACCAGTTCGTCAGTATTTTTGGGGTCAACCAACAAGCCAGCATCGCCGACCACTTCTGGCAAACTGGAGGTGTTGCTTGTTACTACTGGCGCACCCGAGGCGAAGGCCTCGAGAATCATGATGCCAAACCCTTCATACAAGCTTGGGTGAACATAAATTGCCGCGGCAGAATAAATGGCGGCTAGGTCCTCATCACTGACAAACCCGGGCGTGACAATATTGGGGTTAGTCGCTTGTTTTTGCTGAACCAATTCGGCGATTTGCGGATTCTGGGTGTCTGGTCGACCGCAAATTACCAGACCAAGATCTGGGAATCGTTCGACTAGCAGTTCGTGCGCCGTCAGTAATGCCGGCAAACCCTTGTAGGCCTCCCAGCGCGAGACGAAAAGCAAATATTTTTTCGGTAGACCGAGGCGCTCCTTAACGGCAATTTTTTCCCGCTCCGTATGAACTCTGAACATCTTTTCACTCCCTTCCGGCGTGATGATAATTTTGTCAGGTCGGTAGTGTAGTGTCCCCACCAAATCGAGCCGGGTCGATTCTGACGGTACGATAATTTTCTTGGCTCTTTTGCAGTCGCCGATCGTCCATCGATAAGCGAATTTACGAATCAGGGATTTCTGCTGCTTCCCGGTTGGGTAGAGATGCATTATTAGATCATGAATCGTGACAACAAATGGACGGCGGTACAAAATCGGGTGGTTAAAGTTTGTAAAATGAACCAGGTCAAAATTATGTTGCTTCAAGATTTTCGGCAGTTTGGTCTGCTCACTCATTGAGTAGTGGGTGATCGGTACAACGAGCTTGGTCAGGTTCGGAGCGTGGAGGTCGAATTCTGGTTCGTCATCAGGGGTAATAATGGCCGTATAAGAGTTTTCTTTATCAATCGCCAACAACTCTTTCAAAAGGTTGCGGCTGTATCGCCCCAGCCCGCCAGTGCCCGAGCGCCAAAAACGAAGGTCAAGCCCGATCCGCATTGCCTTCTTTGTAGCTGTTACCGATAAGAAACACCAGGAGCCAAAAGATTATTGCCAGATCATTTTTAAAAATTGTCGAGTCGAATAGACCGTGAACTAGAACGGCGACGAGAGCGGAGGCGGCGGCGATAGCCAATGGGGATCGAGCGGTGTTGCGAAAGAATTCTTTACCTAGTCCAGCCAGAAACCAGACTGAACCGATCAGACCGAGTAACCCAGTGGATAGGTAGACATTGAGAAAAAGATTGTGCGGATGGAGGGCGTAGGGTAGGGTCGTGGCAAACTGCCCGCCTAGATCGCCTAAGAGCAAAAAGTTGGCCTGAAACTGCCCCGGCCCGATACCGAGAATCGGCTGATCCTTGATCATCTGCCAGGATTTCTGCCAAATTAGCCATCGAGCCGGATCGTCAGCCCATTTCCAGAGAACCAACAGAACAGCCACTGCCCCAACAGCGACACCGATTAAGGTTGCTCGGCTAGGAACGGACGATTTCGACGAGCCCCACAGCATTAGCCAAACAATGCCAGCGCCAAGCGCTAAGAGTCCGGCCTGAGACTGCGATAGAGCAATCGCCACCAGCGGTATAATCAGCCAAGCTAGCAATCGGAAGTTTCTCGTCAAAGCCAAATATCCGCCGGTTACTAGAGTCGGCGGTACTAGATACATTGCTAAAAAGTTGGGGGATTCAAAGAAACCAACTGCTCGTCCCTGATCGAGATATTGCTGGGCTTCGGGTAGCTGGTGAGCCAAAAGTCCAATCAGCCCAAAATACTGACCGATGGCGTAGAGCGACACTACGGTCAAGTTAATCAGAACTGGTTTGACGAAAACTTGGCGCTGATCGGACGAAAAAATCGTCGTCAGACAGGCGTAGTAAATAATCGGGATCACAAACCAGCCCTTGACGATACCGAAGGCCACCCGTTGATCGAGGGCAAAAAAACTGGCTAAAACTACCCCGGCTAAAATCAACCCGATTGGCCAGGCATTGGGTAACGAGACTCGCCGGTAGCTAATAAGCGTCAGAACCAAAAGTAGCCCGATTAAGACTTCAATAAAGTTTGTCGGCAATCCCATAAGATCGAACCGGAAGTAATAGAGCGGTAGGAGAACGACAGTCGCCAGAGCCAAATAGCGCGCTAAACTTCTACTCATCATTTCGCTAAATTGCCCGTTACGGTCGGTCTTGATCGAAAAATCAAGCGATATAACCCAAAAGACAGGCCGATTATCAGCCCGCCGGCGCCGAACAGCCATGCTCCTTGGCCAAACTTACCGAACATCTCAAATTGCCCTAGAGTTGGGATTAAAAACTGGTGTATCAGCACCCCTACAACGGTCACGGCCACGGCATAAATCGCCATCAGCCCAAGCGGCAGTTGGCGTAATCGGATCGGCAAGAGCTTGGTCAGTAAGAAAAACGAGTAGATCATCAGCACTAATTCGCTGGTCACCGTCGTCGCGGCGGCCCCGACATACGAGAACTGCGGAATGAGGACTAGATTAAGAACAATGTCGAGCAGAACCACCAGACAGTAGCCCCCGATCAATCGCTTCTGCGCTCTCATGGCAATAGCGGTGCCAGCGTAGATAGTGGTCAAAAACAGAGCGATGAACGCCGGAACGAGAATTCGTAACGGCAGGGCCGAGGCGGCGAAATCTGGTTGAGTGATAAAGACAATAATCCAAGGCGCCAATATCATCATGGCAACGCCAAGAGCAAGACTAGCAGCAAAAAGTACTCGCGTCGCCCGTTTGACCATTAGTCCAATTTCGGCTTGTTGATTGCTATCGTTTAAGCGGGTGAGTACGGGTAGGAGGTTGGCAGCAAAAATCGCTGGAATGACTAAGATGATATCGAAAATCCGGTAGGCGACGCCGTAGATCCCGATATCGCTAACGGGTTTGTAAAAGCTCAAGATCAAAGAATCGAGACGAAAATGGACTAGACCGAGTAGCGTTACCACCGCGATTGACCAAAACTCCGGCAGAGTCTGCTTCCAAAGCGATAAATCAAAGTGGATTTTAATTGGCGTAATCGACCGACTCAAAGCATAGCTAACCACGAGTAGAACGACATTGCCGATTAAATTGGCGGTAATGACCGGGATCAAGCCCAATCCTTGACGAAGAAAATATATTGTCAGGATTGCCATAACCAATCGCCCAGCCACCTCCGATATCACAATTCGTCCCGAGAGATAGTTGGCTTGGAAAATTGTACTGACCGCTTGGGAAAAAAGCATCAAGAAGGCGATCACCACCCCCAGGACGATGCCTTGTTTAACGACAGCGTCGTACGGCAAGAACTGCCATAAACCTGCCAGCACCAACAGGGTGGCGATCATTAGCAAGAATCGGAAGACAATGGCGCTACCGACAATTCGACCGGCAACATCCGGTCGTTTACCAGTTATTTCTCGTACGACCAGGGTGAATAAACCCAAATCGGCGGTGGCACCGATGATCGATATGTAAGTCAGGACGATGGTGTATTGGCCGTAGCCCTTCAAGGCCGAACCATCAACCAGAAGATGGTTGGCGATATAACCGAGCGTTACCAAACTAATCAGCAGAGTTAGAAATCGGCCGACGATTTGAACGGTAGTATTAGCAACCAATTTTCGACCTTCAACCATGAATGTATTGTAGTTTAATTCCTTGCCTATCCCAAGAGACTTGCTAGGATATAGACATGTTAAGACTGCGACGAGCGGTTTATTTGGTGGTAGGTGCGATGCTGTTAGTTGGGTCGTTCGGCCCAATTGAATCGGCCAGGGCCTTTGATACTTCCAGTGACAATTACATCAACGGTCAATACTATAACTCACTGGTTAGTGACGGGGATTTTGTTGATGTCGGCTCGATGAGCGTCGCTTCGATCCAATCTTTCCTAGCCGGTAAGGGAGGCTACCTAGCCAATGCCCCATCTAGCCAGCTCGGCGATCGGGCTGGAGGCCGAAATGCCGCCCAGATTATTTATGATGCCGCTCATGGTGCCGGTGAGGCCTCCGGATCCTTAAATGGCATCACCATCAACTCCTCAACCGGTTCGGTCAGCCCCAGAGCCCTGTTGGTAACACTTCAGAAAGAACAGAGTTTGGTAACTCGAACAGACTACTCCCAAAACGCCTTAGACAAGGCCATGGGTTACGGCTGCCCGGATTCCGGCGGCTGTAACGCTAAGTATGCCGGCTTTACTAATCAGGTGGAGTGGGCGGCTTGGCAATTGCGCTACAACTACGAAGCGGCCGGCATGGATGCTTCTTGGTGGGCGAGCCATTACTCGACTCATTATTATGTCGGCTACTCCCGATCTCACAACTGGAGCAGTACTTACTATGTCGTTACCTATAAAAACAAAGCGACCGCTGCGCTCTACCGTTATACCCCGCATGTCGGTTACGGTAATTTCAATTTTTGGCGACTAATGATTGATTGGTTCGGCGTTGGCACGACGAGCGGTGGCGGGTCGGTCTTGGGCATCAACGACACCGAAACCATCTCCCAAGCGACATATCGCGGCCACATCAAAATTGCCGGCACCAAAGCCAGTGAGGTTCGAGCTTACTTTCTAACAACTTTAATGGCTGATGTTGGTGCCACTAGCTGGAGTACCGAATTTGACACCCCGCTCGGCGCGACCGATTATTATGTTTACTACCGCGATACTAATGGCGTCGAACTGGCCAGCAAGAAAATCACCATCGACAGACGCAAGGTGGGTGATGTTGATGGTAACGGTCGAGTCGACTTGCTCGATGTCTCCTTTATGAGCGATGCCTGGGGTTTGACGGTTAAGGACGATGCCTGGCTGAACTTGAACCCGGACTCCGACAATATTGTCGATCTATTGGATCTGTCGCTGTTAGCAAATAGCTTTGAAGGGTAGTATGGGAAATAACGAATTACGAATTACTAATTTAATGACTAAATTATCCAATGCCTGGGTTAACAGCATCATTATCGGCTTAATTGCCTTGGTTAGCGTGCCCTCGTCGGCGTATGCGGCGGGGTCGATCAGCGCTTCGGGTGGCGGCAAATATAGTGCTGGGACAACTTTCACCATTACGGTCAAAGCTTCGGGGGCAACATTCGATAGTCTGCAGGGTAAAATATCTGTTTCCGGGCCAGTTAGCGTCGTTTCTTTTTCGGCTGGCTCGGCCACCTGGCTACCAGGCAAAAGCCCGGCCAACAACAATCAGTTTGTCGGTATCGTCTCGGCCACCAGCTCGCTGACAGTGGCAACGATCAAACTCAAAGGCACTAGCACCGGTTCCGGATCAGTCAGTATCAGCGGCGCCCGACTGGCTCGTTCCGGCGCCGAAGTGGGCACTGGTGGAGGATCGGCTAGCTACACTATCACGCCGGCTCTAGCACCGCCTGGATCGGTCAGCGTTACTTCCAGTACCCACCCGAATCAAGAAGAGTTCTATGATGTTTCGACTGTCGAATTGGCTTGGAGCGCGCCCGGCAACGGCGCGACTGGCTACTCAACCGTATTCAATCAAACCGCCGACAGCGCTCCAGAAGCCAAGACTAGTACAACCGACACGAACGCCAAGTACGCCGACAATCCGGTCGGGACCTATTACTTTCACATCCGCGCCAACAACAAAGATGGCTGGAGTGACACAACTCATTTCAAAGTTAATATTAAGCCAACCACCGATAGTGCTCTGGCGATCCCAGCGATTGCTTCAATCACTACCACATCCGACGCAACCAACGATATCGAAGCCGGAACGCTGACTGGTATCGTCATCAAGGGCACCGGCCCAGTTGGCTATGCGATGATGCTAACCTTCGCGCCCGATTGGGCTCTATCAACTGAAAAATACCCCTCTCCTGTTATTACCGAGCAGGGAACTTGGGAGCTGACCGTTACCGATCCGATCAAGGCCGGTTTCTATAAACTAACTGCTGTTGGCAAAAAGGATTCAACCGTTTCGCCGACTAGCCCTTCCGTAACATTCGAGGTGGGTGTTGCCGAGGGAGGCCAAATTCGTCTGGTGACTGACGCTGACACAACCGCTACCTACCAACAAGCCCAAACCGCCACTCGCGTTGCCGCAGCAACCGCCCATAAGAAATTTATTTGGGGCGGTCTAGCCGGTGTCGTCCTGCTTGCCGCTATTGTCCTAGCAACCATCTTCCGCCGAAAACTATTTGCCAGTTTTGGTCGTTAAGTCTTGTCTCGAAACGTCCAAAAGCGATTGCCAAAGAAATTCCAGAAGAAAACCACGACCACAGCAACTATTTTAGAGAGGTTGTAATTTACTCCTGATTGAGTAGAAAGTAGGTACATTATGACTTCAGTCGCACCTAGGCCTACTGCACTTACGATCGAGAACTGAATCAATCCTGATAGTTTAGCTTTTTCACCCAGTCGTCGGTATGTCCAATGATTGTTCATAAGGTAGCCATTAACTGATCCTACCAAGTAGCCTATAAAGGTGGCGACGTATATTGAGGTCTTAAAATCTAAGAAGAACAAATTAAGAACCGCGATATCAAGGATAGTGTTAACTATACCTATCATCCCAAAAAGGAAAACGTCTCGGTATAGAGTCCTTCCCAAACCGGACGTTCGGAATAGTTTAACTAACTCCCGGAAGGCCCGAATGATTACTTTAAAGTTGGCTCCTGTTTGGCTACCAGCCGTTCGCGGTAGATGGGTGACCGGTATCTCTTTAAAGACTAATCCCTTCTTCTGCAGGCGAGTCATGAGTTCGGCTGAAAAGGTAGCTCCACCAGATTGGATCTTGAGGTCTTTTAGAACAGAGCGATGGAAAAGCTTAAATGCGCAATCAAGGTCTTTAATTTTTAGACCGAATAGAAAGCGAACTAGTGCGTTCCAGCCTTTGGCATTGAGGATCCGAATAAACGGATCGCGACGAGGAGCCCGGTAACCGACGATAACCATATGGTTACTTGAGTATGGGACGAATTGACTGATTTCCTTTAAGTCAAATTGTAGATCTGAATCGGAGAAAAAGACCCATTCCTTAGTAGCGGACTTGAGACCGTTCCAGACTGTTTGCCCGTAACCCATGTTTTGTGGATTATCTACCAGCCTAACCCTAGAGTCGTGCTTCGATATCTCAAGAACGATGTCTCGTGTCCTATCTTTACTGCCGTCGTTAACAACAATTACCTCAACCTCATTAGCTACCGCTCCGCCAGCCTCTAGGGCCGTCTCGACTGTCTTGGCAATATTCGCTTCTTCGTTGTAGGCGGGAAATACTAGAGAAAGAGATGGCAGCTTCATTTCCGGTCGATCGTACCTGAAACCTCAAATGAATGAAAGGTTTTTCTTAGTCCATCTTCCAGAGTTGTCTTAGGTTCCCAGCCAAGAGCGTCTTTAGCAAGAGCGCTAGATAGGCAACTTCGTCTAAGCTCACCTGGACGACTGCGTTCAAAACGTGGCTTTGTTTCGGCCTTAGCCTCTTGAGAGAGTTTGTCAAATATTTTCAGCACACTTACCTCATGCCCAGTACCGATGTTAAACGTAGATACTTTCGAATGCTTAAGCGCCGCCACAAAGGCATTAACAACGTCGCCCACATAGACATAATCACGAGTTTGCCCGCCGTCACCAAATATTATTGGTTGACCGCCACTCAACAGCTTATCGCAAAAGATCGCAACTACACCTGCTTCACCTTTTGGATCTTGGCGTGGACCGTAAACATTGGCCATGCGAAGTATTACAGGCTTGAAACTGTAAACTTCCCCGTAAAAACGTAAGTAGTTCTCAATAGAATACTTGGCTATACCGTACGGCGACTCTGGAGCCACAGTTTGACTTTCGGGTGTGGGAAGGTTATCTGTTTCGCCGTAAAGTGCCCCACCCGTCGAGCTAAATATAACTTTGTCACAATCGAACTGTCGACAAACCTCAAGTAAAGTTAGTGAACCAATAATATTCTCGGTGGCATCGAATATTGGATCGCTAACAGAGGCCGAAACTGATTTCTGGGCTGCTAGATGAATAACGGCTTCGGGAGTTGTTGTTTTGAAAATTTCCTCGAGTTTCGATCGGTCCTTAATATCTGCTTCAAAAAAATCAGCGTCTTTATTTAGATTCTCTTTTTTGCCGCTAATTAGATTGTCAATAACTGACACCTCATGTCCATCCTCGAGAAGGGCATCCACGAGGTGTGATCCAATGAAACCGGCGCCGCCAGTTACGATGATTCTCATTTCAAACTACTTTCGTTTGTATAGATCGATCGGCCGATATTTCGGATCGTTGTAGGTTTTAACGTAGGTATAGTTTGGGGTAAATTGATCCCATTTTGTTGGATCTGCTAACCAACCGAAGGCTTTATCATAAAGGATATAGTCGGGTTCGAAGGTCCGAAAGGCGAAGAAGGGATCGTTCTGGCGCAGAGCATCCAAAACACCGGGGGAGACAATACCAATCGTGTCTACAATTGGGCGCTCAGAGTAGTAAGCGATCGCCCCAATCTCCATATAGGCAACACTAGTTCCGCTTGGCATAACTTGATTGAGGTCTCGACCGATCGTTTGGTAAAGAACGTCTCTTGGATAAGGCTGGCCATTTGCTTGTTCTAGAATTCGATCATGCCCCCAGAGCAATAGAACGGCGGCAACAATAAAAACCGCCAAGCCATTGGCCCAGGGAGCGAGCTGGTTATTTCCACTGTTAAAGTGTTCAAGCATCTCGTCCATAGAAAAGCCGATCGCGAGTGGCAACCAGGCAACTGGCAAGAAGAGAAACCAGTGGTAGAAGGAAATGTCTATAAAGTTGTAGAGTGCGATTGGCAGTAGCAGCAGTAAGATGGTTAACCAGAGAAAGATAGAGTTCCGAGTTGAGCGAGCCAGGGCGATTACAGCAAGCAAGGCCGTTAGTTTGCCCCACAGACTCCCGAACATCACTAGCTTCAACCAATCTCCGAAACCTCGCAAAAAGTTATCGTTCGCGATGGTGCTCTGCAGTATCTTGAAACTCATAGAGTTGGAAGAAAGTTGACCAAAGGCAATCTCGGAATAACCAAACCATAGGGCGAGAGGGGCAACGAAAGCGACGCCTATCGGCACTAACTCTCTTAGTTTTATTCGAACCGAATCGTTTTGTCTGGCTCGCCAGAATAGTAAGAGAAGAAGGGGCAGGATAACCACCGATTCCCCGCGACAGAGAAAAGCGGCCGATGCAACTAAGGCGCTGAGGATGAATCTTCCTCGAAGCGCAAGGGAGAGAGCTACCAAAATGCCTAGAACTGCTAGGAGGGATTCGTGGCCAAACATCATTAAGTAGAGAACGTTAACGTAGACAAAGATACCGGCAGTCAAGGCTGCTAACACGGAGCGGCCGAGCTGACGGACTAACACATAGGTTTGAATCGATGTCAGCACGATTGCGGCAATACTGATGGTTTCGGCCACTAACTTTATATCCGCCTGGCCTGAAAAAAGCTTCCAAATGAATCCAAAAATGACATAGAGTATAACCGGAAGCGGGGCTGAGGTGCCTAGGACGTGTGAGCCATTAAACGTGAACCCGTTGCCAGCAAGAATGTTCTTGGCGTAGGTATAACCGAAGAACGAGTCGTCGAAGAACCAGCTTCGAATATTAATCTTATCGAGCCAAATTAGGCCACCGACAATGAGCACTAAAATTATTAGTCTGTCTCGCCAAATATGATTTGTGAACAACTCGCGCCATCGGGAAAGCATTAATATTCACTATATATAAGTCAATCTCTCCGGGCAATACTGCTTACGACTTATGCTTAGGAACAATTTTTCGACGTAAATTACCTAGGCCACGCGCCAGTTTGTAAGACTTGGAGTTCTGGATGTTTTGCAGTGCCGTTCGTAATTCGGAAGCGTTTTGAGTGGCATATTCGAGTGCAGTGGTCAGCTCACCTGCAGCGATCTTTGCGGCTATTTGAGCCTCAAGGGCTAACATAGCGCTGTCCACAAACAGCTCGGTCACTCTTTGTTCTAGAATTAATTGATGGTTAGTTGACAGAGCGAGCTTGAAATATTGGTCGAAATCTTTGGTTAGTTTCGAATTTTTATACAGAATGTAGAAGTGTCGATAACCAGGCGCAGTAAAATCGCCGAGCTTAAGAAGATTCTCGTTATAGAAGTGGTTTATCGCCTTCACTCCGGTTGAGTCTACCAAGGCCTCGGAAACAAAATTGGTCATAATCAACTTCAGCCAGGCGGGCAGGTAGTTACTCTCAAAGTGAGTATGGGGGCAACCGAATCTCTTGATTTCGCGCTCCATGAGCTCTGAAGTTGGTTTGTTCTGTTCGAAGTGTTCAATCAGCCAGGGGTGGTTGCGTTTATGTTGTGAGCGAAAAAAGTCATTGGCGATTGTTTCCGCTTGCGTCGTCTCCTCCGACTCGAACGGTCCAGCGATAATGACTAGATCTCTAGCTACACGGTAACATTCCTGGAGAAGGCTGGGTTTCTTCTCGTCGCTGACATGCTCAAGAACATCCATCGACACCACGGCGTCAAAGCTATTGTCCATAAACTCCATTTTAGTTGCGTCACCTTTGATGTAGGTGTATCCAGCTCTTTCCTTTGGTGGTGGGAGGATATCAATTACCGTTAATTCATAAGGTAGCTTATCTTGCGTCAGCGCCGAGCGAAAGTACTTACTGCCACCGCCGACATCAAGCAACTCGATCTGTCTTTTGCCAAAGTCTTTCTTAAGAATCTCTTTGCAGATGAAGAAACGGGTAAAGGCATCGGGATTAAGTTGGAGATACTCTTCGCTTTTGTTGGAAGTCATCTCTTTGTCCTACTCTAACCGAAGAGAGAAATCTTCCCTGTCCAACGTCAGGTTGGGATTATAGTGCGGATCGCCTTGTCGGAGAAACTCTCCCCACTTGGCGGTGAATCGGTCGATTTCTTTATTGAATCTGGTGATCTTTTCGGGTGTGTCCTCGTAGCCACGAGTTTTGCTTTCATGGTGGTAGAGTTCGGCATAAGGCGTCCAGACGACCAACTTTCCAAGCTCGCGAATCTTCAAACAGAGATCTATATCGTTAAACGCCAGAGCGTAACCCTCGTCAAAGCCGCCCACTTCCTCGAAAACCTTCCGAGAGATCATGACGCAAGCGGCCGTAACGGCGCTTAAGTTTTGCGGGAGAATCAGCCGACCAAAGTAGCCAAACGATCCAGCGGGGAAGTGCTTGTGGGAGTGGCCGGCCACGCCACCTAGCCCGACAATTACACCGCCGTGTTGGATGGTCTTGTCTGGGTAAAGTAATTTTGCCCCAACTGCTCCGACATCGGCTCTCTGGGCGTACTCCAACATTGCCTCAATCCAGTCAGAGCTAGTAACCTCGGTGTCATCGTTCAGGAAAAGTAGGTAATCACCCTTGGCCTGCCCTGCGGCGAAGTTATTGACGGCCGAGAAGTTGAATGGTTTATGCCAGTTAACGATCGTGACCCGGGGTTGTTTTTTTAGCGTCAAGTAAAGCTTTTCGGTAGCTGGCTCGATACTGCCAGTATCAACCAGAACTATTTCATAATTTGGATAGGTTGAACGGTTAATTATCGAGTCGAGACAGTGCTTCAGTAGCTCTGACTGATCTTTAGTTGGAATAATAATTGACACCAACGGCAATTTGCTCGGTAGCTCGTAGACTACCCGACAAGTACCGAAAAGTGGTCCTTGTAAAATTCTTCCCTTTATCCCCAGCCGATCCAAGTGCTCGGCGATAGCTTTGTTGGTTGAGTAAGATACATAGTTCTTGGCATTAATGTTGGAGGCAGTAGAGTGTTCGTGTTCGCGCCAGTGGTAAAGGATTTTGGGAATATGAACAATTCTATTGGCCTGCTCGCTAGCACGTAAGACTAAGTCAAAGTCCTGGCTCCCCTCAAACCCCTCTCTAATGTGGCCTATTGTGTCTAGCAAAGAATGCTTAATGACTAGAAGGTGAGTAATGTAGTTGTAGGTACGCAAGGTGTCTGGGCTCCAATCGGGCTTGAAGTGGGGCTTAAGACGAGACTTGCCGTTCTTGGTCAGCTTATCCTCATCAGAATACAGTAGGTCGGCATCGGGATTACGATTAAGAGCTGACACCACCTCATACAAGGCAAAGGGCGCTAGGGTGTCGTCGTGGTCCAAGAGAGCGATAAACTCGCCACTCGCCAACTTAATTGCGACATTAGTGTTAGCGGCTATACCTAGGTTTGTATCTAGATACTCGACTTTGATTCGCTGATCCTTTTCAGTTAGTTGATGAAGGAACGCTCGAGTTTCTTCTTTGACGCTACCATCCGCGATACAAAGCTCCCAATTCGAGTAGGTTTGGCTTTGAACAGATTCGATCATCGGCACCAGAAATGATAGCGGTGTATTAAAGGTTGGGACAATGATTGAAACTATTGGCTGAATTTTGAATACATGCTTCGCTTGCGCCGCTACTTCCGCTTGGGAAGGTTCGCTTCGGGCAATCCAGTGCTTATATGCTCGCACATCTTCAAAGGCAAACTCTTGGGTAGCATTAGCAAAAAAGTTAACTTTTTCTACGGCCTTAGATAAGAATTGGCGAAAGCCGTATTCGCGGATATACCAAGTTATTTTCCGCAGATTATCTCTGGTCAATTGGTTTTTCAGGCGTTTTGAGGCACGAAGAGTTTTGCTCAACATTAGGTCTACCTAGCGTTGGGGGTGGTAGGTATTAGCCAGCTTGCCATCTTTGATCTCAATTATCCGGTCGCAGAATCGTTCCATCGTCGTTCGATCGTGAGAGATTAAGATAATTGTAATACCGCGCTCTTTGAACTCGTTCATCTTAGCAAAGCACTTCCGCTGGAAGCTCTCGTCGCCAACAGCTAAGATCTCGTCGACCAGTAATATTTCCGGATCAGTGTGAACCGCCACCGAGAATCCTAGCCGAGCCATCATGCCCGTCGAATAGGTTCTAATCGGCTGATCGATAAATTCGCCGAGTTCGGCAAAAGCCAGGACTTGGTCGAGTCGAGCCATGATCTCCTTCTTAGTCATTCCCAACAGAATGCCGTTGAGAACGGCGTTCTCCCGACCAGTTAGGTCGTGATGGAAGCCCGCCCCCAATTCCAGTAGCGGCGCCACTCGGCCACGAACAGTGACCTTGCCTTTAGACGGTTTGATCACCCCGGCAATCATCGCCATAACCGTACTCTTGCCGGCGCCGTTCGGCCCCATAATCCCGAGGACTTCGCCCTTATCTACTTCGAAACTCAAGCCGTTAACAGCCCAGAACTTGCTCTCTTTCATCTGTTTGACGGCGGCCGGCATGTTAATCAGGAAATGCTTGATACCGCCAGTGATCTGGTGGTAGAGCGGGTAGTACTTCCAAACATCATCGAAGATCACGCTTTTTTCTTGGTTATCCACTATTTCCGGAAGCGAGTGAGCTTTAGTAAACGACATTAAAGCACCTCCGCAAAACGTGACTTTAAGCGATTAAACGTAATATACCCGAGCAGGAAGATCCCAACAGCGTAAGCACAGGAGAGCAGGAAGTACTCCCAGTGAACGTCGCCGTACAAGAAGATATCGCGGTAGTTGATGATGAGTAGAGCCAGGGGATTGAGGTAGATGATAAATTTGAGACGCTCTGGGATCATACCGAGGGCATAGACAATTGGCGTGGCGTAGAAAAGCATATTGAGAAGAATCGCCACCAGGCGTTCCAGATCGCGAAAGAAAACATTAATTGAGGCGACTAAGAGCGAGATACCCAGAATTACAAACAGTTGGATTAAAACCAGTACTGGAAATAAGAAGATATGGGGGAAATATATCGGCTGATGATAGACCAGCAGAAACAGGACCAGCACTGGTAAGGAGAGGACAAAGTGGACCATATCGTTAAGCACGCCGGCGTAAACGATGTATTCTCGAGGAAAGACGGTCTTCTTGATTAGGTTGGCGTTGGCGATCATGCTGACCGAGCTGGAAATGACCGAATTTAGAAACCACTGCCAAGGGAAAAGACCAAGGATCAAAAACAGGACGTAGTTTTCGATCTTGACCTTGAGGATAAACTGAAAAGCGACGAAGAAGACCATCGCTTGCGCCAAGGGGTTGAGGATCGACCAAGCGTAGCCAAGAATATTATTTTTGTAACGAACTTTGATTTCTTTCTTGACCAGCTCGACAATTAGATCTCGATAATAGCGAGTTGATTTTTTAGTCATGCACTTGAAAATTTTACCACTAACTCGAGGGTATAAGTAGGTTAACTTGGTTGTTTCGGCCGTTGATCGATCCCGAGCATAATTGTCAGCACCATCCAGGTACGGTCAAATTGGCCGGTGAATAACCGCTTGAACAAGGTAAATAGCATCGCCATATAAACCGTTGGCAGTGCCCAGGGGAAAAGTCGGCGGGTCATTACTAGCCGGTTTTTGATCCCGTAGTAGTCTGCTAGCTCGCTTTTTCGTCTAGCAAAAACCGAGCTGCCGATCGTTGATCCTTCTTTGTGGTAAACCAGACTTTCTGGAGCGTAGCCAAGTTTTATCCCTAGGCGACGGGCTCTGGTGGCCCAATCAACCTCTTCAAAATATAGGAAGTACCCTTCTTCCATCAGCCCTATCTTGGCAACTGAGGCCAGACGAACGAAAGCGGAGGCCCCAACGACATAGCCCATCCTAGATTCAACTATTGCTTGTGGGAGCTGATCTTCCAGGTTCCGCCCTTCGCCGATGTGTCGGCTCATCCCGAACCAAGGATAGAACCGATCTCCGCCTTGGGTTTGAATCTTGTTGTGATTGGAAAAATCGAGAATCGTTGAACCAAAGAACCCTACTTCAGGGCGTTTAGCCGCCTCCTCGAGTAATTTGTTTAGGGCCTCGGGATCAAAGGTGGTGTCGTTGTTGATAATCCAGACGAAATCCTGATCGGCTCCAGCGGCCAGGGCATAGCGCAATCCTCGGTTATTGCCGCCGGCGTAGCCGTAGTTCTGCTCGTTACTAATCAAGACCACCTCGGCATCTAGCGGTGATTTGATTTGGTCGAGGTCAGATTCCATAATTTTATTGACAACATGGTTGTGACGCACCAACCAGTCCCAAATTTTTGCCTTGGAATTGTCGGCCGAATCATTATCGCAAATAACCACCTGGTAATCGTGGCCTTTGAGCTTAAAAACACTCTCAAGACACTCGATTGTATCTGGAGCATTATTCCAATTAAGAACAATAATAAAAACCTTCGGAGATCGAGAATAAGATGTTGGAGTGTTCACATTTTGTAGTTTAACACTTGGGGTGTTTGAGCGTAAGTGACTTTACAGGGTTTGTAAAAAGTTTTACCCTAGAGAACGATGAAGGGAATTATTTTAGCTGGCGGCTCGGGCACCCGTCTTTACCCGATTACCTTGCCGACCAGTAAACAGCTCTTACCGGTATACGACAAGCCGATGGTTTACTATCCGCTCTCGATTTTGATGTTGACTGGCATTCGCGAAATTCTAATTATCTCGACGCCTAAGGACATTGGTCGTTTCGAAGAAGTCTTCGGCGACGGCAGTCAGTTGGGGCTGAATATCCAGTACGCCATTCAGGAAGAGCCAAGGGGTCTGGCCGATGCTTTTATTGTCGGCGAGAAGTTTTTAGACGGAGAACCGGTAACAATGATTCTTGGAGATAATATTCTGTTTGGCCACGGACTAACCGAGATGCTCCAATCGGCTCGAGCTTCGGTTGAAAAAAATGGTGGTGGTCATAATTTTGCTTACTATGTTAACGACCCTCAGCGATTTGGGGTTATTGAGTTTGATAAAAACTATCAAGTCATCTCGATTGAAGAAAAGCCATCCCAGCCCAAGTCGAATTTTGCGTCGCTGGGACTATATATGTTTGACGGACAGGTTGGTGCCGTGGCTCGTTCTGTCGAACCGTCCGCGCGGGGCGAGCTGGAGATCCCGAGTGTGATGAACGACTATCTAAAACGAGGCAAGTTCGGGGTGACGCCCCTCGGTCGCGGTTTTGCCTGGTTTGATACCGGCACTCACGACTCGCTTCTCGAAGCAAGTGAGTTTGTCTCCACTATGGAAAAACGCACTGGGATGAAAATCGGTTGTGTTGAGGAAGTAGCTTTTGTGATGGGTTTCATCACCAAAAAAGAGTTGCTCGCCCTAGCTGAACCGCTTCTTAAAAGTGGTTACGGCGATTACCTAAAAGTGGTTGCCAACGAAAAGGTGGTTTTGTGAAGTACTTAGTCACCGGTGGTGCGGGATTCATTTCGACCCGCCAGTCGGCGGGGAGAAAGAAGGCGGTGCCAAAATGACGGTGCTTGTCACCGGCGGCGCCGGCTTCATCGGATCAAACTTTGTCCGCCTACTCCTTAACGAGCAGCCAGACGCTACAGTAACCGTTATCGACAAGCTAACCTACGCTGGCAACAAGGCCAGTCTCGATGGCTTGCCCAACGATCGTTTTAAATTTGTTCATGGGGATATCTGTGACGAAAAGCTTATCGACCAGTTAGTTGCCGAGAGTGATGTTGTTGTACATTTTGCCGCCGAATCTCATAACGACAACTCTCTGCGTGAACCCTGGCCTTTTGTTGAGACCAATGTTGTTGGCACTTACCGGATTCTTGAGGCCGTTCGCGCGCACGATAAGCGTCTGCACCACATCTCAACCGATGAGGTTTTTGGCGACTTGGAGCTAGACGACCCAGCAAAGTTTACGGACATTACCGCCTATAACCCCTCTAGTCCGTACTCTGCAACCAAGGCAGGTTCCGATCTCTTGGTTCGAGCATGGGTACGCTCCTTCGGTGTTAAGGCCACTATCTCTAACTGCTCTAACAACTACGGCCCGTACCAGCACATCGAGAAATTTATACCGCGACAGATCACTAATATCTTGAGCGGACAAAAGCCCAAACTTTACGGTAGCGGTCAGAATGTTCGTGACTGGATTCATGTTGATGACCACAACGTCGCCGTTCTGAAGGTCCTTGAGAGCGGCAAGATCGGCGAAACTTACCTAATCGGTGCTAATGGCGAAAAAAGTAATAAAGAAGTCTTGGAGACCATCTTAGAGCTCATGGGAAAGCCCAAGGATTGGTTTGAGGTGGTAAATGATCGGCCGGGCCACGATATGCGGTACGCCATAGATTCTAGTAAGATCGAGCGAGAGTTAGGTTGGAAGCCTGGGTACACCGACATAAAGCAAGGCCTCAAACAGACGATAGACTGGTACACAAACCACACGGAGTGGTGGCAGCCCCTCAAAGACGCGGTTGAAGCCGCATACGCCGAGAAGGGGCAGTAATGGCAGCACCCACTACTGAAATAACTGGCCACCCAACCGACATTCCCGGGTTGATAGTGTTCGACGTTACCAGCATGGGCGACGAACGCGGTTGGTTCCAGGAAAAATTTCAAAAAGCTAAACTAGTAGCCGCTGGACTACCCGAAGAGTTCACGGTCGTTCAAAACAGTATCGCTTACAACCAGAGTCGGGGTGTCACTCGGGGCTTTCATGCCGAAGCCTGGGACAAGTACATCTCGGTTGTGACCGGTAAAATATTAGTCGCTTATGTTGACCTGCGCTCAGGAGATAGCTTCGGCAAGGTCGTCACTCTGGAGGTTGATAAAAATAAAGCTATCTTCGTTCCGAACGGCGTGGGGAACTCTTACCAAACCCTGACGGAAGATGTTTATTATCTTTATAGCGTCAACAAGTACTGGACTCAGGAAGCGCATAAGATTAGTTTATTTGTTAATCTGGCCGATCCAGATCTCGCAGTTAAATGGCCGATCCCTCTCGACCAAGCAGTACTTTCCGAACGCGATCAGAACCATCCAATGCTAAAGGATATTAAGCCAATGGTCGTTTCTAATGGCTGACAACCAAATTCTGATTATTGGCGCCCATGGTCAGCTCGGCCAAGGTTTGCAAGAAAGATTCCCTGGCGCCAGAGCCGTTGACCGCGACACCCTTGATATGACCGATGTCAGCGCGGTTGAAAAATACGACTGGTCCGGCATCGACACAATTATTAACGCCGCCGCCTACACCAATGTTGACGGCGCTGAAACCGAGAAGGGTCGCGTCGCGGCTTGGCAAGCTAACGCTGTTGGCGTCGGTAATCTAGCTATGGTCGCGACCAAAATCGGGGCGACGCTAATCCATTTTTCCAGCGACTACGTATTTGATGGCCAAACATTTCCCCACACTGAAACTGAATCACTTTCTCCACTCGGGGTTTACGGCCAAACCAAAGCAGCGGGTGATATTGTCGTAGCAACCGTCGCCAAGCATTACCTAATCCGCACTTCTTGGGTGATTGGCCAAGGCAAGAACTTCGTTCGGACAATGCTCGGACTAGCTGAAAAAGGCGTCTCGCCTAGCGTTGTTAGCGACCAGAGCGGTCGACCAACTTTCGTTGGCCAGCTAGTTGACGCTGTTGATCACCTGATTAAAACAAACGCCGAATTCGGAACCTATAACGTTTCTAACGACGGCCCGGTCGTTTCTTGGGCTGATTTAGCTAGGAAAGTGTTCGAGCTCGGTAAGTTTAGCGACATAAGGGTAACTGATATTACGACCGTGGAGTACAACGGCACCAAGCCGCTAGTCGCACCGCGGCCACCCCACGGCGAGTTTGACTTGAGTAAAATCGCCGCAACTGGCCTAAAACTACGAAATTGGACTGAAGACCTGGCCACCTACATCAAGACCGAGAAATCGGCTGATTAAATCCGTAGGAGTCGGGCAAAGCGGTCGGAAATTGGCTCGTCTTTGTGGGCGTGAAAGGGTAGCTCGAGCGAAAGGGCTAGAAGTACCGACTCTACTTGGTGATCAGGCACCGCGAAGTGGAGAACTGGCTTGAGATTCGGCCGCTCCAAGTAGACGGTGATTTCGCCCGAAACTTCGGAAATCCAAAAGTTTTTTAGCTGGTGGTAAGCCCAGAACCCATCGCCCCAACCAACTCCTCTCGGTGTTATCTCGATTTTCCTGGATTCGGGTCGAAGATGGGCTAGGCGAAAGATAGCTATCCCAGCCGCGACCACGACGACGGCAAAGAGGTAGTTTTTGACGCTAATCGAGGCGTAAAGCCCAACCAACAACAGTAGCCCGATACCGATATACCAGAGTTCGTTTTTAGCGTGATGCGGAAATTCTTGCGACTCAAAACTGATGCGCAGTTCTTTTTCGGTAACAAGTTTAGCCTGACGGTGTTTTGGACGCGACTTAACTTCTTTTTTCTTAGATGTAGTCATCTTGAGTATTTATGCGAGAGACGAACATTAGTGACATTACCTCTCCATACTAGCAGATTGCCCTTCAACTCGCTTCGCTTTAGCCTGAGCTAAAGTCGAAGGCTCGTTCAGGGTTCTTCGGCTTTTTGTAGCTACGCCTTACCCACCAAGCGCTTTACTCGAAAGGTTTACTCTGTCTTCGACTCTGAGGGATGAGCCCTCAGGCTCAGACTCGAACGAGAGCGAACGGTAGTGAGTCGAAGAGCGGAGACGCCTGGACGCCATTCGCACTCAGATCATATCTGGAAAGTACTACTTCGGAAAGTTCCGTCTACCGAACGAAAGCGCTTGATTATGAAGAGCCGCCCCAAGCTCTGGCAGGGGGCGGCGGTACGTTGGATCACTCATCTCGAGCGGACAACTCGACTGCACGAGCTATGGTTTCCTCGAGAGTCTCGTAGATAGGAAATTCCCGGTTGAGTGCCCGTTCAAAGTTGTGATGGATAACGTCGAGGCCGGGGAAATCCTTCTCGGCTCCAACCACAACCCTAAGGTCTGGCTCATGCATCATCCGACCTCGCCACTCACCCAACTCACCATACGAGTCGCGCGCGTAGGGATGACCGTCCGTTCTCGGGGAATTCGGACTCTCGCATGGGAGCCAGAAGATCACGCATCCTCCGAAGACGGATTTGGCAGCGATTTCTAGGCACTGACGCTCCCAAGTTGTCTGGCGACTGAACCTTGTCTCGTCGAGCCCGTCACATCTGTGTTGGTACAGCGGATGTTCTGGCTTCCAACGGCAAGGGACAACAACCTGGAAGTCTGCGTCTTGAACCTCCTCCAGGAGCTCTAGACATGCAGCGTGTTGCCAATCGCCCCCACCCTTAATGGGTCCAGCTAGGAAAAACGTTGGGTAGCTGGCGCTACCATCTTCTATGAACTGTTTCGGTAGTATAAGTTGCAAATCCGACCTCCTAACACCTGAGTGTTTCTGGCCGGATCATATCAATAAATCTTCCTCGGATCAAGCGTGTCAAATAGAGTTTCGTAGACGAAACTTTCAGCGGAAGGGCAGGGATTCGAACCCTGGGACCCCTTACGAGGTCAACACATTAGCAGTGTGCTCCATTCGGCCACTCTGGCACCCTTCCAGCTACCAAATTTTACCAGTAAAACCCTTGACTTTCCAGGTTAGATGTGGTAAGGTGTCGACACTAACGGGTAGTCGCAAGACGAGCCCGAAAGGGCACCCGAACAACAAGGAGCTACGAAAATGAAAAAGGTATTAGTATCCGCTCTCGTCGTTCTGTCGTCGACGCTGGCCTTCGGCCAGGAGATCGACGACTTGGCTGGCAGAGCTTTCGATCGACCGGCAGTCAAGTGGTTGGCGGAAGTGGAAATCGGCCAGGACAAGAACGGGTGGAATCCATACGTCTCTGATGAAGAGGTCGTTGCCCGATTCGGCTGGCTAGCCGGGTTGCACGGCGTCGGACTCGGGCCGAACACTCAGGAGCTTCTCCGCGAGGTCGGAGACGCAGAGCTACGCACTGACCCCGACATTGCCAAGTGGATGAAACCGTCCGCCCGGCAAGCTCAAGGACGGATCAGCGATGTCGGCTGGAGATTCCAGCTTGTAGCTGGCGGTGACAGTTCGTCTGGCAACAACGAGTTTGGGATCGGTAGCGTTCGGGTTCAGCTCGAATCTGGCAAAGCCGTTGCGAAGCTCGGAGTCAAGGTCACGAACCTTACCTCCATGGAAGCGAAGATTTTTTGGTTCGAGGTTTCTCATGCCTCGACCAACTTATCTTCGGCGGAGAACTACTCATTCTCCAACTTGTTTCGGAAATCTGGCTTGCCAAATTTCCGTTACGACTCCGACCAGGGGAGCGCTGGCAATCGACGAGGTTACATCGTTGTGGCCAAGCTTTGGTTGAGAATCCACAAGGAGTTCAGCCAGATCACTAACTGGATGAACTCCTTCTCCGACCCTGAGCCCGCTCGCGCCTATGCGCGGCGGGTTCTTTTTTATTCTTTCCGAGCGGAAGGGGTGGGATTTGAACCCACGATACCTTGCGGTATACCGGTTTTCGAAACCGGCGCACTAGGCCACTATGCGACCCTTCCAGTGTGACGAAGGAGCGATGGTGAGGTCGGACAAGGTTCTGGCTTCGCCAGGTTCTTATGCGACCCCTCTATTGTGACTAAGGAGCGATGGTGAGGTCGGACGAACTTGCGATAGCAAGTGACATGCGACCCTTCCTGATGATGACGCCCTCAATTTTATCTCATTATAAAGAAAAAGTCAGTGCTTCCGCTACAATATACTCATGCCTAAGAATATTCAGTCGGTGATTAAGGGGTACTCTCGTCAGAAAGAAGAAGAGCAGACACGCCTAGTGGCAACCGAGAACAAACTGCCCTATATCAATTTAGTTAACTATCCGTTCACCGGCGATGTCTTGGGCTTTATTCCTGAAGGAACAGCCACCAAATTTTCGGTGATTGCTTTCGAGCGGCTGGGCAATATTATTCGGGTCGCCACACCGTTCCCGTTCCGACCCGATCTTGACGAACAGATGAACAAGCTGGGGGAGGACGGCAAGGTCCGTTTCGAGCCGTATTTCTGCTCCCAGACATCGATTGAATACGCTATCAAGCAGTACGCTAAGCTAGTTCGGCCGGCAGCCGAACGAACTAGGGCCCAGGCCGAGAAAGAGTCGGTTGGGGACTTCCTAAAGAATGTGGCCAACCTGGAAGAGTTCGGCGGCGCTATCCAAAATGTCAGCACCACCAAATTATTCGAAACCATTCTGTCCGGCGCCGTGGCCTTTAATGCCTCTGATATCCATTTCGAGCCCCAGGCCGAGTTTATCCGCGTTCGTTTCCGGGTTGATGGTGTCCTTCAAGATGTCGCTTCAGTCAGCGCCGAGTCGTACCGCCTGCTCAACTCCCGAGTTAAGAATCTTTCCGGCCTCAAGCTAAACAAGAATGCTGGAGCCCAAGATGGCCGGTTCTCAATTGAAATAGGTAGTGAAAAAATGGATGTTCGCGTCAGTATTCTCCCCGCCACTTACGGCGAGGTGATTGAGCTGCGTTTGCTGACAGGCAAGGCGTTTCTTTCGCTCGACCAACTGGGGCTTGATGAGGGTGCAAAGGCGGCAATTCTGCGCGCTATCCAGTTCGATACCGGCATGATTATTGTGACCGGCCCGACTGGCGCCGGTAAAACGACGACGCTCTACGCCATTCTTAAATCCCTCAATACTCCGGATAAAAAAATAATTACCATCGAAGATCCGGTCGAGTATAAGATTGCCGGTATTGAACAAATTCAAGTCCAGCCCGATCACGGCTTTGATTTTGCCCAAGCCCTGCGGGCGGTCTTACGCCAAGATCCAAATATTATTTTAGTTGGAGAAATTCGCGATAAGGAAACGGCCGAGATTGCGATTAACGCTTCCTTAACTGGTCATTTAGTCCTAACTACCCTCCACGCCAACTCCGCTCCAGCGACATTTGCCAGGCTTATCGAAATGGGCGCTCCGGGTCACTTACTTTCCGACGCCATTCGCCTGATTATTGCCCAAAAATTAGTCAAGCGCCCCGAACCCAAGGAAGGCGAACCGGGTCGCATGGTCGTCGCACAATACCTCGAACCAACCGCCGAGTACACCGAGCTAATCAAACAAAAAGCCAGTATCCGCGAGTTCGAGGAACTATTCGAAAAGCTGGGCGACAAGCTCCCTGGAAGTTGACCGCCAGGCTACGCTGCGTCGCCAAGATTGCCACCCAGAGTGGCGGCAAAACGAAGGATGAAAAAGGCTAGGACTACTACGACAATTCCGATAATGGCGTTAAGGATCCCCGTTCGAGCTTTAGTGGCCTTTTCGGAGTCACCGCCAGCGGTAATATAGTTGACGCCACTCATTATCAGGTAAACGAAGGCCAAAACAGCCACGACTGCCAGCACCCAGCTCATCGCAAACGATATTACTTCTCCAAAAGTTGCCTTGGCGCTACCGCTATTTGGCGTTTTGCCAAAGGGCTTGAACATATTAAACCAGTTGTCTGCAAGAGCGCCACCACCACTGTCAAACTGGGCGTAGACTCGGCCGATAAAGAAACTATTCAGTTTATCAATCATTATTCCATCTCCTCCTAATTTAAATTATTCATAATGAGAATCACTACTATATGTACTCATATTTCTAGTTTATTTAGGTGCTGTCAATAGCCGGCAGGATAACTGTACGACTTCCACGAAGGGATTCCATCCCCTCGTGTATAGTCGGCGGGATTCGCCTCCTAACACTTGCGGATTCACCGCTCTCTATACACAGCAGGATACTCTGCTGTGGAAGTCGCGCGATTTTATCGCCGACTATAGCGACCAGGTAACGGTCGCTTCAGCAGCGCTATCTCGCTGTCGATGGCCACCATTCGCTAACCGTTATATCCAAGCAAGGCAATGAAGAAGTGAATGATGAAGCGAGAAAGTACTGCGATCGCAAAGCCGATAATGGCGTATTGGAGAGTTTTCTTGGCGGCAGCGTATTTGGCCTCATCACCAAAGGCGGTGAACATCATATAGCCGGCCTTAATGATGTAGCAGAAGGCAATAAAGGCGGCGACAGCCGAGAGAATGTCGGTGTAGTGCGCAATACTGTTTGTGAGACAAGACTGCAAGCTTTCTCTCGCTTCAAGAATTTCCTTTCGTAACAGCGCGTTCTCTGGCGCATCAGGATCGAGAAAGCAATTCGCTAAGAAAAAGTCTTTGAGCGGTTGGCCAAAGATTGTCATGGTGTCGGAGCACCGATAAGAGCGCCCGTTAAGCTAAAGACAAATTTAATAATGAAATACGAGAGAACGATAACGACGACACCCACGATAGACCAAATGAGGTTTTTCTTGCCAGCGGCAAATTTAGTGGCGTCACCACCAGCAGTGATCATCATCACGCCAGAGTAGATGATGCCGACGAAGGCAGCGGCAGCGAGAAAGGCAAAAATAAGACTGGTCACGGTTTCCTGCAGGTTGTAGTTGCCAGGATTATTCGGATCATATAGGCCGGGCGGAAGGTTGAGTTTGATGTCGTCAGCAGCAGCAACGGTGCGACCAAGAAATATTGAGAATACTTGACTCATTGTCAGCTAGTAGAGATGCCTAGAGTCGGCAGAATCAGCTTTATTAGTAATAAAATTGCTAGGCCAGTTAAGCAGCCGGCGATCAATTCCTTCGCCAATGCGATTTTACTGGCCTCGCCCTCGCTTTGGGCATACAGAATGCCGGCGTAGATTGTAATCAAAACCGATATGGCGATGGCGACAATAATCCCGACATTGACCAAGGAAGAAAAGTATTCCTGGAATGTAACTGGAACTTCCGGACATTTGCCACCGTTAGCATTTTTAATAGCTTCCGTGCAGTTGCCAATAGGCAATCCGGGCTGAAACTTCCCTTGAGCCAGAACGCTTGCTATCAACCAGTCTTTCATTAATTTAGTAATTATTTTATCAGCGTTTTCAGCCGCTCGGCGGCACTATCTATAGCCGCTTGCAGGGATTGGCCGCTAATTAGCGCTTGATTAAGCATGTCCTGAACAATCTCGTCGCTGGTTTGCCAGTCCGACTTGTACACGGCTGGGGCAAAACTGGCCTGCTGGGCAAACAGTTCGGTTCCGCCTAAGTCACCTACGCTCAGTCTTATCGTCGCTTCCTGGGCTTGAACAAATGACGGCCTACCTGTCAGCTGGGCGTATTTTTGCGAGCCAGCAGTGCCGAGGGTTTGCAGATAAGCCCAGGCGGTCGAGGGTTTGTTGGAAACCTTAGAAACAACATGGGTCCAGTAGTTAGCCGCGTCAATCCGCTTATTAGTAATCGCTGGGTCGCCCACTTGCGGTAGTGGAACAATCTTAACAGTATCGAAGTCCTTTTTGGCTTTTTGGATGTCTCTCGAAAGTGTCGAGTAGCCCAGCATCATCGCCAGTTTATTATTGACAAAGGCGCTGACCGGATCACCCATCGTGGCGTTCCAGGAATAATTCGGGTCCCCGGCCCGGGCAAAAGAGCTAAAAAGCGTCAACGCTTGGAGTCCGGGGGTCTGATCTTTGCCATCAATCACCTTGACTAGGTGTAGCCCAACACCTTTTTCGTCGTGTGTGAATAAACTACCACCGTTCTGGGCAAGCATTCCCACAAAACTATCGACCGGAGCGTAAGTATTGCCGGTCGTACCGAGCGAGAAACCAGAAACGCTGATACTGCGGGAATCCTTCTTGGTTAGCAGGCGACTCCAGACAGCTAACTCCTCCCAAGTGGTGGGGGCGCTGTTGAGTTTTTCCGCCTCGGCCTCGTGACTTTCCGACAAAGCATTGACGGTGTCGTTAACAACTTTGGTGTTGACGTAGAGCGCCAATGAGTCAACCGCCAGGGGAAAGCCAAATAATGCTCCGTCGCGGATATTTTGAGCGGCGATGGCGGGACCAAAGAACGTCTCGGCCGCTTCGGCCTCGGTCTGCTTGGTTTTACTTATATCAATGTATTTGGTCGAGGGAATGAGCTTGCTTTGATGCTTGGCAAGCCAGTCGGTGCGGATCAGCCAGATGTCTGGCCCGCCGCCGCCGGCGATCGCGTCAACAACTTTTGCCTCGTAATCTTTGGCGTCGGTGGCCGGAATATACTTGAAAGATAATTTGACGGTTGGGTTGTCGGTCAAAAACTCCTCGCTGATTTGCTTGTATATATCCGCCTCGTCAAAAGGCGACCAAATCGTCAGGGTGTTATCGGTCGTTGTAGTATCTTTATCTCCTGTCAGGGCGGTAATCAACACGACAGCAACTGCTAACACGATTACCCCGATTAGTGCGAAAAACAGCCCCCTCTTCATTCAGCTAAGCGTCTCGCAAATTCGCTCGAGACGCAAGTAGAAGACCTCTAGAGGTAAATACCAAACACTTTTAATAACCAAAGAGTTACGAGCCATGGTTCCGCTCCGCCGGCTGGCGGGCACACGAGTCAACCATCTACTCTCAATCAATTCTTGAGCGATGAATATTTACCGGCGACCGTGCGAGGCGTAAGTGAGCTGGTCCCCGAAGGGGTCACACGCCGAGCGTCGTTCGTTGAGAGCGCTGGCTCGAGACGAAGTGTCGCCGGGAAACTATTCGAACGTTACTCGACGTTGACTGTCAGCACTCGAGTCTTGGTTTTTTCTTGCTTCGGAATCTTGATCGTCAGAATGCCGTTACGCATACTGGCTTCGGCTTTGGCGGCGTCCACCGGAACCGGCAGAATATAGGAGCGCATAAACGAACCCCAGTAACATTCTTGGACGAAGTAATTTTCGCGAACTGATTCGGCTTCGTTCTTGCGCTGGCCTTTAACAGTGACGACTTCGTCGGTGATCTGAATCTCTAGATCTTCGGTTTTAACGCCAGCAATCGGCGCCTTAATAATAACATTGTCGTCGTCTTGGTAGGCGTCGATGGCCAGCTGGCCTTCTTCCTCCTCTTCAAGCCACTCTTCTGTAACAACTTCTTCTTTTCGTGCCATATTGTCTGTATTGTCTGTCTTATGAATAGACACGTCAAGCCAAGATATGCCTAAAACCAATTTGGGCAGGAGCTTGTTGTCGCTAATTATGCCGATCGAGTGTCTCGGCTGTGGGGCGGAATCGGACTGGATCTGCCGTGATTGTCGACGCGATATACGAACACAACGAGAAGATCTTTGTTTTTGCGGTAAGGTCGGTGAGGACGGGCTTTGCGCCAAGCACCGAGAAAAGCTAGGCCTAGACGGCTTAACTACGCTGTTTAGCTATGCCGAGCCCGCCATCCGAGAATTGATTCATCAAGTGAAATATCGCGGCCACACCGATGCCGTCACTTTCTTTGCCTGGCAGTATCAGAAGAAAGTGTTAGCTCGCTTACCGCGGGGGGGCTCTTCGACAAGCTCAGAGTTCCCCCGACCAGAGTCGTGGGGAGACTGGGTGGTGACGGCCGTGCCGCTTTCCAGGCAACGACAAAGAGAGCGCGGCTTCAACCAATCGGCGCTGTTCGCTAAAAGACTAGCCGAGCCAGTCTATGATTATGTTGAGTTGCTGATAAAAAAGCGCGAGACTAAGCCCCAGGTTAAACTTAATAAAACCAGGCGGGAGAAAAATCTTCTTCGAAGCTTTGCGATAAAGCCCGGTGTTGAAATGCCCGAGCAAGTTATTATTGTTGACGATGTTATAACTTCAGGCTCAACCCTCAAAGAAGCCGCTAAAGTCCTGCGTAAAGCCGGGGTTCAACAAATTTGGGCCCTAACTATCGCCCACGGTTGATCAGAACTTGTTAAAAATCTAACCGGCAAGTAGTCATTCTTAGTCTGGGTGTTGCGGTTAGATTTTAAATAGGCCCTAAGAGTGCTAAGGTTTCAATATCCTACCGCGTGAGGTGTTGTAATGAGTACCGTCGTCGTTCGGCTACTCGAGCCGGAGATGTGTCTAGATTGTCGCTTTGCGGTGTTTGCCGATGTCGACTACGGCGACCGGACTGAGGTCAGAACCGTGTACTGCCGACGAGGCGATTGTGACAACTGGGACCACAACTCCGCCGAGCCAGTCCGGCTTGTTCGGATTGATAACGGGGAGAGACCGAACCTAAACTGATCGCCTCCGACACCAAGTGTCGGGGGCGAATCCACTAGTGTGCGCCTGGCTGGAATGCCTTACGCTTCACTCCGGTATTCCATCCTCATCGCCAACTGGGCGACTCGGTCGCAATCTAATTAGCGTCCCCGGGAGAGTTCGAGCCTCCGACCTCAATCTCCGCTAAGGTCTTACGAAAAACGGGAGTTCAACAGATCTGAGCGCTAACGATTGCCCACGGCTAGCTTTATGCGTGTATAATCACAGCGTATCCCCTGAATCGTCCTCTGCATGCATGACGCCAGGGCAAGGAACCTAAGGGGCCGCTCTAGAGCGGCTCCTTCTTCTTTTGTGCGCCCGGCTGGATTCGAACCAGCGGCCTCTTGCTCCGCAAGCAAGCGATCTATCCACTGAGCTACGGGCGCGAACGAAGTGAGCGATCGTAGCGAAGGGGAGTGAAGGCCGGAGGCCGAACATCCACTGAGCTACTGGCGCATTTTTTAAGGTATCCACTGAGCTACGGGCGCAAACTAGTATCGGGTATCAGCGGAGGCGGTAGGATTCGAACCCACGAGGAGCTTTCACCCCTAATAGTTTTCAAGACTATCTCCTTCAACCACTCGGACACGCCTCCAATCGATCTTTGGTATTCTACTTCTTTCGAACTGTTACCTCAACCCCTTTAGATGGTTTGGCAACAAATTTTTTGGTTATGTAGGCCTGCTGACCAATCTGGAACAGGGTTGCTGTCGCCCAGTAAAGCGATAGGCCGGCTGGTAGAGTTGAGCCGATAAAGTACGTCATCGCCGGGAAAAGATACATCATCTGCTTGGTCATCATCGCCGCCGGATCATTTTTAGCCGCCGAGATGGGCGTTAATTTCTGATTGAATCGGGTTTGGGCAAACTGCAGTAGCGCCGCCAAAACCGGCAGGAAGAAGCGATCTTTGCCGGCAAGATTTATACCTAGGAATTGGGCGTTGACGGCGTCAATATGAGGGGTAAAAGAATAAAGCAAGTCTGGCCGGATGTCTTTCAAGCCAGCAATCAACACGAAGTAGAGAATGTAAAGAATTGGTAGTTGGATCAGCATGGGTAAGCAACCAGCCATTGGGTTGATGCCGTGCTCTTTGTAGTAAGCCATCTGGGCTTTGGCTCTTTCCTGGGGATTGTCGTACTTTTCGTTCAGTTTCTTGAGTTCGTCCTGGTGACTTCTCATATAGAGCTGGCTCTTGAGCATCTTGCTGTTTGGTACCCAAATAATAGTCCTCACGACAATTGTTAGTAGAATAATCGCCCAGCCGATACTGTGCCCCGGCACCAACCACGAAAAGAAGACTAGGAGGTTGAAAAGGGGAGTATAGAGAACGGCCTTGAGAAGGGCTTTCATGAACTGGGGTTAGCAACTGGCTTTTTGGGGGCTGTCGGTACGGGGTCGTATCCTCCCGCTGTTAAGGGATGGCAGCGAGCGACGCGCTTTGCTCCGAGGGCCAGGCCTTTTAATACCCCGAAACGCCCAACGGCTTGCTTGGTGTATTCGGAGCAAGTAGGCTGGAAACGACAAACCCCACCCAACACCTTCAGCGGCCCGTGATCGGGACTTAAGGTTCTCTGGTAAAGGCCGATTAGGCCGACAGCTAGCCGGCGAAACATTTTTCTAAATCTTTCTTAAGTAGTTGCTCGTCGAGGGATTTACCCTGAGCGGAGTCGAATGGGATATTCATAACCATCACCACCATATCACTGACCGGTCGATTTTCCCAAACCGCCAGACGGGTCTCTAGGTCGCTGAAAATGATGCGGCGAATGCGATTACGCCTGACCGCTCCACCAGCAACCTTACGGCCGATCACGACTGCCGCCCGGCAGTGGATATTAGTGCCGGTCGCCACAAAAAGAGTTAGAAAATTTCCTCGAACCTTGCGTCCGAGTTTCAAGACCGTCTTGATTTCATCCGAGTTCTTGAGCTTGAACTCGCGCTTTAGCATTGGAGCTCGCTAGACTGTTAGCTTGGCTCGGCCTTTAGCTCGACGTCTCTTGATGACATTGACGCCGGCAGTAGTACGCATCTTTACCAAAAAACCGTGCGTTTTGGCCCGGCGACGAGTATTGGGTTGAAAAGTCCTTTTAACCATTCTCTAGATTTTACCTGGTAAAGCCAGAAAAATCTAGAGAGAACCGAGAACTGTGAGTAGCCGTTCTTAACTTCTAGAAATAAGGGGAAAGGCGAACGCAGCTACTTTACTGATTCCCAATTCTACACAACTAGCGTCGTGCCTGTGGAAAACTTTCGTAATTTCTGGTTTGGTAAGTACACATCATGCCCAATCCTGTTTGGACCGACATCTTGAATACTTTAGAGCCGACGATGAGCCGACCGAACTTTGTGACCTGGTTGGCGTCGACCGATCTAATCGAGGATATCCCCGGCGCTTTAACTATCACCGTTCCCAACCAGTACGCCAAAAGCTGGTTGGAAAATAATCTAATCGGGGATATTGAAGCGCTCCTAAAAAAGAGTGTGGAAAACTTTGAGCAAGTCCGGATTGTGGTGGCCAAAAAAAGCTCGGCAACGCTTGACGACCTACCGATACTCCAGGGTGTCAGCGAAGCTTTGACGGAACCCGAGAGCGACAAGACTCCAAAGACTAACCTCTTCAACCCCAAATACACCTTCGAATCCTTCATCGTCGGCAACAACAACCGCTTGGCCTTTGCCGCCGCCCAAGCCGTCGCCGATAAACCTGGCGAGGCCTACAATCCGCTCTTTATTTACGGTGGGGTTGGCCTGGGGAAAACTCACTTGATGCAGGCGATCGCCAACGCCATCGTCCAGCACAGCCCGAAGAAAAAGATTGCCTATGTCTCTTGCGAAACCTTTGCCAGCGAATTTATTGAAGCCCTCCAAAACAAGGCCATCAACGAGTTTAAACGTAAGTATCGCTCGGCTGATATCTTTTTGGTTGATGATATTCAGTTCTTAGCCAATAAGGAGGGGACCCAAGAGGAGTTTTTTCACACTTTTAATACCCTTCACCAGGCTAATCGTCAGATTGTGATGACGGCCGACCGAATGCCAAAAGAAATCGGCGATTTGGAAGATCGACTAATATCGCGCATCGGTTGGGGAATGGTGGCTGATATCCAGACCCCGAACTTTGAAAACCGAGTGGCGATCCTGCAGGCCAAGGCCGCCGCGATGAACTTTACTGTTGGGTCGGACATTTTAGAGTATATCGCCAACACTATAACCGCTAATATCCGCGAACTTGAAGGGTCGCTCACTAAACTAGCGACGACCGCCACAGTGGAGAAGAAAGCGGTGACGATTGAGCTAACAAAAGCAGTGCTGAAAGACCTGGCTCGCCCTAATAGTCGACGATTCACGACCAAGCAGGTTATTCGGGCTGTCGCCGATCACTTCGCGATCGAGCCGAGCGACCTAATGGGTCAAAAGAGGGTTCAGGAGATCGTCTACCCCCGTCAGATCGTGATGTATATTCTTCGGTACTCGTTGGGACATTCCCACCCCCAGATCGGAGACGAACTGGGCGGTAAAGACCACACTACGATTATGCATGGGGTAAAGAAGATTGAGCGCTTACTAAAATCTGATCGTCAGGTTGAGCGCGATTTGGCTGATGTTAAGCAACTTCTAGAGGGTGGTTCCTAAAGTGGAAAACATGTGGACAACTCTAATGGGAGGGGTGGTAGTATTAGGTCGATATTCTTGGTACAACAGGTTAAGCCGTTCATCCACAATCAAAACCCAACTTATCCACAGTTTATCCAAACATTTCCACAGCCCTACCCCTAATTACCCACTAATCCACCGCACTTACAACTACTACTAATTATGGAAACTAAAAAATTAATTACTAAAAAACACCCAATAAAATAAACATGATATTTAATACTGAAAAAGAAAAACTTCTCAACGCTGTGAGTTTAACTAGTAGTTTAGCCACTACTCGTTCAACCCTACCAATCCTTCAAAATATCTTTTTAGAAGTTAAAAGTACTCAACTACTAATTAAATCAACCGATCTTGACCAGACGCTAGAAGTGTTGGTGGATGGCATGGTTAGTGACAAAGGAGCTCTAACTATCCCAGCTCGCCTAATAGTGGAGTACTTAAACAATAATCCTGACGCCAGCATTACCCTAGACTCGAATGATTTAGACTTAACTATCAAATCAACCAATCACCAAGCGAAAATAAAGGGGCTAGCGGCCGAGGAGTATCCATCAACACCGGCTATCAAACCACAATCAACTGTGACACTACCGCTCGGACAGCTACAGTCCGCAATTACTAAAACTATTTTTGCCAGCGCCACAGATGATAGTCGGCCGATACTCAACGGTCTGTTATGGCGCTTTAACGGGAAGAAACTGACGATTGTTGGTACGGACGGCTATCGCCTAGCTTGCCAGTCGTTCGAGGTTCCAAACGAGGCTGAGGGTGACTTTATTATCCCCAAAAGAGCGCTCCAACAATTACTAAAATTGCCTGGCGATGGCGAATTGGAAGTGGCCTTTGCCAGTAACCAGGTTCGTTTTTCAATTGGTTTGATTACCTTAACTTCTCGCCTCCTAGATGGTAATTTCCCGCCGTATGAGGCGATTATTCCTAAAAAGATGTCGACCGAGATCGCTATCAACTCTCACCAACTAGCAAAAAGCTTAAAGTTGGCTAGCCTATTTTCTCGTGACTCGGCTTATAGCGCCAAGATATTGCTCGAGGGCGACACGATGAAGATTAGCGCCGTTTCGGCGACTATCGGCGAGAATACTAACGAATTAAAATTGGCTTCTCCGGTGGTAGTACCGTTGACGATATCCTTAAACGCCCAGTACCTAATTGATGGATTGGGAGCGGTCGAGGGCGATGCCAAGGTCGGTTTTATCGATGCCAAAAGCCCGATCACAGTGGCGCCAATTAAGGATAGCGAGTACCTTTACCTTCTGATGCCGCTTCGGAGTGAGTAAGTACATAATTTTGAATTTCGAATTCTAAATTTCGAATCAATTTTCAATGACTAAATTATTAAGTAGATGATTGGGGCGCTAACGCTGGAGAATTTTCGGAACTTTACAGGTAGGGACCTGTCCTTTACCGAGAAAACTGTTATTACCGGGAATAATGGGGCCGGCAAAAGCACGGTTCTTGAAGCAATCCGGATTCTGTCGGTAGGTAAAAGTTTTCGCACTAGCCGGACGGAAGAAGTAATTCGGTTTGACAACCAATACTGTCGCCTAATCGCTCAAATTCAAACCAATCAAGAGCTGGAGATGTTTTACGGCAGTCAGTTTGAGTCAGACACTCAAAAAGAAAGACGACTAACCTATCAAGGTAGTGTTGTTAGCTGGACGGAGTTTCTGGGAGTTTTCCCAACAGTGCTGTTTACACCTAACGATTTAGAGGTGGTTTTGGGTGGCCCCGATGTTCGGCGGAAGTATTTAGACTCGGTTTTATGGCAGGTTAGTGCCGAGTATCGTCGGAGCCAGCTGGAGTTCTGGCAAGTTTTACGGGAGCGCTCGGCCCTACTTTTTATGGTCAAGATCAATCGGGCTAGTCCCGACGAGCTTCAGCCCTGGAACGAGTTGTTGGTTAAGCTAACTGATTCGATCCGAACAGCAAGAATTGGCTATATCGATTATCTGAACGGATGGCTAGAAGCTAGTAGCCAGTTGCCAGTAGCTACGCTCCGCGTCAAATACCAAAGCGATAAGAAGTTGTTAGCAGAATTCATGCCGCAGGAAATTAAAACCGCTCAAAATCTATTTGGCGCTCATCGCGACGAGTTGGTAATTAATTATGACGATTTCTCGGCCCGCCGCTTTGCCTCAAGAGGTCAGTCGCGCTTGACGGTTGCTCATCTCAAAGCCGCTGAAGCCGATTACTTGCGAGAGAAAACTGGTAACCCCGTAACGGTCTTGCTGGATGACGCCATGAGCGAGCTGGACAGTAAGAATACCCTCCGACTACTCGAACTATTTAGTGACGCGCACCAACTTATTCTCACCTCCGCCGAAACACTTGACCTACCGAAGGAGTGGTCGACAATAAAACTTAATTGATAAATCCCAATAACCAAAATCCCAAAAGCCAAACAAACTACAATGACCAAAATACAAAACAGTTTCGAAAGTTTGAATATTGTAATTTTTAATTTGTTTGGGATTTGGTCTATTGGGATTTGGGTTTTGTCTTAAAATGTCTTTAGAATCCCTTTCTAGTTTTATCCGACAACCGAACAAAGAAAATAGTTTTCATAAGATTTATCGGGCCCATTTATTGCAAGAAAAGATGGTTGAGCTACTGGGAGCGGGGGTGACAGTGACAATTAAGGGCACAAATGTCCGCCTCTGGTGTGCCAGCGAACAGTTGGCCGTCCTGGCTCGACTCAAAAAAACCCGCCTGCTGGCTCAATGTCACCAAACCCTCGGCCAAGCCGACATCAAACTGTCAATAAGAGTTAAGCCCACTCGCTAGGATCGTCGTCAGGCTCGCTGGGCTAGAATACTTCGCCACTCTCTTCAATTGGAATAGTATCCGGAACTTTCTTGCTCCTTAACCAAGTCTTAATTGCGTCGAGAATGAAATCATGCTCTGCCTTGACGCTGGCTGGATCGTCCGGCGAAGAGAAGCGATAGTTTATCGTAGCGACTATTTTGACAATTTGTTTACCTTCAGCTGTATCGCCGACCTCGGCCCGTAAGCGATAATCACCATTTTGATACGGGAATAAAGAGAGATAAGGAACTTCCTGACTATTGTCGACGCTAGACTGGAGTCTTAAGCTGACGATCAAAATAGTTTTCTCCCCGTTCTTAAGATTAACTTCCTTAACAAGGCGTTCAGAATCTAAGCCCCAAACGGTAATATTTTGTTTTCCAGGACGAGTAATGATGGTAGAGGGTAACGGGTGAACGGTTTGATCTTTTTCTTTGCCCAGAGTTGCGACGACCTCTCTAGTAACCTCACTGGCTGGATCAAGCTTAATCTCTAGAGATGCTGTCCCTGAGGATGAATAAATAATAAAGCCAATTATTCCCAATAATATTACCACCGCTACGACTATAATGATTCGTCGCCTATTCATAGCTTCATTTTACAGTATTGACCGCCTCTGAAGCTGAACCGGTTTCGCAAGTTACTTGGTCTGGGACTAGAAGCTTAATAACATCGAGGCGCTTGTAGTACGGATTACCGTAGTTTGTATGCTTGTAGTTTCTATCCCAGCGTTGACCGCTCTCGTTGTACTGAATCGTCATTGCTTCGGCGTAGTGGTAAAACAATCGGGTGATAACATTTGCCCCCTTCGGAGTTGTGTAAGCTCCCTTGACGGCAATAGCGTTTTCTAGCGGACGCCAAACGTTAGCTAATTGGTATGGCCAGCCGCCGGCCTTGGCCGCCGCCGTTCTCCCGCTACTATAATGCTCGTACCCAAAAGCATCGTCTGGATTACCAAACTCTTGCTCACCCCACCACACACCAATTATGACAGCTGGATTAAGGCCCCGTTTTTGCCCTTCGGTTAGAATATCTAAAATATTTGACTTGACTCTAGCAGCCCGAGGACCATACCTGGAGTTCTTGACTAGGGTAGCAATTACTTTTTCGGGATCGTCGGCAATCGAGGTGTCGGTAAAATACTTGTCTTCCAAATAGCAGCCAGTACCGTAACTGGGACCACTGGCGCCTGTTGGCTTATCGAGTTTTGGTAATTGGCCGAAGACGGCGTAGTAGACTATCGCAAACGAGAAGAAAATTAACGCTAGGATGGCAATGATGATGGCGATAACCGCATTGCCATTACGCATTAGAAGATTCCTCCAAAACCAACATGAACCCAATCGGTCGTTTTGGTGGACTTTTGGGAGAAACCGAGGCCGATTGTGTCGCTGTCAAGAGACCAGTCGCCGAAGGCGTCAACCATTCTGGGCTCGAAGAACTCGGCATTGGCCTGACGGTAGGTCAGCACCTGGAGCGGTTTGAAAGGCGATTCTCTCTGTTCGCCGTAAGCAAGCGTGGCATCGAGGAGTTTGCCGACATAGTAGCGCGACCAACCCATCCAGATTTTTTGGTTGTCGCCTTTGGTGAACGGTTGGGTGTCATCCCAATCGAACGGGTTTTGCCCGGGGCTGGGCGAACTCCGAATTTGGCTGATATCAGCCGGCAACTGATCGTATGGGACACCAAAATCAAACTGATCAGCGGCTGAGTCATATTCGCTGACACCGTAAAGCTCCTGCGGTGGCATTGGGCAGAGATACTCAACCTTATAGACCCCAAACATGTAGATGGCGACGGCGATGTAGATACCGGTCGGGCCAAGCCCCAGGGCGTTGGCAATAAATCCTGTCACTAAAGCCTGCACGGTTCCGGGAGGGGCGGCGATCGCTTCGTCGGCCGAACCGAAAAACGCTTGACACTCCTTACAGGCACTTAACCCGAGCTCTATGGCAAACATAATCAATGCTGCCCGAGCGGCCGAAACATTGCTTCTAGCGTTAGTGACGGATAGCGCCCCTTCTTTACCAGCCTTGGCCGCAGTTAAAGCTTTCTGGGCGCCGGAGATGGTGGTGTAGAGTTTGTAGGCCTGATAAACCTTACCGGCCGGTAAGCCAAACTTTTTGTCACCCCACGAGCTTAAGCGGCTAATCAGAAAATCTTTACCTAAGTTGTCCAGCGACTCGACAAGAGTAATCTTTCCGGTCGCATCTTTCAGGTCTTTGGCAGTATTCCAGTTATTAACAGCCGCAAAGTAAAGCGATTTAGCTAGACCGCTCGGCAAACTACCGATATTGAGATTATCGTCTAACCAGTTGTCGAAGAAGCCCCACATCGCTCCGTATTTGTCGTTATTAGTAAAGAAGTCGCCCTGACCCCGAGTCCGAGCGAATTGGTAGAAGCTACTGACAAAGGCGGTTGAGAATGATCCAAACGAGACACCCGACTGGCCAATGAGATTGAGAACAATTCGATCGGTTGTGGCTGGATCGATCTCACCTTCGTAGAGGGCTTTGAGCATGCCAGGCACATACAGCGGCGACAGTCGAACTAGCTCGGTATCGAGTTTGCCGAAAGCAAAATTCTGCAAGAGGGCACCGCGTTCGGCGGTCGTACCACTAAACATTGTTCGCGAAAACCCAACCGGAATAGACGAGTCGATCTTGCGCAGGAGCGAGTCGGACATGCGATACTCAATATTCTTCTGGGCCTCTTCCATTAGCTGTCCTCGGGCCTCTTTGTAGTCGGCAGCTGCCTGCTCTTCCGACTCACTGCTTATTACCCCAGCTTCGGCGTTATTCTCCGCTATCCTAGCGTAGATAACATCAGGGTTATCCATAATCAAGGCCCTCCTCATCTCGGCGTAAGTAAATTGGTCATTGGCCGGCATGAACTGGTTTATTTGCGGCAAAAGGGCAGCAAATGAAGTAGCGGCGATCGCTAGCCGCCAATCCCCAGTAATAAAGGCCTCGGCATCGGTCCGAAACTCGATCGGGATACCGGTGGCCCGCAAGAAAAAGTCGCCAACACCATTCGAGACCCGGACATAGCTTTGCAGATTAGGGTCTGTTTCTAGCCGTTGTAGTTGGTATTTTTGTTCGGCAGTTAGTTTGTCTGGGCTAATAAGTTTTAACCGAGCGTACTCTTGGCGTTGGCGCTCTAACAGTTCCTGTTCCTCGGTCGTGCCAGTACGATTGTAGAGACCCTTAACTTGCTCGGCCAAGCGTTCAAAATCTTCAAAGTTATAGCCGTCCAAATTGACACCGATTGATTGTCCGACCATGCGCAGACCCTGATCGAGGAGCAAGTTAGCGCCGGTGCCAGTGCCGGGAGCAATAATATATTGCAGGAAAGAATCTTTACTAAAGTTGGCCTTGCCGTCAACCGACCGACCCATTAAGCGGTTGATTACCGCGACACCGGTTTCAATCTCCTCTAGTGTTTGATCGTCACCGCCCTTAATTACCTTAATCAAGGCATTAATTTCGGTGGAACTAAGCTTGAACTGGTCGCTAATGCCAAAATAGTCATAGATTTTATCGGCCGTAAAACCTTCGAGTGAACCTTGAGTGGCCTTGGTTGCTAGTTGTTTGGTACTAATTTTGTCCTGGAGATAAGAGGCAACGGTGCCAATTGGTGTCCCGAGGGCGATATCGAGCGACCGCCAACCAGTAGTATTGGTCTCATCTGCCCAGAAAGTTTCATCACCCATCAACTCGGTTAATGTTTGGCTACTGTTGAGGTGGAAAATTCGATAACCCTGGCTCGGGTCGATCCCGTTGGCGCCGTAAAAGAGAGTTCGGGCCGAATCATTAGCCCGTAGTTTTTCTTGTGAAATGCCGAGTCGTTCGGCCAAAACGGCGTAGCCGTAGTTTTCTGGAATATTGCCTTTAAGCGAGACATTTTGATCTTTCAGTCCCAAGGTGGTACTGACATAGTTGGCGAAGATCTCCTGGGTGGCGTCGGCCAGCTTTTTATCGCCGTTGATCACAGCAAAAGTACTGCCGGCGTTCCAACCGAAGGCCTTGTCCACCTGGACGCCGCCTAATTTCTCGGCCAGAATTAGGTTTTTGCCGTCAAATAAGCTCGATAAATCGGCGGGGATAATTTGGGAAGAGGGGTCCTTGATACTGTATTCCTTATTGATAAAAGCGGCGATCTCAGGGCCGTGTTTGTTAACGAAACTCTTGATATCAACCTTGCCCTTGCTCAGGTTATTGTCGTCAACGCCGATCTGGACGCCCATTGTCGAGGCGCCAACAGTATTAGTAACATCGCCAAGCTTAACTTCCTTTTTAGGGTTAAGGAGGTCGTCTAATATCGGCTTGGTTAAGCCGGAATACTTACCTTTCACAGCTTTCTTGGCAGCTTCCCGAACCATCGCCAGCCCGAAAGTCTTTAAAGAATCTTGGGACTCCTTCTGCTTCTTGGGGTCGGCTGAGAACATATTCTTCAAATCTTCGGTGCCGATGGTGTTGCCGGTCGGGGCGCCGTCGAGCTTAACTTCGCTCGGAGTCTTCTTCTCGGTAACGGCTTTCTCAAGCAGGGCCTTTTGGTCGCTCGGCAACTTGAGGGCGTCGGAAAGAACATTCACCCCAGCCATCTTCAGACCCTTGGCGTCTTTCTTCTTCAAGGTATCAACGGTGCCGATCATTAAGTTCAAGCCATCGTCCGAGCGGCCGAATTTGTCTAAAACGGCTCTGATCGTCTCACTATTCATTGCGTCGTCGAGGGTGTGCTTGTCGAAGTAGCCGTTGGGAATGCCGAGCGATGTTTCCAGGTGTCGCTTGCCGGTCGCCTCTAAGATGTTGTCCCAGCCGTAGCCCCGCAAACTACCAGCGGGAAGATTCAATCCTTGCTCAACCCGACTCTTGGCGAAAGCGACTCGGGCGTCCTCATCGTAGTCGCCGGTGGCAATGCCCGTTGGCAAGCCCGGTAGCGATCGTTCCAGGACGGCGCCGCCGAGGGTGTGAAGTAGGCCGTCGGCCAACGGGTCGCTCAAGACTTGGTTGACGCCGAAGGTTTTTAAGTAAATATTAGCGCCGACATAGCTGACGATAGTTTTTAGGTCCATCCCTTTGACATACTCGATGTAATAATCCATCTCCCCCGATTGATTTAGGTAAGCGGCAATACTTTGAGCGCCCATTTCGCCGGAAGCGCCCAAAATACTCTGGGCAGTCGGGGTGGGATTACTCTTAACACCCTCGACGCTCTGCCAAGCGACTTTGACTGGCATGGGCTTTTGCCACCGAGTTGTGGAGCCGCCGATGTGGCGTTTCTCGACCAACTTACAGACAACTGAACCAACCTCCGAAATATCGAGAGCCTGGCCGCGGTTATGGCCGGAAACAATATCACCTTCGTCAGTAATCGCCTGGGTGCCCTCACGGTCGAACCTACCAGCGCCTTCAGAAGTGTAGTTTTTCAAAATCCGATTGACTTTAATATGATCAAAACCGTAGCCGCCTTGCTCAACCGGTAAGACTAGCTGTAGCAGGTAATCAGTCGTTCGAATATCGACCTTACCATCTTTGAGTTGATTTATATCGTCGGGAGAAATCTCCAAATTGCCTTCGATTTCATTGATAGCTTGCAGGTCGTAAGTACTCTGAACCTGGAATTGGCCTGGCTCAGCAGTTGGTTCATCGGGTGAAATCCAGTCAGAAGGGTAATAATCCGTTTCTGGATAGGTTGCTACATCAACCTCTGTCAAATCTTCCTCTTGCTTATCTGTTTGGGCATAAGCACGGGGTAGAGGCCCCATGCTGAAACCGGCGGCCACCATCGGTTGGAGAATAATTATCATGGTAGAGAGAAGGATCTTTAGTCTAAATCCGGGGCTTCTCATAAGTCACTTCCATATCTTTTGGCACCATTGAAGACAATACAACTACTTCGGCTTGCAGCCCCCCGCCTTCTTATTTGTGGCGGTGGAGTTCCGTCCTTCCCACCGGAGCTATTATCAATTGCTTCATCTCCTCCGATGTAAAATCCGATATGATCAAATAGAACCGAACCTCCCTTAGAGCAGCTACCGTCCCCCCAGAATATAATATCACCAACCTGAAGCTTGCTCTTATTCTGGTTGTAGTAACCGGCACTTTTAATGTCCGGACGACTAACAACTATCTTATAAAATGGTCGTCTCCAAATGCCATCAACACCGGCTTCGATTGGATTAGGTATGCCTGCGTTCTGCAAGACCGTTGAAACGAAAGAGGCGCAGGCAACTCGACCGCCGGCCTTAGTGATGGTACAAAAATTACCACTTGCCTGACCGACTTGATCTTTGGCCTCTTTGGCGATCCATTCTCCAAACGGTAAAGTTGAGTCCAGCGCTTGAATTTTACTTATCGCCTCCCCAAGCTGTTTCTTTTTCGCTTCTCCGGATAAGTTGATCCCCGATTCGATGGTTAATAGAATCTCCTTAACTTTTAACCTGACTTCCGCGACCCGTTCGGGTTTTGTTGCCCCAACATTTTTAAGCACAAAGTCATAACGCTCTTTCTCGGTCGCCAAAACTTTTTCGGTAACTTTCCGTCCCGAAAGGACGAAATCTCCTCCAATTGATGCCACCAGAGTTGTCTGATCGGTCTGCGCTTGAGTAGTCGGATACTGCGGGCTGCCCTTACCGCCGAGCAAGCCAAGAGGGATGGCGATGAGTAATAGTAGTCCGGCGATGATACACACAATCCAAGTCCAGAACTTTTTGTTAGTCAGCAACTTTTTAATATCTAATGCGATTAGAACTTCGCCTAAAATCGGAATTAGCCGGGCACCGAGCTTGCCACCGACCTTCAAACCGGCCCTTCCTACATCTTCGGCAAGTTCTTTCCCGACACCTTTGGCAACTGGCTGGCCGGCACCACTAAGAGGGGGAACTTTCTTGAGATTTTTAGCCCCTTCGATACCCGGCTCTATCATCCCGGCCTTATCGGCACTGCGGGCGCCGAGTTTTCCTTTGACCTTACCGTAAGTCCCTTTAGCGTTATCGAACTGACTTTTTAGGCCTCGCCTCCGACCGATGACATTTTGCTGCGGAGCTCCCTGTTGGTCATCTGGCAGCCCGGGTTCGGTCGGCGGTCCGTCGTAACCCAAATCGCTTAACAGGTCGCGATCGGGATCAAACCCGTCTGGTTGGACCTCTGGTAATTGCTCTGGATAAAGTACTTCTGGCATTTATTTAGTAATTTTGTAACTTCGAGTGAAGTGAGAAGCGAGTGTTAGTGACATTCAGTAATTTCGTAATTTTTCTCCACTACGCTTCTTGCCCGAACATACTTAAAATCTGCTCGGGATTGGTGGTGATGAACTGATCTTCTGTGTACGAGGCGATGATTTGGATTGCCGCCCGATCTACTCCAGCAACAAGTAATCCCTGACCAACATCGGCTGTTTGCAAGAACTGCTTTTCGCCGTCGGTCAGTTTGAAAACCGAAGCCAATTTATCAACCGCGGTTGGCGATTGACCGAGCAACAACTGGGTGGCGGAGTTGGAAACAATCGCCTTGCCGTAGGCGTTGTCGATAAAGTCCTCAACATCTTGACTGATGACGGTGACACCCAGGAAGTACTTGCGAGCTCGCTTGGTCATCGCGTTTAAGAATTTGGCGGTGTCTTCAAAACGCATCATCCACCAGGCCTCGTCGATAATTAGTAATCGTTTTTTCAATTGACCCTTGACCCGAGCCCAGATGTAATTCAAAACCAAATACATCGCTAGCGGTCGCAACTCGTCTTCCATATTGCGAATCGAAAAAACAGTAAACTTGTTGGTTAGGTCAATGTTGGTCGGTGAATCGAACAAGTTAGAGAATGAACCCTCACTGAATTTGACGAGCCGGTTAACCAACTGTTCCGCCCCAGTCATATTCGATAAGACGCTGACTAAATCGGCCAACAGCGGTGGCGGATTATTTTGAGTGGCTGGATCGATCGAGATGTCCTTCATAGCGTAGGTTTCATAGAGGGCTTTGTCGAGCAAGGCGTCTTCCTCGGCGTTCAAACCTGCAGCCATCAAACTAATCAAACCATGTAAACCAGCAATGGTGGTGCGCAAAACATCTTCACCGGCTTCAGCCGAATCAGCTGAGACATATTTCGGTAGGTCGAACGGGTTAATCTTCTGGGCGGAGTTGAGCGAGATGTCGATGTAGGTGCCACCGATAGTTTGCGACAGAGTTTCGTACTCCCGTTCTGGGTCGACGACGATTACTTCAGCACCGAGCATCAGCGTTCGCAAGGCCTCAAGCTTAACGGCGTAAGATTTACCGGAGCCGGATTTAGCAAAGACAACCTGGTTGGCATTCTCCATTTGGAAGCGATCGAACAGCACCAGCGAGCTGTTGTGCAAATTGATGCCGTACAAAACGCCGTCGTGATGCGACAAATCCTGGCTGGAGAAGGGGAAGGTGGTCGAGAGCGAGTCGGTGTCAAGGTTGCGGACAATCTGGAGCTCGTCGTAGGCCAAAGGCATCGTCGTCGAGAAACCCTCCTCCATTTGCAACAAGGCCGGCTTGGAGTAAACCAGCATCCCGCCGAGCGTCGTCTCGATTTGTTTGGTGAGCGTTTGCAAATCTTCCGGAGTCTTAGCGTAGATAGTGAAGTAAAGCGAGTACTGAAAGAGACGAGTCTCACCTTTCTGGAGGGTGTCCCGCAGCTCTTCAACATCGCCGATGGCTGTTTCTAGCTCGGGGTTACGAACCAAGCCCTTCTCTTGCTCAATTTGCAAGCTTGATTGCAACTGGGTTGTCTTGCGGCGCAACTGGTTCATCACCAACGCCGATTCGAGCGGGTAGATAAACATCGAAACATCGATGGTGGCGTCAAAGTTGTAAATTGGGCTCAACCAGCCGGAGTACAGATAGCGCGGATAGGTAAAGACGAACATCGTCCGGGCGTAGAACGAGCCGATCTGTAGATAACTTGGGCTAATCGCCATACCGGCCGGCGCGATAATATCAAGGACATCGGCCAGGCCTTTTTTGAAGATATCCATCTCGGTGTCGGCCGCTGATTTAGCATCTTTGGGATTGATCGAAGCCATAATTTCACTCAAGGATTTTTTCTTGGTCGTCACCGGCGCGATATCAGCACTTAGTGGCGCGCCTGGAGGTGGGGTTTCCTTAGTCGGGGGTAAAACTGACGGCATCTCTTTGGTTGGCGCCAGCTCGCCAGCTTGAGCGGCTTTAATGACATCGGTGACGACATTAGTGACCTGGTCGTCGTTCGGGCCTTTTTTGATGACCGAGCCGGTCAGCTGTTCGATATCCTCGATGTGCTGGGTTGTCGATTCCTCGGGGTTGTAGGTGTTGTAATAGAGCTCGATCAGCTCGGCCGAGCCGAGTTTTTTGGCCTGAATGCCGAGCGATTCTAGCCGGCCGGTGACGATCTGGGTTTTTTCTTCCAGCTGAGCCCTCAGCGCTTCGAACTCTTGGACGGTGTAAACGGTCTCCTTGTTTTTCTTGCCGCCGAGCAATTTGTCCATCCAGGTTTGTTTAGTGGTCGAAACGCCGGGATTTTTGTTGTGGGGGACGATGACGAAGTACGACCGATCCATAATATTGACCTCGGCCGAGAGGCGTTGGATAAAGTCGATGTAATCGGAAATCTGAACCTTAATCAGTTCGTTGGTTTCGTCAACGCCGATGGCCTGGAGCTTGGCGATGTAGCGACTCAAATCAACCCTGCGACCCTGAATAACAATCTGGAAAGGAAATTTGAGGGCGTTCAAGAAACTACGATACTGATAGATAACGGCGTCTTGCTCTTTTTGGCTTCGCAGCTCGATTGAAACCGGCTTAACTTTAACGACTTGTCTGATTGAGCCGTCGTTCAAGACGACAACATCGTCGCGTATCTCCGAAATCGCCACATACTGTTGGGTCGACGAAGGATTCGATTTACTGCCACCAGGTTTTTTTCGCGCTACTTTTTTGTCAAACATCTTTATTCTTGAATCCTGAATCTTGAAGCTCTTCCCCCTGTTGATTATCTAATATCCCCACAATATCCCGTACCCGAGCTTTATCGAAATCTTTGTGCGGTGCCTCAACTTTTTCCTCCTCCTTGACGACGATGTGGGTCGAGCGCTGGTAGCCGCCCTTCTGCCAGACACGGGTTCGGGGATGTTGTAGATAGCGCACCAAGGAACCGAGGAAATAAATAAACGGCCGATCTTGAACCTTAATAAAAGCCAAGGCAAACGAGAGTAAGCCGACGGGAATAGCGATCAGCCAATACAACGGCCGCAGAAAACTTCCAGCGGTCCAGTCATTAAGCAAATAGATAAACAGCCCACCAAAAAGTAGATAGAAAAACTGCACCAAGGTCAAAGGTCCAATGACCTTGTCTTGCATGTCGATGTTCTGTGGCACTTTAACTTCCAGTCTTTCTCCCTCCCTAAAAACAGTTTAGCAAAGTAATCTTGCGGAATATACTCGTCGGGACGCCTCGTTAGCTCGTAGCTAAGTCAGCTACTTGCTATAGATTCATGATTCAAGAATCTAGAACAGTCGGAAAATGCTCCAAAAATCGTATTTACCCGCTTCTTTGGCTGGTAGTTCTTGCTTATTAACATCAGGGAGCGTCGTAGGTGCCGGCATTGTTTCCGCCAGAGACATTGATTCGAAGATTTCGTCGCCTTCAGAATCTTCATTACTGCTAAAGAGGTGATCCATCAGTTCGTGGTTGTTCAACATTGATCTCAAATTCTGATAGATATGAAAATGATCAATCATTTCTGGGTGGTGATCGAAATAGGCTAATTGTTCATCACCATCCCAATCGTCGAATTGCCCAGCTTCATTCATCGTGGCTGCCGACTCCTCGTTATCAAGCCAGTACTGACTCTTACCGTCGACATTGGTGGCCAGCTTGGTTTCTAAAAACCCTTTAAAGCTACCGTCGGAGTTGAAATACTGCGCCATTAGCTCAGCCATCGCTTCGCTTCGAATCATCTCATCGACACCAGTCTGGTCTGCTTTCTTGCCGAGTTCGATGGTGGTTCTGTAGACATGAAGAGATATCTGATCGGCTGGCATGCCAGTAATAAGTTCTTGGATTTCGCTGTATTCTTCGGTGCCTAGCCTTTTAAGGAAGTCGTCTAGACGGTGTCCCAATTCGTGAGCGTAAGCATTTTGCTGCTTGACTTCGGTAAGCTTAAAAAACTCGTTTTGGTTGAAATTAACATTGCCAAGTTGATCGATATGGGCGAAGATTCTTTTCAGACCGCCGTACGCCCTTTTAAGCTTCTCGTTTTCTAAAAAGTCTTTGTCATCTAAGTCAGCTACTCCAACGCTCGGCAGTAGCATTCGCAGACGTTCTTGATTGATTGGCAGCCGCTTTTCGGCGCAACGCTTAAGTAAAGCCTCTTCAAGTAGACGGATTTTATGTTTCTGTTCGGCCCGTTCGCGATCGATCGCCAGAGCTTCGGCCTCGGTTTCCATAGTTATTACTTACCGGGTTCTTCGGGAGTTTGGTGAGGGGGCTCTACCGGAGAGTCCGCGGATTGAGCGGCAGCATCAGTCGAAGAATTTTGTTCCACTTTAATATTGATTTCGCGCGATGGAATGGTGGTGCTTGAAGGCGTTGGGGTAGCTGTCGGAACGCTTGCCCTTGCTTGACTCATCGCCGCCGCGATTGAGCCGGTGCTAATCTGATGCATTCCCAATTCCTTAGAAATGGTATTTCCTAGGCTAGAGACTTCTCTTTGCAGCACCGATTTCACCGAGTTTTTACCGCGTCCAGCGACAGCTTGAGCTAAAGTATCTGTTATAGATCTAGTCAGTGCTTGCATGGCGGCGGGATCTGTCTTGCCGGAAAGTGTGGAGAGCTTTGATACAATCGGCCCAACTAAGTTGTCAGAAAGGTGATTGACTAGTTCGGCTTGACTTTTACCCAGTCTGTCCCAATCCCCATCGCTCATACCTGCGACGGATTGAGTTGCTTCGTGGCTAACTCCTTGCGCGCCGACAGAATAGTTGTGAGCGGACTCGAGAGTTGAATGGAGCTGTTGTTGCTTAGTTCCGTCTCCGATGTTTCCAGAATGAATATTTAAATCGTGTGCCGCCGAAACATTCTCAACTGCTTGGCGAACAACTTCGTTACTAAGCTGATCGCCCTGTTTTTTCATATTATCTACTAGTCTCTGACCATCTCGATCTAACGATCTACCAAGCATTTCAAATGACTGATTACGCAATTCGCCAAGCTGGCCCTGAACCCTTTGAGCTTCTGGTGAACCGGCAGTAGTACTGATTGATTGAGCCATCAGATCTCGCCACTGATCAGTCAGCTGGCGCATGGAATCTTTTACCTCCCCAGCAACACCTGGAACAATATTTCTGGCTTGGTCAATAGCATGCTGACTTCGAATTGGGTCGTAATGGATCATCGGATCACCAGACGGTGGATTGTCAGTGGAGTCTCCGCTTGAGTAGTATGATCCAAGTGGCTTGATCCACTTCTGTATTGTTTCATCAGGATACTTATCGTCGGTTGAAACGTTTTTTCGTCTTGATTCTCTAACAATATATTCATAAAATGCTGACAGTTGTCCCTCGGCAAATAATCCTTTACCCAAAAGGTCTCTTGGATTTACACCAGCATCAATTAATTGTTGTTGAACCTTTCTCATATCTTCTTCTTTTTTTGAACTGGCTAGGGCTCGACGAAGCTTCATCGCTTCTCCATGAGACAAAGTATGGAGAACTCTTTCAACTGCCTTGATAGTATCCTTTGATGCCGCCGCTGCTTCGAGCGCCTCTTCCGGAGAAGATACTTCTTCCATAAATATCTTTCTTGCGATATCTCGTTTTGAAGAATATCCACCGACTCGCCCAGATACGATATCTGAAATATTGCCCTTGACTGGCCCCGCTCCAATGTTTATTTTACTAGCCTCAAGACTACTAGCTTTTTCTGCGCCGGCCGTTCTCGCTTCCCACCACTTACTGACCGTTTTCTCGGGATTAGCCATCGTGTATGCCCTACCTCTCATGGCTCCAGATAAGTTTTGAACGTTTTTATATCTTTTTTCCGATTTCTCGACCCGTTCCCTAGCTGCCTTCAGTCTGTCGGCGCGAGCTATGTCGAAAGGGGTTCCTTTAGCACGAGCTCTATCCTCTAACTTTTTGATTCTTTCTTGTTTCTGCTTTAACCCTAATACTTTATTTGCAGCTAAACCTTGTCCGACACCCCAGGCACTAGATGGAGCATTTTTCGCCGTCCCAAATGCCTTCTTAGACATCGCCTCCATGTCGTACATCCCCTTGCTGATTGCACCCGGAACTTTAAGGATTGCAGTTGCCGCTGCAAAAGTAAGTAACACCTTTATTAGGTCTTGTTCGTTACCCCCAGTAGCAATTGAGCCGAAATCCACCGGTAAACCGAGCAATTTATTACCGTATGTAATAAAGAAGGCAATAGCTAGGAATAGGATTGGCAAGACAAAAGCTTGACGCAAGAATTGATCCCACCATTTACCGAACCACTGTGACATACTCGGAATGCCGTAACTAGCAAATGCCAGAGGAGCAACTACTATTAAAGCGTAAAGCCAGACGATTCTTTTAATTAAGGCATAGGCAAGCATACCAGACAAGAGGATGAAGTATAACACCGCAATTATGACGATGAATAAAATAAATGGTGTCGTGACTAGGGATACATAGTTAATGGAAGTTGCACCTCCCCCTATGACATCAATGAATGCTTTAATTAAATCTCCCTGTGTATCTACCCTTGTATCTACGCTTGCGCTTGTTACTTGGAGCGATAGATTGGTTAACGCCTGAACCACATCAAGAATGAATCTAATAATAAGCATACTGGCATTAGCGCCAATGACACCAATGACTATTCCCGGTAGCGCCTTTTTGGCGGCGTAAACATTAAGATTTAGATGGAGTACGTTCGCAAAGGCAATCGCCAGTAGCGCCAAGATTACTAAAATATTCAACAGAGAAAGACTATACTTCCAAGCTATTACCAAACCATCACCCGGGTCTTTGATCCGTTCTTCAATTGGTTTTTTGGTCCCAGTTAGTTTTTGAGCTTGATTTCTAAAGGGTCCAATAACACTATTTATTAACCCCCCCACCGCACAGGCAACAACCGAGGTAAGTATATTGTCTAAACCATTTTTAGCGATCTGAACAAGACTACAGTCACCGCCGCCATCTTCTGAACGCGCAAAGTTAATTTTTACACCCCAATAGTCTAGCCAGCCACCCTCGCCAACCTTTGTTCCACAGTTGGAATGAAGATTAGAAGCGGTCTTGTTAGCATTGGTAGTGACAGTATCGGGATGTTTGTCATATATCTCTTTGGTAGTCGCCCCCTCTATACCCGTTCCTGGGCGGCCTGTTTTGTAGACTCCTCCAGGGTCATCGCAGTTATCAGAGCGGCTCGCTTTAGGAACATTCATAATGTACCCAAACACTTTATTGATATCGTCATCGGGAATTGATAAACCACCACTACCCTGTATCAACGCGCCACCATTCTCAATGCTTTGATTGCTAAATATGCCTATAAAGACATTGGCTTGATCGGTATCGTAGATGATGTTTAGACAATGCCCCGAAGATTGTATACCAGTTATCTGGTCGCAGCTTTCGACGAGATAGTAGAAGTTATCGATTTTCTCGAAAGGACCGCTTGTGCCCGTGCGACCGTAGGCCTGGAAGATCAACCATTTTTGATCAAGAGTACCTCTAGCACCGTTGAATGAAACGCCTACTAGTCTAAATTGAAGCTGGGGGCGACCCACAGAAGGATCGGCCGGAATGAAGTTTCCCCCTCCATTAGCATCAGGTGTAGGTGCAATGTACGGTGGGTTGGGTGTGTTCTGATCTGCAGGCACAAGAATTCTCAACGCCCCTTTGCCATCTGCCATTAAAGCTCTGATCCAACTCTGAATTTTCGAAACGCTTGCATCTTCGCTGGCACCAGGAACAAGCTGATAATTATCGACTAGAGCGTCAGTAGGATCCGCAGTGTAACTGGCTACGGCAGTGATTGGGGTGCGAGAATCCCCGGACACTCCTGTTCCGTTACACTCACCATTATCTCTCGCTGAAGTGACGCGGTGAGTACCAGTTGCACCAATAAGGAAGCAGGGGGACTTCTCTGAAGTAATAGCGTCCGTTGGTAGCCTGCTGTAATCAAGACGCGCAACGAGCTCGTTGGAGCGGTTGTAAAATTCAACCAATGTTGGAGAAATAATCTTTGAGTTTGTCTGGCCGTAGCTTGCTTCAATATTCAAGCTACTCATTGATACCGAGCTAATTCTCCAAGTGTCAAAAATCTTATTGCCGAAACCCGTGACCGATCCAATTTTAGAATAGGTTTGACCGACAGTAATGTAAGCAAAGGTTTCATTCGAAGCAGCAGTTGATCCTGCCTCGGAAACTTTAATTCTCGCGGTGACAGCTAGTTCAGTTTCTGATTTACGAAAAAAAGTGGGTTTAGTACTATTTTTGATTTCAAAGATAGCTTTTCCGGCAGCCTGGGCGATGGGAGGCTTGAATGGAGAGAGGGAGCTTGTGAGCCATCCAGAAAAAAGGCTGCTGGCCAATACGGCAACCAGGGCTGTTGTAACTAACACCCTCCCGAATCTCATACATTTATAGTAGAGATTCCCCACCTACGGCGCAACAAACCCAACACATATTAAGAAAAAATCATCTAAGGCTTCTAGGCGACTGATGACAACATTGTCATCAGTCGCAAACCCAACCCAAGTGAATATTATGGACAGATTATGGGTTTAAACCCATAATCTACCTGCGTCGATAGGCTGCTAAAGCGTGGCGAAGAAAGGGTTTCTAGCCATATTTCCATCGACAGAGAGAGCGATTTTCGGTAAAATTGGGACAATCTGTTTCGAGGAGATTCGGACATGAACAATCGGAAGTTATTAGTAATTGCGCTAGGCGCCGCTGCCCTCGTCCTGACGCTCTGCGGGTGTACCGCGGAGCAACTACCGCCAGCTGTCAGCGCGAGCGGCGCGACACCTGAAGCAACAACCGTCGCTGCGCCGGTTTCGGTCAACAGTAAGTCAACAACTGTGGTTGCAAGCGAGTCTTCTTTCGCAGAAGAACCCCACGAACGGTCAATAGCGTCAACGCAAATTCAAGCTACTGACCAAAAGCCTAAACTGGGACCAAATGGCCTGACTCCGGCCATCGTCGGCGAGCTTATCAAGTCGGTAGGCAAGAATCGAGCCGGTGTGGTCGAATTGATGGGAATACCTACCAGGACTGTTGCACTGGGCCAACACGATCAGTTGAAGTGCTGGACGTGGGATGTCAAAAATAACAATCGGCCTGACGCAGAGGTGACTGTCGAGAGTCGAGACGAAGATAAGGAAGTCTACAATGTCACCATCATAACTATCACAACTAACCTGACTTGCTCACAGATCTCAGGCTACCTGGGTGATGACGAACCCACACTCTATTGGATGAAGTATTTTGGAACTGAAGCAACAGAGTTCGGCGTCGTCGCAAAGAGTAGGGGTGGAGCGGAAGTACGGTTGGTTGCTCGAGCAAGTAGCCCTATTGTCGACGAACATCGATCACTCGACGAAGAGGGGAACTTGGTGAAGCTGTACTCTCGTAGCAGCAGTTTCGACTGGAAGATGGGACTGATCAAACGTCTAAGCGCGGGTGAGGAGTATTTGCTGCCTCATTACACCACTTGGCCAAAGCTAACGGACGAATGGACCGAACTTCCCAAGTAAGTGGGAGAACGAACCTGGGTCGGCGAAAGCCGACCCATTCTATAATGGTAGATTTTGCGAGGCTAATTTCCTTCGTATAACGGGTCGAGTTCGAGGACGCGTGTCTTGAGTTCGGGGTGAAATTCGCTGGCGAGCAAGGTGATATCGCGCGAACCGGGGTTGAGCTCGTAAGCCCGATCGATGATAATCCGCAGGGTTTCTTGGTCGCTGTTTTTCAATTGCTTGGCCAAGCTGACCAATTTTCGTTCGTCGGTTTGGGTGGCGACATAGCGAGTGATATTTTCAACCCGTTCCTGCTGGCTAGCTTGCTCGATCCGGCCAACCTCGTTATTAATTGAGTTCACGGTCGCGGTCCGCCAAGAATACAGTCCGGCGACAATTACCAGCGACCCCAAGTAAAACCAAAATCTTCCGGTCATGAAAGCATCTCCTTCTCGATCGTGTCAACCAGGAATGGGGCGAAGTCCGAGAGGATGACTAGCTGACGTTTTAGGGCAACGAGTAGGCAGGACTTGGCTTGCTCGACCCGATCAGGGCTTTCAGCTTCGCGGATAGCGGTTTTTTCGTATTCCAAGAATTGGTCCGCAAAGTCATGCCAGAAGAATTCGTATAGCTCCTCGAGGGCAACGGACAGTTTTAGAGCAGCGAAATTCTTCTCGTTTTTTTGCTCGAGCTTTTCGAGTTTCTTGAAGAATTCTTCTTCCGTATGGTCGAGTTTTGACTTTTGAGTTTTGACTTTTGAGTTGGAGCTTGTCGATTCAGCGACAAAGCGACTGGCATTCCATATCTTCGTCGCAAAGTTACGATACTTCAGAATCTTTTGCTCGGTGTAACGCTGTGGTGTGCCTGGAGAATTGCCTCCCAGCAAACTCATACGGAGAGCGTCAGAGCCATATTTTTCGATCATTACCATCGGATCCATTACATTCCCCTTGCTCTTACTCATCTTCTCGCCCTTTTCATCGAGGACAAAGCCATGGAAATAAACTTGCTTGAACGGAATCTTACCCGTCAGGGCTTCGCTTAACATGATCATTCGAGCAACCCAGAAGAAGATAATCTCAGGGGCTGTTTCTAGAAAGTTCGTCGGGAAGTAACGCAACAAATCAGGCGCCTCTTCATTTGGCCAGCCTAAGGTAGAAAACGGCCAAAGACCAGACGAAAACCAAGTGTCTAAGACGTCAGGGTCTTGAGTTAGCTTCTTGTTACCAGCCTGTTTCTGGGCTTCTTCGAGACTATCGGCAACATAAACCCTACCATCTTCATCGTACCAAGCTGGAATCTCGTGCCCCCACCAAAGCTGTCGAGATATGCACCAATCATGCAAGTTCTTTAACCAATGGAAATAGAGCTTCTCTAAATTCTTCGGAGTGAATTTAATTTCACCAGATTTAACCGCTTTGATAGCTGCTTCTTTAACAGCAGTCGCCTTCATGAACCACTGCGGTAGGATCTGTGGCTCAATCTTGCCGCCGCCTCTATAGCTGACGGCAACACGATGACGATATTTCTCATCGACTTTAACGAGTAGCCCCTTGTCTTGGAGCTTTTGGGCAATATCTTTTCTCGCTTCATCGATTTTTCTTCCTGCGAACTCACCGGCTATTGGCAATAACTTCCCGAACTGATCAATAACCTGAACTTTATCTAACTTATGACGGGTAGCAATCTCAAAATCGGTCTTGTCGTGCCAGGGAGTGATAGTCATAACTCCAGTACCAAATTCTGGGTCAACCGCCTCGTCTTTGATGACTGTGGCGGTAATTTTACCGTTTATCCATTCACACTCGAAAGTCTCGCCATCCTTGTATTTGGCGTAGCGTTTATCGGTCGGATGCATTACGACATATTTATCACCGAATTTTGTTTCTGGCCGGGCAGTACTTATCTCAAAAGGCCCAAACTTAAAAGTATAAAAAGGCGTCGTCTCTTCAAGGTGCTCAATTTCATCGTCAGAAATCGTTGTTTGCATCTTGGGATCCCAGTTAATAATAAACTCGGATTTATAGATCAACTCCTTTTCATAAAGCCGAACGAAGGCGGTGCGAACAGCGTTCTTTGAATGCTCGTCCATCGTAAAGCGGAAGCGGTTCCAGTCGGCCGACAGACCGAGGCGCTTCAGAGAGCCCTCCATCCGTGGCATATAATGCTTGATCCAGACCCAAACTTCTTCCAAAAACTTCTCCCGGCCAATTTGACTCCGGCTTAACCCCTGTTCTTTTTGAATTTTCTTTTCGACTAAGGCCTGAACGGCGATAGCGGCGTGATCCATGCCGGGTAAAACCAAGACATCTTTGCCAAGACGGCGCTGATGACGGGCGATGGTGTCCTGAATGCCGTAGGTCAGAGCGTGACCCAAGTGCAAATCGCCTGTAACATTTGGTGGCGGAATAACGATCGAGTACGGCTCACCCTTGCCTGACGGCACAAACTGCTTCTCGGCTTCCCACCGAGCGTAAATATCTGGTTCTTTGGTGTGGTCGTAACGAGTTAGGATCTCTTTCATTAGATTTTATTTTACTGGTTTGTGCATATTTTGCCCAGGAAGCCTCATCGTTGCGTCTTGATTTATTTACGGGTTTGGTATACAATCCTCCCATGCACTTTCGACATTTAGGTTTCCTAACAGCGATACTCTTCGCTATTATCGTCATCGGTTGCGGTTCTAACAAGACTGCGGCAACTAGCCCCTCTTCAACATCGGCCAATCAAGCCAAGGTACCGATAGCTCCAAGCGTTCCCGATCTTGTGGTCGACACGCCCGAGTTCAACGTGATTCGGCAGGATCGGATGGCCAAGCTCGACAAGGTCATGAAAGCAGCTTTCAGGGTCGTCAAGAAGTTACAGGACAAGGAGGCGATCAAAGTCTGGGACTTCATGGCCAAGAACGGCCGGCCGGCAATTATTGCCGGATCAATGCATGTCATCGGAGATCAGGCGCCAGCAGAGCACCCGTTCTACTTGATCGTGGTTACTGCTGATGATGCCAGGCGGGGCGAGCCCTGGTCGGACATCTGGTACGAGCGCAATGAAGTGATCGCCAGGCACGTCAAGTTTGCCGATCGCGAAGCAGTCGTTCTTCCAGACGTCTCGGTCAGCGACTTCGCCCGAACTTTGGTCTTCGTTCACGAGTTACGTCACGCATGGTCACATGCAACCACGGTGGTTCCCGACACAGTCGATGGCACCCTCAATGAGGAGTTGCCAGCCTACTCCCTACAGGATCGGCTTGCTCGCAAACTCGCCGGCAAACCATTCGAAACGATGCTTGGCAAAGAGGTGGATAACCTTTCAGCCCAACTTACTTCAGTCGGTGCTAGCGGAGCAGAAAGCGCTATCCCGATGCTGCACTACGAGTTCAAGTCGGCAGATATGCCCAAGGCTTTTCCTGGCCTCTGCCAGCCAGGGGACGAGCAGTTCTGTTTCTCGATGTTCAACCGCTTGGCCATCCAAGAGGCCTTGGATCGAACCCAGAGCAAGAGCGACGCTCTACGTCTGAAGAAGCGGATTCTTGAGATCCTACTGCGCCATGCCGGCCTCATTCCGGAGAACGCGAAGTAAGACCACTGATCTTGGCTTTCAATAGGCTCCCCGCGCTGGGAGCCATTTTTCTATAGAGATTGGTTCGGGTCGGCCATCAACTTCTGCCAGGGCGTTGGCTGACCGTACAGCGCATGGAAAACGGCTGCCGCGCCGATCATGGCGGCGTTGTCGGTGCAGTAATTTAGTTCGGGGACAAAAAACTTCATCTCCGGGTTAAAAATATGAACGGCTTGTTCCAGACGAACCCGTAGATGCTCATTTGCTGCAACGCCACCAACTAGGCAAACAGATTTAACTTCAAGGTTTTTCTCTAATGCCCAAACCGATTTTTTGACAATCGTATCGGCGACGGTTTTTTGAAAGCTAGCGGCGATGTCGGCTTTGACGTGGCGAGGTAGCGGATCCGGCATTTTGCTCACCAATCCAGCTACTGCCGCCTTCAAACCGCTGAAAGAAAACTCGAGATTGCCGTGTTCGGGAAGTGAGATCGGTAGCTTGTAGGCATCGGCGTTGCCCTCCTTGGCCAGATGGTCGATTGCTGGTCCGCCCGGGTAAGGCAAGCCAAGCAAGCGAGCAATTTTGTCGAAGGCTTCGCCGGCAGCATCATCGCGGGTGGCGCCAACGAGCTCGTAAGAAAGGTGTTTTTTCATTAGCACCAGTTCGCTATGACCGCCGGAGATAATAGCAATTAAGGCCGGTAGCTCTGGCTGGTCCTCTCCTAGCCAAGCCGAGTATAGGTGTCCTTCCAGATGGTTGATCGGATAGAATGGCTTACCAGTCACCTGAGCGATTGTTTTGGCGGCCGACTGACCGATCAGTAAACAACCAATCAAACCCGGACCGCTAGTGACGGCAATAGCATCAAAATCAAGTTTTTTACCCTCGGTAGCCTGGCTCAACACATGAGTCAGGGCTTCCGTATGCATTCGGGCGGCGATGTCCGGAATCACCCCGCCGGTTTTAGCGTGAGTTTTAAGTTGAGAGGCGACGATATTAGTTAAGATATTGAGCTTACCGTCGTCTGTAGCCTCAACAATCGCCGCCGCGGTTTCATCGCAACTTGTTTCAATCGCCAGTATTCTCATTTCGAGCGCCTCGGTGCGAGAAAGAAAAGTTTTCTTTTCATATAGAGCCATTCTAGTTGATTACAGGTATACTTAACACATGTTCAAGTCGATCCTGCAAACCGACTTCTGGGCCAAGTTCAAAGAATCGAGTGGTTGGAAGTCAAGAATGTATGGCTCGCTTTATGGCCTTACCCGGCAGCTGCCGTTCGGCCGATCGATACTTTATTTTCCCGAGATTCCGCTCGATCTTGATCATGGCGTACCGTTTGACGATCAAGCAATCTATATTTCTAGGAAGGACGATCAGAAGCCACCGAAGGGCAGGATATTCACCCGGTTTGAATTCCTGGAGTTTTGGAGCCCGGAACATGCCAACAAGCTACTCCACGCCGGTTTAGTCAAAGCATTTGAAGATGTTCAGCCGGAGTACCGGCAGTGGGTAATGCTCGACAAATCCGAAGAAGAACTCTTAAAAGAGATGAAGCCAAAAGGGCGCTACAACATTGGCGTCGGCAAAAAGCACAATCTCGAAGTCCAGTGGGGGATTTCGGACCGATCAATTCAAGGACTGTTCGACCTTTACAGCCAGACGGCTAAAAGGGCCGATTTCCAGGGTCGTAATCTAGGCTATTTTCAGAAGCTCGCTCAAGTGCTCAAAGAGAATAATGCCGGCGACATCGTCGTGGTTTCTAACAATAACGAACCATTATCTGCTCTCCTACTTTCTTTTTACGGTGGGGTTTGTAGCTATCTCTACGGCGGTTCGGGCGGAGATAGAAGCTTAATGGCACCGTACCTAGCTCATTGGGAAGCAATAACCGAAGCCAAAAAGCGCGGCATGGCCGTCTATGACTTGTTAGCTATTGCTCCCGAAGGCAAGGAAAACCATCCCCACGCCGGCCTGACTCGCTTCAAAACTCAGTTCGGTGGCCAGTCAGTGCGGTTGTTGGGTTCGTGGGACTTGGTTCACTCGCCCATTTGGTATACACTCTACAGGTTCGCTGAAAGGCGACGAAGAAAGACGATTCAATGAGTTTAAAGAAAAAAATACGACAGATTAGCCCTGATTGGTTGGTCAATTTTTACCATCTCGCTCGAGGTGTAGCGGCAGCGATAATCTACGGTTTTCCCGCCAAAAAGCTCCGGGTCATCGGTGTTACGGGGACTAACGGCAAGACTACTACCGCCCATTTAATCGCCTCCGTTTTACAATCTGGTGGTCGTAAAGTTGGCTTGGCTTCGACGGTAGACTTTCGGATTGGCGATAAAGTAATCGAAAATAACCTTAAGATGACCACCGTCAGCCCATTTTTATTGCAGAAATTGCTCTCGCAGATGGTTAAGGCCGGTTGTGAAGATGCTGTTATTGAAGTAACTTCAATCGGACTGGATCAACATCGATTATGGGGCATTCCGTTTCAAGTGGCCGTTTTCACTAACCTAACGCACGACCACCTTGACTACCACCAGACGATGGAAAAATATCGCCAGGCCAAAGAAGAGCTGTTTAGCCATCGACCGGCGCTATCAGTGATTAACATTGACGATCCGGCGGCCGAGCACTTCTTGCGTCACAGCGCTAACCGGACCGTCACTTACAGCTTAAAATCTAACGCCGACTTAGTCGGTAAGAAGATCTACCAACGCGCCGGCGGGACCGACTTTGTTCTGCTCGCTCGCGGTCATCAAGCCAGTATCTCCATTCCGATGCCGGGCGAATTTAATGTCGCCAACGCTTTGGCGGCCGCTGGTGTTGGGCTGGGCTTAGGATTGTCGCTCGAAGAGGTTGTTGAAGGGTTACGGATCGTCCAGCCAGTGCCTGGTCGGATGGAAATAGTCGACTGCGGTCAGGCCTTTACCGCCATTGTCGATTACGCTCACACGCCCGATGCCCTTCAGAAGGTATACGAGACAATCAAACCGGCCGTTCACGGCAAGATGATCTCGGTTCTAGGCGCTACCGGACAGCGCGACAAAACCAAGCGACCGATTCTGGGCGCGCTAGCTGGCCGTTACGCCGACTTTGTCATTGTCACCAACGAAGATCCGTACAACGAAGATCCCAACACTATTATTGACGAGGTAGCCGCCGGCGTTCCCCGCGGCCGACCGCTTCGCGGTCGCTATAAGGTCAAGAAAGCCGGCGACGAGGAAGGTGACTTATCTTTCAAGTACAAAGACAACGGTGAAGAGATCTGGTGGTGGCGCGTGCCTGATCGCAAAGAGGCGATCGCCAAGGCCTGCCAAATGGCTCGGCCGCAAGATGTTGTACTAGTGACCGGCAAAGGGGCGGAAAAAGTGATGGCCGTTGGCGACAAACTCGTGCCGTTCTCCGATCGCCAGGTGCTGGAAGAACTGCTCCAAAAGTACCGAGTTTAGCGTCTTTTTCTCTGGTATACTCCAAGCATGTCTAAGGGTCTGCCAAAGATTTTATTGCTTGATTCGAATGCCTTAATTCATCGGTCGTTTCACGCTCTGCCGCCGTTGACGACGCCGAAGGGTGAGCAGGTTAATGCCGTTTACGGCTTTGCTAACGCCCTTTTGAAAGCGATCAAAGACGAGAAGCCCGACTATGTCGTTGCCTGTTTTGATGCCGGCCGGGAGACTTTCCGCAATGAAATATTTGACGGCTATAAAGCTCATCGCAAAGAGACTGACACCGCCCTGATCGATCAATTTCCCCGTGTTCGGCAGATTGTCGATGTTCTAAACATCCCCGCCTTTGAACAAAAAGGCGTTGAAGCCGACGACTTAATTGGGTCGCTGGCGGCCATCGCTACCAAAGATGGCTTACAAACAGTCGTCGTTACCGGCGATAACGACGCCTTACAATTAGTTAACGACTCAGTCTCGGTTTATTCTTTGCGCCGAGGGGTGACCGACACGCTGGTTTACCATCGCGATGATGTTTTAGGGAAAATGGGCGTTTTTCCCGAGCAGATTGTTGATTACAAGGCCTTGGCGGGCGATTCGTCTGACAATATTCCTGGGGCGCCGGGCATCGGACCCAAAACCGCCGTCGAGCTGTTGGGGAAGTATCAGACGCTGGACAATATTTACGATCATCTTGACGAGCTGAAAGATCGGCCCCGCCAGATTTTAGCCGATAATAAAGAAACGGTGTTGATGAGCCGGCGATTGGCGGCGATTCGGTTGGATTTAGAGATTGATCTCAATCTTGAGGAAGCCGATGTTGCCAACTTCGATTTCTCCAAAGTGGTCGGCCTTTTTCAGGAACTGGATTTCAAGTCGCTACTAGCGAAGTTGCCACAAGCGGCTGTTGTCGGTCAGGCGTCACTATTTGATACGAAGAAAACTGAAGTAGTGAAAATTGAGCCGTCCTTGCCTTTCGAAGCTATCACTACTATTGAGCGTTGGGAGGAGCTGGCCAAAGAGCTCGCGCGACAGCCGATTCTTTGCATCGACACCGAAACGGTTGATCTCGACGGCGAATTGATCGGCGTTTCTTTTGCTTGGAGTAAAGACAAGGCAGCTTACTTACCGTTGGCACCAGCCTACCCAGGTGGTCTGCCAATCGAGCAGGTCCGGACTTCAGTTCAGCAAGTCTTGAATAGCGACAGTAAAAAGCTTGGCCATAACCTCAAATACGATCTCCATTCTCTCCTGGGCGCCGGATTCTCGGTGAATAACGTCTGGTTTGATACGATGATCGCCTCCCAACTGGTCAACTCGACCGCCTACTCCCACCGGCTTGATGACCTAGCAATGACCGAACTGAACTTCAAGAAGATTCCGACCTTGCAAATTTTGGGTGGGAAGAAGGACGGCGTCATGACAGACGCTTCGGTTGAAGATTTAGCCGCCTACGCCTGCGAAGATGTCCTGGTTACCTGGCGGCTCTACGAAAAAATGGCACCTTCATTAGAAGAAGCTCATTTGAAGCGGGTGTTTTACGAAATTGAAATGCCGCTGTTGCCGATTCTGGTGGAGATGGAAGCGACCGGCATTAAAGTTGATCGAAAGTATCTCAAGGTTTTAGGCGAGAAGTTGACCTTACGCCTGAAAGAAATCGAAAAAGAAGCCGCTAAAGAGCTGGGCGAAGGGGTTAATATAGCCTCTCCGGCCCAACTTCAAGATGTTTTGTTCAATAAACTCAAATTGCCAGTGATCGGGATCAAAAAGATAAAGAGCGGCTACTCGACCGATGCCGACAGCTTGATGAAACTGCGCGACAAGCACCCGGCGATCAAGCTGATTCTGGAGTATCGCGAGCTGGCCAAACTCTTGAATACCTACATCGAGACTTTGCCGAACCAAATCGACAAGGTTGGTCGGGTTCATACTAGCTTTGGACAGATCGGGGCCGCGACCGGCCGAATGAGCTCCAACAATCCTAATTTGCAAAATATTCCGATTCGGACCGATCTAGGCAATGAAGTTCGTCGAGCTTTCGTGGCCGACGAGGGCAAGGTCTTTCTCGGCGTCGACTACTCGCAGATTGAGCTGCGCATCCTCGCCCACCTATGTGAAGACCCGGGGCTTATTGAGGCATTTCGTAAAGGCGATGATTTTCACGCCGCGGTTGCAGTGGAACTGGGCGTCGACCGTAGGGCTGCTAAAGCCATTAACTTTGGGATTATTTTCGGGCTAGGGGCAAACGCCTTGGCTAACGATTTAGGCATTAGCTCGACCGAAGCCCGGCAGTTTATCGATCGTTATTTCAAAACTTTCCCGGGGGTTGCTGAGTTTATCGAGAAGATGAAGCGCCAGGCTCGTGAGCAAGGTTATGTTTCGACAATGTTCGGTCGCCACCGCTACCTGCCCGATATTCATTCGCCCAACATGATGCTGCGATCGGCGGCAGAGCGGATGGCGATGAATATGCCAATCCAGGGAACGGAAGCCGACATTATGAAGCTAGCAATGGTCGATGTTTCAAAGCGGCTACCGGAGGGAGCGAAAATGCTCCTCCAAATTCACGACGAACTGTTGTTTGAAGTCGAAAAAGGGCTAGAAGATAAAGTCGCTAAAGTCGTCAAAGAAGTAATGGGCTCCGTCGCCGAATTGAAAGTGCCGATGATCGTGGATATTAAGGTCGGTCCCAACTGGGCCGATTTGCAACACCAGCCGAAAGACGAGTAAGTTAGTTACGCAATGTTGATATATATAAAGGGTTCGGACTCGTTTTTGGCGCGGGAGGCGATCAACAAGCTTAAGGCCAAATATCTGGAGAAAAATCCAGACGGGACGGAGCTAGTGAGTATCGACTGCACCGAGACAGTTCCCAATTTTGCTGATCTGAAAGCGGTGCCGCTTTTTGCCACTTCTCGATTGATTATTATTAAACGAGCCGGGGAAATGCTGGTAGACGAGCAGAACAGCTTGGCTTCAATGCTGACTGACTTGCCGACTAGCTCGGTCGTTGTCATCTGGGATGCAAAACCCTTTAAAGCCAAGAGCCCCTTATCTATTCAAATAGATATGGCTGCTAAAACCATCAGTGTTGAGCCATTGGCTGAATCGGGACTAAAAAATTGGATCAAAGTTCAAGCAACAGAAATAGGTTTCGAAGTCACGCCAGGGTCTGTTAATGAACTGGTTGATCAATACGGCTCCGATCTCTGGGCGATCCAAACCGATCTCAAAACAAGACAAGGCACTTCCAGTATCTCCTCCTGGGGACGAGCACAAGCGGAAAAGCCGTTCATCCTTTTTGACTATGTTCGGGGTCAAAGATGGCCAGAACTCAAAAAGCATTTGACTGCCAGTCACCAACGCGGCGACGCTGTCGAAATGACCATCGGCGGGTTGGCGGCGGCCGTGCGCAAAAACATCTCCGATCAAAAGCTTAAGCGAAAGATGACCGATATCCTCTCGGAAATCGATATCGCCCTCAAGTCTGGCTTGATTGAAGCTGGTGATGCCGTGGCGTTATTGGCTTGCTACCTTCCTGATGCTCAAAAGCGGGTACAATGGGAAGTAGCATGGGAGTCTTTAACCTAATCGGACAGCTGGTTCGGAGCACTGGTTTGTACAGCAAATCGCTGCTTTTCTTCGTCGTCCTGGGGGGGCTAGGTTTCGCTTTCTTCCAAACTTCACTCAATGCCGCCGATGTCCCGATTAATCCCACCAATCAAACCGACCTGGCTGGTTACGATATCGCCCTAACCTTCACCAGCACCGGTGATCTTTACTCTCAAAATTCCAAGCTTCAGATCGAAAAAATTATCTCCGACAAACTCTACCGGATTCGTTACCAGGTCATCAATCGGCCCGACCAGTTCATTGATTCGCTTTCCATCGCCGTGGCCTTGCCCAAACCTGTCAGCGAAGGCGGAATCGGCTACTTGTTCAGAAACAACGGCGGGGCGACGACGGCCAGCGCCCAGCTAATCGACCCCCAAACGGTCGTCTATCAAGCGACCGAGATTGGCCCCGAGACTCAACTGGTTCTAGAACTAGAAGTGCCAAAATCCTATCTGACCTCGACGGCGCTGACCTCGACTAAAGAATGGATCAACAACCTACCGCCGATTGTTTGGACCGGCATCTCCATCGCCTTACCGTTCTTAACGGCCTTGATTTTGCTGATAACTTGGCTGGCTCGGAATCGTCGGGTTCCACTCGGACCAAACAAACAGCTGGACGAACAGCCCAGCCGTCTATCGCCGGCGATGCTTGGCATCTTGCTTAACGGCCGGCTTTCGAGCCGTGAGCTGGCGGCGACGCTCCTGGATTTGGCTCGACGAGGCCACCTGGTTATTCGTCAAGTCGGTCGGGACGATTTTCGCTTTAGCCGCAAGACTTCGAGCGATCGGCTCGAAAAGTTCGAGGTTCAATTACTCGATCAGATTTTTGGTCCCTCGGGAGACAGAGCGACATCGGAAGAAATCTCTTTTGCCCTGGCTCAAGAGCTGTTTAGTAAGCGCGTCAGCGAGGCCTTTTTGGCCGCCTACCAACGGGTAAACGACCTGGGCTTCTTTTATACCAATCCGCTTCGACTCCACACTCGTTATCAGATCACTGGCTTGACGCTGTTTGTCTTTGGTCTGATCGGCTTTTTCGCTAATGTTTTTCTCATTGACGGCGTCCGCTACACCCTTCTTTTTTGGCTGGGGATGATGGGCGCCGCCCTACTAATCACGCACTTTGCCCGGACTTTACCGAGTCGTACCATTTACGGCGATCGGGAGCTGGGTCGCTGGCTAGCTTTCCGTAATTACCTAACCAGTAGCGAGCCAATTAGCTACCAGGCCCAGAGTCAGGATAGGTTTTTGGCTTACCTGCCCTACGCGGTGGTGCTGGAATGCGAAGTCGAGTGGACGCGCCGATTCTATGATCTGCCATTTGCCCAACCGCATTGGTATGTAGCGGACGGCGTTGACACGATCGACGAGTTTGCCAACAAACTCTTTCCACTTTTTGGTTATCTCTCACACGCGTTGGCGATCTCGACGCAACCAGCAACTAGATAAAACTTACTCAGGTCGGCTGACATATTCAGCGTCGGCGGGTGGAAAAATCACAAAGCTAACTCGGCCGAGAATATCGCTGTGAGTAACTGGTCCCCAGAGACGCGAGTCCGAAGAGCCGGGGCGGTTATCGCCAGCTAGAAAGTATTCGTCGTCTTTCAAGGTGACGGAAGAGATCTCATCGTAGGGAGCTTCGCCGTAACGAGGAAGATAGGGCTCGGTTAACGGTAGGCCGTTAATAAACAGGTGAGTATCTTTAACCTCGACAGTTTCGCCTGGTAAGCCGATGATCCGTTTGATCAGTTTGGTTTTAGCTGGGTCGGCCGGAAACTTAGCGGCGACGACATCACCGCGACGAATCATTTTTTCTCCAGAAAAACTAATCTGGTCGACGATTACCACTTGGCCGTTGTGAAAATTGGGCTCCATGCTTTCGCCGTTCACCAGCAAAGGTTTGCCGACTAATATAATGAAGGTAATCGCCAGCACTACTATAACGAGGGCGAGCCTTGTTAGATCGAACAAAGTGGCCGAAAAACGCAGAAATCTAGAGCCATGCATGACTCTAGTCTACGAGTAGTCGCACGATTGCGCTACTACTATTTGGCCTTGAGGGTCTTTTTCGCAGCCGTTTTGATCTTTGAAACTTTGGGTTTTGTTTGAGCTTTAACTTTTTTCTCGGTCTTGGCAACGGCGGTTTTAGTCGCTTCAGTGGTTTTTGGTGCGATTTTGGCGCCGGCTGGTAAGCCCTTCATAAGGGCAGATTTCATCCGAGCAGCTTTGTTCTGGTGGAAAAGATTCCACTTCACGCCCTTGTCGATCATCGACACGGCTTTAGAGGCAGTATCGGCGGTCACATTTTTGAGGGCGGCTTTAATGAGGGCCTTGCGATAACGGTTGATCGAGGTTTTGTGCTGGGCGACCCGCAGAGATTTTTTGGCAGACTTTGAGATTGGCATTGAGGAAATTGTACCGCATATTTCCTAGGGAGTAAATACAGCAAAGACTGACTTTACGCTAGACATCTCTCGGTAGTTAAAGTAAAATCTTATTAAATCTATTTGGAGGTGAGAGGTTGAAGGTATTTTTGTTCCTTTACCCCTTCAGGGAGTTCTTCGTTCACTCGAATGGCTATCCAGACGATCCGGAGTTGGCCGACAAGGTAGTCGAATACTTCGGACAGGCGATCGATGCAAGGTATCGGCAACGCGGCTATCAAGTCTGTTGGCTGCTATTTCGCTCAGAAGGCGAGGGTCTCGATCTCGTCAATCTTGACCGACGGGTAAGCATTCAGCCAAGCGATCTACTGGTCGATGCCGGGATGACTTTTTCTGAGCACTGTCCGTGTAGATTGAGGGGTGTGTTGCCAGAAGACCAGTGGCCAAAACCAATCTACGCCGACCTACCCTTTGTCTCCTCGCAATTACCCGGCCCAATCGAAGAGCTGTGGGTAGGCGGATTCCAGATAAGTGATTGTGTCGAGAAGTTGGCTCGGTTCGCTTACTTCCGCCTAGGGCTGAAAGGTAGCGTCCATGTTGATGAGGATTTAACAGGGATGGGTGTTTGGCCGGCCAAGCTCCACCTATGTCCGAGGCTGATAAAAAGGTTGAAGATGACCCGGGATCCCTTCCCCTTGGTTCGGGAAAGCTGGACGTACGAAAGTACCGGCTGGAAAGATGACCCAAGATGGGAAACTGATCGGCTCTACGTCAGATTAAGACGAATCCGTAACTTACGACCATGGCTAATCCACAACTGAGCGGCTTGCCCCCGCTCAGTTTTTTATTAAAGGTGAAAAACCACCGGCTTTAGTCGGTGTGTCCGTTATTGCAACTGCGTTGCGCTTTCTCGTGAGGTTAAGGGCTTAAGCCAAAGCCCAGGGCTTCTTAGGATTATCCTCTAATCCTCTCATTAGCCTGGCGGCCGTAGGCCGCAAACAAAAGCCGCCGGAGGCGACAAGAGATATTGAACCATATCATTTTTCCGGTATACTGACCGAAGCATGGAACTAAGCCCTAAAGCCCAGGCAGTCGAACTAATTCGGCAGTCGCAAAATATCTTGATTCTGACTCATCAGGATCCGGACGGCGATGCTATTGGGTCAACTTTAGCCCTCCGACTGGCTCTCCAGCGACTAGGCAAGAGCGTCGACGCTCTGTTTGCTGGCCAAGTCCCGGCTTCAATGTCGTTCCTGCCGGGCTACGACGAAATTAAAGACAAAACCATCACCCCGAGTAACGATCTGATTATTACCATCGATTCCCGCAACACCGGCGAAGATTTGAAGCTCGGCTACAAAAAAATAACTGACGAGCATCGGATCCAAATCGTCATCACACCGCCCAAAGGATCGTTGACGCCCGAAGATGTTAAAGTCGAACGCTCAATCCCTAAATACGACGCCGTCATCATGCTCGACTGCACCGGTTTTGATCGCCTCGGACCAATTTACACCGAATTTCCGGACCTCTTTTTGGAGACGCCAACAGTTTCGATTGATCACCATGTCACTAACTCCTACTCGGCCAAAGTTAACTGGGTTGATATGACTGCCACCTCGACCGCTGAAATGCTGGTGGCCTTAATCGAAGCGCTCGGTCGCGGCGAGAATCTGCTTGACGAAGAAGTTGCCACCTGTCTCTTAACCGGTTTAATCACAGATACTGGTAGTTTCCAAAATATGTCAACGACGCCAAAATCGCTGACCGTGGCCGCCCAACTTGTGGCTGCTGGCGCCAAGCACCAGGAAATTATCGAGCGCATCAGCACTAAATCGCTCTCAACTTTGAAGCTTTGGGGGCGGGCGTTGGCCAAACTTCAAGAGAACAAAGATTTGCGCTATGTCTGGACGGAACTGACGAGCCAGGATTTCGCCGAAATCGGCGAATCTGAAGATGGCAGTCTGATTGACGAACTGTTGAAATCGGCCACCGATGTGGACTTTGTTTTATTACTGAAAGAAACCAACGACGGCCTTAAGGGTAGTATGCGCTCGGTCGCTCGAGATTACGATGTCGCTCGCATTGCGGCGGCTTTCGGTGGCGGTGGCCATAAAGCGGCGGCTGGCTTCCGTGTCGTGGGCGACTTTAACACTATTAAGGACGAGATTGCCGTCAAAATTAACGAAACAATTCGCAATGTTCAGCTCGTCAATGCTGTCACCGATTGAACCAGATACAAAAAAATGTTAGAATATTTGGACTAATGGCAAAGATGACGAGCAAAGCTAAGGCGATCAAGAAGTTTCAAGCCCACGAAACTGACACCGGTTCATCCGAGGTTCAAGTGGCGGTTTTGAGTGATAAAATCAACACTCTGTCCGATCATTTACAGACTCACAAGAAGGATGTTGATTCCCGAATGGGGCTCTTAAAGATGATTAGCCAGCGCCGGAGCTTACTCGGATATTTAGAAAAGAAGAATCCCGAGCGCTACAAAAAGCTGATCGGGAGCTTAAGCTTGCGAAAGTAATTTGTACCTTTGAATCTCGCTTAGCGCGACAATTGTTTGTTAGCGAAACGCTCAACCTCAGTAATGGGCTCGAGCAATATTGTTGCTAGCGGTGCCTGGAGTACCAGAAGCTTCACAACAAAATTACTCTCGCCCAAATAACGAGTATTCGCTGCCCATAAATTAACAATAAGTAGTGGAGGCCGACGATCGTCTGGCTAGTGGTGACTCCAAGCTTGCTTGGGTTCACCACTAGCTACCGCATGATCGCCACCTCCTTAGAAAAAGGAGAATTGAACATGAAAGAATTGAAGAAAGCGACCGTGCCTTACGGAGAAACGGAGATAATTTTAGAACACGGCAAGTTGGCCAAACAGGCTGACGGCTCGGTGACTGTGCGTCAAGGCGACACGGTCCTTTTGGCGACCGCTTGCGTTGCCGATAAGCCAAAAGTCGGTAGCGATTTTTTCCCGCTGACGATTGATTACGAGGAACGGATGTACGCTGCTGGTAAAATATCCAGCTCCAAATTTATGAAACGCGAAGGCCGCCCAAGTGAGTCCGCCGTTCTAACTGGCCGCCTGGTTGATCGTTCGATCCGACCGATGTTTCCCAAGGGTCTGCGTCGCGAAGTCCAGGTAATTGTGACGACGCTGTCGTATGACGGCGAGCACGACACCTCGGCCTTGGCTGTCATCGGCGCCTCGGCCGCCTTGATTCAAACTGATGCTCCGTTTGCCGGCCCAATCGCCGCCGTCCGAGTTGGTTTGGTTGACGGCAAGTTAATCCTTAACCCAACCACAACGCAAATGGCCGAAAGTGAACTCGATTTGCTGGCTTCCGGTAGCGAGCACAAGATTACGATGATTGAAGTAGCGGCCAACGAAATTCCCGAAGCGAAAATGGCCGAAGCCCTGGCTTTTGCCCAAAAAGGGATTGCCGCGGCGATCGAGCCCCAGCGGGCCTTCATCAATGCCGATAAAGAAAAAGTCGAGCATGTTGAGCCCGAGCATATCGGTAAAGTTAAAGATTTCTCTTGGGATCGCTTACAAACAATTGTCACCGAAACCGACCTGACCAAGCGCCACGACCTCTTGAAAACCCTCGAAGCCGATGCGATCGAGAAATTTGCCGAAGAGTTTGAGGCCGGGCAAGTGATCGAAGCCGTTGAACTGGCTTTTCATAAAGCGATTCGAACCTTAATACTCGAGAAGAAGCAGCGACCAGACGGCCGGAAGATGGACGAAGTCCGCTCGCTCGAGATCGAAGTCGGCGTTCTGCCCCGAGTCCACGGCACCGGTTTGTTTAATCGTGGCGAGACCCAAGCGTTAACAATTGTGACGCTGGCTGGCCCGGGTCAAGAGCTTCATATCGACACGCTCGAAGATTTTGGCACCAAGCGATACCTTCATCACTACAACTTCCCGCCTTACGCTACCGGCGAGATCAAGCGAATGGGCGGCATGAATCGCCGCGAAATTGGCCACGGCGCTTTGGCTGAAAAGGCCTTAGAGATGATGATTCCCGAGCGCTCAGTCTTCCCTTACACCATCCGCCTCGTTTCCGAGATTCTCGGTTCTAACGGCTCGAGTTCGATGGCCGCTACCTGCGGCTCGACTTTGGCGCTGATGGACGCTGGCGTGCCGATTAAATCCCCGGTGGCTGGAATTGCTATGGGTATCGTGGTTGGTGACGATGATAACTTCGAAGTCTTGACCGACCTGCAAGGTCTGGAAGATTTCGCCGGCGAAATGGACTTCAAGATTGCGGGAACCGCCAAAGGCATTACCGCTATTCAGCTTGATGTCAAAAATCACGGCCTAACCGATAAAATGATCGAAGCCACTTTTGCCGCCGCCCTGAAGGGTCGCGAAGAAATTATGGCGGGAATGCTCAAGGTTATTGCCGAGCCAAGAGCCGAACTATCCAAGTACGCCCCACGCATTATCACAACCAAGATTGATCCTGAGAAAATCGGCGAACTGATCGGGCCTGGTGGCAAAGTCATTAACGGCATCATCGACGCTCAAGGCGGTCGAGAGATCTTGAATATTGATATCGACGACGACGGCACGGTCATGATTACCTCAAACGACGCCGCCAAAGCCGAAGCGGTCAAGGCGATTGTCGAATCGATCGGCAAACCGGTTGTTATCGGCGAAGAGTTCACTGGCACGATTGTTAACATTCAAAAAGACCGCATGAGTGGCAAAGAGATCGGGGCGATTGTTCAACTGACACCTAATAAAGACGGCATGATTCATGTCTCGGCGCTCGGTACCGGTGGCTTTGTCGAGAATGTCTCCGATGTCGTCAAAGTTGGCGACACCGTCAAAGTCAAAGTTAAAGACGTCGACCCAGACAAAGGCCGCATCTCACTGGTACGAATTGCCTAGTTGCTCCTGTCGGGTTGGCCCCAGTCGTGCGTCGATTGGTACCGACCGGCTAAATCTTCGGGCATTTCGGCGCCAATAAATTTGAAGCGGGGTTGTTTAGCGCCATCAGCCTCAACCTCTTCGAAAAACATCGCCACTGGTCGGACGGTTATTCTCGGCCCCGCCTTGGGACCGAGCGGGATATAGCAAACAAATTTCTCCTCTGTTTCAGAGTGTCGGGCCACGCCCAACACTAGGATCATTAGACCGGTGTAATGCCGGTAAACACCGGCATTGATGGTGTTACTAGTCATCGGCCATCGGTTCCTCGGAGCTAGTCTCTAGCTTGGGGAAGACTTGTTCGGTCGTCTCGATCGGGGGGTAACCAATCGCCGATCGACTGTCTGTCTCCTCCAGCTTGACCCAGCTTGGTACCGGCCGACCTTGGTACAGGCCGAAAAGTTCGGCCAGGAATGTCGTAGCGTAGGCGCCCTTAGTCAAATCGAAGTGAAATATCAAACCAACTTCAGTCGGTGTGACTGAGTGGACATCGACATTGATACGGGTCGGAATTAGTCGTGGTCGGGGACGACCAAGAAAGTTGAGCTCCGGCTGATGCCAATGCAGTTGCTTTAGGCCTTCTTCGGGCAGCAGCCGATCGTACCAATCGATTGACTCTGGACCAAGTAAGGGGATAGACGGATCGACTTTGTCGCTAGTCGCTTGTTGCGACAGGACTTTATTGAAACAGTAGCTGCCATAGGCGCTATAAGCCATTTTGGTTTGATCTGGCGTTGCTCGTAAGGCGGCCGCCATATCACGGGGATTATTATTGAGTGCGTCGAGTGCTTTCAGCTCGTGCTGAAAAAAGTAAGGAAACTGGCTGAACAGTTGATTAATTTTCTCCCAATCTCCCCAGATCGAGATTGCCTGATGCCGTAAGTCTTGGAGGGCTTTGGTTTCGTGTGGACTAACACCAGCGATGAACAGTCGTATGGCATCTTCGTACCGACCAAGCATGACCTGCTTGCCGATCTTGTGACCCAGGAGTCGACTACCAAACCGCTGGAGGGAGAAGAAATTCAGGAACCCTTGTTCGCCGATTTCTTGAAGTCGGGTCTGGATTTGTTGCTGATCAACAGAATTTGTTCGCACTAAAATAGTAAAGCGATTGCCGATCAGTTCGCCGACATTTCGCATACCAATACGGTAATGACCATTCTTGAAGAAAACATTGGGCAGACTCAAGGTCGATAACCGGTCGGCCGCAGTTCTATTGATCGAGACCCTTTGGGCGGTTATAGCCTTACTGTCTTTAAGACCGGCGTAAGTGATCTGGTTTAGGTCAAGCTCCAGCTCCTCAGCCAGTCGCTCAATCACCTCGAAGGTGGCGAAACCTTGCTTGACCATATCAACTTCCAGCCGCAGTTTTTTATTTGGGTCATCGGACATCGGTGTGTCGAGCTGATGATCGGATAGTGGTCCAGGGGCGATACTTACCAGTTCGCCCGTTTCCGTTATCTCCTCGACTATAAAGTCGCGATAACTATGCTTAATGTAGCCCTCGCCGAGTAGTCGAGGTTGGTAAAAGATACCAATTTTTTGTAAAAACGGGGCGGTAAATTGAGCCGGCTCTTCAGCTTCGGCTTGTGACGGGTCGGTCGCCGAAAGCTCTTTGAGTCGAGCGATATCGGCTAGGCGAAGTTCGTAATTAGTGGCCATTACTTAAAGCGTTAACCATTTCCTGTAAGAATAACATTTTGGATAAAAAGATGCCCCCGTCCACAGCGATGTGGCGGGGGCGAAGGGGAGCGAGGCGGGGGCCTAGAACGTGAAGCCGAACTTCTCGACGTCGATCGTCGGGATACCGTCGATCTCGAAGAGCTCGAGGTCCGCCAGGGGCAGGCGGGCGGCAACTTTGGGGTTCCACTCCTGGATCACCAAGTTGAACCGCAGCCAACCCTGGTTTGGGTTTACCCAGAGGAAGAATCCGACCAAGTGATCGTCGGGTATCGAGGCCAACGACCGTCGGGCCCCGACGATCTCGACCGAGCCGTCTTGGCCTGTGAGACCATGACCGCGGAAGCGAAGCTCGATCTTCCGTTGCCGCTTTCCGTTGCCCTGGTCGGTTTCGATGTACTGGGCCGTTTCGAAACATCCTAGGATCGACTTAAGAGCGCTGAACCGCATCGATCCTGCTAGCACGTTTACGCCGTTGTCCTGGATCGGCGTTCCGCCGATCGTGACCCGGTCGTACATGGACTTCTTCAGTCCGAAGTCAGACTGATTCTCCGTCTGCTGCCGCCGATCGCGGAAGCGGGGCGCCGGAAGATCCAGTTCCACCTGAACCGCCGACGCCAAGCCGGGGAGGTTGCAGATAGTGAGGAGAGACAAGGGAATGACCTTGCTCTTGGCGAGGAACGTGGCAAAATCCTCGGGGCCGTAGGTTACCGCGTCTTGAGAACCGCTGTTTACAGAACTGCTCATGTGAATCTCCTTGCTGGGGTCTGCCCAGCGTCCTTGTTGTTCGAGTGCTCTTTCGAGCAAGTCGTTAGACCACCCGAAAGGATATTGGAACTATACCATATCAGCCCGAGAATGTCAAGAGTTTTAGACCCCTTTTTTAGCAATAATCCAGGCCTGTATGTAAATAGAAAGAGGAACTACCCGCTAACTTAGTTAGTCATATGTAGGCAGCTGGTCACTTTCTTTGCAGAAGATGTCTTAATTTACCTACCAGGTTAGTCGGGAGTGCTAACAGGTTGGACCAAAAGCGCCAAAGGACTCGCCATTGAAACGTCCGCCCTAACCAAGAGACAGCCTGTAATTAAAGTGGTATATCTAATCCATAGTCTTATGACCAAAGAAGAAGCACTGGTGGAAGTGGCCAAAAGGATCACTGCTTGCGAGCAGTGTAAATATGCGCCCAATCAGAATCCCGTACCTGGTGAGGGTAGTCCAGATGCCGAGATTATGTTTGTTGGCGAAGCGCCGGGTAAGAAGGAAAATGAGACTGGCCGGCCGTTTGTTGGCGCAGCGGGGAAATTCTTGAACGAGATGCTTAATTCAATCGGCTTGGAGCGGGAGGATATTTTTATTGCCAATGTCATCAAGTACCAGCCGCCGGAAAATCGGGATCCGTTGCCAGAAGAAATTGCTCTTCAGCTGCCGTTTTTGAAAAAGCAGATCGCCATTATCAAACCAAAACTGATCTGCTTTTTAGGTCGTCACGCCCTGCACGCGCTTTTGCCCGATGAAACCCGGCCAATCTCAGTACTTCACGGTCAACTGGTCAAAGATGATAACCAACACTATTTACCGCTCTACCATCCAGCCGCCGCGCTCTACAACGGCGGTATGCGCCAAACTCTCCTCGACGACTTCGCCAAAATCCCTGGAATCATGGATCAGATTAGCTCAAATTGACTTTTGCAAGCGGGCTAGTTATAATATATAAACTAACTCGGGTTTCGCCAGTGGGCGAACCGACCTAAGTACTCCAATTAGAAACACATTTTTTAGAAAGGACTCATTTTGAATCAACCTAATTCCGGTGCTGATAGCAGCACCACTAATTCCCCAACGGTAGCTGGGGTTAATAAAGCTACCGACGGGATCGTTAATATCTCTGACGCCGGACAAGTGTTGGCGCCAAATCCCAAATCCAACCCACCTGCCGGCGGACAAACTTCCAGACCTAATAGACCAAGAGGGCCGCGAAGAGATTTTAAACCACGCAATCGTCCTGTCCAAAGTGCCGCAAGCGGCCAAGGCCGTCCGTTTCGTCGAGACAGCAAACCCTTTCGTCGTCCTAACAAAGCCGGCGAGAAATTTGGCCCAACTGGAGCGGCTGAAGGGGCACCGACCGCCAAAGTCATTGCTCGGGCAGCCAATAACACTCTAAGAATTATTCCTCTCGGCGGATCGGGCGAAACCGGCGACAAAAATATGCTGGTTTACGAGTATAACAACGACATTCTCATTATTGATGCTGGGATTAAGTTTCCTGACGCCGATATGCCAGGGATCGATTATGTTATCTGTGACACGACCTACCTCGATCAGAATAAAGATCGGATTCGGGCCTTCGTAATTACTCACGGTCACGAAGATCATATCGGCGGTATGCCATATATTTACCCGAAGTTCCGCGTGCCGATTTATACGGCGCCGTTAACAGCCGGCCTGATCAAATCCAAATTCGAAGAACACGGCATCGAAGGGGCTGATTTCCGAATTATCAAACCAAACGAACGGATTCAAATCGGCGCCTTTGTCGTCGAGCCGGTCCGAATGACCCATTCAATCCCCGATATTCTGGGCTTGGCGATCACCACCCCAGTCGGCCTGATTTATCACGCCACCGACTGGAAAATCGACTTTACCCCACCGTTTGGCGAGCCGACTGATTTTACCAAGCTGGCCGAATTGGCCAAACGCGGGGTCCTCTGCTTGCTGTCCGACTCGACTAATGTGATGGAGTCTGGCTACACGATGAGCGAACAGGTGGTTGGTCGAGCGCTGGAAGATATTTTTGTCAAAGCGCCGGGGCGAATCATCGTTTCGAGTTTTGCCTCAAGAATTGATCGCATTCAGCATGTCGTCACTGCCTGCGCGGCTTCGGGTCGCAAGCTGGCTATATCTGGTCGATCGATGGAGAAAAACATTAACATCGCCATGGAGCTGGGCTACCTCAAAGTTCCGCAAGGGGTTCTGACTGATCTCCGAACTGTCGGCAACATTCCCGACCATAAGTTAGTGGTGATGTGTACTGGCTCACAAGGTGAAGAGTTCTCGGCGTTGGTCCGAATGGCCACCGGCGAGCACCGTCACATCAACATCAAAAAAGGCGATACGGTTGTCTTGTCGGCCTCTCAAGTGCCGGGTAATGAGAAGGCTGTCTCGGCCACCATCAATAATCTCTACCGCCTCGGCGCCGAAGTCATTACCAACAAAGAATTAGACATTCACTCCTCTGGCCACGCCAATCGCGAAGAGATGAAACTGATGATCTCGCTACTCCAGCCCAAATACTTGATGCCTATTCACGGCGATTATCGTAGTCTAGTCGAACACTGCAAACTAGCTCGCGGTCTCGGCATGAAAGAAGAGAATTGCTTAGTTGTCGAGAACGGTCAGATCGTTGAATTTGATGCTAACGGCGGACGAATCTCCAAAGAGAGAGCGCCGGTCGGCTATGTCTTGATCGACGGTCTCGGTGTCGGTGATGTTGGCGAAGTGGTCTTGCGCGATCGTCAAACTATGGCGGCTGACGGCATCTTCTTGATTATTATGACCGTCGACGGTCAGAAGGGGACGCTCGTGACTAGCCCAGATATCATCTCCCGCGGCTTTGTCTATATGAAAGAATCGGAAGACCTAATCGCAAGTACCCGGACCCAGATTAAGAAATTCCACGAGGTTCACACCGGCCGAGGGACAATTAACTGGGAATTCTTCAAAAAAGCGATGCGCGACGACATTGGCGAGTTCTTATTCGAGAAAACGCAAAGACGACCGATGGTGATTCCGGTAGTGATTCAAGTTTAATAAAATTTGCGACCCTGCCGCCGCCTTGCCATAGCGAGGACCAGGGGGCTGATTTGCGAAGCCGCCCCCTAGCCCCTCGCGCTCCCTACCCCCGCCCGCTTCCCTACGGGGTATGGTGAAAAACCGCTCGCTGACCTGCTTTTGATGGGTCATGGCTCGCGGTTTTTCGATAATGTGGATAAAAGAAGCCCCGAGCGCGTGGTCATTGCTGACTTTGCGCTCGGGGCGTTGGGACGGGTCGGTCAAGGTTGCTGATTTGCTCTTGCGTGAGTTCGGTTTCTTTTCCTGTTTCTGGGTCGTGGTAGCCGAACATCGCTCCTGGTAGCTGTTGGCGTCGGTCGTTGATAACGACCTCAATGCCGTGAAACTTGCCGTAGCGTTCGACGACATTGCCGATAGCGTCGTTTTCGGATAGACCGCCGTAGCTGTGCGGCTCCGACCCGCTAGTCAGCGTTGCCTCCCAGTTGGCGTCACCACATCTTTTTGTGGCGTACTCGATGCCGAAATCTTTCCGAGACCGCGCAACTACATTGCCGATAGCGCTGCTTGAAGAGAGGCCGGAGCTAGTAGCCCTCATGGACCTAATTCCCGACTTCATTGTCATGACCGCTTCCCAGTTGGATGGACCAAATGGGGAGCTCTCAATCCTCACCCTTCTCATAACTCACCTCGTAGGGAAAGGTTACCAGTTTAGTCACGGGAAATCAATACTGTGGGGTGTAGCTAAACGGTCTCGGGGAATGTAGAGTGAAACTATCATGGCAATATTTGGCCGGAAGCGACGGTATAGTAGTAGGCGACGCAAACGGGTACCAACGCTCAAAGATAATTTGGTTTGGGCGGTTGAGCCCGATACTGCCAGAGAGATTGCGGCGATTCTGCTGATACTTTTTGGCCTACTCTTTGGTTTGGGCTTATTTCGTTTAGCCGGTGATTTCGGCGAAACCTTTTTAGGGCTGTCTGATCGCCTCTTCGGCATACTCAAATATGTCGCCCCGTTTGTCTTAATCTATATCGGCATCCGCCTGATGATGATGAAGTCTGATGTTCTTCGGGCAACTAGCATCGTTGGTGTCGTCCTCCTCTTTATACTGATTCCGGCGATGTTCGGCGCTAGCGGCGGCTCGATCGGCGAAGGAGTGATGGGGGTTTATCGCTCGATTTTAAGCAATGTCGGCGGGTTTATTGCCTTAATGGTCTCGATTCTAGTAGCTTTCATGCTGGCCTTTAGTATCTCGTTTGGCCAAATATGGGAAAAACTCAACCTAAGTAGCGCCAAACAAATCGGTGTTAAAATCAACCAAGCTCGGGTACCGGTCAAAACGATGCAGTCGGATCCCAACATGCCCGGCGTGCCGCTGGTGGCCGCCAATGGCGACTGGCAGTTCCCATCATTAGACCTGCTGGAATATTCGGCGGCAACTAAAGCCGAGTCGGGTGACATCGGCAAGAATGTTGAAATCATCAAGAAAACTCTCAAGGATTTTGGTGTGGAGGTGGCAATGAGCGAGGTCAATATCGGCCCAACGCTGACCCAATACACCCTCAAGCCCTCAGAAGGCGTTAAACTAACCAACATCATCGCTCGTAATAGCGACATCGCCCTGGCTCTGGCCGCTCATCCAGTTCGAATCGAAGCGCCGATTCCTGGCAAGTCGCTGGTTGGTATCGAAGTACCAAACAAAGTAGCGGCGCTGGTCAGCTTACGGGAAGTGTTGGAGTCGCCCGGCTATAAAGAAGTTGATTCCAGTCTGGCCTTGGCGCTCGGTCGAGATGTCGCTGGTCATGTGGTCGTGGCGGACTTGAAAAAGATGCCCCACCTACTGATTGCTGGAGCGACCGGCTCAGGTAAATCCGTTTGTATGAATTCGGTTCTAATCAACTTGCTCTACCGCAACACCCCCCAAGATCTGCGTCTACTCTTAATTGACCCGAAACGGGTTGAGTTCACCGAGTACAACGGTATTCCTCATCTGCTGACCTCAGTCATCACCGAAACCGACAAAACTATTTCGGCTTTGCGTTGGGCGGTGGCGGAGATGGAGCGCCGATACCAATCGCTGGCGTCGCATAACCGTCGCAATATTGAAGCCTTCAACGACGCCATTCCCGCCGGCGAAACCAAAATACCTTACATCATTGTCGTCGTTGACGAATTAGCCGACCTGATGACCCAAGCCAGTAACGAAGTCGAGGCCTCAATTGTTCGTCTAGCCCAAATGGCGCGGGCGGTTGGCATTCACTTAATTGTCGCCACTCAACGCCCGTCGGTTGATGTTATCACTGGTTTGATTAAAGCCAATATTACCAGTCGGGTGGCCTTTGCCGTCGCTTCGAACGCCGACTCCCGTACTATTTTAGACCAAGCCGGCGCCGATAAACTTCTGGGTCGTGGCGATATGCTATTCGTCAGCTCGGATCGGCCCCAACCGCGCCGAATTCAGGGCGTTTTCTTAAAGGATAAAGAGATTAAAACCGTCACCGATTTCTTGAAAGGACAAGCCCCAGCCGTTTACGACGAATCAATTACGACCTACCGACCGTCAATTAATGCGGGAGCACCAGGCGGCGGTGGCGCTCACGACGGCAGTGAGGACGATTTATATAATGAAGCCCGTGAGCTGGCGATTCAGGCCGGCAAAGCCTCGGCCAGTTTGATGCAACGACGGCTGAAAGTCGGCTACGCCCGAGCCGCTCGCTTGCTTGACTTACTCGAAGCCGAAGGCGTGATCGGTCCGGCCGACGGCGCCAAACCACGAGATGTCCTAGTTTCACCTGATGACTACTTAGGGCCATAGAGCAGTTTTCAGTTTTCAAAAAATGAAGGAATACAATAAGCTCGTTCGGGACAGGATACCGGAGATCATTGCTGCGAAAGGCGGGGAGTCGGAAACGCACATCGCTACCGATGAGGAGTATCGCCAAAAAGCGATCGAGAAACTTCAGGAGGAGCTGGCCGAATTTCTAGAATCGAAAGATCCAGAGGAGCTGGCCGACTTACTTGAAATTACCTACGCCGTCGCCGAGTCGTTAGGCGTGAGCAAAGACGAGCTCGAAGCGATGAGGTTGAAAAAAGCCAACGAACGAGGTGGTTTTGCCAAACGGGTCATCTTGGAGCGTAGCTGAAAGACGAGCGTCAGCGACATTCTAGAACGAAGCTGACACATTAGCTCCCCACTAGTAGCGATGCGGCGCAACCGTCAAATCATCCTGGCATTGATTTATGTCAAAAAAGACTTTACGGTGAATATTACATGAACGGTTTTGTCACCAAGAAAATTGGCAAGAACCGGACTCTTGGCAGTGCTCTGAAAACGGCTCGCTCGAAAGCGGAAATAACGCTCGAGCAAGCCGAAGCCGCCACCAAGATCCCCCAGAAATATTTGGATGCGCTCGAAACCGGTCAGTATAATCGACTGCCAGCGGAAGCTTATAATCTGGGCTATGTCCGTTGTTACGCCGAGTACCTGAAACTTGATCCCGACAAAATTATCAGTAGCTACAAAGAGGAGCGGGCAGCCAAACGGCATCAGAATGATACTTCGACCCTCTTCAGTCCCAAAAAAGCCGGCGACTGGCAGTTTTTAATTACCCCAAAGCTATTGGGAATCTTTGGCTTGGCCCTGCTTTTTGGCGGGATCGGCATGTATATCGCTAACGAACTGAATAAATTCACGGCTACCCCGATGCTCGAAATCACCTCTGTTCCGGCGGAATTCACCAGCGACAAAGATCAGATTACCCTTGAAGGCAAGACTAACAGTGGCGCCGTTTTAACCATCAACACCGAGCCAGTTTTCGTCAGCGCTGACGGGCGTTTCAGCCAGTCGGTCCAACTTAATTCGGGAGTAAACGAGATTGCTTTGCAGGCCAAAAACCGCGCCGAAAAAGTTGCTCTCAAGACTGTCAAGGTTCTCTTTAATCCAAACCTTGCCAAAATCACCTCACCTGCTACAAAAGAGTAATGGCTAAGGAAAAAAAAGTTGAATCTTCCGGTCGGGATGAGGCGTTGAAGGCGGCGCTCGGTCAGATCGAAAAACAATTCGGTGCCGGATCGATTATGATGATGGGTCAACAGACTCACCTCAATGTTGAATCAATTTCCAGCGGTTCTTTAGCGCTTGATGTGGCTTTAGGTGTTGGTGGTTTACCGCGTGGCCGAATCATTGAGATCTTTGGGCCAGAATCATCGGGTAAAACCTCTTTGGCTTTGTCAGCCATCGGCGCGGCTCAAAAACTCGGAGGTCTTGGCGCACTGGTTGACGCTGAACACGCTTTTGATCCATCTTACGCCACTAAACTTGGCGTTGATTTAGACCACTTACTAATTTCCCAGCCGGATACCGGCGAACAAGCGCTGGAGATTGTTGAAACCCTGGTGCGCTCCAACGCTGTTGATGTCATTGTTGTCGACTCAGTGGCTGCTTTAGTGCCACGTGCCGAGATCGAAGGCGAGATGGGCGACTCAATGATGGGTGTTCAAGCTCGCTTGATGAGCCAGGCCCTGCGAAAGCTGACGGGCGCAGTCTCCAAGTCAAAAACGGTCTTAATTTTCATCAACCAAATCCGGATGAAGATCGGCATCATGTTCGGCAACCCCGAAACCACCCCCGGCGGTAATGCTTTAAAATTCTACTGTTCGATCCGTTTAGATATTCGCCGGAGCGAGCAGATTAAAGATGGCGATGTGCCTATCGGCAATCGCTGTCGGGTCAAGGTCGTTAAAAATAAGGTCGCTCCACCGTTCAGAATCGCCGAGTTTGACTTAATGTTTGATTCGGGTATATCTAAAGAAGGCGACCTGTTAGAGCTCGGTGTTAAGTCTGGTTTGGTTGATAAAATGGGTGCCTGGTTTCAATACGGTGAGCAAAAGCTTGGGCAGGGGCGGGAGGCTGCCAAAGCTTTTCTCAAGGGTGATCCGAAGACCGCCCAGGAACTAGAAACAAAAATTCGCGACTTAGCCGCTAAGGGCGACATCAACGCTATTCGCGAAGAGTAATTTGCCGTCTTCGACGGCCGTGATTTGCGACTGCGTCGCGGCTTTTTTGTGAAGGTGAGGGGGTTAGTTGCGAAGCACCCCCTACACCCTCACACTCCCTACCCCGCACGCTACGCTGTCGCGAACTAGGTAAAAAGTAACTCGCTGGAGTACCATGGCTCATCACTTTTTGGTTATTTGAAGCCAGGAGTATGATACAGAGAGGAATGTCTGTTTCGGATTACGCAAAACCTGAAGAACAACTACTCAAGCCACTACACAGACTCGTTAACGAATGTCGACGGGCCGAAGCCCGTCGACATTCTCATGAAGAGCACTAGCTACTGTTACTCGCCGCCGCCGCCCGTTCCACCAGTTCCTGCTTTTTGGCAAATAGTAAACTCGGGTCTAGTGCTTTCGATAGCCTTCTTTACAATTGCTGTTGTCAATATTTCATCACCCCATTCTCCAGGACCTGTTGCACGCTCGTATAATACTACTTTCGATACGGGTATCACCTTTTGATAAACCTTGATTTTCTTCGCGATTTTTGATAGACCATCCTCTGAAGTATATACTTCATAAAATCTCTCATATCCTAAATGTATATCTGGGAAGTCACTACTGAGTTTTACGGGAGTTGCCCCTTCGACCACATTCATCCATTTACCATCCATAACGAGCGACACTGCTTGATCTGTGTGCCTGTAAAAAGGCTGAGAGATCCAAGGTAATGGGATAAATCCTGGACTTTCATTGCAATAATAAGGCTCAGTGTAGGAATGGTATATCTTCGTATTCGCTATCAGGTTTGGACCAATAGCCGAAACGGGGTTTTTGATAATTTCAGGTCCAGAATGATAGTCCGGGCTAGTCGTACCCCCGCCCGTACCCTCACCAGCAGGTGGTGGTGTTCCTTCTTCTGCCTTAAAATTATTATAAAAATAGCCACCGAAAAAGCCACCCACCAAACCAATAACCAGCCCGATTGCCAGCATCATCGCCATCAACTTCCTGCTCATTAGTTCCTCCCTCTTATTTACGAATTAATTTTTTCCAACTCAACTTCAATTTACCCCCCCCTCGGCGTTGTCAATGACTTTGCTTTTACGGATTAAAAATTCAGATATGATACAGGCATGAAAAGTAAGTCAGCGCTGGAGTATGCGCTGAAATTGTTGGGCTATCGGGCCCGGACGGAAAAAGAATTGCGGGAGAGACTACGGGACAAAAAATATCAGCCGGAAGAAATTGATGTAGTTCTGGCCAAGCTGGCCAAAATTGGTTTTGTTGATGATCAAAAATTTGCCGAAAATTATGTTCGAGATAAGTTGTCGATCAGCCGTCGCGGACCAAGACGGATTTATTTTGAGTTAATTAAACACGGTGTAGCCAAAGAAATTGCCGAGCAAGCGACTAAGGCGATTGAAAAAGAGGAGGAGTTGGCGACGGCCCAGTCGCTCCTTCGATCTCGCCAACGCCAGTGGGCCAAACTCGAGCCGCAAGCTAAAAAACGCCGAGCGATTGGGTTGCTAGCGAGGCGGGGCTTCTCGTCGGATTTAATTTTCCTGTTGATCAAAACGATCGATTAGAAATGCGGCTGCTTCACGAGTGAAGCAGCCGCTGGTGTTGGCCTAGCCGTTGGCGACTGAGCCGATCTTATATGGGCTACCGGTGAGGAAGTAACCCTCGAACCCACACTGCTCGAGGCCGCTGGCTACAAGCAGTTGGAGATCAGTCATCTCGGCTTGGCCAAAACAGTTTGGGATTGGCAATATGACCACCCGACCGTTCTGGTCGATTTCCACCGTTAGGCGCCGTACGAGACAACCATTGGCGTCGGCGGTGGCAACGAACTGGGGCAGAGACCTTCTAGAGCACGCACAAATGATGGCATCTTCGAGGCCTGACTCTAGTTCTTCAAATGCAACCGGGTCCAGAGAAATGTAGCGATCCACTATCTTTTACCCCCTGATCCTGTCTGAACTTAAGCTAGGCCGATTTACTAGACGATGCAAGTCCGTTAAGATTTAGGTAATGGCGGGAGGGAAGTTATTAGTCTGGTTTGCCGAAGTCGGCAAAGGCGATATCGCTTTAGTTGGTGGCAAAGGGGCCAATTTAGGCGAAATGACTAAGGCGTCACTGCCGGTGCCACCGGGGTTTATCATCACCGCCGAGGCCTACTACGAATTTTTGCGAGCGACTAAACTCGACCGAATCGTTAAGAAAGAACTGACCAATCTCGATCCCGAGGACTCGAAAAAATTGAATGTCATTGCCGCTACCTTGCAGAAGGCGATTCAATCCCATCCCCTGCCGGGCGAACTAGCTAAACAAATCAGCAAAGCTTACGACGACATGGGCCAAGGGCCGGTGGCCGTGCGATCGTCGGCAACGGCCGAGGATTTGCCTGATGCAAGTTTTGCGGGACAGCAAGATACTTACTTGAATATTGAGGGCGCCGACAAAGTTATCAAAGCGGTTCGACAGTGCTGGGCGTCGCTGTTTGGAGCGCGGGCGATTTACTACCGAACGATTAACAAATTTGATCACCTGAAGGTCGGCATTGCTGTGCCGGTTCAAAAAATGGTCCAGAGCGAGGTCTCCGGCATTATGTTTACCGCCGATCCGGTCGCGAGCGATTTGGATAAGATCGTCATTGACGCTGGTCTCGGTTTGGGTGAAGCGATTGTTTCTGGCTCGGTCACGCCCGATCATTATGTTGTTGATAAGAAATCGATGGAAGTTGTTTCGAAAGAAGTCAGCAAACAGGCCTGGCAGATTGTTCGCAATAAAGCCGGGGCCGATGTTCACATTTCGACACCCAAAGACAAACTCGAAGGCCAAAAGCTGACCGATGAACAAATCGTCAAGCTGGCGACGCTCGGCCATAAAGTTGAAACTCACTATGGCTCGCCGCAAGATATGGAATGGGCATTTGAGGGTGGTAGCTTCTATATGGTGCAGTCACGCCCAATCACGACATTAAAAAAAGAAGGTGATGATACTCCGCAGGTAGCAGAACCGGTAGATGTTGCTAAAACAGAAGAGAAGTCAGAGCCTATCGCAAACGCCGAGGTTCTTGTTTCTGGTGCGGCTGCATCGGTTGGCCGAGCCAGCGGTCCGGTCAAAGTTATTCATAAACCAAGCGAAATCGACCAAGTTCTTGAAGGTGATGTGTTGGTCACCGAGATGACTAGCCCCGATTACGTGCCGGCGATGCGTCGGGCTTGCGCTATTGTAACTGATACCGGAGGTAGAACTTCCCATGCGTCGATTGTAAGCCGAGAGCTGGGTATCCCTTGCGTCGTCGGAACGGGTAACGCCACTAACGCTCTCAAGACTGGCCAAGTGGTAACTGTCGATGGCGCTTCAGGCAAAGTCTATAAGGGAAAAGTCGCCATTCAGAAAGCCGAGTCCCCAACATTAACCGCTCGACCCAATGGTGGCTACATGACCACGGTGCCGGTGACGGCGACGAAAGTTTACCTAAATCTAGCCGAGCCGACCAAAGCCGACGAATATGCCCAGCTGCCGGTTGACGGGGTCGGATTGCTTAGAGCCGAATTCATTATTGCCAACATCGGCGAACATCCGCACTCGATGATGGCCTCTGGTCGCTCGAAAGAGTATGTCCAAAAACTATCAGAGGGCATAGGGATCATTGCCCAGGCCTTCAATCCTCGTCCAGTCGTCTACCGTTTTACCGACTTCAAAACCAACGAGTACAAATCGTTGAAAGGCGGCGAAAAGTACGAAGAACAGGAGAATAACCCGATGATCGGCTACCGCGGTGCTTCCCGTTACATCCTCGACCCAGAAGAGTTTGCCCTCGAAATCGAAGCGATCAAAGCTGTTCGCGACGGCATGGATCTGAAGAACCTTCATGTGATGGTGCCGTTTGTCCGTCGAGTGGACGAGTTTACCCGAGTACGAGACTTGATGCATAAAAATGGTCTCAAGCAGGGCAGCGACTTCAAGCTCTGGATTATGGTCGAAGTGCCATCAACAATTTTTGAGATTCAAAAGTATATCGACGAAGGTATCGATGGCGTCTCGATCGGCTCGAACGACTTAACCCAACTTATTCTAGGAATTGATCGCGACTCATCGAAACTCGCGGCTGAATTTGATGAACGCTACCCAGCCGTGATGGGGGCGATGATCCATGTTATTAAGACTTGCCGCAAGGCTGGCGTTAGCTGTTCGATCTGCGGTCAGGCGCCGAGCGTCTACCCAGAAGTGACCGAAGCATTGGTTAAGGCCGGTATCACTTCCGTCTCCGTTGCCCCTGACGTCGCTGTTTCTACTCGCAAACTGATCGCTTCAGTCGAGAAAAAGCTGATCTTGAGTCACGTAATTGACGGGCAATAGTTGTCTACTTGGCTTTCCAGGCCTCGAAGCCGGGCGAAGTTTCTTGGTCAGCGGCGAGTAAATTCATTGTGTTAAACGGGGCTTTGGCTGTCGGCGGGTAAAGAAATGACCAGAGCTGGAGCTTGGGGCTCAACTCTTTCATCTGATTGCGGAATTTTTTGATAAATTCGGCTTGAGCCGATTCACTGCCGTCGTAACCGTCGGCCGGAGAAGTTCTTGACCAGCCAACTTCGGTGAAGATAATTGGCTTGGTCGTCAACGATTTAATCTTGGTGTAATAATCGTCAGGCAATTCCGACGGAGTTTTATAGATTAGCCCCGGGTAAGTGGTTAAAGCGATAAAATCGAACATCTCTAACTGCGGCAAAATTACTTTGAGGACGCTGTCAGCCTCGTCGTTTTTGCCTCCAAACAGTCCACCTTGCAAACCCTGGCCCCGTTCGTATTGGATGGTGGCAAATATTTTGACACTAGCCGAGGTGGAGCGAAGTCTAGCGACGACTGGCTCAACTGATTTCAAATAGTTCGTCAGTAGTTCGGGTGAACTCAAGTAGAACTGATCAATCTCGTTGCCGATACCGATGTATTTCGGCTGTTCAGTGGCGGCAAATTTACCGATCGCCTCGGTCATGGCCGCTGAATAGCCGCCTTTTTTGACTTCGTCCAAGGTCGGGCCGGTGATGTAAACTGGCATGAAATCTTTCTGTTTAGCCAGCGTGGCGATGTTGGCCGGAGCGCCATCAGCTTTGGTGAAATCTTGCCACGGGCCGGCCCAACTGACGGTGTTGCCGATCTCTTTCACTTTGACAAAGAAGTTGGTGTAATCCTCTCCTTCAAAACTTTTGGGCGATAAAGTGACTCCAACGAGCGTCTCGTACGGGTTAACATAAACTTCTTTCGGAGGTGTTTGGTTCGACTTGAGCGCTAGAACTAAGCCGACGACAGTGGCGATAACAGCGATGCTAAGCGCGACTTTCCTGATGGACAACCGGATACTCGGGAGTCGGAAGCTAAAGCGCGGCCGAGGTCGGTTGAAATTGAACTCATCCATTTATCAAATATAACACAGGTTAAACCGTCTTCCGATGCTCGATCTTTGACTGTCAACCGACTAGAGTAAGGATTAATGACAGAAACAAGTGTGGCAACGCCATCACCGGTTGATTTCAAAAAGATTCTTAACGATGCTGTTTATCCCGATCCGGGACTAACCCCGGAACAGCAGGATAAATTTGTTGGTCGCTACTCATTTTCGGCGCTGGTACTGCAGTTTGTTTATTATTTTGCGATGGGCGATGCTCTGCTCGCCTGGGGAAGTCTGATCTGTTCGGTCAGCATTGTCCTGACGCCGTTACTGCTCATTTTCCCACTCTTTGCTCGTCGCCGGGCTTTTGAAAAACGCCAGTGGTCGGGCTTCAGCGAGTTTTATCACAATCAAAGAAAGTGGGACCGCGAGGCGCTATACCTGACGATCGCCTCTATTATATTAGTCGTGGTTGCGCTCTGGCTGATCGGCCCAATGATACTGAAGTCCGCCCAGACTCTAACCGGCCAGTCGGGCTCAACCGATTTTACCCAACAACTCCAGGACACCGTTGGACAGTATCAAGACATTTTAGGCCAGTAGCTTACTGGCGTTTGAAATCCAGTGAACAAGAATTGATACAGTATCTCTTACCGCCCCTGTCGGCTGGGCCATCATCGAACAAGTGGCCTAAATGTGAGCCGCAGTTGGCACAAGTAACTTCAGTTCGGCTCATACCACCCGAGCTATCTCGGTGGAGCTCGACGTTACCTTTGCTGGCGACGTCAAAAAAACTCGGCCAGCCAGAGCCCGATTCAAACTTGGTGCCTGAACTAAACAGCGGCTTGCCGCAAGCGGCACAGACATACATCCCATCTTCGTGGTGATCGACGAATTCACCGCTAAACGGTGCTTCGGTGCCTTTGAGCCGCAATACTTCATACTGCTCGGGCGTTAATTTTTCCCGCCAGACTTTTTCCGAGATGTCCTTCATTTGACTAAATATAACAGATTCAGTATTGTCACAGACAGTGCGCATCAAGACGGGAGGTTAGATTGAGTCAAAAAGCACCCTTCAGAACTGTTGCTCAAGTCGTCCTAGAAACGCTAGCGGGCGACAAGATCGAGGTAGTTGTGGTTCACCGGAATCCATTTCACCACGATGTTGGCTATCGTCCGGATACCACTCTGGGAGACGATTTGGATGGAGCGAAGGTACCGATTCCCGTCGATATCATTGACGAAGAAATCGGCTGGGAACAGCTCGAACCATTCCTTCGCTACGACGAACGGTTTGCTCGGACGGTCAACTTCACCATCTGGTCAAATAACTAGGTGATCGAACATCGCTGGGTGATCGATTGCTCACCAAATTGCGGCGGTCAAGTGGTGAGGTTCCGTAAAACCTCAAGGCATCCGACCGCTCGGAATGAACTAGCCGAACGCTTTCCCGACATCGTTTAAACCGATGATGGTCGACCCGATGAACCCTGCCCCTTCGGGGGCATTTCTTTTTAGTTAAACCTGTTGATGACGGAAACAGCTGACCAAATGATCGTTAACCAGCCCAGCACCTTGCATGAAGGCGTAGCAGATAGTTGAGCCGACAAATTTGAACCCGCGGTTTTTCAGATCAATGCTCATGGCGTCAGATTCGGGGGAGGTGGCGCCAATATCTGAATCGGATTTGTGGCGATTGACCACTGGCTTACCACTAGTAAATTGCCAAATATATTTATCAAAGCTGCCGAACTCATTCTGGACGGCCAAAAACGCCTTAGCGTTACCAACCGTCGCCGCAATCTTCAGTTTATTGCGAATAATTCCCACATCGTTTTCTAGGCGTTTTATCTCATATATGAGATAAAGTGATATTTTCTCGGGGTCGAAATTGTCGAAGGCCTTACGGAAGTTTTCGCGTTTGTTCAGGATGATTCGCCAGGATAAACCGGCCTGGAAGGTGTCGAGCACAATATATTCGAACAACTTCCGGTCGTCGTGGCACGGCACACCCCACTCTTCGTCGTGGTACTTGACCATCAGCGGGTCCGTCCCTGGCCAGCTGCAGCGATCCTTGTTCATAGCCTCTTTTTAACACATTAGTAGTGATAAATCTGGAGTTATTTAATATAATAACCAAGTATCACAGTTGGAGGTTACGTTTTGAATATTGCGTCTTTACAATCGAAGATTAGCGCAGCGGGTGCGATGAATTCAGCAATACTGCTTCCGCGAAGAGCCTTTATCAGCCTCGTGGAACGTGTCAATCAAGTCGAAGCAATAAGGCAGGCTGAGCTGGAAGAGAGGCAGGTGGCCATGAACGTGGCGGAGAAGTTACAGGAGACGCTGGGCTACAGGCCGACCGACAGGGTTGTCCAGGACATGCTTGTCATTCAGTTCTATCGTATCTTGCACGCGAATGACGAGCACGACCCAGCTTACAACCTTGACGACGCACTTTTTGGTTATCTTGACAGAGAGGAGGGGCCGGCCTATCAGACTTTTGTGACGGCTTTGCGTACCAAGGCGCACGAAGACGACCTGGAAGACTGAAGATCGCTTTACCCAAGAGTCGGTGGCCTGTGGCTACCGACTCTTTTCTTATTCTCTCACTACTACTGAGCGTTTTTAACGATATGCATCAGGCCAAAGATGTTGCCTTGCGGATCTTCGGCGTAGCACCAGTGCATCGACTCATCTTCGCCCATCGGCATCTCGGCTTTTGGTTTGACCACTTTACCGCCAGCCGCTTCAACATCGGCGATTGCCTTGTCGATATCGTCAACTTCAATAGTGTTGATAGTTTTCTCGTTCTCATAGCGCTTCATAATGCCACCAAAGATCGCTCCCTCGGCTCGATCCTCTTCTTTACCAACCATAAAGTAACCGCTATCGGCCCATTGGTTAATTTCCCAGCCAAACGCTTTCTTATAAAATTCCGATAACTTGGCCGGATCTTCCGCCCCAATTTCAAAATGAACTACTCTGTTTTTACCCATGATTTTCTCCCTTCAAAGATTTAGCTTTTAGTGAGTATGCCCAAATCCAAGGGCAAGGTAAATAGAGGAGTCAACAACCCTGCACAGCTACTTCCGGCCAAACGAACTTCGTTCTGTTCTGGCACGGAGCGCAGTGTGCGGGGCACGCAAAACCGGACCCCTTACGGAGTCCGGTCTCGCTTTAAACTCAACTTTAAGAAGAGTTCTTACGCAGCTGCTTGGTAACCACCGCGGTCGTTACCATCACGAGCTACTGGCGGACGAGCTTCGTCGACCTTCAAGGTGCGACCATCAAGCTCTTTGCCATTGAACATCTCAATAGCTTTGGGGCAGTCTTCGTCGTTAGCGAACTCAACGAAGCCAAAACCCTTTGGGCGGTTTGAGAATTTGTCCTTAGGAATGAAGACGGACGCAACTTCACCAGCTTGAGAGAAAGCTTCTTTCAAACTGTCTTCGGTTGTGTCGTACGACAAATTCCCAACATATAATTTCTTTGCCATTCAATTTTCTTTCTGTTTATTTCCTTTAATTAACGCCAGACGACCTACTCCCTGTCTATAACACGATAATTATGAAGGATTGCATGGCGATTGCAAGTGATTTTGGCAAGATTTTCGAGTGAATATTACCAGACGATTAAGGATAAAATAAGAGTAGTATGATTGGGGTAGATTATTGAGTAATGATATAAATGCCAATAAATAATAAAAAAATGCATCCGGGCTGGACTTTGGTTTTCGTTCTAGCCCTAGTTCCAGCGGTACTTTGGCTGTCAGCGCCGCCGCTGATACCGCGGTTTAGTAGTTTTGCCATCGGGATGTCCAATGTTGGCCAGCTATTTGGCTTAATTGGAGCGGCGATGTTTGCGACCAATTTGTTGTTAAGTACCCGCCTGAAGCTGGTTGAAGATCTGTTCCATGGCTTGAATCGCGTCTACCACCGTCACGGCCAGCTCGGACAGTTTGCTCTGATATTGCTTTTGTTCCATCCGCTGATGCTGTTACCAAAATACGCCGGCAACTCCTTTTCGCAAGCAGCTCTATTTATACTACCCAGTACCAACTGGCCACAAACCTACGGCTGGCTGGCGTTGACCGGCATGATCTTGCTGGTCGTGGCAACGCTCTATATTCCACTGAAGTATAATTTCTGGAAAGGGACTCATAAGTTATTCGGGCTAGCGTTTTTCTTGGTCTCGCTCCATATTTGGTTCATTCCAAGCGATGTCTCGCACTACCTGCCACTGCGCGCTTATATGCTAACCCTTTCAGGGATAGGTTTAGGGGCTTATACATATCACACACTATTGGGAAAATTCTTGGTTAAAAGATTCCGCTACGCCGTTAAGGCCGTCAATCAACTCGGCGATAATGTCATCAATATTGTGATGGCGCCTCTTGGGCAAAGATTGAATTTTACCCCTGGCCAATATGTCTTTATTAGCTTTGGCGACACTACGGTTAGTCGCGAGAGTCACCCATTTTCGATTACCTCAGGTCTAAGCGAAAAGACTCTTTCTATTACGGCGAAGAATCTGGGCGACTACACTAGCAAGCTTAACGCTTTGGCGATCGGTGCTACCGCCGAGATCGAGGGACCTTTCGGAATTTTCTCTTACGCCAACGCTAGCGGCAAAAAGCAGATTTGGATCGCTGGCGGCATCGGCATCACCCCTTTCATTAGTATGGCCAAGTCATTACGAACAGGTGCTAACTACAAGATCGATCTGTTCTATTGCCTAAAAAACGAGGGCGAGGCGGTATATCTCAACGAACTGACTGCTCTAGCCGAGACCTTGAATAGTGGTCTGAAGATTATCCCATTTTACTCTGACAGACAGGGATATATCGACGCGACCAAGATCGAAAACCGGGTCGGTAAACTAACAGATCAAGAGATTTTCATCTGCGCTCCGCCACTGATGATTACAGCGCTGAAGGAGCAGCTAGCGACCAAAGGCGTCAATAAAAAATTAATTCACTCGGAGGAATTTAATCTATGAAATTACAAAAAGTCACATCGATAATTTTAGCGTTCTTCTTTGGCGTCGTGCTGACAGTTTATGGCTACGGACTGATTTTCGCTAAAGACAAGGCATTCGTTCAAAGTACGGCACCAACGACACGGTCGAGCACCCCAGCCAACGGGACAACCAGCCCTACCCCAACCGGGTTAACGGCCGCGGAAGTAGCCAAACATTCAACGCCGAGCGACTGCTATCTAATTATTAACAGCAAGGTCTACAATGTCTCGACTTATATCGGCTTGCATCCGGGTGGTGTGCGCAACATTACTTCGAAGTGCGGCAGTGAAGTGACGGGGATATTTGCGGCGATTCACTCCAATTTTGCCTGGGATTTGTTGAAGAAATATTATATCGGGGATGTCGGGCAGGCAGTCGCCGCGACTGGCACAACGACGACTGTCGACAGCACTCTAACTAAATACGCCACCATCTTACAGCAGGCCTATCCTGGCAGTGAAGTGGTAAATGTTCAGCCAAAACTCGATTACTACATCGCCAAAATCATTTATCAAGGCAAGCTCTACGAAATCCACCTTGATTCGTCAGGTCATATTACCAAACAAGAGCTTCAGAATGCGGAGCTCGACTGGAATAATTGGAGCACCGACAGCGACGACAACTAACTCTGGCGGAAGGGGAGAGATTCGAACTCTCGGTGGCCTTTCGACCACGCCACCTTTCCAAGATGGTGCACTAGTCCACTATGCGACCCTTCCAATGTTATACATTTTAACCTATAAACCGGCTCAAGTCAGTAAAAAAAGAATGAGCCCCCTCGAAGGGGACTCGGTACTGCCGTTTAGCAGCCGGTGGCGCTGATCGCCTTGAGGTACTGCCAAGCGCATGGTTTTGGTTCGTCCGGATCAAGGGCTCGATCTAGATAGTCTGGGATCAATTGCTTGTGACCGTCTCGTCTCAGCTTGGCCAGTCCTTTCTGAATGCGGTCCAACTTCTCCATAAATCTTGGCGTCCTGAAGGCAACTTGCCAAGCATTTATCCGAACTTCAACAATGAGATTGGGATTGATAGAGAGAATTGTCTTGGCTTGGAGCCAAAAAACCCTCTCAGTTGGTGCGTTTTTCAACGCCGAAACTGGGACTGATGGAATCAATTGCTTCTTCTTCCTCCCTGAAATTTCCAGCTCAAAGCGAACCGGTCTAATCAGCTTAACAAGAAAACATCTCAATGTCCATGGCCGAAGGTTCAAGCTAACTGGTATTTATTAGGCAAATAACCGATAATCCAAGGGTAAATGAGTAACGAAATCGAAGAGGTAAAACAGCGGTTGGATTTGGTCGAGCTAGTCGGCCAGTATGTGACGCTCAAAAAAGCCGGCGCTAATTACAAAGCGCCTTGTCCGTTCCACCAGGAAAAAACGGCTTCATTGATGGTTAGTCCAGAAAAACAAATCTGGAAGTGTTTCGGCTGCGGCAAGGGTGGCGATCACTACAAATTTGTCATGGAAGCGGAGCATCTGGAATTTGGCGATGCCCTGCGAATGCTGGCGCAAAAAGCCGGTGTAACGCTTCAAAGTCGAACTCGCTCGGAATACCAGACCCAGGATAGCAAGAGCACCCTTTATCAGATTAACCGAGCTTGCGCCAAGGTTTTCCAGACGATTTTGCTCGAGCGCGACGCCGGCAAAACCGCTTTGGAATATTTAAAAAAGCGTGGCATCAAAGAGGAGACTATCAAACAATTTCAGGTTGGCTACGCCCCAAAAAACTTTGATTTGAAAAGTTTGCTCCTAAAACACGGCTTTACTGCTAGCGACCTGGCTAAAGCCGGATCGCCGGAGCGTTTCTACGACCGGATTATGTTTCCGATTTTTGATGTCTTGAGCAATCCCGTTGGTTTCACCGGCCGGATTTTAGGAGATGGCGAACCGAAATACCTCAACTCCCCAGAAACGCCGATTTTCAACAAAAGCCGAGTCCTTTACGGCTTGAATCTTGCTAAAGTGGCTTTGAAAGAGAAGAATTTTACAATCTTAGTTGAGGGGCAGATGGATGTCGTCGCTCTCCACCAGGCCGGCGTCACTAATGCCGTTGCTTCGTCGGGCACGGCTATCACCGAAACCCAGCTCATTACTCTAAGTAAGTACACCCCGAATTTCTTGCTGGCATTTGATAACGACACTGCTGGATTGGTGACGACTAAGAAAGTGATTGAAATGCTCTTGAAGCTAGATCTCAACTCCAAGGTGGTCGAGTTCGGCCAGTATAAAGATGCCGGCGAGCTATTCGAAAAAGACAGCGCTGCTTGGGCGCCGGCGATCAAGGCGGCCAAAGAGGGCATTGAGTGGTGGATAGCCGGCGAAATCGCCTCTGCTGGACAACTCGACTTCATTGAAAATAAGAAAAAGGTTATTAAGGCGATGTTGCCAATTCTCGGTCTAATCACCGATCCAACCCGCCTCGATCACTACACCCAACGGCTAGCACTAGCGGTTGGCGTCAAAACCGAGAGTGTATATGAGTCAATCAAAAAAAGCAGACTAACTACTAGCAGCCTAGCTTCTAGCCACCCAGTTGCCAGTAACCAGTTGCCGAAAGCTTCGTCAGCTTTGCTGACGACCGAGGAGCAGTTTCTCGCCCTGGCAATCTCCAAGCCGGCGTTAATTACGACACGACTTAAGGAATTTGGCGAAATTGTTTGGCAGACTGTCGAGACCACCACCATTGCCGAATGCTTACAAAAATTGTATACTAACCCCACTTTGGTTAAATCACCGACCCAGTTTCTCTCAAAGGTGAAAAATACACTTGGCCCCGACTTAGAGGGGAAGATCGACTCGTGGCAATTTTGGTTATCGAAGGAATGGCCAGAGCTAACTGACGAGGCTGCCGGAGAGCTGATTGGCGAAAAAGTCGGCCGTTTAGCCACCAAGAACTACGAATTACGCAAAGAGAATTTGGCTCGAGCAATAAAACTCGCACAAGTAGCGGGAGATATTAGCGGAGTGAAGAAGCTAATGGAGAACTTGAGCGAACTAACAAAAGAGGGAAAATGAATTCAAAATTTAGAATTCTAAAATCCGGAGGATTTTACTCATGACTAAAGCCGTTCCAAAAAAGATCAAACAAGACGGGGGATTAACTTTCCCCGAGGAATTGATGTACCTGATTCGCAAGGGTCGCCAGCACGGATTCGTCACCCATAAAGAGATTCTGCAAGCTTACAGTGAACCAGAAAACGACCTAGAGATGATCGACGCCTTTTTGCGTTATCTGGCGACTATTGGCGTCGAAATTCGCGATGCTAAGCCGCTTCTGGAAATCCCTGGCGTCGATGACGGTAAAAAGAAAGCCGCCAAAGACGATGAACTGTCGGGCATTTCCGAAGATTCGGTTCGAATGTACTTAAGGGAAATTGGTCAGTACCCGCTGTTGACTGGTGCGGAAGAAGTCCGCCTGGCCAAGCAGATTGAACGGGGCGATAAATCGGCCAAACGCCGTCTAGCCGAAGCCAACCTTCGCCTCGTTGTCTCGATTGCCAAAAAATATATCGGCCGCGGTCTGTCGCTCTTGGATTTAATCCAAGAAGGCAATTTGGGCTTACAGCGAGCGGTCGAAAAATTTGACTATCACCGCGGCTTTAAGTTTTCCACTTACGCTACCTGGTGGATTCGCCAGGCAATTACTCGAGCTATAGCTGACCAAGCCAGAACTATTCGTATCCCAGTTCATATGGTGGAAACGATTAACCGCTTTATGCGGGCTCAACGAGAGCTTCAACAGGAGCTTGGCCGTGAACCCCTAAACGAGGAACTGGCCAAGAAACTCGGCGTGGAGATGGATAAGCTCGAACACATTCAACGAATTAGTCAGGAAACTGTTTCGCTGGAATCCCCTGTTGGTGACGACGGCGACTCGACTTTGGGTGATTTCATCGAAGACAAGCAGGCGATGTCGCCAGAAGAGCAGGCCATCTACCGATTGATGAAAGGCCATGTCGAGAACTCGATGTCAATTCTAACCCCCCGCGAGCAAAAAATCTTGCGGATGCGCTTTGGCCTGGAAGAGGCAGGACACGCTGGCCGGACTCACACCCTGGAAGAAGTTGGTAAAGAATTCGGTGTTACCCGCGAACGAATCCGCCAGATAGAAGCCAAAGCCCTGCAAAAGTTAAAGAAGCACGAGGAAGCTTCGAAACTTCGGGACTACTTGAACTAGCTTGACTTCTTCAGGCCGATCCATTTGCCGCTACAAGACAAGCTTCGTTGGCAATTCGTGGTGGCAGTGATACGCTATAACCACCATGGCATTACCGAGTCTTCAGGAAATTCTAGAGAAAGACATTTTTGAGTTGCTCGAGATCGAAGGGGCCACCCCAGAGAAGAAGCAGGCTCTGCTTGAGACAATGACGACTACTATTGAGGCCAGAGTTGTCAACCGTGTCGCCGAGATGCTGGATGATAAATCCGCCGAAGTATTTAAAGAAATTTCCGAAGCTGGTGACAGCCAGAAGTTAGTTGATTTTTTCGTTGATCATCAAATCGACCTACCCCAGATCGTTAGCGAAGAAGCGACCAAACATCGAGTGGAGGTAGTACAGCTGATCAAGCTGGCTGAAAGTCAGTAAGATGGCCGATCGCGAGGGGGCAGTGCAGTTTGAATTGCCAAACGGCGACCATGTGCCAGTGGTCTCTCAAAATCTAGAATTGGTTGAAGAAGGTTCTGTCCGGCCAGATGATTCGCCTCCGCGCTCTTCTACGGCTCGAACACCAGATGGGAATAGGCCTAGTCTTAGGGAGCGTTTTCATCTTCCCGCGCGAAGAAAAGAAGCTCCGGCCGATCTACAGGCCAAAAGAGTTGGTTTGGAGCAAGGGTTGGCAGTAATCGATCTTCAAGTCAGCGCCTTACAGGAGGAATTGGCCCAAATTGAGGCTTTGCCCGACAATGAACCAAATAAAGCCGGGCAGAAGGATAGTCTCCAACAGCACCTTGACGCTATCAATCAGCAGCGCGATCAATTTGCTATTGAGTACGCCGACAACATTATCGGCCGGCTTAGCCAAGGAGAGCGGATCGGCGAAGGGGAGCGACTATTTTTGGCTCAAGACGCAGTCTGTCGAGGCGAAAAGTCGGCTCTGGGCGAGCTAGTCTTAAATCGACACGGGTTCAAAACTTTTCAAGAAGCAATGGGTAAGATGGGTGTTAAGTCTGTTCGAGTCGAAGATGTGGTAGTCAAACTCGATCAAGATAAACGCTATCCATGGCTCAAAGAACATTTGACTAAAACCTTGGTCAGCGGTGGCATCAGCGCGGGAACATTGGCGTATATCGGTGCCTTCGGTGGACCGATCGGATGGGCTGGAATAGTCGGAGGATTAGTCGGGGGGACTATCGGCCGGTTGGCTGGAGAGTGGTGGCGCTACAAATCTCTCGGCAAGGAAAGAAAAGATAGCAACGGCACTACTTATCGACTCGGAGAGACGGTAATGGCTCAAACCCTTGGCTTGATTCAAGAGCTGCGTGGCGAGGCCAAGAAAGCTCTAGAGGCCTCTGGCGATCAGAACGACCGAGCCACGGCGCTGAATAACCTACTTACAATTGCCGCCGGTAAAGAAATCGGCCGGATGAACGAATATCAGAAAACCGATAAAAAGTTTCGCTGGGTTAAAGCTGGTTTGGGAGCGATCGGGGCAATCGGCGGCTCCGCGTTGGCTTCTTTCTGGCAAAGTGGGGCGGAGCATTCCGCAAAGCTGGCCGAAGCCAAGGCCGAAGGGGCGCGAATTTACCACGACGCATCTGGACAGGCCCATATCACCAAAGACCTCTCGCTCGGTCATCAAGCTTACCAAACAAACGACGGCGCTTGGCGCTTTGCGATTGAGCAGAAGGACTTTACCGGCTACAACGAACTCGGTCATCATACAAAGGGTGCTCTAGAGGTAGCCCAAGACTCCGGCCAAGATTATCAGGACATTTTTCATCACTATCTTGGTCAGGGAAGTCACGGCGAAACCCTCCAAGCAAGTGTTCCCTATCCATTGCCAACTGGCCAAGAGTTCCTGCATGCTAGCGAGATAACCGACGCTGGCGGTGCTATTGAGTCGTCGATCCAACAAGCCACCCAACTAAAAATCTGGGAAGTGATCAGTGTCATGGCGGGCGCAACCCTGGCTGGCGAAGGGGCTGTCAATCTTCATCAAAAAGTATCCGAAGATAAACTGCGTGAAGATAACCGACCGCTCATTGATGCTCTGGAAGCTGAGGCATTTGCCTTGAAGCACGGCGTTGACGAGCGCAATGGCCAGCATAGCGAAGTCGAATTGCCACCGGCTAACCAGAGAGAAAGGCTGGAGAAGCTAGCTCGAGATAGGGGCCTGCGCCTACCGCAAACCCCTAGCAATTTTGAGGTCGGTTGGTATTTGCAACCCCAACTTCTCCAAGACAACTTTCGTCTGAATAAACTTCCACTCTGGCCCCGGTTGGGCGAAAACCGCCACAATTTACTCGTTGATGGTCAGGAAGTCTACGATGGTATTGGCGAAGTCGATGTCGATAAAAATGAGGTTGTCATCATTTACAGAAAACCCGATGGCCGGAATGCCTTTCGAGTGGTGTCTTTGGAGGACTTTCTGAATACTCATGGAGATCCTGTTTTTGGTGACGCTTCACCCGTTGTCGCCCCTAACGATCCGGCGCCTCGGCGGGGATTCAACAACCACGAAAATAACCTAGACCGCGAAGATGAGGTTGGCGATAACCGCAATCTGGCTCGTCTTTACAATCGGCTGGCAGAGGCAATAGAGGCCGACGAAACACCCGAAGCCTTAGGTAGGACGGTGACTAAAGCCGAAGAAGCGATCGTCGCCCATCGGATATTTGAGCGCTTCAATCAAACCTGGAACAACCTCCCAACAGATATTCGCTGGCAAACGGGAGTAAACTTCAAATATCTTCAAGACGCCCAGGGTCATGAGATTGAGCGGATCATCCTTCATACCGACGACGATAATGAATATGCCGCCCTCTCGTTCATCCGCTTTGGCGATAACTACCGTATTACCACCCGAGACGCTGGTGGTAATATCGACGGTGCGGTGATGAATCGGCCGATTAAACTTGGCTATATCATTGATTTCTTTCGCGAGGCCTACCAAAGGATTCTGACCGTCGAGCCAAACAACCAGCCCGATATTCAACCAGTAGTAGAAGCCACCCCTGAACCAGAAACCACTCCTGAACTAGCGCCAGAACCAGAAGTAGCTCCTGAAGCCGAGCCCCCCGTAGCCGAGATCGAACCGGAGCCAGAACCCGGCTTTAGCCAAGATGATTTTGATCGCCATAACGCTATTGTCGCTGTTAACGATATTCCGGTTGCGTTATGGACATTCATCAACCGTAGCTTGCCGAACTTTCTTAGTCCAGACGGACTGATTTCTTATCGTGACGCCGATCTTAACAATGATAATATCACCTTAATAAACACCAATGGTCAGGAGCACCAGTTTCGTTTCTCCTTTGTCCGACAGATTATTGACCACCTAAACGAAGAAGAAACCGAAGAAGAATAAATTGACATAAAAAAGCCCCACACGATGCTTGCGCAAAGTGCGGGGCTGGGCGAACTAGTGAGCTAGACGCCAGGGACGGGTTGAGGCTCCAGATTCGGAGCCGGGGCAACAACCGGCGCTGGCACGCCGCCGTAGTTGTTGTTGATGAAGGTGGCGCCAGCCGGCGCGGCCTGATTGGCAGCGATTGGCGCTGGGGGCTGACCCCAGGCCTGGTGCCGGCTCGCATACCCACCTCCCGCGAGGGGGAGGAAGTACGAGGCCGTTCCCCGTTCGTCGCCGGGGGGCTGCATTGCCATTGCAGCCTGGACGCCGTTCACGTCCGGGATCGGATGTCCCTCGGTGGCCTGCCGTCCCCGCAGAGCCCACACCACTGCCGCGATTGCGGCGATGGCGAGAAGGGCGAGAAGGACGAGTAGAATTTGGTTTGTCTCCATGGTTTTCCCCTCCGCCTTTTCAGGCGTTACCGCTGTCGAAGCGGCGGTCGTGGCCGGCGTGCCGGCAGGTTTCAAATGATACGGCTTCCTTTCCGAAGCGTCGAGAATTGCCTGGTCGGTCGCCTGATCGGCATAGTACTTCTTTGCCTCAGCCAGGTTCTTCGCGTCCCTGGCCTCGACGAATTTGACCGAGGCCGGGTTCCAGGATTTGACCTCCTGGTATACCTTCTTGTGGCCGATCGGCTGGGCAGCGGCGACGGTCCGACGACCGTGCTGGCCTCCAGTGTAGACGATCCGGGTTTCGCCCGGATGGCCCTTTTCGCCTTGCGGACCAGTCGGTCCTTGCGGACCGGGTTGCCCGGCCAGACCCTGCGGGCCAGTCGGTCCTTGCGGACCACCGGGAATGGCGGCCGGAGTTGCCGGCGGGGTCTGCGTATCCTTGAGTGAGTCGACGATTGCGCCGCCCTGGACGGGCGGGACCATCGGTTGGGCCGTCACCATCGTGGCGACGGCGGCGAGAACGACGAGAATCGATAGGAGCTTTTTCAAGTCTCCCTCCTTGGCCGTCGCCGGCCTTGTTTGTTCTAGTTGGAAAAAATCGCGGTAAGCCAGTTTCGCTAGCTCACCGTAACGACAGGATTGTAGCATATGCTAGCTGAAAAGTCAAGGGGTTTGGACAGACTTTTAGTCTAATAGATTTTGCGACTGCGTCGCTGGCTTTTTTGTGAGGGTGGAGGGGGTTACTCTCGTAAGAGAGCGAGCGAACTCCTGTTCGCGACAATTGCGAAGCACCCCCTACACCCTCACACTCCCTACCCCGCACGCTTCCCGCAGGGGCGAGGTGAAAAAGCTTCGGGGCTGCGCTCGTGCCTCGCTTGACCCTACGGGTTAAACCACTCGCTTTTTCGGTATTTTTAGAAGGGGATAATAACAGGTGTGGGTAGAAGCGCCAGGAAAGTGGCTACTCTAGTAACAGGTTTGAGGATTTAGGGTTTAGGTCGGAGGGTTGGGAACGGAATCACTTCCTTGATCGAATGCTGGTCGGTTAGAATCATCGTCAGGCGGTCAATTCCCATTCCCCAACCAGCGGTTGGTGGCATACCGTATTTTAGGGCCTCGATATAATTCTCGTCCATTACCTGGGCTTCTTCCCAGCCGGCGGCTTTCATCTTGGCCTGTTCCTTGAAACGAGCCTCTTGGTCGAGGGGATCGTTGAGCTCGGAGTAGGCGTTAACTAGCTCAAATCCCCCAGCACAAATCAGCTGAAACTTTTGGGCGGTTTCGGGATCATCTTCATATTTCTTAGCTAACGGCGCCGTTGAGATTGGGTAGTCAGTCACAAAAGTCGGGGCGACAATTTTCGGCCGAACTTCTTTTTTGAACAATTCATCGACCAATTCGCTCCAAACCTTTATCTTCTGACCCTCGAAAGTGATTTTCTTGGCTTTGAGCGCAGTGTCTAGTTTGGTAAATGTTTCTTCGGTGGCGATATCGATGCCGGTCTCTTCTTTAATCAAATCACGGTACTTCTTAACGATGAAATCGCCAGAGAAATCCAGTTTCTGCTTCTGATATTCAATCTTTAGGCCACCGCAAGCGATTTTAACGATTTCTTGAACTAGCTCTTGGGTCACTTTCATCAGATCCTCGTGCGTCTGATAGGCCCAGTAGAACTCACACATCGTAAACTCGGGATTGTGCATATGAGAGATGCCTTCGTTACGGAAATCTGGGCCGATCTCAAAAACTTTTTCGAAGCCACCGACAACTAGGCGCTTGAGATACAGTTCGTCAGAAACACGCAGGTAGAAATCGGCGTCCATAACATTATATTTGGTGATAAACGGTTTGGCGGTGGCGCCGCCGGGAATTGGCTGTAAAACCGGAGTGGTAATTTCGATGAAGCTGTAGCGTTCCAAAAAGTGACGGAGAGTGGAAATGATCTTGGAGCGGGCCTGAATAATTTTTCTGGCCTCGGGGTTAGTCTTGAAGTCGAGCGCTCGTTGGCGATAGCGTGTCTCAACATCCTCTAAACCGTTCCAACCCTCGGGAATTGGCAGAAGAGCCTTGGTTAGGAGCGTCAGGTGCGCGAGCTTTATTGTTAACTCACCGGCTTTAGTAGTGAAAAGCTCGCCATCCACCCAGATATAATCGCCAGTATCGAGTAGATCAATTAGTTCAAAAACTTCTTTGTTATCGATTGAACTGAAGAGTTGGATCTTGTGATCCTCGTGCGCCAGATCCAAAAATGCAATTTTGCCGTGTTTACGGATAGAAGCCAGCCGCCCGACGGTCGCAACTTTAGCGCCGTCTTTCTTGGCACGAACTTCTTCGATAGTAATATGCTCAGGCGTTGCCGATGGGTATGGATTAATCCCCAGCTTCTTCAGCTGCTCTAACTTTTCTAATCGAATCTCACTTTCCGGCCTGGGCTGGCTCATCACCGTAAATCTTACCTGAAACCCTGGACATTGAGAATGTTTCGGAGTAATATTGCCTGTACACGCTACGAAAAAGGGAGGGCGTATGTATCGAACGCAAATTCAAAAGGGCGATCGGATTGTTCTGTTGCCTAGCTACGATGGTCTCAGCGACTATCTCCGCGAGCATGTCGATTTGGTATTGATCGCTGACGATGTTGAGGAGCATGTTTTCGATGACGGCTGGAGTGGTCGCAACGTATGTCGCTACCTTTGGGGGGCAACAGTAGAAGCGACAGACGAGCATTTGAGCTTTGGCTCGACATCGATTCGCAACTTCGAGCGAATCCCCTTGTGGGAAGAAGTGCTCGGACCGCTTGCCCCGGATTGGCCGCCGATGACGCTCAAGCAGTTTCGTCACTTGCCAGATGACTTGCAGGCGATCAAGGACCTGATCGTCACCATGTTCCAGGAGCAGTTACCGTTCCTTACCAAGCCGGGCTAGACCCGGCTTTTTTAGTCCAAGAGCTTACTCTCGGGCGTATCGAGCACTTTTTGCGAGTCGATTTGGTCCATCACCCGGCCGAGTTGGCGGGCGCGAGTGGAGGAGACAACCTGAAACTGTTTTGATGTTGAGTCGAGTCGATCGCCGAGGGTATCGAGTGATTCGGAGAATTTGTCGTACTCAACGCGAAACTTTTGAACCAAGCCGATAATCTGATGAATGTTGGACTGCAAGCGGAAGTTGGAATGGGCTTGTTTAACCAAGCGTAACAGGGCCACAAACGAGTACGGGCCGGCTAGAACAACCTTTTTTTGCATCGCCTCCTCCCAAATGTTATTTGACTGCTCGTAGATGTAGCTGAAAATCATCTCGTTCGGGATAAAGGCGACGGCAAAATCGACAGTATTGTCGTCGGGGTTGATGTAGTCGCGGGTAGCAATCTGTTTAATCTTTTCGCGGACATCGCGCTGGAATTGATCGAAATGACGCTTTTTCTCCTCCGTGTCGCTCGCTTCGACATACTTTTGTAGATTTTGATAGGGGAACTTCACGTCGATATTAACTTTGGTTTTGTCTGGCAGAACAATCGTAAAATCTGGCCGGCCTTCGCCGGAGTTGTCCTGAACAAAATAGTCTTGATTAATAACAAAGCCGGCCATTTTGAGTAGATCTTCGGCAATTCGCTCACCAAAGGCGCCGCGCATCTGATTGTTTGAGAGAATGTTCTTGAGCTGATCGGTCGAACCACGAAGCTCGCTGGCCAGCTGTTTATGGGTTTCGAGCTCCTTTTTTAGCTCGGAAAAGTTTGATATTCGATCCTCGTCGCTTTTGCGCAAATTGCGGTCCGTTTCCTTCAGTTGTAGACGAATTTCATCAACTAAAGTTTTGATGGCGTCCTTCTTCCCCTCGAGATCTGTGGAAATCTGCTTCTTGTCACCAGCCAGGGCTTCCTTAGAAAGCATTATCAGATGCTCGGTTGCCGACTTAAGGTCATCGCCACGATTTTTGAGCAAGACAAAAGTACCGGCAGCGCCGACGACTACACCCACCAATAAATACAACTCACTAGACATCGTCTACTCATCCTACACTGATACCAAGAATTGTCACCAAGCTCTTGCAAAATTCTACCTAAAGGCAGAAAATTATTAAACCGCAAGAAGCGGTTGGAGGGAATTATGCCATTAGCTCTTTATCTTCCCGGCGTGCGCTTTCCGAAGTTGGAGGAGATTGTCGGAAAGCGGGGAATTCCAGTCGTCAGGACGACTGAAAGCGACCGCCCGCATGAGCGGGTTTCGAGGCCGACACTGATCGAGGGGGACAAAAAGATCGTCGGTATCCCAGACATCGGCCAGCGCCTTCGCGCTGACTGACAAGCCACCATCATTCCAGGCGCCCGATTCGGATTCGTCCGAATCGGGCGCAGTCCTTTTACGCTATTCTACTTATCTCGCAATAAACCTAGCTCGAGCTGAATGTAGCCAAGAGCCATAATCACTAACCCGCCCATTACTTTTAGGGACGGAAAAGCGATGAGTGTTTCCTCGGCGGCGACATTAACCCACCAACCCAGAACACCGAACACAAAAATCACGATACCGGCCAAAATCATCACTATGGCCACAGCCATAAACGACTTGTCTTTTCTCTTGCCAAATAACATTAACACCTCCTCTTTAAATCCATCATAGCAAGCAAAATGTCTTTTGCGAGCTTTACGAGGCGTATCCCGCCGACTATGGACTGCGGGATATCTCCGCAGTCGAAGTGGCCGTACTCCGTACCAGCCACTATATCACCGTTTCATAAAAGAAAAGCCCCGCACCCAAAATCCAAAGACTCTCCCGATGTGTGTCTCCATACACAAACAACACCTAACCTCCACCAGGTTCCGGGTATAACAAACCGATACCTAATTTCAACCTAGAAAGTTGGCTCAAAAGCCAGCTTACTGCTGTTTGCCCTTTGACGACATCCACCAAATTAAGGCGATGACGACAACGGCGATGATTACCCACCAGTACCACATCATTTTTATTAGTCCTTTCTAGGGTCTCTACTCTTCTTGCCTAATCATTCCACTTGGGCAGTAAATTGCAAGTAAATCTTGACTGGATCGACCGTGCGGCTAATTCGACTAAAGACTTCTCGTAGTACATAATAAAAGCGATGAATCGGCGAACTTCGATCAGGTCTTTATTGTTATTGGGAGTGGTTTTGACAGTTGGCGGCTTAACATTAATTAACGATAATCCTCTCGAGGCTTCGGACGATGTGAAGTCGTCTGGGCAAGACCAATTATTGGATTCCACGGCCCGTTCATCAGATAAATTTGTCGATTCGATCGGGGTGAATACCCACCTGGATAGTAATTTGGAGAACAGTACCTTTGACTCGATACTGCTTGGCAAAATTAACGGCGCTGGCATTCGTCATGTCCGGGAAGCCTTACTTGATTACAACTATTACCGCCAACGCCTAAAGCAAATGAGCGATTCTGGCATTAAATTGGACTTAGTCGTCGATAAAAATCTAGCTACCCCGACGCATCTACCATCGATCGACTCCACGGTCAACTTGGTTAATACCTACATTTCCCAAGGCGTAAAGATTAACAGCATTGAATTACCGAACGAATACAATAACTCTCGATTAGTATGGAATAACTTGCCGCCACCGAGCGATTGGCCGAAATGGCTCTTTGAGTTCAGCCGAGATTTTTCAAACAGGATCAAGAACAATCCATCTACCCCCAATATTACTGTCGTCGCCCCGACTTTAGTGACTTATGCCGCGGTGCCGTTGTTGGAGCAAGCTGGACCAATCAAAAATTATGTTGATTACGGCAATGTCCACTGGTACTGCCACTTTCTTTCCGACCCCAACGCACCTGGACTCGGCAATCTATGCAACCTCGACTCTGATCTAGCCAATTTCGGTCGACCCTACGCCGGCAAGCCGATTATGATTACCGAGACCGGCATTGCCACTTCATCGAATATCGCCGGTGAACCAGCTCAATTCCAATCGAGATTACTCTCGGAAGCGGTGGCTAGTAAATATCAGTCACGTCGGTTGCTCGAACTTTTCAATCGAGGTATTGCCCGAACCTATCTTTTTGAGCTCTACATCCGCCCCAGCGCCACGCCGACGAGTATCGATTATTACTTCGGCTTGATCGACAAAAATGGACGGGAGAAGCCGGCCTTCACGACAATAAAGAATATGATTACGCTGACAAAGGACGCTGGGGCAGACTTTACGGCCGGGAAGTTGAAGTATCGCCTGCAAGGGCCATCGTCGCTCCGCCAAACCCTGCTCCAGAAGCGAAACGGCCAGTTCCTGCTTTGGCTTTGGAACGAAGTTGATAGTACACAATCTGTCAGCCCTCAAGGGGCAACAGTGACATTTAACCAGGCGGTGATGGATCTGAAAACTTACGATCCATTAACATCGACTAACATTGTGGCCCAGGCAAGCTCAGTTGGGCAGATTGAAATCCAAGTGGCTGATTCACCGGTGTTGATAGTGCTGTCACCCTCGGCTACACCGCCACCCTCCACGGGTGGAGGGTCAACAGGCGGTCAGGGCGGCACGGTCGAGAACGGTCAGGGCGGGACAGTCAAGATTGATCAAAACGGCGTGGTCATCCAGGACTCTAACGGTCGCCCTGTCGCTACCAAAGTCACCCGACCCAGCTCCGGCCAGTTGGGGCAAATAACTGTCGAAGACCATAATATATTTATTCTGCCAGCTGTCCTCCACCCAAATTTACCTCGGCAGGCACTCTCCCCTAGTCAAGCGTTCGGCATGGCCGTCCTGATTGTCGGCGTCGTGATGTTGCTCGCCAACTTGGTGCGATTAGTCTTGGTGATCCGAAGAATCATCGTCAAGTAGCCCGACTTGAGTAAAGTCTGAAGTAACAAGTCTAAAGTCTGATTTAACTATCAAGTGCCAAGTATCAAGTACAAACTGATTGGAACTTGTTTAACCATATTCCACACCCGGTGTGGAATATGGGGGTAATGGTAGTTGGGACGAGGAGACCAGCTATGAGGACCTATTTCTTCGGTGCGGGCAGAGTTAGGCCGTTTAGTTTCCAGACCCCATCTACTTTCGCTAGGTGAACGGCACCAAGTCCGGGCTCTTCTTCTTTCTTGGTTGAATTGAAAGTCAGGGTTCCGGTGAAGCCGTCGCCTTGAAGGGCTCCACCAGGAGCGACGACATTTCGCGCCAAGAACGACTTAGCGGTGTTGACGGCAGATGTCAGGTCTTTGACGGTAGTTTTTTCTTTAAAATCGGCCGAGCCGCTGTTAAATAGCTCCTGGATCTTTCCTTGCTGAGCCAGAGTTACACTCGACTCGATGAGTTTCTTGATTGGTTCAAACTCGGCAGTGGCAGTGGCGTCTTCAACTCCAACTAGTGTTGCGACAACTTCGTAGTAGGCATCACTATTGCTTTTGGAGGCCACCATGACTGGATGGGCTCCGCCGTAGACAAAGAGTTGGCGAACTAACTGGCCGTCCTTGTGAACAGTAATCGTGGCGGCTCGGTACTTACCAGGCATTGAGTATTTAATCTTGATATCCTCGCTCAAATTCTTTTTCAAGTCGGGTAGTAAGGTTTTCTTGATGTATTGCTTGACGCTGCCGTTATCGTTCGGCGTAATCTGGGCCATCGGCTGGACGGCGACAATGGCGGCGTCAAAGAGCTGTTCGAAATTGTCAATCTTCAGATCGCTCAACCCATTAGGAATGAGCAACTGAACACCGTCTAAGGTGGACTCGTCAATGGTGTAGGATTTAGGAACCGCAAAGACATAATTGGCGCCAAAACTAATGTAGCGGGCGTCGTCAGCGTAGGTTTCCCTCGCTGTTTTCAGTAAATCTTCTTGATTCGGACTGCGTTGACTAAACTGGAAGCCGAAGTATCCGCCCCCGGCAACGACGGCCGCGACGATTAAAATAACCAACCAGCGCCGTAATTTCTTGCCGAAACCACCGGCGACGCGATCAGTGTCGGTAACATTTTGCGTGTAAGGACTACTGTTTATCATTTACCACCTTTCATCATAATTAATTCAGATACAATATTAGTCTCCATTTTTCTCACATTAGCACAACGCAATACCTTCATCAACTCTCGCTACTTAGGAGATTCTTGGGTGGCACCGGTAATAGTTCCGCTAGGTAGCTGGAGGGTGAGAAGCTTCCACTCCCCGGTATTTTTACGGAAAACAAGAGTCCCGGTTTTGTTATTAGCGGGGTTTTTAGAGTCAATATAGTGAATTGTGGCGGTCATTTCGTCTTTAGTTAAGTTAACGCCGGAAACCTTAACTTGCAGGGTGAAGATATCTTTTGATTTGTCGGCCAGCCGATTTATCGCCTCAACGCTCGTTGCACCCCGGAAATCTTCATGAGCAAGACGGTACATATCGTCAAACATCCGATTATTGAGCATATATGATTGAGCTAGCACCTGGAGCTTCATTTTATCGTAATCAGAGAATTTGGCCGAGGCCTGACCGACCGATGCTCCAATACTCCGAAACGCCTCACTGTCGTCTTTGGAGATAACGGCGACAGATTGCGGCAAGTTAATAATATATTGGCGACGAACTACCGTCCCGTCCTTTTTAGCGGTTACTTCCGCCACTCTCACCTGGTCACTCTGACGGTTGTCGAAAGTGACCTCGGCCGTACCCTTGAAAGCGCTCTCGGCCGATGGCTGGACAGATTCATTGATATACCGCTCAAATGCTCCGTTGTCGCCATTGAGTGGTATCAGCGCTTGAACGGCGATTGCCCCGTCATTGAAAATATCATCGAGAGTGTTGGTTTTGATGGCGGCGCCGAAGTTATAGAGAAACTGCCCGCCGGCAACGAGCCGGTCGTCGACGGCCTTCTGTTTCGGTACTTCGTAGTAGTAGTCGTCAAAACTAATGTAGTAACTTTTTTTCTGGTCGATTGTCTGGACGATTGCCCGCGAAGAGTTGGTGAATTGACTAATAATAAAACCGCCGAAAAAGAGTCCAACCGCGATCAGTAGAGCTAAAAACAATCTCAAACCCATCTTATTTGCGGGAAAGCTAATCCTCATCGATAGTTAATATCATAACAGCGTCAGTCTCGGTGGTCTAGATTAACCAAAAAAGGGCCGAAGCCCTTTTTTGGTAGCGTACCTGTAAGTATCAACTAGTTTATGGTCGGGTTCATCAACTGGAAGTTGGTCCCGTTGTACACCAAGTGAGCAACCGATGCTGCAGGGATGTCACCAGTAGCTAAGACCGTGGCGGCCCGCTTGATGATTGTTGCCGCAGCGATACCGTTGACGGCAATTGTAGCCCCGTCAGTGTTTACAGTGTTGGCATACATGAATACCTGCAGACCCGCGATGAGGCCAGTGACAACCGGAGCCATCGTAACTACATAGGCATCACTTACTTGGGCGTCGACTGCGTAGTTGAAGGCACCGTTGACGACAACATTTGCCCCACCTAGTCGAATCGTACCGACTTGAGCGCCAGTGTTGTCACCCATAGTGATGACATTGGCAACATCACCAGTGGCAAGGTTAACCGTCTGAATGGCGGCACCTGTACCAATAGCAATCGTTCGAGCGTCAGCTGTTGTACCTAGGTTCAAGCCACCAGAACCTGCGTGAACGGTGGTTGCTCCGGTACTAGTTGTGGCGTCACCGATAATAATGGTGTGGCCACCCGTAGCAGCACCAGTAGCGATATTCAACACCTGGTCAGCTGCGCCAGTCACAAAGCTGGTTGTTCGCGCATCAGCCGTTGTACCGAGGTTGAAGGCACCAGTTCCGGAGTGAATCGTTGTTGTCGAGGCACCACCAGCGGTAGCGTTACCCATAAGAATGGTCTTAACGGCGTTGCCTGTGGCGATGTCAATCTCTTGTGCGCCGGTGCTAGCACCAATGGTGATTAAGCCTGTGCCAGCTGTACCACCGAAGACCACCGTACCACTCGTTTGAGCGGCGCCGATAGTAATGACGGAAGTAGCGGCAGTAACAAGAGCGAAGTTACCCGTACCAACATTCAAGGTTATCGCAGCCGCACCGGTTGTTGAACCGATGGTGATAAGATTCGCGGCCGCGCCAGTACCGAAGTTCATAGTTTGGACAGCTGCACCAGTACCAACATTGAAAGTGTTGGCAGCCGCACCAGTACCAATAGCAAAGGTGCGAGCGTCAGCGGAAGTACCAAGGTTGAAACCGCCTGTGCCGACACCGAGGGTCATGGCCCCAGCGGCACCGACAGTGTTGTTACCGATATTGACAACATTAGCGACATTAGCCGTACCAATGTTGATTGTCGAGACACCACCGGTTGCGAGGGCACCAGCAATGTTGATTGTCTGTGCACCACCAGAAGCGGCGCCAGCAACCGTACCGTTAGCAACATTGATTACGCCAGCGGCAATAACGCCGCCACCGATCCACACGCCGCCGGTCGTCAAGCCTTGACCGATCGAAATGTTACCTGTTGTCGTATTCGGGAACAGTTGGTTAGGCGCAGCGGTTGTCGAGGTCAAGCCACCATTGATGATGGTCTGGCTTGTCGTGGCTGCAGCGTTACCAATTGTGAAGTTACCAGTTGTCAAAGCACCACCAGTTGCAATCGAACCGGTTGTTGTGCCGTTGAACAAGGTGTTCGCGGCAGTCGTACCACCGTTTACAACGGTAATACCGCTTGTGGCGGCAGCGTTACCAATTGTGATGTTACCGGTTGTATTACCAGCACCAAGTGTGATCGAACCAGTTGTTACACCAGCGAAGATCGTGTTGGCAGCAGTTGTACCACCGTTAAGTACTACCGCACCGGTTTGGGCGGCGGCACCTAGAGTATAAGTACCAGTCGTTAAACCAGCACCCATGGTGATCGAACCAGTTGTTGTGCCAGCGAAGACCGTGTTAGCAGCAGTTGTACCACCGGAGAGCGCGGTTACACCAGTCATAGCAGCGTTACCCAAGGTAAGAGTACCTGTGGTTAACGAGCCACCGATGCCGATTGTCGAGGTAGTCGAACCGTTGAACAAGGTGTTTGCTCCACCAGTTAAGCCACCGTGGATGACTACATTCCCTGTTTGGGTCGCAATACCAACGGTGATAGTACCGGTTGTTTGAGCACCACCGACAGTAATGTTACCTGCGGTGAGGTTGTTGAACAGTAACCCATTAGTTGTCACAGCCGTACCGTTATATGTGGTGGCAGTGACGGTGGTAGCCGCAACGACATTGAATGTCGGTGTGCCTGTGAAGGTGATTGTGTCAGCAGCAGCATCACCTAGTACGACACTACCGTTTAATGTCGTGACACCAGCAACTGTTAGGGCGCCGCTGTCAGTGACATCACCAAATTGACCAACACTGAAGACGGTTGTGCCAGCAGCGCTGTTCAAATTCAAGATATTGGTGTTACTACCAGATCCGTTTTGGATTGTCAAAGGCACAACGACGGCGGTTGGCATCAGTGTCTGGGCCGTTGCCGGAGCCAATGCTACTGCACCAGAAGCGACTGGCAAACCAGTGAAGGTAGCACCAGCTTTGAAGACGAAGCTTGAGGCGTCGAAGAAGAGCTGGTCATCGGTGTTGATGTGCAGGTTACCGTTGTCATACAACTGGGAACCACCCCAGCCACCTTGCGCATTCAAGAGGTTAATTTGCCCCTGTACACCATTACTGGGTTTGACCCAGAATGTGCCGACGACATTGTCAGCGGAGGCGGCCAACGCCGCCATGGGAGTCACAGCTACTAAAGCTGCTGCGAAGATGGAAGCAGTGGCCACTCCCACTAATAAGCCAATGCTTTTTTTAATGAATGATATGTTTTTTATTTTTTCCTCCTTTTTCTTATATTACTTGTGTATCTAGCTGACTGTTGTCGACCAGTACAAACCAACTACTCACTATTCTACTATGGGCGAAGCTGGGAACTTGTCAAGACCCTCCCCAACAGGTTTGGATTGTCTACCGATGCACTGAAAAACAATCAAATACCCGACGGAAACCTAAGAGAGACCTCGACTGTTCCACGATCCAAATTTTAGCAAAAAAAGCAAGATTTGATTTTTGGCCGAAAAATACTAATATTGGTGACAGTGGCTGATCAATGACTGACACAGTCAGTTCGGGCGTAGCCGTACTTGTAACAAATTAATCTAGAAATAGGAGACAATAGAATGAATAAAAGACTTTTCGGAACAGTTCTCGGCCTAATCGTTGTTATCGCCGTGCTTTGGTCTGGGTACTCATCGTGGCAGAGTCGCCAGCCAAATACTTCGGGGCCTCGACAAGCCATCTTTTTGGGTGACGGTCAGACCTACTTCGGCTACGCTAGCAGCCTGCAAAATCAGATTGTCACGCTGGTAGATGTGTATTACCTACTTCCGGCTAGCTCAACAGACAAAACCCCAATCCCTACCACGGCTCAGAAGATCGATCTTATCAAACTCGGGCTTGGTGGTGAAAATGACTTAGTCGGTGCTACAGACAGGATGGAGATAAATCGTGACGCTATCAAATATATAGAAGTTATGAAGGACGACTCTCAAGTCAATCAAAAGATAAAAGAATACCTCAACAAGAAGTAGTAGAAGTCTTAATTTTACGGAAAGCGGGGGTTCCCAGGCGTTTGCCTGGGAATCTCTTTGCTCATTGCACTCAAAATTACACAGCCCAACCTGTTGCCACCCGGCGGGTGCACAGGGGTAGTAGCTAGCTGTTAAATACTTCAGTGATCGTGGCGGTCGTTAATGGGCGATTACTAGTATAGATAAATAGCTCTTGGACAGATTTTGGTCCCCGGATTTTGACCCGGATTCCGGCCGGAACATCACTAATTTTGAAACTCTTACCAACAGGTGGCGATTTCACCCGCTTAATGACGCCAAGAACGATCTTACTGACACAATCAAGCGAACTCGCGGCTTCAATCACACTTTCAGCAACATCGATCCTGCTGGTATGAGAGCCCGATATTTTCCTACCAATCAAGTGAGACATTTATGACCACAGTATGCCAGAACAATCGGAACAAGCGAGCAATGTTTCGCCGAAAGATGATAATATTTACCTATGAAACTCGCTTGCGGAAACCTGAAAGATACGGGAATTGTTCGGCATCTTCTCCCAAGACAAAAGGTTAATACTAAGGTCTGATGACAGCGTTTACCCTGCTAGTCTTACTAATTCTTACGGTATTTGTTCTCTTTTGGCAGGGGTCATTACTGATTGCCACGATTGCCGGCTCGCCGATCGTTTACGCCAGCCCAAAAGCAATTCGCGACTGTTGGAAATTAGCTGGATTATTACCCGGCCAGACGGTCTTCGATCTCGGCTGTGGCAACGCTCGGTCACTAATTCTGGCTTCGGCGGAATTCGGGGCGAAGGGTGTTGGCGTCGATCGATCGTACTACGGCTACTGGCGAGCGAAAATAAATGTTTGGCTCGTTGGGCGGTCGAAAAATATCAAAATTGTTCGGGGCGATTTTAGTCAGGTTGAGCGTCAGCTGGCAACGGCTGATGTTGTTTATCTCTATTTACTTAACGAAACTCTCGCCCAAATCGAGTCCTGGCTGTTCCAGCACATCGGAGAGAAAACTGTTGTAGTTTCGCTCGCCTTTTCTTTCCCTAATCACCAACCAACCAAAACCTCCGAAACGACAAATCTTGGCAGAAAGACAACGATTAGACTGTACCGGCTCGAGGCGTAGTAACTCGTATCAATTGCCTGTCGGGAATTCGGCTGCCTGAATTATTACTCGAGTTTTGACAAACAGTTGACCGCTCGAACCTAATACTCTACATTCGCTCTAGCTACGAAAACCATGGGGTGAGTAGGGCACTTTTCTAGGAGGAGCGGATATGTCAACGAAACGACAGAATCCTGTCGACAAAAACGGGTGGTTCGATTCGCACGTTCATTTGGATAGGGCGAGAACCTATGACGACATCTATTTTGCGCACGAGGGTGGAATGTCAGCTTTCGTCGACATCCCATTGAGGCGCAAACAAACGACAACGGGAGTCCTTCATCGAGGTCTTGCCTACACTGAAGATAACCTCTTCAAGAGAATGAGATCGGTGATTGAGGACAAAATCGCCGGCGGCGAGGCGGGGATGAACGCCATCATCGACTGCTCTGTCGATATTGGAGACCGTGCTTTTCGGGTTGCCAAGGCACTGCAAGCGGAGTACCTTCCTAGAGGTTACGACCTTCAGGTCGGTGCCTATCCGATTTTTGGCTTCAAAGACTGGGGATCGGATCGCTACCAGTTGATTCGCGATCTCGCGCCTGAAGCAGATTTTCTCATGGGTCTACCGGAGCGCGATGACGATCATCCGATTGGTTTTGACGGCCATCTTCGGGTACTGCTCGATCTTGCGCTCGAGTTCAATATTCCTTTGCAGGTTCACGTCGATCAGACCAATACCCCAGAGGAAAACGGAACCGAACGACTCATCGACGCGGTCAAATGGACCTACACCGCGGCGGGAGTGAAGAACCCGCCAAAGGTTTGGGCGGTGCATGCGATCTCGCCATCTGCATACGGCGAAGAGCGTTTCAAACGGGATGCTGACGGATTGCTCGAACACAAGATCGGGGTGTACGCCTGCCCGCACGCAGCGCTGTCGATGCGACAGATGCGTAACCATGTCGGGCCAACGCGCAACTCGATTGCGCGTGTATGCGAGCTACTGTATGCAGGTGTTGAGGTTCGGATTGGGACTGATAATCTCAACGATCTCTTCATGCCGCTACCGGAAGATGTCCTGCTTCGCCGGGAATACGATATTTTGGCCTCAGCGCTACGGTTCTATAACCGAAGCGTTCTAGACAAGATCTTCGCCGGTCAAGAGCTTAACGAGACTGACCGCCAGGCGATCCAGCGTTCAATCGACGGCGACCGTGAGGCGTTCGGCCTTACATAGCTCTTCGGACCACTTGTCCAGCGCCTCGGCCGTTTACGGTCGGGGCGCTTCTTTTACTTCTCGTTCGCTAGCTGCTCGTTAATTTCAGCAACAAGTTGCGGGCCTTCGAAGATTAGACCGGTGATTAGTTGGACAAGATCAGCCCCGGCGGCAAATTTGACTTTGGCATCCTCGACACTGAACACCCCGCCGCAGCCGATAATGGCGAAGCGAGCCCCGAATTTTGATCGAATTAGTTTAATTAGCTCGGTTGATCGATCGCGCGTCGGCCGGCCGCTAAAATTGCCCGGACCGCATTTGGCCAACTCCTCCTTATATATAGAAGGGTTATTACGATCGCGCTGGAGGTTGCCGATGACTAAGCCAGAGATAAACGAAAACTTGCTGGACATATCAGCGATATCGATCAGTTCGTCGTCAGTGACGCTAATCGGGCATTTGATGAAAATCGGTCGGCTGATGTTTAGCTCTTCTAGGCGTCCGAGTAGTTTACTTAACGAGGAGGGTGTGTAAAACGAAATGTGTTTTTGGACATTAGGACAGCTAATATTCAGCTCGTAATAGCGGCATTGGTGGGGGTGACTCTCTGCGTATGTGAAACAGGCCACCATATCGTCAATCGCCCTCTCTTCGGTATCGATTTTCGGGGAATTTGTCTGGCCGATACTCAAGCCCACCGGCATCCTAGACGGTAATTTCTGTAGTCGAGGCAGAGTTTTAACGATCCCGTCATTTTTGAAACCCTTATTTACCAAGAGAGACTGGGATTTGACCAACCGCCCTAACCACGGTCGGGGATTGCCGGCACAGGGTAGATTGGTAATCGTCCCAACGGTAGCAAATCCAAACCTGAGCGCTTCTAATACCCAGGGCAATTTGGCTTGGTAATCAAAACCAGCCGCTAAGCCGATCGGCGAGGGAAATTCGATACCAGCCACCACTTTTTTGAGGTTTTGAGATCTCTTGCCAAAAAAACTTCTGATCACTGACAGCATTGCTTGACGACGGCCAATTCTTTCCCCGAGTAGCGTCATTTTTTGATGGGCAACTTCCGGATTGTGCCTAAATAAAATTGGTCGGACCAAAAATTTGTAAGTGCTTGCAACCAAAGATGTAGTTAATCGACCCATCGATTCTGATTCTACCCCCGAGCCTCAAAATGTCGAGCTTAATCAAAAAATATGTAAGATGAGAATATGTGGCGATCGTGGAAATTCTGGGTTGGGGTCATACCGCTCGGGCTGATCATCGTTTTTGGTGGCTATATCCTTACTCATAGTGGCTACGGAATTGATCGCAGTAATTTGCCGCAATTTATTGAAGCTGATTTTGTTGATTTGTCGAAGATTTACTCAATCTCTAAATTCCGTTCTGGTGAGGGGCATGACTTCTCCGGCAATGGTGAAACCTGTCGAAGCATGAAACATTACTTCACGCCGCAACGAAACGAGAGTGTCCAGTGGCGCGAGGTTAATGGCCAGCAACTCCCACCGCTACCCGATGGCAAAACCGATATCCTGATCTATAGCCCAGTTGATGGCCGAATTATGAGCATGAGCGACGAAAACACCCCGATTGGTAAGCAGATTTCCATTATTCCCACCCAAGAAAGCCAGTTTAATATTCGGTTATTCCATATCTACCCACTAGAAGGTATAGGAAGTGGTAGCCAGGTTAAAGCTGGTCAACAAATTGGGGTGATCGGTGCTAACCAAGGAACAGATATTGCTATCCAAGCTGGGGCGATGCCGTGGAATGATACATTCATCTCGTACTTCGATGTGATGTCGGATTCACTCTTTGCCACTTACCAAGCTCGTGGGGTTAGTTCACGGAGCGACTTCATTTTTACGAAAGAGTATCGTGACGCCAATCCGCTCCAATGCAACGGCGAGCAGTTTGTTCGTTCGGGCCCTTACGACTACTCTGCGAACGATGTTCAGCTGACGGGATATGTTGAGCCTAATGATAGCAACTCGTCCTCTGGAGGTAATTCTAGCACCAGCAATCTGGTGATTGATCTGTCGAACGACGATGACGGCAGATCGATCGAACTCAAAACTGGCCAGACGCTCTTTCTGACCGCCCTCCAGAAAACCTGGCCATTAGACTTGAACGATTACGACCAGACGATTCTTAAAGAAGTCGGCAACACCAACCAATACCAATTAGAGCGTCAGCTCCAGGCTCTCAAAAGCGGCCAAACCGATCTGAAAGTGATGCTGACCGCCGAATGTGCGATTCCCAGGGAAGACTTCCGACGCTGCCTGGTTGCTAGCCAACTACTAACACTCAAGATTATTACTAAGAGCCTGACAAAATCTAACCGTAGTATACAATAATAAAACAAGACAGCTGGCCGGTTAAAACTTCCCCATTTCGGCTGCAAACCACTCACCTCAAACGATCTAGTGAGAGGCGAGTGAAACGACATCACTCCTCGCCGTATCTCGATATGGCTCGTTGGTCTTCGCGGTTTTCGCTCGAAATGGGTTCGTTTTTCCTCGGCCTTAGATTTTGTCAGGCTCTAAATGAAGCGTTGGTGGGTAATTGGAGTCGGGGTTGTACCAACGCTATCGGAGTTGATCATCCCGAACCTGACTTGCCCGCCTTAGCAATAACGAAGACGGGAAATGCCGTGCTAATTTTGTCCAGTGGTGTCGCGATGCAGAATTGAGGCCGCCAAGGTTTGGTAGGGAATTCCCTCTCGTTGTGCTCGCACCTTCAGCTTTTGCAGAACCCGTTCTGACAAACGAATATTGATATTTTTTGTCTTATTCAGGGTAGCGCGGGCCGACTCCCGGAGTTTACTTTTGGTTTTGCCCAAATCCCCAACTGACTGCCAGTCGCCTCGCTCTACCGAGTCGAGTAGCTCTTGCTCCTCTTTGTCTAGCTCAAAATACTTCATTTTATGAACCTCGGTGAGTAAATAATCGCGGGTACGCTCATAGCTCTCGTCGACAGGCGGCTCGACATCGAAAATGTAATCGTTTTCATTTATTTCTCCTTTTTAATTAAATATCTTTTAGTCATTTTCCGGCTGGGAAATATGGTTTTGAAGAAAACCTTGTCGTCATCTTCGACTAGCGGTACCAGATAAGCGTACTGGCTGATCTCGATCACCAGTATCAACTGATGTTGGTAGCGAGATGAGTTGGGATGGTAGAGTACATCAAGAATCCTTCCTTCGTCGACCGCCACGACCACATCTTCAAAACAAATCTCGCGCTCTTCTCTTAATTTGCGGTTTTTCACCTCGTCCCAGTCAAAGTATTTCACTAATCAAAAGTATGACAAAGAGTATGCATTGTCAATGGAGATTCTACTCCCGAACCCGTTAGTCTTCCATAGTTCGTTAGGACGACGGAGGCGGGAAATGTCGAGTCCCGAATTGTAAAAGAGTTATTAGGATAAGTTGGACGCTATCCAATCAAAAAGCTTTTGATTATAACTGGCTAGCTCCTGTTCAGTCGCTTTTCCTAGTGAGTGTGGAATGTCTTCTACAATAACCTCTGGATGAAGGGCGTTAGCATACGCATCGGTCGTTTCTTTTGGGATCCGTTCATCTCTTTTATGAACAACCAGTAACACCTTGCCCTCAAACTGTGCAGCACGTTCCAGTAGCGGGTGTTTAGCTAAGGCTTCGACATCGCGCCTAAGGGAGTAGGTAGCATTTTCATCCCATTTCTTAGCTGGAGTATAAAAGTCTACCGGCCTATAAATTGCCGGGGCTTGTAGAATAAGACCATCAAAGTTTTTGTATTTGGTAAGCTGAGTTGCCAAGAAGCCGCCATAACTAGAGCCAACGACAAAGAATCTACGACTAGGGTATTTTTCTTTCATCCAGTCGAAGACAGTAATCACTTCCAAGAAGTGCTGGGCTGGACTTAAATCCTCTATGTCAAACGGACTATCGCCGTGCCCGGTGTAGTCGAATATCACCGAGGTAATGCCCAAGTCCTGCGCCAGTCTTGGTAAAAATTCTTTGTAACGTGGTTTACTGCTGCTGGAAGTCCGGCCAATCAGGAAGAGTGCCACGACACTATCCTTGTTACCTTTGTAAATATCAGCCTTTACGGCATATCCCTTACATTCGATGTCGATGGTCTTTGGCTCCATTTCCTAAATTCTACTCCCGAACCCGTTGGACCGCCAGAGTCCGTAGGACGGCGGAGGCTGAAAATGTCGAGTTAGTACTCGTTCGTCTCGCCGTCGGCGATGACGGCAAAGTTAATACCATCCTTGGGCAGAACTTCTGATGGGACGCGGTAAGCGATACCCGGAGATTTCAAGCCCCCGTCGTGTACAGGAAAGGCGTGCTTGGGTTTGAGCGCCAATGCGTAATCAATTGCTTCACTGATTTTGATCCACGGTCCAGCGACGGGCAAGGCCAGAACCTCAATTGGTTTCTTCGGATCAATCAAAGCGTCACCCGGGTAAAATAATTTATTGGCAATAAAGAAGCCGGTATTTAGGACTCGTGGCCAGGTTTTGTAGATTTCGGCGTGTGGCTGTTCAAATGCTTCTAGGACAACCCCGCTAGAGTTACTCTTCTCGCCGTTCTTAACGAGTTCGTAGCCAATTCCGGCTTCGTCGAGTAGCTTGGCCACGGCCGTATTGGTGATTATTATTGCCTCTGGGTTGTTGTTCAAAACGATTTTCAGTGAATCAATATGCAAGTGATCTTGGTGCTCGTGGGTGATCAAAATTACATCAATATTCTTCAGCTCTTCCTGGGGTTCGGTTGTATAACTTCCCGGATCGGTGAGGAGCCGTAAACCATTTTCCTCAATTAACAAACAACAATGCCCAAGTTTAGTTATTTTCATTTGCTCTGGGGGTGGTCACCTACGCTCCTCCACCTTCGCTCTTTGAGCTTCGGCGGGACAAGTCAAGCTTCGGCAGACCGGAACGACCGCCATTGACATCTTTCACCAAGGCATTAGAAATTAATCTTTTATAGGCAAATGCTCTGCCGGAACCACTTTTTAGATATCGCTCAAAATCACTCGCTTCTTTCATTGTGCTGAATGCACCATACCACACTAGCTTCCACGGGCGATGAGGTTTTGTTGACTCGACGGAACCGGACTCATGGAGCTCAAACCTCTTCCCTAAGTTCTGTGTGGAACCGTAATAGAAAATATGTGATTTTGAGCTCAATAGTATATAGCAATAATACATCTGTTTGCTGGCTTGCTCTTCCGTAGCTTTAGCGAAGGAGAGCTTGCCATGCTGAAATCATAGCAAAGACTGGCTTGCCATGCTGAAATCATAGCAAAGACTGGCTTGCCATGCTGAAATCATAGCA
>JBBUAP010000001.1:196896-261809 GCA_038058635.1 Patescibacteria group bacterium
AAGACTGGCTTGCCATGCTGAAGCCTTGGCGAAAGCTGGCTCTGGGGGTGGGATTCGAACCCACGACCAATCGATTACACTTAATCCACTAGTTTCCTAATGGCGTGGACCATCTCATCATCCCCAATTGGTGGTGAGACGAGTCGAATTTCGACGACATCTCATCATCCACATGGGATGCGGGGCGTATGGCCTCTGAACCTTCCAAAATATTTCTAAATTGGCTTGGCTGCGGATTACCCACTTGGTAACAGTTCCCAAGGAGGGCTTCCCGAACGCCTTCGCGAAACGCTTTGGCGCATCCACCGTAGTTTCAACATAGGTGGACAATTAACCCCGTTTTTCAACCTCGATTGCTTGAGGAAGCTGCGTATGTCAGTTGTTTCAACTGTTGACGAATTTGTGACACAGTCGACCGCTCTACCACTGAGCTACCCCAGAATTTAAAAAATGTAAGGTGCTTAAACTAGTTTAGCGCAAACCTGTTGTTCGAGCAACGAGTTGCTTTACTTTCGGCGACCTAATCCGTAGTCTTAAAGCTAGGGAGGGAAGATTCAACACATCAAGATCGGTATTTCAGGGGCGGCGGAGGATATTTGTTTGCCAGATGCGTTCAAAAAAGCCGAACTGCTTGGTTATTACTTAGCCAAACAGGGCGTGGTAGTGGTGACTGGTGACACGACTGGCATTCCGCTTTCGGCGGCCAAAGGAGCAAAACGAGGCGGCGGTTTCACGGTTGGCATCTCGCCCGCTTCCAGCTACTTGGAGCATGTCAAAAAGTACAAACTCCCTCATCGTTACACCGATTTCTCGATGTACACCGGCTTTGGTTACTCTGGTCGCAACCTCCTTTTTATCCGCTCGACCGATGCTGTTATCTTTATCTGCGGTCGCATTGGTACCTTGAACGAGTTTACCATCGCCTTCGAAGACAAAAAACCGATCGGCGTCTTGACAGAATCTGGCGGTATTTCTGACGAGCTCGATCATTTACTGACCATGGCTAAGCGCGGCCGCGCCAGAATCGTTTTTGACGACGACCCCAAAAAATTGGCCGATAAGGTTATAAAACTGGCCAAAATTGACATCGGTCATATTACTGATTGATCTGATGACAGCTAATTTTCAGTTATCAATTTCCAGTTATCAATTAGTTTCCAATTATCCAGTTATCAATAGTTCCGAACATTGTACTACCGAAAACTTACTTCGAAGCAGCGAGCAATCAGCGACATTGAAAACTGGCAACTGTAAACTGATAACTTTTTCCCATGACTAAGGTGTCTTTTTACGGGGCCGCTGGCGAGGTGACGGGCAGTAATTTTTTAATCGAGACAGAGAGCAATAAATATATAGTCGACTGCGGCCTCTTTCAGGGACGAGATACTATCTCTGAACTAAATGACGATCCTTTGGCCTACAACGCAGCTGAGGTTAGTCATGTTATGGTTACTCACGCTCATTTAGACCACATTGGTCGCCTGCCTGTGCTGGTCCGCCACGGCTATCATGGACCGATTTTTGCGACCGAGGCGACGATTGAACTGGCGACGATCGTTCTGAAAGACGCCCTGGGTTTGGCCGAGGAGCGGAGTCGACGGGAGGGAAAACCCCAGTTGTACGAAGAAGAAGACCTCAACCGAACCCTCCAGCAATTTCAAGCGGTTCCTTACCGTAAACCGCACCGATTGAACGGTCAGGACCAATTTACCCTTTACGACGCCGGTCATATTCTCGGATCAGCTTCAATTTTGCTGGAAGCCGGCGGTAAAAAAATTATTTTCTCGGGTGATATCGGCCATTGGCCGAGCCCCCTGCTGGCTATACCCGAGCCACCGCCTGCGGCGGATTTGGTCATCACCGAAGCCACTTACGGCGGCGAAGAGCATCTTGGATCCGATGACCGGGAGCAAGTCGTCAAGAAAGCCCTCGAGTGGACCAGCCAAAACAACGGGGTTCTTTTGATTCCAGCTTTCTCAATTGAACGCAGTCAAGAACTACTCTTTTTGTTACACGAGATGTTTGAAAAACACCAATTGCCGAAAATGCCGATTTTCCTCGATAGTCCGCTGGCCATAGAAGCTCTGGCGGTGTTCGAACACCACATGGAGCTTTACCGTCGGGAGGTGGTTAAAGACGAGCACGGCGGCCACAATCTGTTTGATTTTGGCTCGTTAGCGCTGACACCAACGGTTGAGGACTCAAAAGATATCAACGACGCTCCGCACCCGAAAGTGATTATTGCTGGCTCGGGCATGATGGCCGGCGGCCGAATCGTTCATCACCTGAAACATTACTTATCACGGCCAGACACATACTTATTGATTATTGGTTTCCAGGCGCCGGGAACACTTGGTTCAGCTATTCTGGGCGGAGCCAAATCGGTTCACATTCACGGCCAAGAGGTGGCAGTCCGAGCCAAGATTGAGGTAGCCGAAGCTTTTTCCGGACACGCTGATAATTCTGAACTGATGCAATGGCTTCGTAAGATCGAAATGCCTTCAGGCGGTCGCTTGGCGATTGTCCACAGCGAACCAGACCGTGCGGAAAAGTACCTGGCTTTCGTCAAAAGTCATCTGCCCGCGGCCAATATTGTCATTCCCAAAATCGGCACCAGTATCGAAGTATAAAGTTTCAAGTCTAAAGTCTGATTTGTCACAATCGCTCGCTTTTCACGCCGTTCAAAGTAAGTATCAATTGACGAAGTATTAAGTACTTGGAACTTGAAAATTGTTACTTACTTTAGACTTTAGCCTTCATACTTAGAGCTTTCCTAGTATTAATATACTAGGAGGGGGTATATTGGGGATTGAGGAGGGTATAGTGGGGAAGCAAAGAATTACTGAATTACGAAATAACTGAATTACTAAATAAAATGCAGGAACAGGAAAAGAGGAAATTTGTGGCCAGGTTAAGGAGGATGATTGGGCAAGCCCAGTCGCTAGAGCGGATATTGGCCGAAAACGATCGGGTCAAATTTGTCGGCCAGCTAGAGGCGGTGATTGCGGCGAGTCGGGCGGCCTTGAGCCTGTACGCCGAAATGGAATTAATTAATTCAGACGACCCCGAGGATATACAACTCCTCTCCCGGATATTAAGAAAAGGCTAAAGTGGCAAGTCTGTAGTCTAGCCATCAAGGCTAAAGTGATAAGTCTGAAGTCTGATTTAAGTATCAAATCTTAATTTTCAAGTACTTAATACTTGCTACTTGATCATTAAATCAGACTTCAGACTTTAGCCTTGAGACTTGCCGACTTTGTCGGCTAATTGTGTATATTCACCGGTGTACCGACCGGAGCGTTATCGTAGACCCAATCGGCGCCGGTATCTTCGATCCGAACACAGCCGTGCGAAACTGGTCGACCCAAGTGGCTGGCCGGTTCACGGGAATTACACTGTGGATCAAAACAGGGAACACGATGCAATCCGTAGCCTTGGTATCCCCCTCCGTCCGGGGTTCGAGCAAGGGCGTTCCATTTTTCCATCCAAATCCCCGGAAACAGCCGTGATTGAGCTAAGGAGATTTTGTTTTTTATGTAGAAAACTCCTGACGGTGTTGGCGTGCCCCTTTTGCCGCTCGAGATCATATATTCGGCCTGCTTAACTTCACCGACCATTATAAAGAGTCGTTGTTTGGTTAAATTGATGTCGATGTATAAACCCGGCCAAAGGCCGGCGACATAATCGGGATAGACTGTCTTCTCGGTGAAGGGGATAGCCCAAGTACTAATAGTGATCGGTGAATTACTGGTGTCAGTTCGTTCGGTAATTGTACGGGTAACATCCTTAGCTAAACGAGTCAGATCGGTTTCCCGACCGTCTCTCCCCTCTTGGGTTACTTGCTGGGTGTCGAACTGGGTTGTTTTGACCAACATTTTAATGTTGATCTTCGAAGCGATAGCACTGTTTAGATAGTTACTAACTTTAGTTTGCGAGATGGTATAGCTAATCCGACCATCGACAGGGGAAAAATCGAGAAATGAGTACTGACTGCTTGGGGTGATGGTGAAATTTTTATCCTCAAAATTGAGGTAGATGGGGGTGAATTTCTGTTCAACCTCGGTTTTTGTTTGGGCGGCGAGCTCGGTAGTGATAATCGGTGAACTTTCGGTGTATTCCAGTTCGGCTGAAGCAGCAGTACCGCTTGAGAGGGCCGTTTTTATTGCCGTATCGATGGCGGTGTCCGAAATCGAAATGCCCTTTTGACCTTCGCTGACTACTAGTTGGCCGTTACTATAACTAATGACGGCGTCTTTGGCGGCGGTGGTGACGCCGAGAATTGTCTCCACTTTCTGGCGTAAGATAGAAGGATCAGCGTCGTAGGAGAGACCGAGGGTCTTGGAGCTAAACATCGACCGCCAATATTTTAGTGCCAACCAATCGAAACTGTTTGGTGGCCGAACTGCCTGCGACAAAGTCGACTGCTCGTCCACTTTTACCCCTAATTCATCGAGGGAAGCGCTGGCCGATTTGCCATTTAAGCTAAAAGATAACTGTAATCCAGCTAACTCACCGGCCTTGAGCTGGATTTTCTCGGTCGCCGTCGTGTACGGTAGGCCACCGATATCAACGCCGGCCACCATCGTTCGGGGCAAAACTCGACCCTCGAAATTAAGCGAGGTAATCGCCCCCAGTGCCGCCACGAGTGACAGGACGGCGGTAAAACTGAATAAAGTGATTAGCCCAACTCTTTTGCGCGAAAACATATGAGGTAATTGTAGCGCTTTAGGCTTGTACTGTAACTAACCCACTAGTTTTCGTCCGAGCTCTTGTTAAAATAGATTCAATGACGACAGACTGGACTGACTTATACCGTCAATATCGTGGCCAATGGGTGGCGCTTGAGGGTGACGAGAAAACCGTTGTTGGTAGTGGCAAAACTGCTAGGCAGGCACTTGATAAGGCCATTGCCAAGGGCGTAGCCGAGCCTATATTAACCAAATTGCCCGATCAGCTCGTTCCCTACGTCGGCTACGGCGCATGAAGTTTGGCTACAAAAAATTCGATCACTTCTACCGTCCCGTCATCCCAATTAAAGTCAAATATAAGGGTCTTTCGGTCGGTTATGAAGTTCTGATCGATTCAGGTGCCGATTTGTGTATATTTGACGCCGAAATCGGCGAGATTTTAGGGATTGATATTGAAAGTGGTCAGCCAGGAGAAGTTAGCGGTGTGGCGGGTCAAATATCAACAATATTCGTTCACACAGTCACGATTGAAATTGGCGGACACTCAAAAGTTATCGATGTCGGATTCCTGTCCAAAGTAACCGATGGCCACAACTACGGCGTTGTTGGTCAGTACGGTTTTTTCGACCAGTTTGTGGTAGCTTTTGACTATGCGAAAAAAGAGATTGAGCTTAAGGCGCCCTAACCATTTTTTAGTTGTTAAAACAGGGCCCTCTTGGTCAGTAGCTCAATAAAGCTTTCGAATGAAATTCCGGCCTTGAGTAGCTCTTTGTTTATCAGAGAGTTTTTTGTTAGGCCGGGCAGCACATTTAACTCTAGAAAATAAGGCGTTTTGTCACGCAACATCCAATCGATACGGGCATAATGCCGACAACCGAACTGACGAAATATTTCCTCGGAAAAAGACTGGATTTGTTTGGTCATATCATCGGAAATTCTAGCTGGAACTATCTCATCACAACTTATACCGTCGTACTTGGCCTTAAAATCAAAGAACTCATTTTTTGGCACGATCTCAATAACCGGTAAAGCTTCGACCGAACCGCGCAGATCGATTACTCCGCACGACAGCTCGGTACCACCGATAAGTTCTTCAACTAGTACCTCGGGCCCAAATTTCTTGGCGGATCTAATTGCTGGCAAGAGCTGGTCATGATTTCTGACAATGGTGACGCCGAAGCTAGAGCCCTCCTGAGAGGGCTTAACAACTACCGGCGGGTCGGGAAACTGGTTTGCGGAACCGTCTACAGACCACTTCGGAGTCTGGAACCCCAGTTTTTGAACCGCTAGCTTAGCTTCTAATTTGTTCCAAGATAACCTACACGCCATTGGCCCGCTTCCGGTGTACGGAATGCCGGCTTTTTCTAGAATCTTTTGGATTTGCCCATCTTCACCAAACTTGCCATGAAGAGCCAGGATTACTAGTTGAGGCTGAATGTAACTGATTCTCTCCTGCCAATTATATTCGGCGCAATCTATTATCTGATGATCAAGCTTTAGCGATCGTAGGGCGGCGACAACCGTCTCGGCACTCCATAGCGCTACTGTTCTTTCGCTGGAATTTCCGCCCGTTAAGACAGCGATCATATTGTGGGCCCGGATGGACTCGAACCATCGATATCTGAGACATAAGCTCAGCGCATTAGCCGCTATGCTACGGGCCCCTAAAACGGAGTAATTTTACTCAATTTACATCATAAGGTAAAGGGTCACAGGGAGCCAGATTTGACAGGTGGGTAGCATCTGCTATTTTGTTTGAGACATCTTAGGGGTTCTTCTTCTAGGGTACGGAGGGAATTATAAATGAGGGGATTGCTCGCAACGCCAATGTCTCTCGGTGTCTAAGAACACTCGATTGAGACCTGGCGGCGCTTGAGCGTTCCTTCAATAACCTTAACAACTAGAAGGAGAATGGAAAATGAATAAGATACAAATATTCTTCGTCCGTTTTCTCGTTGTCCTCCTGGCCCTGCAGGGAACAGTCGCGGCCCAATTGCTGACCATCAAATCAGCCCAGGCCGCTGATCCCGTGCCGGCAGTAGTGATCAACGAGTTAATGTGGATGGGGACATTCGAAGACTCAAATGATGAATGGATTGAACTTCGCAATACCACCGATACCGCAATTGATATCAGTGGCTGGCAACTTACCAATGCCCAGTTCGGCGGCGATGGGGTACTAGACATTCCCGCAGGGAAAACAATTGGGGCAAACGGCCTATTCTTAATTAGTCGCAAAGACGCCGCCAACTCGAAATTAGCTATTGAGCCAGACTTCCTGGCAAATTCGACTAATTCGCCGGGTAATATTCTACAGATTGACAATAATTGCCCTGGTGGGTCAACCACCTTTATGCAATTATTGAACCCGCTTATTGGCGATCCACCAACCGTCATCGATCAAGCTGGTTGCGATAGTTCCGGTAATCCGCTTAAGGGTAGTAGTACGCCAGCGGTCAAAAAGGCGATGGAACGCAATATCCTCATTACTGACGGGTTATTAGTCACCAGTTGGCACAATTCGGCTTCTCAAATCAACCTCGATTTAGGGGCAGTTGATTTCGCTTCGCCCAAAGCCGCCAATGGAACCACCGACACGACACCACCAACAATTGGCACAGTGACTGATGATGGTCAGTTCACCGCCAACCCAAACCAACTGAATGCCAGTTGGACAGGATTTGCCGATCCAGAATCCGGGGTTGCGAGCTACAAAGCTGGCGTGGGCACCGCGGCCGGATTAAATGATGTGGTGGCGCTAAAAGGCATGAACTTGGTAACCAGCTACACCTTCACTGTCGCTGACAGCGCGCTCGGTTTCCCGCTTCAGGAAAACGCGATCTACTTCGTCAATGTCGTTGCGACCAACGGCGTTGGATTAACGAGCTTAATGGCCAGCAGTAGCGGCATCACTGTCAATACCGTCAATCCGCTGACACCGGCCAATCTCAAAGTAGCCGATGTCCCATCAGATAACGGCGGCAGTTTGAAAGCGACTTGGGACGCTTCGTCGGTCGATACGACCAGCTACCAACTCAACTATCGCAAGGCAGGTGATCTAACTTGGTCGCTACCGATCAATGTTGGTCTGGCCTTGGAAAAAACCATCAGTGGCCTGCTTAACGCACCGGTCAGCTACGAGTTCACTGTCGAGGCGATTGACTTCAACGCTCAACACTCGACTCCGAGCGCTATCGTGCTCGCTACCGCGCTTGATAACTTGGTGCCGATCATCGACGCCAACAAAGTTGTCGTCAATCAAAACAAGCCGGGCACGGCCGATACAGTGGCCGGTTTAGCGGGAGCGGCGAACGAACCAGAAGTTGCCGTCGTCCTATTATCGGCTGCGCCTGAAGATCCAACCGCCACCGTTATCGGTTCGGTGTTAAGCAATCCCGACGGATCGTGGCCGGCCATTGGCATCGAGGACAACAAGTACAGCCGAGTCTGGTTAGTGCTAGTTGACGAGGGCGACAATGTTAGTCTGCCCTTGCAGTTGAATAACGATATTGTCGGACCAATCGCACCGGTTCTCAACAAAGTGGTGGCTAATTGCGAGTCAAGCAACTGCCGAGTCACTTTAGACTGGCAAGCCGGCTCGACTGACACGGCTAGCTACAAAGTCACCTATACCGTCGACGGGGTGGACCATCAGACTTTTGAAGTCACCACCACCTCAATGGCGATGGACTTAGCTACTGGTAAAAGCTATCTGTTCAAGGTAGTTGGCTATGACCAGTACGGCAACCCAAGTACAGCGAGCAATATCTTCTCTGTCACCTTAAATAAGGGCGTGAAGACAACAGCCGTACTAACAAATGGCAAGCAGGTAACAACAACTGAAGCTATTTCAGGATCGTTGGAAGTAAAAACAACTCCTGTATCTGCACCGAAACCTGCTCCGGCTCAATTTGCGCCAAAAGTTAAGGCGGCCGAGCCAGTGGTGGAGACACCGACTGAACCAACTCCCCCGCTCGTCGCCGATACCGAAAACAGTCGCGATTGGGTTCGCATCTTAGTGGTAGTAGTGCTACTACTAATCATCGCTGGTAGCTTCTATGCGCTATCACGATCGGTTCAAGAGACACCGGAAGAAGAGTTTGACCGCAACAAAGCCGAATCGAAGGCTGAGGATACTGCGGGAACAACTAAACGCCGCGGTCGTCGACGACACCGACGCTAGTTGAGCTACTGCTCGCAAAAACGATCTGCCATCTGGCGGATCGTTTTTGTTAGGAGCTCAATTTTGCTAGAGTCAGAGTGTGATGAAGGGGGCAATGTCGCGCGAATTTATGCTGAAAGTATTGTTAGTTGGGCTATTTGTATTTGCCGTTTATTCCAATATCAATTTGATTGTTCGCAATCATAAGTTGGGAACAATTTTGCGTGAGAAGAAAATCCAGACCGCCCAACAGGCCTTTAATAACAGCAAATTGAAATTGTTGATCGCCTACTACCAAACCCCGTCGTTTCAGGAAGTTGAAGCTCGCCGCCGCCTAGGGCTAAAAAAACCCGACGAAAATGTTTATACGATTAAAGGATTAACCACCACCACCGACCAGAGCCCGGCCTTAAGCGACAATCTATATAACGACATCCAACCCGCTCCCCCAACCACCAAAACTAATATTCAGCTGTGGTGGCAGTACTTTTTCGGTGTGTAAGTAAAAATATAAAGTTACCCTAGTTTTTACAATAAATTGGCTATGTCTAATCTGAAGTAGGGTAACTTTTCTGTAAATCCACCTATCATTTTTAATTTTTACTTACACTCTAATATAGAGTAGGCGATTTCACCCTGAAACGACCCTCGAAACCTTTAGTAAGCTGATAGTCGCTGACCAAAAAATCAATATGCAGCTCCGATGAGAGTACTTTTTCCGCTAGTAGTGCCGGGGGCGGCGATTTTCCGCTTCGCTTCAACCCCTCGTTTACGCTCGTGGCCGAACTTGTTTGTGCCGGTGGGAAGAATTGGACTTCCGACCTGACGCTTATGAAACGTCCGCTCTAACCACTGAGCTACACCGGCATGCTTGTAATTTTAATGGATTAACTCAAGAAAAACCAGTCTTTCGACTGGTTTTTCTCTATTTCTTGCGCCCCTCGACTTCCCTCGACAAAGCTCGGGACAGGTCGCTCGGGGTTACGCAATTTCACAGTGTTCAATTGCTAGTAGCGGGGGTTAGATTCGAACTAACGACCTCGTGGTTATGCGTACCATTGCAACTTTCATTGCTCCAATTTCGTCGGTTGATGAAAATGGATTTTTGGTCTGGACTGTCCCTTGGCCCGTAAGGTTGTTACGGGTCTCCACCTACCAGTCTCTACACCTTTCCGCCAGTTGGCGGACTTGGCTCGGGATTGCCTCGGCTTACACCAGGGGTTTCCCCGAATTTGATGGATAATCTTCTTAATAGTTACCTACTAAGACGCCCAAGTTCTAAAAATACTGTTGAGCCACGCGAGCTGACCACTGCTCCACCCCGCTATCAGCCAGTATACCCAATCGAACCCAGTCAGTCCAGCCAAAAGAGCTAAGAGCCTGTTTAAAATCTAACCGCAACATTAAGACTAAAAAAATACTGCTTGCCGGTTAAAACAAACACATTTCCGCTGCAAATCACTCATTCTTCCTCACCGTATCCCGATACGGTTCATCGGTCTTCGTAATTTTCGCTCGAAATGTGTTCGTTTTTCCTCGGCACTAGATTATAAACAGGCTCTAATTAATCGTTGATTTAAGTCGAGTTTTACTCTAGAATTCAGTAATGCCAACACGAAACAGATTTTCTCGACAGTTGTTTTCGGTTTTGACCGTCATTTTTGTTGTCGCCATCGTTTGGAGTCTATTTGGTTTAGGCAAAACGACACCGACTCAAGATGTTGCCATCTCGCAGATTGTTAAAGAAGTTGGCGACGGCCGAGTCGACCAAATAATTGTTGAGGGCAATAAAATCACGGCGCTGACCAAAGATAAAATTCAACTCGTTGCCTACAAAGAAGCCAGCCAGGGACTGAAAGATTACGGCATTACTGGTGATAAAGTAACGGTTAATATCAAAAATCCCGACTCTGGTGCTCTCTGGACGACATTACTGACTGTTTTTCTACCGTTCTTACTTATCGGCGGACTACTTTACTTTATGACCCGCCAAGCTCGCTCAGGCAACAATCAGGCCATGTCGTTTGGTAAAACGACCGCTCGGCTGGACGACGGCAAGAAAGGCGTTACTTTCAAGGATGTCGCCGGCATGAAGCATGTTAAGCAAGAGTTGGTCGAGGTCGTTGATTTCTTAAAAAATCCAGCCAAGTTTAAAGCGCTGGGTGCCGAAATTCCCCGAGGGGTTTTGTTGGTTGGACCGGCTGGTGTCGGTAAAACATTGCTGGCAAAAGCCGTCGCTGGTGAAGCCGGCGTACCGTTCTACTCCATCTCCGCTTCCGAATTTGTGGAAATGTTTGTCGGTGTTGGCGCTTCGCGAGTCCGTGATTTATTTACCAAAGCCAAGAAGACCGCCCCAACTGTTATTTTTATTGACGAACTTGACGCCGTTGGCCGCCAGCGCGGCACCGGTTTGGGCGGTTCGCACGACGAACGCGAACAAACCCTCAATCAAATTTTGGTGGAGATGGATGGTTTTGATACCGAAGCTAATGTCATTGTTCTGGCGGCGACAAACCGTCCCGATGTTCTTGATCCGGCCCTGCTCCGTCCGGGCCGGTTTGATCGCAAGGTTGTTTTAGATATGCCCGATCGTCCGGAACGGGCAGAGATTTTGGCTATCCACTCTAAAAACAAACCGTTAGCCAAAGACGTTAATTTAGAAGAAGTCGCCAAGAGTACCCCGGGTTTGTCCGGCGCCGATTTGCGCAATGTCGCCAATGAAGCAGCGATTTTAGCGGCTCGCGACAATCGCAAAAAAATCGAGCAAAAGGATTTCCGTAATTCGATTGAAAAAGTTTTGCTTGGCCCAGAACGAACCAGTCATTTACTGAAAGATAAAGAAAAAGAAATCGTTGCCTATCACGAAGCTGGTCACGCTATTGTCGGGCATCTGCTGGCTGATAAAGACGAGGTCCACAAAGTGTCGATTATTTCTCGCGGTATGGCGCTCGGTTTCACTTTAAGCTTGCCCAAAGAAGACAATAAACTTATTCCAAAAAGTCAGTTTGAGCACGAGCTGGCTCGCCTGCTCGGCGGCCGGGCAGCTGAAGAGCTGATCTTTAAGGAGGTGACGACCGGTGCTTCCAACGACCTAGAGCGAGCGACCGAAATCGCCCGTAATATGGTGACGGTCTACGGTATGAGCGAGCTCGGTCCGATCAAGCTCGGTGAGCGTGAAGAGATGGTTTTCTTGGGCCGCGAAATGGGTATGCACCGAGTCCATTCGGAAAAAGTTGCTGCTAAAATTGATGAAGAGATTAGTCGCTTGATTGATATCGGCTGGAAAACGGCAGTGGCTTTGCTAAAGAAAGAAATCAAAGTTCTGCACCATATGGCCAAAGAATTACTAGAAAAAGAAACCCTCGAAGACGACGACTTACGGGCTGTGTTTGCTACACTAAAAGTAGCAAACAATGTCGTCGCCTAAGGGATTAGAGAAACTTTTCTGGATTACCGGCTGGATCTACGATTTTTCTAAAATCGCGACGATTTTATTAATAGTTGGGTTACTGACCCACTATTTTTTCCTGTCGGTTCTGGTGGTGAGGGGCAAGAGTATGATACCTAATTTCACCGACGGCGAGGTGCTCATGATTAACAAAATTGCTTATCGGTACGCCTCGCCAGAGCGCGGTGATGTGGTGGCGATGTATTGGCCGGGCGAAACCGAAAAACGCTTCATCAAGCGAATTGTCGGTCTGCCGGGCGAAACCGTTCGGGTTAGTGCCGGGCTGGTTTACATTAACGACGCTCATTTGGAAGAAAGCTACCTCGACTCGAGCGTCACCACTTCCAACGAACTAACCCGAACCCTCCAGAGTAACGAGTATTTTGTTTTCGGAGATAACCGCGCCAATAGCTCGGACTCCCGAGCCTGGGGACCGGTCCCCAGAAGCTTTCTAATCGGCAAAATCGGTTCAGAAATCTTCCAGCTTTCCGCCCAAGCGGCTAATTAACCAGTGGGCCGCGCAGCGTGGTGAGGAGCTTGGAGGTTCTGCTAACAAATTCCACCAATTCTCCGCCGACAGTATCGGCATCGACTTCCGAATACGCCACCAGCCAATCCGGCTGGACGATCGTGCTAGATGATTGCTCAAAACGATTAACCCATTCGGCGGTTTTGCCGAGCACAATCGCATACGATAGATACCTCTCAAAAGTTTGATTGCGCGCCATCGCCGGATCGATCGGGTCGGGCGAACCCAAGTACTGACTATATGAAAGCCAGGCCGCCCGTTGTTTCAGACCGGTCTGACTGTATCGGGTCAGCCCGGCAGTTAGGCGTAAAATTAACCACGAAAGAACGATAGTGCCGATTAACGGAATGAGTAAGTAGGGCGTGATGTCGCTGACGGCTGTCCAAACCAAACCTGCAACGCTGGCAAAATACAACAGTAGGGCAATCAATTTGTAACGAATTCTGGTGAGGTGCGGATTCTCAACGAAATAGTGTTGTTGGGTAATAATCTCGTAGATATCGTTGAATGCGTCATGAACCGGCAGACTAAAAAGGGCTTGTTTGTGAAAGGCGGTAATCTCGGAGGCGGATATTTTATTTTCCAACTTCGGTAAGACTTGTTCCAGAATGTTTTTTTCCCACAGTTGGAGATGTTGATCGGGCGGTTTCCTCTTACCAAAAAAATAATCCGGCCCATTTTTTATAATCACTAAATAGCCGCGATAACAAAGATCGACCAGTAAGGCCACGATCTCCTCCGGATAAATCTTTTTATTGACCAACACTCCAACGATCATCGGTGAGAGTTCGCTTGGCAGCAGACTAATCGTCGGGCCAAGTTTGACTCTATCCTGACGGCGCTGACGAACGATCAAAAACAATAAAACAACCAGAGCCAGTAGCGGCAAGGAGACACCAAGAATAATCCAAGGCAAGCTGTCTAGATTCGTTAGCGCCAACTTCGCTTCCTGAAAGCGGTTGAGCTGAAGAATTGACTTGGGCCAACTAGCACTGATTGTCATTAGTCCCTTCGGACCAGCGTAATCAGCCCGGTAGGTAATCGTTTTAGCGCCGGTCACTTCGCTCGTTGCCCCCAGCACGCCGCCGATAGCATAAGCGTTCCCGGTTAGCGACTGAATTTCGGTTTGTGCCGAGTGTTCAGGCAAGCTAAAAGTCACTTCAGTGTGATTAACCGCTACGCCCGGTTCCTGGAAAACTTTGAAAAAGAACTGGTCGCGGTCGTTATGGCGAATTAGATTGCCAGCGGTTTGGTAGCTTAAATTCCAACGACTAGCGGCGGTTCCTTCGGAAATTAGTCGCTTCGTTGCTCCGTCACGAATCAAGCGCCAACTGCTATCGGGAACCGTTTGGCCGTCGGCACTGACGATGAGCTGACGCGGACTAGAAAATAATTGCCAGTCGAGGCCGCTCGAGCCAGCCAAGACAATTTCTTGATCGACTGTCACTTTTCCATCTAACTGGAGAGTGGCCTTAACAGTTAGGCTACTGACACCAATGGCGGCCTGGGCAGAGGGAGTAACAGACATCAGCCCGGTCAGAAGTACTGCCACTAGGATTGCTCGTCGAATATTCATCAACTACTAGTATCTTACATCTCTGGTCATACAGCTACTTTTGTCCGCTATCTGGCCGATCGACTTTGATCTTTGTCTCTTAGATATCTAGTTTTGACTTTTGACTTTTGAGTTTTGAGTTACTTTCCAGTGTATGCTGAAAGGACAATGCGTCGTTTTGCCGTTGGCTACCTCACCACCGCAGTTGTTATTATTTTCCTAGCTAATCTAGCATTAGTCGTATTGTATGTTCGTCAATTTGGCTTGAACGCCCAGGCGCTAGCCGACTGCCTTCCCAACGACTGCCAGACCAGCAATGTCTTGACCGACTTCGTAGTCGTCAACAGCATTCTTGTCGGGGTATTACTGACCATCTGGTGGGCGGTGAACAAATTGCACTCTCACCAATCGGCTCACCACTAGCTCGATAGCGCCCCTAAGTGGTAATCTGAAGCTACACATGCGTAGCAAAGTGCTTGTTGTTTTGGTTGTAGTCGTATCAATATTGGCAGCGTATACGCTGTCAAAGCCGATCACGACTCAAACCCGACAAGGGACGATCGAGCTGACGCATCTACCCGATCAGTACTGTCCGCTGTCAGCCGCCGTTGTCGCCACCGACCTCGATGCCAAGACCCCAAAAATTTTGCTTGACATCGAAGTGGCTATTGATGAGTGTCGCTACATTACCCTCGCCAAATTGTCTGGTCTCGGCAGTGAGCCGCAGTTCATTTTTGTTAAAATTTCCGGCCAGCTGGCCTTCCGCGTCCAGATTGACTCGATCAAAGGTCGTTATCAATTCGCCCCGAGTTTGGGGGATGTCAACAACGACAATATTATTGATTCCAATGACGAAACCCAGGTCAGTTCGGCGCTCTTTAGCAATGATGAGACCAAAATTTCTCTCAATGATCTCGACCGAGACAAGAAAGTCAGCGTCTTAGACTTGAGTTTGACCAGAATTAACCGTCGTGCCGGCGTTGAACGACCGGACGGCCAGAGTTGGAGCCGGTCATGAGCCTTCGTGCCGTCTCGACCCGAACGGCTTTTGTGCTGGTTAGTATCGTGACGATTCTGCTGATTGTCGGTTCGGCCTTCTTGAGCAGAGTTGTTTTTAAAGCCGCCTCTTCATCCGCGACGCTCTATTTTAGCCAATCATCAATTCAGGCTAAGCCCGAGACAACTTTCAAGATCGAAATTCTAGCCGATCTGTCCGCTTCGGCCGACCTGACCGGCGTCCAGCTGGAACTTAATTTTGATCCCAAAATTGTCAACCCGACCGATTTCAAGCCGGCGGTCCGGTGGAAAAAGGTTTTCTCCAAGGTAGAAAACGGTAAGCTTTTCTTGGTGATGGTGCCAGTCGAGGACCAGGTCCAATCAAACCAAGCAGCAACGGGCTTGAGTTTGGTCTCGCTGACTTTCACAACCCTGGCTGAAGGAGCGACTAATTTGACCCTGACCGCCGCCAATACTCTGCTGGCCGTCGCCAGTACTCCGGGCGCCAAAGGAGTAGAGAATGTGGTCGAATCGGTCATTGATGCTCAAGTTAGCGTCTCCAACATGGCTATTGCTACCCCGACTGACGACTCACTAAAAGTAAACGCTATTACCACCCAAGACGAGGTGGTGTTTTCCAGCCAAAGAATTCTTTCAACTTCGTCGATCCTAACGCCCAGCTCGGCGGTAATTTTAGTCCACCTTGAACACCCGGCCAGAGTCTCAGTTGCTTTCGGTGCCACGACGGCGCTCGGCAATCGAGCCGATTACTCGACACGCGCCGATCAAGCCGCTATCAGAATCGCTGGCTTAGCAGCCTCTCAGCGCTATTACTATCAAGTGGTGGCCGAGGACGACGACGCTACCAATCGAGTATTGGGACAGATAAAAAGTTTTGAGCTACCAGCTCTGAGCTCCGCAACTACTGTCGATCGGGCCGAGTTAACCATCTTCCCGGCTCGCGCGGCGACTGGTGCTACGGCCTACGCCGTTTTCTTTGATCAGGATAATAAAGTTGTGAGCGGTCTCAACCCAGAAATAAAAGTTGATACCGATCGGGTTTCCGCCACTAAGTTCAGCGAGGTGAGCGGTTTGTATCAGTCTGTGCTCGGCTCGCTCGAAACGGAAAAACTTACAATTTTTTCGGCCGTACTGCTGGATGGTCAAGAACTAGCAGGCGCTAATGTCATGTTCGATCCCGCGCTGGCCAATACGGCGGTCAAGCCCAATCAGACTTTCTTAGCCATTAAATTCGACCAGAAAACTATCAATGTGATTTTGGCGCTAGTGGCCGGATTGTTGATGTTGGGAGTTGGTTTCTACAAATTAGCGCGTGCTCGGTAAATGTCGCCAATCAAACGCCTAAGCAGTATGTTTTGGGGTAGCCATAACCTCAAACAAGCCGTGGGCATTTTGTTTGTAACAGTTTTGATTAGCAATGTTTTGGGCTTGGCTCGTAATGTCATTATCGCCAATCGAGTTGGCCTGACTTACGGCACGATCGGGCCGCTTGATAGCTACTACGCTGCCTTTGTTCTGCCGGACTTGTTTTACAATTTTCTGATTGTTGGTGCTTTGGCGACGGCCGTCTTGCCGATGCTGGTCAAGCTCGATACCGACGGCGACGATCAGGAATTTTGGCGAACATTTAATGTGCTAATTTCGACTGGATTTACGGTGATTGTTGTAGCCATGATCGGGCTTTACATCGCCATGCCATATTTATTGCCCCTACTAATCCCCGGCTTTGACCAAGCCACCCAACAGACAACTGTTGAGCTGGCTCGGGTGTTGCTGTTGAGCCCGCTCTTTTTCACCATCTCTCAACTGGCCAGTTCGGCCCTGCAAGCCAAGCGCCACTTTGCCACTCCCGCCCTGGCCCCAATCATTTACAATCTGGCGATTATCGGTGGGGCGCTATTGATTCCCGAATACGGCTTGTCGGTGTTAGTGGCGGGGGTAATTACCGGCGCGGCCGCTCACTTTCTGATTCAATTGCCGAGTCTCTATCGGTTGGGTTGGCAGTTTCGTTTCACTTTCGGTCTAGCTCATGATCGGGTCCGTCAGGTGATGAAAGTGATGTTACCTCGAGCGATTGCCTTGACCGGCAATCAAATGCTTTTGGTCGTCTTCTATCATTTAGCATCGAATCTTAATTCGGGTTCAATCGCCATCTATCGTCTGACCGACGATCTGCAGACGGCGCCGGTCTTGCTACTCGCCAACACTTTGGCGATGGCAGTGCTACCGGATTTTGCTCGTCAGATTGCTCGGGACGATCAGATCGAATTCAGGGAATTAATCGGCAAGACAATCAGATTAATTATCTTTATCTTTGCCCCGATTACCCTATTCTTCTTTATTTTTAGCCGCCCGATTATTAATCTCTATATCAGCATTGGTCACAGCATTAGTCCGCTGGAAACCGAATGGGCGGTCGATACTTTCCGGTTGTTTATCGTTTCCCTGCCGTTCCAGGGCTCAATCTTAATTTTGGCCCGATCGTATTTTGCTCGTTCCGATACTGTCCGGCCGACTATCTTTAGCTTAATATCAATCGGGATGGCCTGGTTGGCCGCAGTGCTACTAGTAAAAAATACCGAGCTCGGTCCGGCTGGGTTAGCGTTGGCTTTCTCGATCGGCTCGACAATTAACGCTTTACTGCTTTGGTCGAGTTTAAAGCTACCGTTCTCGGTCCTTTGGCGCGATAGCGAGTTGCGCTCCAATTTCCCGCCGATCTTTTTTGGCGCCGCCCTCTCTGGCGCAGTGATGTTCGTTAGTTACAAACTTTTTACGCCCCTGTCGATTATGGCTCTGGCCGGTCCATCGGCTCAAAACTTGTTTGTCATTTTGGCTAGTCTCTTCTGTGGCTTAGCGGTTTACGGTTACTGGGCCAAAATAAATAAATTAGAACAATGGCAACTGATCAGACCAAACAATCATTCTACGGAGAAGTAGATAAGTTTCGCTATCGGACCAATTGGGGCTGTTTGGGCTGGGCATTGGTGATTGTTGCTGTGGTGGCACTAGCGGTTTGGTGGATTTGGAAAAAGCTCTAATTCTCGACCTGTTACCGGTTTTCGGGTAGAATAACAGGGATGCAGATCCGAAATTTCGCTATCATTTCGACCGAGCGATTGCGAGGAAAAAAGATGGCAAAGTAAAATGGAAATTAGAAACTTTGCTATCATCGCTCATGTTGATCACGGTAAGTCGACGCTTGCCGATCGAATGCTAGAAAAAACTGGAACAGTTAAGGTTGGCTCAGGCAATCAACTGCTCGACACGATGGAGCTCGAACGGGAAAAGGGGATCACAATTAAGCTCAATCCGGCGCGTATGTTTTACGAGCACAGCGGTGTCAAGTATCAATTGAATCTGATCGACACTCCCGGCCATGTGGACTTTGGCTATGAAGTTTCGCGTTCGCTGGCGGCGGTCGAAGGGGTTTTATTGCTGGTCGATGCCAGCCAAGGCATTCAGGCCCAGACTCTAACCAACCTTCAGCTCGCCAAACAAAACCATTTAGTCATCATTCCAGTCGTCAATAAAATCGACCTGCCTCACGCTCAAAGCGAAGAGACCGCTCAACAGCTCGTTAAAGTATTGCAGTGCGCTGAAGACGATATTTGCTTTGTTTCCGGCAAAACCGGCGAAGGAGTTGACGAGCTATTAGAGGCGATTGCCACCCGAATTCCTCCGCCAACATCGAAGCCAGATGAACCGTTGCAAGCCTTAGTTTTCGACTCTTTTTTTGATGTTTTTCTGGGGGTCGTCGCTTATGTCAAAGTTGTTAGCGGCTCATTGAAGAAAAACCAGCCGCTAATGATGCGAGTGACTGGCGTCAATTTTGATTGCTTGCAAGCCGGCTATTTGCAAATCAAACGGATAGATAATGGCACATTGGCCAACGGTGAAATTGGCTATGTCGCCACCGGCTTAAAAACGGTGCATGACTGTCGGGTCGGCGACACGATTGTCACAACGGCCGCCACCAACGCCTTACCGGGCTATCAAATTTCAAAGCCGATGATTTTTGCTTCGTTTTTTCCCGAGCCGGGCAAAGAACGGGAGCTGACGGTGGCGCTCGACAAACTCAAGCTTTCTGATGCCTCGCTGTCTTACGAGCCGGTTAGCTCGAAGGCCCTGGGACCGGGTTACAGCATCGGATTTTTAGGCCTGCTTCATTTAGAGATAATCAAAGAGCGGCTCAATCGGGAATTTGATATTAATATTTTAGTGACCACGCCATCAGTGGCCTACAAACAAGAGAGCGACCAATGGCTCGAGCCGTGGGTGGAACTGGAAGTGGTCTGTCCGCAGGAGCATTACGGCGCCGTCAGCGATTTGGTGTCTCAAAACCGAGCGGTGTTCATCAATGTTGAGTATGTCGCCGATCGGGTCATTTGCCATTACGAAGCGCCGCTCTCGGAAGTCATTAGCGATTTTTACGACAAACTCAAATCCGTCACTTCTGGCTACGCCTCGATGGATTACCAGCTCAAAGACTACCGTCCGGCCGATCTAGTCGCAGTTGATCTGCTGGTGGCCGGCGACAAGATTGATGCCCTAACCCAACATATGGTGCGGAGTAAAGCTGAGAGCTACGGCCGCCGGTTGGTTGAAAAACTAAAAGAATTAATTCCTCGTCAGAATTTTGAGGTCACCTTACAAGCGGCGATCGGCGGTAAAATAATTGCCCGAAGTGATATCTCGGCTGTGCGCAAAGATGTCATCGCCAAGCTTTACGGCGGCGATGTCACTCGCAAAAATAAGCTCTTAGATAAACAGCGCAAAGGTAAAAAGCGGATGCGCCAACTCGGCCGGGTTGAAGTCCCCAGCGAAGTGTTTGTGGAATTGCTGAAGAAGTAAAAAAATTCCCCCACCTGGCAGATGGGGGCACTGGGCAAAGGTCGACTCGTTACCGGCTTGTTGCCGGCTCGTCTTTGTAGACAATGCTTCGGTACTTCGCAATCCGGACATCTCGAAGCTTGATCCCGTCTTCGAAGCACAGTCTCTTGAGAGTTGGCATGTGAGCAAAATACTCGACCTGGCGATCGAACGGCTTGATCTGAACGCCGAGGGGTTCGACTTGAATCATAAGATCACTCAATACCTCTTCCCGATTTCCACCCGAGTAGGTTGCTACAAAACGACCTGGAGCACCTCGTCGGAGGCACTGCTCGTAAATGTCGGGACGACCGACCTCAGTTAATTGCTCTCTGAGCTTATCCAAATCGATCTCCCAATCGCAGTATACCCCGATGGTCTTGAGTCTCGGAATGCGTCCGTGCGTCTTTTTGATGTAGCGAATGCCGTCGCCGGCTAACTCAATCATCTTTTCTTGCGCCAATCGCCGCTTTTCTTCGAGGGTCTTGATAAGCGACTCCAAACCCAGATAATCGGCCGTAGCTCTCGCCAGGTCGAATTGATCTTCGTCGATGGTCGGGGGAGGGCTGGCGTCAGCATCGTAAACCAACTTTATCCCCACTTCCGGTAGCTTCAAAGTGAAAGTTTCATTTGCCAAAGGTCTTCTCCTGTGAGGTACAAATAGTCAGCCAAAGCTGACGCTAAAGTCGAATTACTTCGGCCCTAGCGCAGCAGGAGCTGATCGCTATTCTTACTCGGCGTGAGCTTCGGCCCAAGCGGAACCGTCAGTATTCGTGCCGGCGGAGGCCCAGGCGCTGGCCGAAACTTCGTCGGTCGTTTCTTCAACAAAAACGACTCGGTATCTTGGTGTGACTTTTTTGGTGGCTGGCTTTGAGGCCGGTGTCGCCGGTGCTGGCGTTGTGGCTGGAGTCGTCACAGCCGGAGTAGCTGTTGAGCTTGGTGTGCCAACTAGCGTCGGCGTATTGGCGGTTTCGGGAGTGGCGTCTTTTTTATTGTTGCGCGTCGCCACAATCGCCCAAACAATGCCAGCGACAAAAATGGCAAAGGCAATACTTAATATGATTCGAACTGTTTTAGACATGCATTTCAGTATATCGAAATTATTTCTTTTGTCGAGTCTTCCAGTCGCCAGAATTGTGACGATTGCGTCCTAAGAAGTGCCAGGCGTGTGGATCGGACTTCTCAATTTGGTCCCACATCTTTTTAGCGGTCTTGGTATATATTTTATGCTGACGAATATCGCGCCGTCGTGAAGCGCCCCATAATTTTTTCAACACTACGCCATTGGCCTGCTGTTCTCGAAGTTCGATCTCAACATCTAGATTGTCAGCGTCTTTAACGATTTGGGCTTCAATACAATCATATTTTTCGTACTCGCGCCAAATCTCAATAAATTCTTTAAGCGAAGTTTTCTCCAAGATATCGACTATCGCTAGATCTTCATTGCGTTTGGTGTATTGGCGGGAGAGATAGTCGACGTCACCAGTGCGAGATTCGGTAATGTCGTGGACCAGTGCCATTTTCATTAGCTTCTCGATATCAACGCCTTTCTCTTTGCTGGCTATCAATAATGCGGTCCAAGTAATTCGAAAAGTGTGTTCGGTGACATTTGCAAAATCAGCGTTTAAGAAATGTCGCCAGGTCCGCTGGACATAGCGGAGTGCGCCTAACTCAAAAATCAAATTAATGTCAGCAGAAGCACTCATAACTCGACACTAGCATTTGGCTCGGAAATGGCAACGCGTTTCAAAAAAGGATTTTCCAAAGGCCATAGCTGGCGACTAATAGCCAGGCAATGTTTAACGCCACTGGTTGATAATCCTTCTTAGACAATGCCTCAATGATAATACTGATTGAACCGGTGATATTAAGTAGCTGATAAGCGAGACTGTCGGTGCCAAGAACACTAAAATTCAACAACGCAAAAGCAACGATAATCGCCGTGACTCCGTACCAGCCGATGATCTGCTTAACTTTCATTGAGCGGGAAACGGGAATCGAACCCGTGCCGAAAGATTGGAAATCTCTCGTTCTACCATTAAACTATTCCCGCATGTCAGAGAAAACTTGTTCGGCCCAAAACATGATCTTCCTGAAAAGAAAGATACCGTGTCTTTTCTCGCCTCTAGCAAGTATCACAATGTGAAGTGTACCATATGGGAGGCTGTTATGTCGCTTCTGGAGCTTGTTTTTTCTGGTGTCAAATTGTGTCTTACCAAACTGATGGTTGGGTAATCCGGCTAACTTAGACCAATAATTCTTTGCTGAAACCTCGTCATTATCTGGGTAGAGATGGACACGAAGACGAAAGTTATCATTCTTCAGGTCCAACACTTCACGAAACCACCTCATCATCAACCTGATAGTTTCAGGATCGGAGTTAGCGAAACGGACAGCCCCAGTAGTTTTAGACCCCTCGCCCATATAAAGAGCTAATCCCAGCATCCATAAGTCCCTTTTTGTAATTGCCGGTAATTCTTTTTGTGCTTCTTGTTTTGCGATGGCCAGTGACTGAAAACGGTCTCTCTTACGAGCCATTGTCATCTGCTTGGTAGCCTTCGCTATCCTGCGCACCACCATTTCGTTTGGACGGTAAGGCAGATCTTTGAGCCAATCACTTAAGGTGCTTTTAGATACCCCAATTTCTTTTTGTATTAAGCTATACGAGTAACCTAACCCCCTCAAATCTATTGCTTGTTGCTTGAGAATTGCCAGAGTCATTATAGTACTAGCGTATCGTACACTACGATATATAGTCAAGGGTACGATAAACTATAACTCAATCTCTCTCAAATAGTGCTAGCCCTATTTTCCTTGCTCGCTAGCTGTTTTTGGCCAGGTCGATAACAGTTTTGAAGGCAACGATCATCGCGGCTGGAGCCACGAAATGACTGATATTGATGAAGGCCGTACCCAGCCAGTCGCCGATATAAGGCAGAAAATCGAGCCCGGCACTACCGACCAACAGCAAGACAATAGCCGCCACCAGGAAGCTACTGGTTTCTTTGTAGGTGATGTTGAAGAAGCCAACAAACAAGCCAAGGACGGCCAGAACCAGTCCGGGCGTCGTTCGATCGGAAGTATCAGGGAAGAAACTCAAGACTATTGCCAACGCGATTCCAAACAAGAATGCTAACTCACCCCAAGATTTTTGCTTTGTGTTTGTCATTAACTTAAGTCTAACTAGGGCGCAGGGGTTGTCAAATCTGCCAGAGGTATCGGTCCAAATCAATGTAGTAGCTGCCAGCTCGTTCCTCGACTTTTATTCCCTCACCACGAAGCAATTGGGCCTGTAATTCGGCTGGAAAGGCCATATTAATAATCGATATGCGACCCTGCGAGTTGATGACTCTCTGCCACGGCAATTGCTCACTTTCGCTGGATTGACGCAAGATACGCCCAACCATTAAAGCCGCTCGAGGACTACCGGCCAAAGCGGCAATCTGTCCGTAAGTGGCGACTTTCCCCTGCGGAATTTGTTTAATCTGACTAATTACTTGCTCCTTGAAGGTCATCGCTGTTAATATACCCTATATGACGGAGGTCTGGTTCTATAGTTTATTGAGTGTCGTACTCGTCAGTCTAATCTCCTTGGTCGGGGTGATCGTTTTGGCGATCAAGCAAGATATTCTCAATCGAATCGTTTTTATCCTTGTTAGTTTAGCGGTCGGCGCCTTGTTTGGAGACGCCTTAATCCATCTACTCCCAGAAGCTTACAAGTCTTTTGACAGCGAGCTAACAGTATCGTATCTGGTCATGGCTGGATTCCTGTTATTTTTCTTGGTTGAAAAGTACCTTCATTGGCATCACCACCACGACGAAGATTCCGGCGTTCATATTCACCCGGTTGGTTACATCAATCTCGTCTCTGATGGTATGCACAACTTTATTGACGGAGTCCTGATCGGAGTTTCATACTTAGTTTCAATTCCACTCGGGCTAGCGACAACTTTTGCGGTAGTGTTGCACGAAATTCCCCAAGAGATTGGGGATTTTGGGGTCTTGATCAGCGCTGGCTTTACTCGCCAGAAAGCCCTTTGGCTTAACTTTGCCATCGGCTTGACGGCGGTTTTGGGGACGGTGCTGGCCTTAGTATTTGGCAGTCGGCTGGAGACATTGGCGCAACTGGCCATCCCACTAACTGCGGGGGGATTTCTGTATATCGCCGCGGTTGATTTACTCCCCCCACTACATAAAGAAACCCGACCTTTTCGATCGCTGATACAGCTACTGGCGATTATTGCTGGCGTCGCCATCATGGCCTGGCTGAAAATTCACGAAGGCTAGACTTGGGACGAGTTGACAATCTCTACGCGGTCGCCGATTTTTATGCTGTCGGCGGCGCCAGAATTAACTTCCAGCACATAATCAATCTGAATTTTCGGCGAGTAGGTTGGCAAATTCTGGGGCAAAGCATCAGAATTTGGTGCGGGAACATGGCGCGAGAGATCGACGACTTTGCCGTCAAAGATCCAGACGATATCTAGGTCAAAGCGCATATCTTTCATCCAAAACGCCGGCGTCTGGGCTGGTTCAAAGACAAACAACATCCCAGCGTTTGTTGCTAATGAATCGCGCTCACCCAAGCCAAGCGCCTGTTGTTCGTCGGTCAGCGCCAGTTCGACACTGAAAGTTTTCTCGCCGATCCGGACACCGCTCCGAGCGTATTGGCTTATCCCAAGTTCGGTTGCGGGAGCTGTCTCGGCGCTAAGCGTGGTTTTGGAGCTAGTCTTAATTTGGTTAACACCAAACCCGGCTACTATCACTAGTGCCGCTAAAATCCCAAAACTAATCAACTTAGTTTTCATACTCGGTCGGGCTGGTGAGACTCGAACTCACGGCCTCCGCGTCCCAAACGCGGCACGCTACCAACTGCGCCACAGCCCGTAGAGGTAATTTTACCCCATTGAAGAAGATTAATGAATATCCCCGAGGCAAGCCGACGGGGGTATTTTTAAACGAGATACTATAAATGTTCCCGTGGCAGAGACCACGGGGTATCTCGTTCAATGAAGAGCTTTGGCGCTACAAATAGATTCGGCCAATTACGAAGATGGCAATAAAGGCAATAAAAGAACTCCAAGTCAGTACGGTCAGGCCACGGGTTGAATTGAGGTCACCCGACAGTCCTGATGCCACCTTGGCGTTAATGAGACGAACGGCGATAAAGTAATCAAGTCCGATAAGAGCTATCTTGACCCAGAATATCGGGCTGGAGTTCAACTCGTCCCAATTACGGTAGGCCATATATATCCCGGCAATCACCGTCAAACTCATGGCGTGAAGGCCAAACTTTCGAATGAAGCTAATTGCCTTGAGCTTGACCTCGTCTAGGGGCTTACTGACAGAGAAGACGAGCGAGAAAAATACTATCCCCATCACTACGCTGGCAGAGATCAGATGCACTAAGAGTGCGAAGCGAAATATAGTCATGTACGTTTACCCGCTTATTATGAGAATGGCGGCACGATATCCATGGCTACTCCTCAAATGTAATGGTCGATATTATCTGGTCAACAATCTTTAGATTTGCAGTTTCTTCGACCGAAGCAACATCACTTCCCGTCCAGGGACCACTGATTGAATATGTGTACCCGCCAGTCAGGATGTAATAACTAACATTCGTACCCCCGACAAAAGTATAGGTTACTTTTGTGGCCTTAACACCATTGATCGTAACATCCTCACTTTTACTCGAGGTAGTGCTCGGATACTCGCTAGCACCGAGTTGCGTGACGGTTTTTTTGCTAATCCCAATGTAGCCAAAGTGATCGCTAGCACCTGGGGGAGTATAGTCAACATAGAAGGTATAGCTTTTCCAGGGCTCGGCCAATGCTGTGGGGTCTGAATTTTCACGGGCGATCCAATCCTGGGGATGCTTAAAGCTAAAACCGTAGCTTGAGTTCGTGTATGACTGCCAGTCGGCAATACCCGTTGCTGTAGTAATGGCTGTAGTTTTTTTCGTCACGACAGCAGAATTATCAGTCGTGTCTGGTGCAGTATTCTGGGCCCAAACTAAGTAGCCTAGAGCAATTACCAGAACAACCCCAAAAACAGCTAGCCATAGTTTCAAACCGGTTGGGGCGTGATGCGGTGGCAATTGATTCTCTGGCGGCATAATATCCATGGCTACTTCTCAAAAGTAATGGTCGATATTATCTGGTCAACAATCTTTAGATTTGCAATTTCTTCGACCGAAGCAACATCACTTCCCGTCCAAGGACCGCTGATTGAATATGTGTACCCTCTAGTCACGATGTAATAATTAACATTCGTACCCCCGACAAAGGTATACGATATTTTTGTGGCCTTGACGCCATTTATCGTGACATCCTCACTTTTACTCGAGGTAGTGCTGGGATACTCGCTAGCACCGAGTTGCGTTACGGTTTTTTTGCTAATCCCGATGTAGCCAAAGTGATCGCTAGCACCTGGGGGAGTATAGTCAACATAGAAAGTGTAGCTTTTCCAAGGCTCTGCCAATGCTGTGGGGTCTGAATTTTCACGGGCAATCCAATCCTGGGGATGCTTAAAGTTAAAACCGTAGCTTGAGTTCGTGTATGACTGCCAGTCCGCAATACCCGTTGCTGTTGTAATGGCTGTAGTTTTTTTTGTTACCGCTGCTGAGTTATCGGTCGTGTCTGGGGCGGTGTTTGAAGCCCAGACTAGGTACGACAAGGCTCCAATCAAAACAATGGCAAAAACCAGCAAGACTACTTTCAAGCTCGTGGTGGCGTGTTCGTGTTCGGTGTGTACTTCATTTAATTGCATAGTAATCTCCTCCTATAATTACTCTATGGGGCAGGTTGAGTATTGTCAACTTTAACTGGCACGGCATGACGGACAATAACGCCGTCGACATCCTGGGCGGCGTAGATCAAGCCCAGCTCTTCGTTTTGTTGGACGACAAAGTAAACGAGAGTCCCAACCAGCATTAAGACAAATACTAAGAGCGACGCCTTCAAGCCCAAACCAACTTCGCTATGAACCTCCATAGCTTTCAGCGTAGCCGAAAGCCAGCTATGTCGCTAGCGCTCGCTCCTCGTTAGAGACTCGTAGTCAGCAAACAGCCAAATGGAAAAGCCGAAAGCTGAAAGCTGACAGCCGAAAGCGATATTTGACTGCCCAGGCAGTCAGGCCTATACTGCGAGGAGCAAACAAAACAATAAAAGTTACGACAATTTTACTCGTAATGACTAACCATATGAAAGGACTAACACATGACACCAACAACGATCGGCGCTTTAGCCGCGGGAATTGGCTTGGCCGCTGGATATATCGTCCGTCAGATACTACTAACACGCACGCAAGAGGATCAAGAGGGCAAGTATAAAGAATTAATTCTCCAGGGTAAAGAAGAAGCGCTCAAACTCAAAGAAGAAGTCAAAAAAGAAGAGAACGACCGTCGGAAAGAACTCGAGAAAGTCGAGTCGCAATTGCGTGAACGAGAAGTTTCAATTGAGCGTCGGATGGAAAAGATTGAGGGCGAGAAAACGGAGTTGGAAGGCAGAACCCAGCAACTAGAACTGGCCAAAGCCGACATCACGGCCCTACACGACCAGCAGGAAAAAGAGCTGGCCAAAATCGCCAAGCTAACCAAAGACGAAGCTCGGGAGAATCTGCTCAAAGAAGTGGAGAAGGATTACGCCGAAGACATCATCCGCAAAATTCGCTCGATGAAAGAGCAGATGAAATCGCATTGGGACACCGTCGCTCGAGAGTTAATCACAACCGCGATCGAACGACTGGCAACTGACCAAACCGCCGAGATGACGATTTTCGCTTTCCACCTACCTAACGACGAGATCAAGGGCAAAATTATTGGCAAGGAAGGTCGCAACATTCAGGCCTTTGAGAAAGCCACAGGAGTCGATTTGATTGTCGACGAAACGCCGGAAACGGTTTTGATCTCCAGTTTCGACCCAATTCGCCGCGCCGTTGCTAGTAAAGCTCTGGGAATGCTAATTAAAGACGGTCGAATTCAGCCGGCCAAAATCGAAGAATTAGTGCTTAAAGCCCAATCGCAAGTTGAGGACGAAATCAAAGACGCAGGCGAAGCAGCCGTGGAAGAAGTGAACTTGGTCGGTATCCACCCGGAATTGGTTAAGCTACTTGGCTCGATGAAGTTCCGGACATCTTACGGCCAAAACCAACTTCAACACGCCATCGAAGTTACGCATATTGCTGCGCTTCTGGCGGAAGAAGTCGGGGCAGATATTAATATCACTAAAAAAGGCGCTCTCCTGCACGATATCGGCAAGGCCGTTTCGCACGAGGTGCCCGGCTCGCATGTTGATGTCGGTGTCGAGCTGGCTCGCAAATACGGCATGAGCGAGGAGGTTATCCATTGTATCGAGGCCAGTCACGAGGATACCGACGCCAAAACCGTTGAAGCCATTTTATCGCGCACGGCCGATGCCATCTCTTCGGCTCGCCCTGGCGCTCGTCGTGAATCGACCGAGCAGTTTATCAAGAGGATGACGGAGCTGGAGAATGTTGCTAACTCGTTTACAGGTGTTGCTAAATCGTTCGCCATTCAAGCCGGTCGTGAAGTGCGAATTTTGGTCAAGCCAGAGATGATTGACGATCTGACGGCGATGAAACTGTCGCGCGATATTGCGAACAAAATCGAGGCGGACTTGCAGTACCCGGGTACGGTCAAAGTTAACGTTATTCGCGAAACACGGTTTGCGGAAATAGCGAGATAAATCTCGGCTTTTCAGCTGTCAGCCATCAGCTTTCAGCAGAAATAGCCCGCTAGCTCACAAATCCCAAACAAGTTCCAAATATCAAGCCACAAAGTTCGGAACAGTAAAGTCTGAGGAATTGAGATTTGTTTAGACTTTGGGGTTTCGAGATTGGGATTTCCATTACTTTTCGGCTACGCTGAATATAATGGATCGAAGTGGGTTAGCGAAAAAGTTAGCCGAAAAAAGCCAGCTTTCGGAAGAGGAGGCGGGTAAATTCGTCGAGGCCTTAACGGAAACTTTGGCTGAATACTTCAAAAAAGGCGAAAAAGTTGTGATCGCTGACTTCGGCAGTTTTTATGTTCGGGACGACAAAACTGTTCAATTCAACCCCTCGGCAAAACTCAAAGACCAGGTCGGGTAGTCCCCACAGTTTCGACTTTTGACCTTTGAGTTATTTCTGTGCCCTCGGCAGGAGTTGCACCTGCGACCATTTCCTTAGGACGGAACTGCTCTATCTACTGAGCTACGAGGGCGAACGAAGTGAGCCCTAGTAGTGTAAGTAGAATTAGACTGAAAGTCGAATATCCACTGAGCTACGAGGGCTTGAGTCTAGCTTAAACTAAAGTTCTGGGTGGCGGGGGAATCCCCGCCACCCTGGTTCGTTCGACAGATGCCTACTCGTCTTCGAGAAGGTCTATACCCATCGCTCGGAAGCACCCTCTGATCGTTTCGCACCCTTGCTGATCGCGACTCTCCGGTTGTTCCAAAGTTTCCCGAGGAGCCTCAACAGCTGGTTCGATCTTGTTCTTAGGGTCTTCAAAGCGCGCCTGGCGAACTGCTGACGATAATGCGGTCAGGACCGCTGTTAGCATTCCTTGCTCCTGCTGTCAGTCTAAACGCCGCTTGCTGCGTTCAATTAAAGAACGTTACAGGTTATAATGTCGGAAGTCAAGTTAACGGGCTGTAGCGCAGTTGGTAGCGCGCGTCGTTCGGGACGACGAGGTCGTGAGTTCGAGTCTCATCAGCCCGACTAAAAAAGTGCGTGGTCACCCCGACCATTCAAAAATGGTATTTTCGCCGAGGATATATTTTGTTACTCTTGAGTTAATGCCTCAAAAGATCGACATCACCAACTCCACCCTCATCCGTTTCATCCTCATTCTGCTGTCCCTGTGGTTTGTCTATTATATTCGCGATGTTTTTGTCCTGCTTTTCCTAGTTCTAATCATCGTCGCCGGACTTTCGCCAACCGTGGATCGGTGGGCCAAGAACATCACTCGACCCGGAGCAGTTATCTCGGTCTTTTTACTGATTTTCGTGGTGCTGGCGGCAATCTTTTCACTGCTGGTGCCGCCGCTGATCGAACAGATGCAGGAGTTTAGCGTTAATCTACCCACCTATGCCGAGTCACTTGACCGTCAAGGCGATGGGTTTTTACCTCAATTAACCGACCTGATTGTCAAAAATATCAACCAACTATCTGGCTCGCTCGGTAACATTGGCCAGCTGCTATTTTCTAAAACCGTCGGTGTTATCAGCGGGGTGGTAGCGGTTATCACCGTTCTCGTGTTGACCTTCTATCTTCTGCTCGAAGAAGAGGGCTTGAAGAAAATCTATCGCGGTCTACTGCCGGCTGGCCATCACGAAGCTTTGAGCGAAACAACGCGCAAAATCGCTTCCAAACTTGGCGCCTGGTTGCGCGGTCAACTATTCCTGATGTTTGTCGTGGGCGCTTTCAGCACTATCGGTCTCTTTATCGTCGGCTCTCCTTACGCCCTCACTTTGGGTTTGTGGTCGGGCTTGACCGAAGTCATTCCAATTCTCGGCCCCTGGATTGGCGCCATTCCTGGAGTTGTTGTAGGCCTAGCGGAGTCACCGCTCCAAGGTTTTCTAACCCTAATGGTTTATGTTGTGGTTCAGCAACTTGAGGGCAATGTCTTGGTCCCACGCATCATGTCCAAAGCCGTTGGTCTCAACCCCTTTATTGTTATTCTGGCCATTCTCATTGGCGGCAAGCTTTACGGCTTGATGGGGGTGCTACTTTCGGTACCGCTGGCGGCGGCAATTTCGGTTGTAGCTGAAGACTGGCCTTTAATCCGCGACACATTCTCCGGTCGGCAAAAGAACTGACCTCGGTCACTCCTGACTGATGAACATCCTCATCGGCTCCGTCACTTACCCGCTAGCCAACGGCGTCACTACCTCGATCAATACTAGTGTTGATGGATTTCTGGCGGCCGGACACCAGGTGGCGATAATTGCCCCGCGCTACGACGATATTGGCAAGGCTCGACCCGAACACCATCCAATCACTTCTTCGGAAATTGGTCGCTGGTTTATGTCGGCACTCCATAAAAAGGAACGCCTTTTTTCGGTCACTAGCGCCGGTGACGAGATTGAAAAAATTGTCGAAGATTTCCAGCCGGACGCTTTTTGGCTTCATACCCTGACTTGGGCGCCCAACGCTTTCGAAAAAGCGATGCAGAAATCGGACCGGCCGAGCGTCCTGACTTATCACACCCTCGTTGAAGATTACGGCCGGGCTTACGCCGGCGAGATCGGCGCTTGGCGAATGCGAACTCGCTCTCGAGATGTCGCCAGCGAGATGGACGCGGTTATTGTGCCAAGCTCGGTCATTGCCAAGCGTTTGTCGCTCTACGGCGTCAGGAAAGATATGGATGTCATTCCAACAGGCATTCATATTCCCAAGACTTCCTACACCAAGCATGAGATCGCCGAACGATTTCATTTTCCAGCCGATGCCACCCTACTATTATATGTCGGCCGAGTCTCTCGAGAGAAGAATATTACTAAACTGATTCAAATGACCCAGCCACTCCTGCAGGATCAGAAAACTGTCCTAATGTTGGTTGGCCCGGGAGATTTAGTCGAGACACAGACTCAAGCCCAAAAATGGGGCGTTGGTCGACAAGTGATTTGTGCTGGCGCCCTGCCTAAAGAGGACACTCAAAAAATTTACGGCGCCGCCGATGCCTTTGTCTTTGCTTCGCAGACCGAAACCCAAGGACTGGTCATCGGCGAAGCGATGCTGGCCGAGACGCCGGTTGTTGCTCTTTACTCACCGATTCAACCAGAGATCTACCCTGATCATGTTGCCGTCGTCGTTCACGATCCGCGACAGTTTGCTAATTCAGCCAAAGAGATATTGGCAGACGATGCGGGCCGAAAAATCTTAACCACCACGGCCAAAAAATTTGTCGAAGACAATTTTTCCATCGACGGTATGATCACCAAACAAATCGCCCTGTTCGAGCGACTAATCGGCTGAATGTGGACAGGATAGTCCTATTGATAGTTGCTGAAAATTCCTCTGGTCCAGCCAGTTATTTTTAACAAAAGATTGGCGTCGCACACATATATATCAAAAGTCCCGAGAGGCAAGCTATCTCTTTTGCCTCGACTTGATACAATCATTTTTCGGTAGGTTTTATAGAATTTGTCTAAACTGATACCGCTAACTTTCGACCAGTGTTTTTCAGCCAATTTGTAGTCTAAATGGGGATGGATATGAAGATATCCGCGAAACTTATCTTTAGGAACTTTGCATATCTTTTTAAAAAATACCATCATTATCTTTATCATTTCAGGGTCACCATTTGAGAATCTAACCATGCTTTGAGTTTTGCCTCCTTCTGCCCAGTAGAGCATTGTTCCGACCAACCACAACTCCTTGTTGCTGAGTCTAGAAATCTCATTCTGGGCATTAGAGATCACTAAGTTTCTCTTGCCCAATTCATTGCGTAGTCGAGTTGCCCTCCTCCTCTCGACTACTTCAGCATTGGTGTGGTTCGCGATTAATCGCATCTTCTGCTCGCTCGTTAGCTCGATGTCTCTAACCCAGAGGCTTATGCTACTTTTGGCAACTCCTAGTCTCTTGGTAATTTCCTTGAGAGAGTGACCTTGCCGTCTCAATTCCTGAGCTTTTAGTTTTTCAATCTTCTTCATCTACAAAACCGCTGAGTACATTACTACTTAAGCGTAACTCAGGAGTTCGAAATGTCAATGTGGGTGGTAGAGGGCTCGAACCTCTGACCCCTTGAGTGTAAATCAAGTGCTCTACCAACTGAGCTAACCACCCATCGTGCCGGGGGCGGGAGTCGAACCCGCACGCCCTTTCGAGCAGAGAATTTTAAGTCCTCCGTGGCTGCCATTACACCACCCCGGCATTTTTACTTTTTTTCTGCTTTCTTGACTGCAGTTTTGCGTACGACGCCCCCTATTGTACCGGAAACCAGCGCCTCTGTCGCTAAGAAACCGGCCACTTTTCGGCCGCCGTTGCCACCCAAAAGTTTAGCTAAACGACCAACATTGAAGGTCCGGCTTCGGGTTCGTAAACTTCCGCGCCAACCGTCATCAGTTTCCACTAGCACCAGCGTTGCCTTAGTGCCTTCGATTGAACATAGATATTTCGCCAAACCAGCTAGGTCGGTTTCGGTGGCGCTGGTTTTGGCGAGCGTCGCTTTACTAACCCGGGCGACGGCGATGCCGAGCGAATTAATCGAAACTGATCCCAACACTTCTCCCCACAATCGCATCTTTTTCAGTTCCCGATGCGGCTCCAAAGTTGAGCGCAGGCGTTGATAATCGGCGCCTTGACGAACCAATCTTGCCGCCAATCGGAGCGTGTCGCTGGAAGTATTGGCGTACTGAAAACCGCCGGTATCGGTATGAATTCCCAGCAACAAGGCCGTTGCGACACCAGAGGTAATCGGCAGACGCAATTCATCGATAATATTGGCGACCATTTCGCAGGTCGATGACGCCTTAGGATCACGATAATACTCGTTGGCGATTGTCGCTAAATCACCCATTTGATGATGATCAATGACGATGATCTTATGGCGCTTGGCTAACCGCGTCAGCTCTGACGCAAAACCGGTCCGTTTAAGGTCAGGGCAGTCGAGCACGACAAATAGACCGGCGCTCGGCGACAACGATGAATCGATCGAAAATGGACCAAGCGCCTCGGTAAAGACGCCGGCGATCGGACTGACGCAAGCCAGTTTTATCTTTTTTTCGGGCAGGGCTCGTACTAGCGCCAAAGCCGAACCGATAGCGTCGCCGTCGGGATGTTGATGGAGAATCAAGACGAGCGAGTGTGCGAGGCGAAGCGATCCGGCAATCGACTTCGCTGACATCAGGCGAGAACAATGTACTCTCGGCCCTCCTCTGGCATGGTAGTATCGGATATTTTTGCGCTCTCAACAGGGTCAGATTTAATCGATCCCTTAACTTCTTCGACATCAGACTTGGCGCTGACGATAACTAAATTCGGGTCGTACTTTTCGAGCGTCTCATTAAAGAAAGTTTTGTTTAAGATCGGCAAGGATTGGCTGAAAATGACGACATCGCTGGGAGAAAATTGGGCTTTTTCAAAGGCGGTTGGTTTGTCGGCGCCAAAGACATAAACAATTTGAAGTTTGTCCCAGACGATTAGAGCGGCCGACTGGCCGTAAACAATTTCGACGCCATCGGCTTCATATTCGCCTGGCTCGTCGACGGTGAGCTCACCAAGCTCAATCTTTCGTTCAGCCAACGTTAATTTTTGCTGGGTATTCTTCAGCTCGAAACCGGTTGCGTTTGTTTTGGCTTGGAGCATTTCTGTTGATTACTTTTTAGTGGAGTCGGCCAGTTTCAGGGAGATTTTGCGGAGCTCTGGCTCAATCGTCACGACTTCAAACGAATAGGTCTGGCCGTCTTTAATAACGCTGTCCGGCTTGGCGCCTTCTGGCATTTGACTGACATGGAACAAGCCCTCGAGATTGTCGCTCAAACGAACGAACGCGCCATAAGGAGTAACGCGAGTAATTTGGCCGTCAATGATTTGGCCGACGGTTAGATTTTTGATCTCGCTCTGCCATGGATCTGGTTGAAGTTTCTTCATCGATAGCGAGACGCGTCCACCTTCGACGCTCACAACTTCCGCTTCGACTTCCTGACCGGCTGTGAAGTGGTCACGCAAATTGCTAATTCTCTGCCAGGAAACTTGGGAAATGTGCACTAGTGCCTCTAGGCCGCCGATGTCGACGAACAAGCCGAAATCGACAATGCCAGTAACTTTGCCTTTGACCTGCTGGCCAACTTCAAAGCTTAGGGCTTTCTCTTCTAAATCAGCATCGCCAGCCGCTTTTTCGGAAAAGACGATTTTATTGGTTGGTTTGTCGTAAGACATAATCTTAACATCGATGGTCTGACCGATTAGCTCCATCAGTTTGGTTTGAATCTGGCTGCGGTCGCCGTTAACGCGCGGGTAGTGTTTGGCCGAAAGTTGGCTGACAGGAATAAAACCTTGCATATCGCCGTACTGGGCGACGAGGCCGCCTTTGTTGGCTTGAATAACCTTAACGCTGATTGCTTCGCCTTCGGTATTGCGCTTTTCGAGCATGCCCCAAAGCTTTTCCTTCTCGGCTTTTTTGAGCGATAGAATGACATAGCCGTTATCGTTTTCGGTCGTTAGCACATAGGCACGGATCGTGTCGCCGGCTTTAAAACGGGCGGCGTCGGCCGAAAGCTCTTTTTCCGGAATGATGCCGGTTGCCAGTCCCGCGACATCAACCAGGATATGGTCTTTGGTCGTGGAGATAACCGTTACATCAATAACTTCACCGTCGGTAAACGGTACGAGTGTGTCGCCGAGTAATTCGACGAGTGCATCCATGGTAGTTGGGCTGGCTAGTGTTTTAGGCATAATTAATTCTTCTTTTTGTTGGGAGACTTTTCTTTGCTCTTTGGAATATACCTGAAGAAGCGTTCTCTTTCAAGGTAGTCACGGCGTTTAGCGGGGGCGACGCGTCGTTGATAGAAGGCGACCCAACCAATCCAGACGATAATTACCACCAGACTGGCCAGAATGACCAGCCGACTTGAAAGATAAGTAATTGCTTGGGAGCGGAAAAAGGCGTAGCTGATGGCGATAATAATAATGAAAGCGACGATGTTGGCGAGTTGATTGATCGGGGCCTCGTAGATCGGCACGGACGCTTGGGCGAGCTTGAGTCGTCGGCGCCAAATGCTTAATCCGACGATTAGCGCGATTACTAACAAGATGGTTGTCAGGCCGTACGAGGTTTGCGGCGACAGCCCTGTTTCGCTCCAGTAGCTCCAACTGAAGAGATTCTTTAAATCAGCCCAAGCAAAGCGTTGGGAATCGAGATAGTTACCGATGGTGGCGAAACGGCTGGTGAAAAAATTGCTCATCAGCTGATTTTACCCCCCGGTTCCACTTTTGTCACTGGTGTCAGCATTACCGGAGCATCTTCGTTCGAAGCGCAGAGCATCATCCCCTGGCTCGTCACGCCGGCCAATTCTTTTGGCTCGAGATTAGTTAAGAACGGCGCCTGCTCGCCAACGAGTGTGGCCGGATCTTCGATGGTTTTGCCGATGCCAGCCAAAATGGTTCGAGATTCATCGCCAAAATCCACTGTTAGTTTCAGCAGTTTTTTAGAGTCCTCTAACCGCTCGGCCTGCGTGATGGTGCCGATACGAATGTCTAGTTTTTGGAAATCTTCGATGGAGATAATCATCTTACTTTTGGCATATTAACAGGATTTACGTAGGTTTCCTCAACATTTTGGGTGAAAGACTTCAGCTCGTCGTTGTTCATAATCTCGACTCCGAGATCACTGGCGGTACCTCTAATCAAGCTTTCGGCTCCGGATTCCTCGTCTTTTGAGCTAACCATCACTTCGAACTCAAGATGGTATCCCCAAGTTTTACTGTATTTAACCGCGACTTCCACTCCCTTGTATTTGAAATCGTGACGAAGAATTATCGGCTCAACTAAATACTTATGGCCCAGCTCTTCAAAAAGTTTAATTGCTTTTTGGGTGTCTGTTTCGGCGATTGGAAATTCTATCTCTTCAAAGGAGTGTCCGTAGCCAATCTTTGTTAGCTTTAAGGTTATTTTTCCGGTTCTTTTAGTAATGTTGTTCGTCACTTTGAGCAGGCGATCAGGCATAACGAAGAACCAAACTCTCTTATCGTCGGCGCCTAGATCCTTCCCGTGTTTCAACAGGAACTTCAAAACGCGGTCGTAAATTTTTCTGTCAATTTGAGATCGGAATTCAACTTCAATATTTTTCATCCGTGCCGAAGGGGTGAATCGAACACCCGACACCACGTGCTTCAAACGCGTGCTCTACCACTGAGCTACTTCGGCAAATTTTATAATGTACGGCTCTACCACTGCTTGCCCACCGAAGCCTTGGCGAAGGTGGGAGCTACTTCGGCTAATTACAAACCATATTTTATCTCACTTTAAGGATAAGAAAAAGGCGGTGGGAGTTGTACAGCTCCAACCGCCTTCCGGGTCTCGGGTCAGCTGATTGAGATCGCTCCCAAGCAGGTGAACGAAAGCTCATTGTCGGGGATTCTCCATCGATCCAGCAACTTCGCTTGCTGGGGAGAGGAAACCAAGTTCAGAAGCTTGTTTCGCGCCTCGAGGCTACCCTCATTGGCAGGGCGAGCCAGGGCTTGAATCAACCTCATTTGTTGCATGCAAGACAAGAACTCAAGATGCGGTCGTCTCATATACCACCCTCCTCGATCGTGGAAGTATGGACTAATAATACTATTTTTTCAAGGGTTTACAGCCCTATTTTTTGGTGGAGACGACTGAACGCCATTCGCACTCAGATCATATCTGGAAAATACTACTTCGAAAAGTTTCGTCTACCGAAGGAATAAGCTACCGCATGTACCTACGATAGCCCCTTCCCCTATTGACTAGCGCATCGCTCTTAGCTACAATGTCGCAAGTTCATTCATAGGGAGGTAACGAGTGGGTTCAGATCAGAAAGACCAGCTTCGTATCTTGGAAGAAGGGCATGAGATAACCGACACAGAGGTCGCACGACAAGTACTCAGAGCCGCTCGAACGCGATTCGGCGTAGAGCAGAAGGAGATGGCGGCATTTCTCGGCGTCGGCAGTCGAACCTATCAGCGGTGGGAGCAAGAAGGCACGCTTTTCAAGACTCCTGGCAAAAGGCGAAAGCTCTGTTTATTGCAGTCTGTCGCCCGCATGGGCCTTGAGGATGCCGTTTCAACGATACGTCAAGCAGCACCCTCCGAGTCATTCAATCTTGAGGTCAGCGAGATTCCTGCGGGAATCATGCAAGCCTTTGCGTCTCACGGGCTGTCGGCCAATATCGACATCCTTCAGCGACTCGCTACAGTGGAGAAGGTTCTGGGGTTCAAACTCCAAGAAGAGAGCTGGGCGATGCTTGTCACCGACTATCGCAACGCATCACTCTCCTAGACCGCGCTTAGACCAAAGAGCCCAGACTGCAATTGCAGGCTGGGCCCTAGTTCTGCCCACAAAATCTCATTTGCGCGTGGGTGCAGTAGTAGCTCGCCTTGCCTATCAATATGTGGTTTCCGAAAATGGAATCGTTTTTGTGGGCGAGGTGGGACTCGAACCCACATGCCTTTCGGCGCTGGTTCCTAAAACCAGTGCGTAAACCATTTCGCCACTCGCCCGAAATACACCTTCAATTCTACGTTATTTTGGAGTGAAAATCGAGTCCTAGATCGTGATTCGGCTTTTCATTTTCTCAAACGTCTTTGGGCCGATGCCTTTGACTTTTTCGATATCTTCAATGCGAATGAACGGGCCGTTGGTGGTGCGATAGTTGATTATCGCGTTGGCGTAAGCTGGGCCGATGCCAGGCAAGGTATCGAGCTCGCTAACTGAAGCGGTGTTGATATTAACAATCCCCGTAGTCGGCGTCGCGGTTGCGGTGGTATCGCTTGATGCCGTCGAAGAGGTTGGCGTAGGGTTTTGTAAAGTACTACTAATATCACTAATGACCGATTGGGTTGGAGTATCTGACTCAACGATCGTCGATTGCTGGCCAGTTTTGTTATTAACTGATGTTCCGAGCAAAAAACTCGACCCGGCCACCACCAGCATCACCAAAACCCAGCCGATATTACCGCCGAGCTGGTTCTCAAGAGCGCGTTTTGCCATCCTTATGTTGTAGCACAACTTTTTTTAATTCGGGATAACTGTCGAGTCCGGTGGCCAGAATTTGCTCGGCCGCGCCAAAAGCCGTCTTAATCGCCGGGGCGTCGGATAGAGTCGCGTACTTTAGTTGCGGCAGACCGCTTTGTTCGATGCCTACTAACTCACCGGGGCCGCGCAGTTCCAAATCGGCTTCGGCTATTTTTAAACCGTCACTGGTTTCGGCCAAGACCGCCAGGCGTTTTTTGGCGAGCTCTGTTTCGACTGATTGAGCCAGATAGCAAACGGACTCTCGTTCACCGCGACCGACTCGACCGCGCAACTGATGCAAAGTCGCCAGTCCAAACCGATCGGCCTCTTCAATCAAAATCCAGCTCGCCAGCGGATTGTCGATACCAACCTCAACCACCGTTGTGGATAGCAAAATATCTATTCCACCAGTTTTGAACTGTTTAATAATCTTCTCCCGCGCCTCACTTTTGATCTTGCCGTGAACGACACCGATCCTTGCAGTTGGAAATCTGGCTGTTAATCGATGCTCTTCGGCGGTTACCGCTTTTCGCTCGGCTGTGAACAGCGTCGCCGAGCTGACGGCCGATTCGTTAATCAGCGGACAGATGACAAATCCCGGCTGACCAGCGTTGATTCTTTTCTCAATTTCTTTCTCAGCTTCTGACCGACCATTTTCATCAAACACGACGGTCGTGACCGGTTTTTGATGAACAGGTTTGTCGAGCAAGTAAGTAATATCCAAATAGCCGAACAAACTTTGGGCAAGAGAACGGGGGATCGGGGTGGCGCTCATCATTAATAAGTGAGTGGTGGGGTATCGAGCCAAAACGGTCTGCCGCTGTTCGACGCCAAAACGATGTTGCTCGTCAATAATAATTAGCCCCAAATTGTTGAATTTAATTTTTGGCTCCAACAGAGCGTGAGTGCCGACAACAACATCGGCCTCGAGGTGGTTTTCTTTGGTCGCACTCGTGACCAGGGCAACTTTCAGGCCCAATGGAGCGAGAATATCTCGGAGCGTCTCGGCCTGCTGGATGGCTAAGATAGCGGTTGGATTTAACCAAATTACCTGTCGCTGGTTCTGGCAAATAGCCGCGGCGGCGATCATCGCTACCGCCGTTTTGCCGCTACCCACTTCGCCATAAAGCAGGCGATACATTGGGTGGTCGAGCGCTAAATCTTGGACAATCTGCCAGCTGGCGCGGCGCTGGCCGTCAGTTAATTTGAAGGGCAGAGCCCCGACAACTTTCTTCAATTCTTCAGTATTGATATCAAACTTTTCTGCTCGGAGAGCTAGGCGCTCTTTTTTGGCGAGCAAGACTTGGGTCGATAAGACTAACAGCTCCTCGAGCCCTAGTAACTGCCTCGCTCCCTCTAGAGCAGCAGTGTCGGTGGCAAAGTGAACGGCGTCAATCGCTTCGGCGCGGCTAGGTAATATTTGGTCGCGACGAAATGCTTCGGGGACGATGTCTTGAAATTGACTAATCAGCCCTCGGGCGGTTGTAATCAGTCGCCGAATTGTCGCTTGATACAAACCAGCGGTCGCCGGATAGATTGGCGTTACTTCCAAATTGTTAATCAATTTTTTGACAAAAAATGGATTGCCCAAGCTTGGGGCGATTCGCTTTTCGCCGTAAAGCATCACCTCTGTCCCCACTCGTAGTTGGCCCATTAGATAGCGCTGATTAAACCACAAGGCGTTGATTGTTCCCGATTCGTCACGAATTTTGGCTTGAACAATCATCACCCCGCGCTGGCTGCGGCGGCTGTGGACAGATTCGATGGTGCCGGCAATGACGCTCGGCATTTTGACTGACAACCGACTAATCGGCACTAGTTGCGACCGATCTTCTAGACGGTTTGGAATCAATTCGAGCAAGTCTTTGATTGTGATGACGCCAAGATTTCCCAACTTTTTGCCCAAAAACTCGCCGACACCAGGCAATTTTTCAATCGGGTCGGTTAATTTGAGAGGATTAGACTTGGTTATAACCATCACTTGCTGTAGTCTAGTTCTTGTGATGATTCAAGACAAGGAACACCCAGCTTTGTTGTGGTACGCATTTGGCTTTTTTCTGTTACTCGCCATCGTTGGCTATCTAATACTGTCAAACGTTGATAATACCCCAGCTCTTAGTGACAGCTCGGCTGTTCTGAAAGTTCCTAGCTACCAAAACCTCTTCGGCGACACTACGAATTAACAAAACCGAGAGTTTGAACAGCGACCCTTCCGGTTCAAACCTCTTGGTTTTCTCAACACCCCTGTGGGAAGCGTGCGGGGTAGGGAGTGTGAGGGTGTAGGGGCTGCTTCGCAACTAAGCCCCTCACCCTCACAAAAAAGCCGCGACGCAGTCGAAAACTACTTAATTGGTCAATTAATTTCGTCACCCTAAAGTAACTTCGACGAAGTGTGTTCCTCCGGCGAAGGGGCGGATGACATTGCCGGTCAGGCGGACGCCGTCGACGATAATTCGATCAATGCCCTTCGAAACCCGAAACGGATTTTGGATTCGAATATGATAATCCGCCCCTCGAAATTGTCGTGTCACTTCGACCTGTCGCCAATCTTTTGGTAGACACGGATCGATCTTCAACCCACCCAGAACTGGTTGGACCCCGAGAATCTGCTCGAGCATAGCTATCCAGAGCATGCCCGCTCCGGTACTACCCCAACCAGAAGACCCTCGCCCGAAATGATGATGCGGAGGTCCATTGATACTATCAGCTACAATGTATGGTTCGACTCGATAGATGGTCGGTTCGGCCGCTCTTACTTGCGGATTGATCTGCTTCCAAACTCGCTGTGCCTCGTCGCCTTGGCCGATCGAAGCTTTAGCCCAGACTAATCTAGCCGAAACACTAGTTACAATGGCGCAGTTGCGACCGCTTCCCGGACTATCAACCGACTCGCAATAATCATCGTTTGCGAGTGGATAGACCGGTGTGAAATTCAGTGTCCCGTATTTGGTGCCCAGCTTCTGATCGACCGATCGAAGCGCTCCCTTGGCTCGCTCAAGCGTGACTAAACCACCGATAATCAACCAAGCTTGGGCCTCGGCGTCGATCTGTCGGGGTTTATTTTTTTGACCAATCTTGCCGTGCGCTGAGTGGATGCCGGCGCTGTAACATCGACCCGATCGAAGGTGCTGATCGACAGCACTCTTAAGTCTCTCAAGTAATCGGGTGTACCGATCGACGAGTTGATGCTCGCCAAAATGCTCCAGAATTGGGATAGCTTCCCGCCAATAGTAAGCCACTTCCCCCGTCAACGCCGCTGATTCTAGTGAATCCTCGCCAACCCTATTTTTTATTAGACCCCTCACCGACAGCTGGTCTTGGCAGTAGTTTAGGGCGCGAATAAAATGATGCAAGACTGTGCCGTCGCCACCGTCGCGGTATTCGACGCGGCGATGAAATAAATCGTAGTCGCCAGTTTCTTTGAGATAAGCGATAAGCAGTCGACAGAGAGTAGTGGTTGGTTTGACATTATCGAGCTCACCATTTTTGGTTTGGGTTGAAAGGACCGATTCGATGTCAGCGGCGGTGGTTTGTCCAAGCGACAGACCGGTGATTAGGCGATCTAGATGTGCCTGCTGATTGTGGTCAAGCGAGTTTAAGCTCTGAAACTTCCAAAATTTATTGAATAACTTGTTCGTGTCCGAATCGGGCGTCTTGATCGTGACGCGACTAAGCCATTCTTGTTGTAGCTCCTCTGTCCGCGCTAAGGATTTAGCAACCGCTCCGGGATGTTTGAGTAGGGTGATGGATTGTCGGGTGGAGCTCAGATCAAATGTCCGGCCAGTAAACACATTCAAGTGAGTCGTAACATTTTTCCCCAAGGTCAAATGGTAGCTGATCGTCATCAGAGCATTCTCTCCTGCCGCCGTGCTTCTACCACCCTTCCCTTCGATGACGGCTTGCGGAGCTGAAAAGCTGCCGTATTGGCCCAAAAAAGCTTCTTGACTACAATCAAAACTATCAAGAGCGCGGTCACTAGCACAGAAGAAAGTTACGGTTGGGTCGAGGCGATTCTGGCCGACCAGCATGCCTTTTTCCATCTCAGCTTCATTGACCTTTTCTGGTAAGCCAGCAACAAAGTAAACTGCCAAACGGCGTTTTTTATCCCCGATGTTCTGCAAGCGTATTTGCCAGACTTCGCCGTCGAATTTGTCAGGCACAAAAACGCTAGCGAAAGCATCGATCTGATCATATTTATAATGGAAATCCGTCACCCCAACTCTATGTCGACACTCAAAGGCGTCAAAACGCCCACCGACCGGTTGCCAAGTTAGTGACCAGAACTTATCTGAGTCTAAATCGCGGATATAGACATAGCGTGTCGTCGGGCTGGTTGGGCCGTCGTAACCAAGGGTTTGGGTAGCTTGGCCGTCTTGCGCAATCTCAAGTCGATAATGCCCATTAGTCAGTAAATTGAACCACGGTTGTGGCGTATCGGGTCGCCCTATTACAAACTCCTCGCCGTTAGGCGCCAATTCTCCAAATCCCTCCATAAACTAATCTTAACCCACTTTTTCCCAGAGGGGTAATTACTGTTACAATCTTAATATGCCTCAATTGCGTCAGAATATTGTTACTGGTGAGTGGGTGGTAATTGCGCCCGAGCGATCGAAGCGACCGACTGATTTTGTTGCCGCTGAATCAATTAAGCCCCAGCTAAAGGCAGAATGCCCATTCTGTACTACTAACGCGTCCGGCGCCTACAATACTCGTCAAAAAGAATACGAATCCAACCTTATCTACGTAGCCCCAAACAAGTTTCCAGCTTTTGTTGAAGATGTTGAGCATTGCAGTCCCCGAACCTTCAAGCTTGAGAATAACTTTTATAACGCCCGGCCGTCAACAGGGGGACACGATCTAATTGTAGCCAAGGATCACGATCACCAAATTTACGACTTTTCCGAGGAAACTTGGTTTGAGATGTTGGAAATGGCCCGTCACCGTTACATCTACTGGCGTCAAGATTGCAATACTCGCTACTCAATGCTTATTTACAATCAGGGCGTCAGAGCCGGTGCCTCAATCTACCACCCCCACGCCCAACTTTTTGCCAGCAATATCATCCCGAACCAAATCTCACGTGAATTAGACGGGGCGTTGGATTATTTCAGCGACAACGGGTCGTGTGTCTTCTGCGATCTTGTATCTCACGAACGAGAAGAGAAGGTCCGGGTTCTAACCGAAACTGATGATTTGATTGTCTTCACTTTCTATGCCGCTCGCTTCCCATTTGAAATTTGGGTTTTGCCAAAAGAGCATCTTGCCAACTTCGCCACCGTTAAACCTGAACTCATTAAATCATTAGCAACTGTGATGAAGGGAGTTGTTAGTCAGCTGGGCACAACTCTCCAAAATCCATCATTCAATCTTTATTTACACGACCTACCAACTGGCGTTGAACGAGCTGATTATTACCACTGGCATATTGAAATTGCGCCACGCGTCTCTACCTACGGCGGTTACGAACTTGGCTCGGGCACGATCATCGATGTTATGAGTCCGGAAGACGCCGCCGACTATTTGCGGCAGAATAAGGTCTAGAACGGCTTGCTTGTCACCCCTAATTCATCTAAACTTTTGGCAAACGATTAATGATATCTAAAAGCGCTCCAGTAACGAATCTCGGATGAAAATATTATTTGTTGTTTCGGAAGTGGCGCCCTATGTTAAAACCGGCGGTTTGGGCGAAGTTATGAATGCCTTACCCAAAGAATTACACCGTCTCGGCCATGATGTCGCAATCTTTATGCCCTTGCACGGTAAGATTGATCGTCAACGCTTTCCGTTACTGCCAATCGGACGGGCAAAAACACTCCGTCTCGGCCGAAGTAAAATTCCCCATCGATTCATGGCTAGTCTCCTCTCCCAAGTGGTGCCGGTATATTTTTTCGACCAGCCGAAATTGTTTGGACAGCGCGACCAAGTTTACGGGGGGATTGACGGTAATTATCGCTACCTAGTTTTTAATCAGGCCGTCTTTTCTCTGCTGGAAACTCTCGACTGGACGCCGGATATTATCCATTGCCACGACTGGCCGTCGGGATTAATCCCGAACTACTTTGCCAACCTACCGGCTCGCTCGAAGCTCAACAATATTAAGACGGTTTTTACTATCCACAACCCAGCGTTTACCGGTACGACCAATGCCTGGCAGATTGCCCCGGAATTCAAAGATAATGTCGAAACTCCGGTACCGACCGACCGTAATAAAATGAGCTACCTCAACTTTTTAGAGCGAGGCATCCGTTATGCCGATGTCGTAACAACGGTTTCCGAACCACACGCCGAAGAACTGAAGGAGCCATTAACCGATCATGGCTTGAGTGATCTTCTCAAGGCCAAGAAGAGACGGTTCTTTGGTATCCGCAACGGCATCGATTACAACATTTTCAACCCGCGGATCGACAAACACTTACCGGTCAACTACGACGAAGGCATTCTCCATCGTAAATACGACAATAAACGAGCCCTCCAGCACAGACTTGGTTTGACGGTTGACGATCAGATTCCAATGATTGGTATGAATACTCGTATCTCCGAGCAGAAAGGTTTTAATTTGCTCTTTGAAGTATTGCCCAATATCTTGGATCTTGGCGTTCAGTTCGTGATAGTCGGTACCGACCAGGGCGGCTATGTCAAAACCCTGAATGAATTCGCTAAAAAGTATCCAGCCCAATTTGCTTACCGTCCGTATTCAGAGGAGTTGGGGAGTCTGGTATACGCCGGGTCGGATTTGTTTCTAATGCCGTCTCGCTACGAACCGTCGGGCTTGGGGCAGATGGTCTCGCTTCGTTACGGATCGATTCCATTAGTTCGTCGAACCGGTGGCTTGGCTAGCACAATCACAAATTACAACCCGAAAAATAATACTGGCATCGGTTTTGTTTTCGATGCTTACACGAGCTCAGCCCTTTTTGTTTCTGTTAAGCGGGCGTTGCGAGTTTTCCAGAACAAAAAGCGTTGGTGGGAACTGATGCGTCGGGCGATGAACACATCCTATTCTTGGGAGCTACCGGCCAAGAAATACATTAAGGCTTACCAACTCGCGGTCAAAAAGTTTTGACTCTGACTGGCTAAATTGAGAGAATCGTATTAATGCGCTGGGCGAACTTTCTCCACATCTACCAACCGGCCGATCAGCAGCCCGATATTCTTGAAGCCATTGTCACCCAAAGTTACCGTCCTTTACTCGAAGGAATTCGTCGCCATCCTCGTGTTCGTCTGACTTTAAATGTCAGCGCCGCCTTGCTCGAACTTTTTGACCACTTCGGTTATTCAGATCTCATTGACGACCTCCGCACACTTGGTCGAGAAGGCCGAGTGGAATTCACTGGCACCGCCAAGTATCATACTTTCTTGCCACTATTGGAGGAAGATGAGATTCGTCGCCAGATAATTATCAACAATGAGGCAACAAAACATTTTCTGGGTGACGCGTATCAGCCGAAGGGATTTTTTCCACCAGAGATGGGCTATCAGGCTAACCTGCCGAAAATCTTGGCAGAGTTGGGATTCGAATGGGTGATCCTTGATGAAATTGCCCTCGGGACTCAGCCGGATATGGTAGATTACACAAAAACTTACACTATCGAGGGGACTAAATTGGGTGTTTTCTTCCGTCAGCGCCGAACCAGCAATATGATTATGAGCGCTTTAGTCCGCTCACCCGAGTCATTTGCGGAGGCGATGGAAGAAGATCTGAAATCTGATCGTTACTTGCTTACCGGTATGGATGGCGAGACTCTCGGTCATCACCGTCCGGGGATGGAAAAAATATTCTTCGAGTTATTGGAGATTCCTGCTATTGAGCCGGTAACGGTCTCTGACTTACTGCGAATCTATCCCGAAACGGTTGCCGTTACGCCGGTGGCGTCGACTTGGGCATCAAGCCCCGAAGACATTAAGAGAAATGTCCAATTTTTGTCTTGGCACGATCCGGAAAACCCGATTCACGGCTGGCAGTGGGAATTTGTCGCCCTAGTTTTGAAGGAATTTAGGATGCTCGACCAGAGTAACCCCGCTTGGACAACCGTTCGTCAGAAGCTCGATCAAGCTCTGGCGTCTGACCACTTTTGGTGGGCGTCGGCTAAGCCCTGGTGGGGATTGGAGATGATTGAGGTTGGCGCTTATCATTTGCTCGATATAATCGAAACTATTCCCGATGTTGACACGAGTACAATTGATCAAGCCCGTCATTACTACGACCAGATTGTTTCGACGGCCTTTCAGTGGCAACGATCAGGAAAGATTCGCCAAATGACCAAAGAGCAACAACTCTCCCACCGGATTCCCCTTAAAGATCGGACCGTAGGCAAAGGCGGGGCCGAAGCTGGTGTGTATGAAGCTTTTGTAGCGATGATGCGGGAACGTGAAAAAGTCGCCACTACTGCTGGGGAGTATGAGAAGGCGATATTGTGGCGAGATGCCGTCTATAAACTCGAGAATGGCTGGGATATTTACGATTCGATCAATGTCATTGACTTACTCCGGATCGAAATACCTAACCAAGAAGTCGAGAAGACTATTCGGGCCTATAAAGACCGTTACTACCAAATCCGTGGCGGCCAACCAGAGCAACGCGGGAGCTAGGAAGTTATGACTAAGTTGGTTTTTACGCCGGGCTTGAAATCTAAGCTGAAGGACCTTCTTGGGAGCAACATCGTCAAGGTCGATTACGAGTCTCCAGTTACTGATACGGCGCTGGTTGCAAAGCTGACATTAGCAGACGGTCGGAAGGTACGATACAATTCTCGTCCCGGACAATCTGGAGTTACCACCTACGAATTGCCAAAATACCTAAGTCAGTTCAACCTTACTAGGGACAAAACAGCAATTCTCGAGCCTATAGCTTTCATGTCTGACGAGCAAGCCATCATTTACCCACACATCGAAGGTAATACCTTAAAAAAATTATTTCCCGATGTAGCAGTAGATCCTTGGTTCGTTAGAATGGGTCAGTTACTGCGCGCGATTCACAATGCTCCGCCACCCGAATTTCTAGATAGAGTTTCCGCGGAAGATATACTGAAGCCGCTGATAGCTAAGGGTTTTGAGACTGCAAATACAGCACAATTAGTTAAACTGCTTGAAGGGGTGCCTCTTGATAACGTCTGCCATGGCGATCCTGACCCATGCAATTGGCTGGTAGACGAAGATTCCGACCTTCTAACACTGATCGATTTTTCAGACGCCGGAAGATCAAGTGCAATGCACGATATCGCTATTCTCTTATGCCACTCACGTCTTTCTGGCGCACCGGCTAACTTTGAGGAAGCTTTTTGGTCCGGCTACGGTCCAATTGATCAAGATGTGCAACACTATTTGAAGCTTTGGTTGGGTGTGGTTTACTTACGTAATGCTTACTACATTGAAACCTGGATTCCAGCTGGTGATCCCAAAAAGCCGAAGTTGATGAGCGAGCGCCTGGGTATGGCAGAAGAGTTAATGAAACAATGAAAGTCGCTTTTATCGCCAGTGAATGCACCCCGCTAGCTAAGGTTGGTGGCTTGGGTGATGTCATCGGCGCTTTGCCAAAAGCTTTGGCTGAATTAGAGGTTGAGCCAATTATTCTGCTGCCCTACTACCGATCGATCGAAAAATACAAACCAACCAAGACCGATATAGAGCTCGAAACTACTGACGGTGATGGCAAAATAATTTGGTCGGTTTTCGAAACTGTTTTGCCGGAAACTGCCATCAGAGTCTTACTTTTACGACATCCTGATTTTTGGATTGACGAAGTTTATGACTCGCCTAACGACCCCTTTCGTTTCGCGTCTTTCAGTATCGCCGCCGCCGCCCTTGCCCAGAAACTCAAGGTTAATGTTGTCCACTGCCACGACTGGCACACGGCTTTGGCGTCGGTCGTACTCAAGGGTCGAGGGATTCCGACAGTAATTACCATTCATAATGTCCATCCAGGTACGGGTCTAGACCAGATCTCCTCCGAACAACTCGGCACTCTAGGCATCGATACGACCAAGCTCGCCGCCGCTAAAGATGATCGGTCGAACTCATTTAGTTTGCTTGCCCAAGGTGTTGCCGCCGCCAATTTTATTACCACTGTCAGCCCGACCCACGCTGAAGAAATCAAAGCCGAAGCATTTGGCGGATCGCTGGCTGAACTTTTTCGCCGACGATCAAAAGATCTCGAGGGCATCGTTAACGGCATCGATGTTGAAGTTTTTAATCCGGTCACCGATTCCAACATCGCTGAGAACTATTCAGCCGAAAATCTTACTGGCAAGACGGCTTGTCGACAGGATTTGGAGCGCGCTGTTGGTTGGGAGCACTCCGACGCTCCGATCCTTGGTGTCGTCACCCGACTAACCAACCAGAAGGGGTTGGATCTAATTGCCTCAATCCTCCCAGATTTGGCGGCTGCCGGAACGAGGGTGATTATTCTTGGCACCGGAGAAGAGGCGATCGAAAGTAAGCTGACCAATTTAGCGGCGAAGTATGCCGATAATCTGAAAGCCCTGCTGCGCTTCGATGCCGTTTTAGCTCAAAAAATTTACGCCGGGTCAGACATGTTTTTGATGCCGTCGCGTTTTGAGCCTTGCGGATTAGGCCAGATGATCGCTATGCGCTACGGTACTCTGCCCGTCGTTAATAAAACCGGTGGTCTGGCCGATACTGTCATCGATAACCAAACGGGGTTCGTCTTAGAGCCGTTGTCGGCGAAGAATTTACTTACAACTATTGAGCGCGCTCTGGCTGTCTGGCACGACCACTCTAGCTGGCGAACGATGCAACTGACGGCGATGAAACAGGATTTTTCCTGGACCAAATCAGCCAAGCGCTATATCGAGATCTACAAAAAGTTGGTCTAGGCCGGAAGCATAAAGACTTGGCTTAAAGCGATTGCCACCGCGTCGGCGGCGTCGTCGCCGAGTTTCTTTTTTTCGTCGACACTAAAATAGTGACGAACGAAATTCTGAACATCTTTTTTCTTGGCTTTGCCGTTGCCGAGCAAGACTTTTTTTAAGCGCAGCGGGGCAATTTCCACAATCTCAATGTTGGCCTGTTGGGCGGCCAGCAGGACCACCCCGCGGGCCTGACCAACGGCAAATGCCGTCTTAGCGTTGTTGGCAAAGAAAATCATCTCGATGGCAATCAGATCCGGCTTAATTTCGTTAAAGCGCTTGACCATCTCGTAGTATATAAAGGAAAGCTTCTGCGGCTCCGGCGAATTGGGCGTGGTGACGATGCAGTCGTAATGAATTAGATTCGGCTTGCCGCCGATAATCTCAATCAACCCCAAGCCCAGTCTCCCCGACCCCGGGTCAATCCCCAAAATTCTTTTCCCCCTCATCGTTTACTCACCCTAACAGGTTTTCGGCGATTTCGAAGTTGCTGGCGACTCGCGTCACATCATCAAGCTCTTCCAACGCTTCCGCCAATTTGATAATTTTTTCCGCTAATTTCTCATCGGTAATTGGGACGCTGGCGATGGGATGATACACAAAGCTAATGTCGTGACTCTCAAATCCAGTTTCCGCCAATTGGCGCCGAACATGCTCGAGCTCTTTCGGGTCGGTGTAAACAAAAACTTTTCCATCAGCGGTTTCAAAATCTTGGGCTCCGGCATCAATCGCCGCCAACTCCAACTCGTCTGGTCGGTCAGTTTCAAAGACAATTTGGCCTCGTCGTTTAAATAGATAGCCAACCGAACCCGATTCAGCCAATTTGCCGCCGTTCTTATTTAAGACCGCCCGAATGTCGCCAGTTGATCGATTATGATTGTCGGTGGCGGCCTCAATCAAAAAACCGGTTCCGCCCGGGCCGTAGGCCTCGAAGACAATCTCTTCCAGGTTGGCGGCGTCGCTACCCCTAGCTTTGTCAATCGCCCGTTCGATATTGTCCTTAGGCATATTAGCCCCGTGGGCTTGGTCGACGGCCACCCGTAATTGAAAATTCATACCAGGGTCAGTACCGTGCCGAGCAGCCACCGTAATTGCTCGAGATAATTTACTAAAAACCGCCCCTCGTTTGGCGTCGGCCGCCCCCTTCTGATGTTTTATTGAACTCCACTTGGAATGACCGCTCATTGTCTCGATTCTACTCTGAAAATCTCAGCCTAACCACCCCCAAATCCCGATTTCAAAACTAATCAGCTCCCACTGTACCGTATGGGTTTAAACCCATACGAGAGACTATAATGTATCTCCGTGTGCGGAAGGATAGTGCGTTGTCAGACTGTCTACTATCACAGGCTGGTTTGGTAGGAATAGCCCTCGGGGGTGATGTCGAAACGGATCGTGCCGGATTGGTCGGTGCGTAAGACCGGAATGCCGAGTTGCTGGAGATGTTCGAGCGTGATTTGGTGAGGGTGGCCGTAGCGATTATTCTGGCCGGCCGAGATAATAGCGACTTTCGGCGAGACCGCCTGCAAAAACGGTACCGACGAGCTGGTATTACTGCCGTGATGGCCAACTTTCAAGATATCGGCGTGTTTAACAATCCCCCGCGCTAGCATATTGGCTTCGTGTTCGCTTTCGGCGTCGCCTGTTAACATGGCGGTCGTTGGGCCGTACTGCCAGTAAGTGACGACGCTAGCGTCGTGAGGATTTTCCGGCGCCCGAGCGGCAAAACTTTCCAGCGGATAAAGGGTGATGCCAGTTAAACCACTGACAGTAAATGTTTTGCCGGCAGTGACATCGATGATTTTAATCTTTTTTTCCGCTACTAACGCCACAAATTTTTTATAGGTCGCCGAGTCGTAAGTAGCGCCCGAAATCCAAATTTCATCCACTTTATAGCGCTCCAACACGCTGTATATTCCCGAAAGATGGTCGGCGTGGTTGTGGGTGACGATGATCAGATCAATCTCTTTGTCGGTCAGCGGCATTGCTTTGGAGAGTTGCGACAGAACCGAGGTGTTCGGTCCGCCGTCGATTAAAACTTGGTGTCCGTCGCTAGTGTCAAACAGAGCTGAATCGCCCTGGCCGACATCGAAAAACCATAGTCTTAAAGCGCTATCGCGCTCGGCCGCTTGAAATTGGGAGGTGCCAAAAGTAATAAGAAGCAAGGCGATAACGGCCAGAACAAATTGTAGCGCTTTGTTCTTCCCGAGAAAGCGGAGGTAGCCAGTGTCGCTAGCTGGCATCTTTTTCTTCGACGGCGAGTCGGTCAAACAAATCGTATTGCAGAGGCCGTCGGACATTGAGCCACTCCAACCCGCCGACAATAACGATCATCAATCCGGCAACAATCCACACCGGTAAAGTTAAATTAGTTGAAGCGAATTGCCAGCTTGCCAGTTTTTCGCTCGAAAAAATAATCCAAGTCAAAAGCGGCCAGCTGGCCAACATGATCGCATTGCCGATGACGGGAATAACCATCAACAGCGCGCCGATAATGCCGATCGTCATCACCAGCGGAACTAGCGGTAAAACCAAGATATTGGACAGCGGTGAAATCACCGATAGTCGCTCAAAGTGAGCGATAATCAGCGGTGCGGTTAATAAAATCGCCGAGAAAGTTTCCGCTAATATATGTCGCAAAATCACTGGCAATTTTGTTCGCATCAGCAGGCGGTTTAGGTACGGCGAGAGGCGAACCAGCCCGTAAGTGGCGGCGACCGAAAGCTGGAAGCCAACATCGAAGATAATCTTCGGCTCGAACATCACCAAAACCGCCGCTGCAAATATCAAGATGTTGACCGCACGGCTGGGGCGACCCAAGTATTTCGCTAAAATGACCGTCAAGGCCATCGCCGCCGCCCGCAAGATCGAGGCCGGGGCACCGGTAATAATAACAAAGAGCAGAATCAGCGCTGACGATACCCAGAGAGCTTTACGGCCGATGAGCGGCCAGAAAATACTGGTAGTGTTGGCAGTCAAAATCGTTAAATTGTAGCCAGAGACGGCGATGATATGGGTTAAGCCGACGGCGCGGAAGATGTCGATCAAATCTTTATCGAGTTTAATTCGGTTGCCCAATAGGATGCCAGACATCAGTGAGCCGTGCGGCTCGGGCAGAGCCAGAGAAATTTTGTCGACGATCAGATCCCGCAAATTACCCAGCGCACCTGCCAACTGGCCGATAACGGTTAGATTGAGCCAGACTTCGCCGGTAGTCACTTGCCACAGAAATGCCCCGAACGACAAGCCAAAAAGAGTAAAGGCGATGGTTTCGATCGGTTCGTCTTGGCCGCTCAAGGCAACTATTAGCCAGATGGCGGTGACCCAGCCGATAATTAAGCGATCGATTTCAAAGTACGATCCGATCACCGCCCCAGCAATTACTGCCAGGCAAGTCAGAGCAAATTTTCGGGAAGGGGTTAGCCACTCCATGGTCGAAACTTAACAGAATTTAACCTGGACGCAAACCTTGTTTGGCGGTAAACTGGTGTCAATATGGCCAAGAAACCAACCAGTCCAAAACTAACCCACTTCGAAAAAGAACTAGCCGCGGAGCACGAGGCCAAGCTGCGCCTGGCGGCGGAGTACGCTAACTACCAAAAACGAGTTGAGGTTGAAAAGGATGCCTTAAGAAAGCACGCCAGTCGCGACTTGCTGGAAAAACTTTTCCCCATTTTTGATAATTTTTACCGGGCCAGTACACATGCGCCGGAAGTCAGTTTGGAAGATCTGCCAAATCTGACCGAAAGCGATTACCAGAAAATCTTTAACTATTTTTCTGGCCTGCGTTTGATTGAAAAACAGCTCGAACAAGTTTTGGGCGAAGCCGGACTAAAGCGGATTCCGACTGCTGACCAACCATTTGATCACAATCTCCACGAAGCCATCTCTCACGAACCCAGCGTCGAAGTCCCGGCCGATCATATCATTGCTGAAATCGAAGCCGGCTGGACAATCGACGACACGGTTATTAAACCCGCTAAAGTCCGGGTTTCCAAAGGGTAGGGTAGTTTTGGCCCGGCGGATGCCGGGCCGTTCGGGATGTGACCGGAGATCGGAAAGGCTGGGTCGTGGATGCAGGTTGGATCGTTCGGTTAGCTCGCGAGCGAAGCGATCAGCTTCTTCCATTGCCGCCAGTAACTTAGTGACATTTTCCGGCACTTCCAGCCAGGCCTTCACCCGAGTCACTACTTCTTCGGTCGATAGCTTCGTTGGTTCATTGGGCATGATCTGCCTCCTCGTGTCCTAGACTAGCACTTTCCCGTCCTTGACAAAATGTAAAGCGTCCTTTACATTTGTTGTATGATATTCAAAACAAAGGAGGAACTCTAATATGGCAAAAATTATTGGAATTGATCTAGGTACAACTAACTCGGCTTCAGCTGTTATTGAAGGCGGCAAAGCCAAAATGATCCCGACCGCTGAAGGCGGCAATCTGGTGCCGTCGATTGTGGCGGTCAACAAAAAAGGCGAACGCCTCGTCGGCACGCTGGCCAAGCGCCAGTCTGTTACCAACCCCGAAAACACTGTTTACTCCATCAAGCGCGTCATGGGTCGCAAGTTCGAGGACGAAGAAGTCCAGCGCGACATCAAGCTGATGCCGTACAAAATCGTCAAAGCTAACGGCGGCGTCAAAGTCACCATTGGCGATAAAGATCAAACCCCCCAGGAAATCTCCTCAATGATCCTCGCCAAGATCAAAGCCGATGCCGAAGCCTACCTCGGCGAAAAAGTCGACGGCGCTGTCATTACCGTCCCGGCCTACTTCAACGACTCCCAGCGCCAGGCCACCAAAGACGCGGGCACAATCGCCGGCCTCGACGTCAAACGCATTATCAACGAACCAACCGCCGCCGCTCTGGCTTACGGAATCAACAAAGAAGACAAAAAAGATCAGAAAGTCGCCGTTTACGACTTTGGTGGTGGAACATTTGACATCACCATCATCGAAATCGGCGAAGACAAAGGCGAATCCAGCTTCGAAGTCCTCTCCACTAACGGCGACACGCACTTAGGCGGTGACGATATCGACATTCAAGTCATGAACTGGATTGTCGATGAATTCAAAACCAAAGAAGGGGTTGATTTGAAGGGTGACGCCATGGCGATGCAGCGCGTTAAAGAAGCAGCGGAAAAAGCCAAGATCGAACTCTCGCAAACCCAAGAAGCCGAGATTAACCTGCCGTTTATCTCTGCTGATGCTGATGGTCCAAAGAACCTTCAGATGAATCTCTCCCGCGCCAAGTTGGAAAATTTGGTTGGCGATCTAGTCAAAAAAACCCAGGGCATCTCCGAGGCCGCCCTCAAAGATGCCAAACTGACCAAAGCTGACATCGACGAAGTAATTCTCGTTGGTGGTATGACTCGCATGCCGTTAATCCAGCAAATTGTCAAAGATGTTTTTGGCAAAGATCCGAGTAAAGGTGTCAACCCAGACGAAGCCGTTGCCTTAGGTGCGGCCATTAACGGCGGCGTGCTTTCCGGTGAAGTCAAAGACATTCTCTTGCTCGATGTCACCCCGCTGACACTGGGCTTGGAAACATTGGGTGGAGTAATGACGCCGTTAATTGAGCGCAACACCACTATCCCCGCCTCCAAAACCGAAACCTTCTCGACTGCTAGCGACAATCAGCCTTCAGTTGAAATTCATGTTTTGCAGGGCGAACGACCGATGGCCGGCGACAACCGTACTCTGGGTAAATTCCATCTCGATGGTATTCCACCGGCTCCGCGTGGCGTCCCGCAAGTCGAAGTCACCTTCGATATCGACGCCAACGGCATTCTCAATGTCAAAGCCAAAGACAAAGCGACTTCCAAAGAGCAACACATCACCATTACCGCCAGCTCTGGTTTGTCCAAAGAAGAGATCGAAAAGATGAAAACCGAGGCCGAGGCCCATGCCGCCGACGACGCTAAGAAAAAGGAACTCGTCGAAGAGCGCAACGCTGCCGAAAACCTCATTCACCTCTCCGAAAAAACCCTCAAAGACGCTGGCGACAAGGTCAAGCCAGACGACAAGCGCGAAGTCGAAGACGCTGTTACCGCCGTCAAAGCCGTCATCCACAACGACGACAAAGACAAAATCAAAGAGGGAGCGGAAAAACTAAGCGCCGCCCTCCAAAAAGTTGGCGCCGCGATGTATAAACAGAACGCTGCCGACGCGCCAAAACCGGAAGAAGAGCTGCCAAAGGACGACGGCACCCCGGACACAAATGTGCCGGAAGAACCAAAGTCGGACGAGCCGAAAGAAGAAGCAAAGTAAAAGCTCGGGAGTAGCGTAGAAAGCGGCGGGCTTATCAGCCCGCCGCTTTTGTAAGCACTGTTCGGTTAACCTGGGAAAGAGTAAAATATGAGCAATGTCTGACGATCAAAATAACCAACTTCGAACTCAATTTTGGGAGGCTGCCAGAGGGTTAGTAGCAAGCCCTAGAAACATATAACAAATCATGCGCGTAATTACTTGGAATGTGAGAAGGGCAACGGAAACAAGTGCTGTCTGGAAAATTTTAACTGATATGAATCCAGATATTGCATTGCTCCAGGAGGTAACGAGCATCCCAGAAGTTATCAAGGAATCATTTAAAGACGGTATCAAATTTCACAAAGCCATCGGTAAAACTGGAAAACCTCAACAGTTTGGTACTGCAGTTCTGGTGAAGGGGAAAATCATTGACGAGCTACCCCTATCTTCCGAATATGATTGGGTAAATCACGAGCTTGAGTACTTCGCTGGGAACCTCGTAGCTTGTGTTGTCCAGCCTACCGGATATCCAAAACTCAATGTCGTTTCTATTCATAGCCCTGCTTGGCCAATAGACACTTCTAAACATCAGAATATTGATATTGAAACAATAAAGCTGAAACAAAATCCGAAGCTATGGGTTACTGAAATTCTTTGGTCTGCTCTGAAGAATGCGAATTTAGTAGATGTTCCATGGATTGCGGGTGGCGACCTAAACAGTTCAGAAACTTTTGACTCAACTTTTGGTGGAGGAAACAGGGAATTTCTCGATAGGATGGGAGCATTAGGTTTTACTGAATGTCTTAGAAAACACCACGGTAAGTTGGTCCCGACATTTAAAAATCCGAGGGATAAAAGAATAACTCATCAAATAGACCACCTCTTTGTGACTAGTCCACTCAACTCAACACTAGAAGCATGTAGCATAGGAGACGAATCGGCTATTTTCGGGGGATCGGTCAGCGACCATTTACCAATAATCGCGGACTTTAAGTACTCACAAGACATACCACCCTCTATAGAAAATTTCATCGCTAAGAATAACTGGGTCTTTGCCAAAACCATGGCCGAGATACCTCACTATTATATTGTGAGAGATAATTTATCGGAAAATGATAAGAAACTATTTGATGAATTTGATGTGTTTATAAAAAACAATGGCTACACAAAAGAATTCTACTCCAAGCAATACACCTATTTTGATGTAGGGAAATTCAGATATTGGGTAATAGAGAACATTCTAAACAGAGCCGAGTTAGAAATTTAAAGGCGCGCAAGTAACGACTACTGATAGGACCGACGATTTTTCTATGAATTGAACCTGTTTTACGATACAATCTAGTCAAGACAATGCCAAAAACAGATATTTCGGTCAGAGAATTAGTAGACAAAGTTCAACATAACGATCTAATCCTTCCGGAAATGCAGCGTCGTTACGTCTGGACCGGTACTCGTGTCAGAGATTTGCTCGACTCGCTATATCGATGTTACCCGTCGGGTACGATCTTAGTTTGGGAAACAGACGATAGTATCAAGACTAGAAGTCTGGCTGTTGGCATCAGCGGGAACCCGACCACATCTCAGAAGCTGCTACTTCTAGATGGTCAGCAACGCCTAACTTCTCTTACCGCTGTTCTTAACGGTCAACCAATTATTATCCGGAATCGTAAAAGACCTATCGATATCTTGTTCAACCTAGAGCACCCGGAGGGTCCGCCAGTCGAAATAGACGAAGTGTACGAAAACGGTAATTCGGAGGCACCCCAAGAAGATTCGCAGGAAGTACAAAGAGATCTCCAGGAAGAATTGAAAAAACGTACATTTGTTGTCTCTTCACCTGTATTAAGAAATGATCCCCACTGGGTTAATGTGTCCGATATATTCACTAAGACTGACAGGGAGATTCTAAAACCAATTGGAATTAATTCCGATGATGAAATTTGGGAGAAGTATTCAGACCGACTGAAGAAGGTCCGAGATATTAAGGACTACCAGTATGTGATGCAGGTACTTCAGAAGAATATGTCGTATGAAGAAGTTACTGAAATCTTTGTTCGGGTTAACTCGCTCGGTGCGAAATTGCGTAGCTCTGATCTTGCCCTAGCCCAGATAACCTCAAAGTGGCGTGGATTTATGGACCTGCTTGAAAAGTTTGCTGACGAATTTGGCGATGATTCAGAATATGTCGCCGAATGGGTAGCAATCAGAATGTTAACTGTATGCGCAACCAAGCAATGTAAGTTCAAATCTATTAACCGAGTTAGTAAGGAAAATCTGGAAGTGGCTTGGACACAAGCCAAGGCCGGAATGCATTTTGCCATCAACTTTTTGCGAAACAATGCTGGCATAGAATGCCTAAACCATATATCCGCATCGATGCTGATAATTCCAATAGCAGTATATGCATCGCTTAAAAACGAAAAGCTAAGTCCACTTGAGGAAAAACAATTACTGAAATGGTTTTATTATGCCCATATGCGCGGCCACTACGGCATGGGATCATCGGAAAGCATTTTGAATGCAGACTTAGCGGTACTTTATAAAACCAAAAGTGTCGAGGAGCTGCTTAAGAGCTTATTTGCTCATGTAAAACAATTTGAAGTCACACCTCAAGAAATTGCAAAAAAAGGTACTAATAGCCCGTTCTTCACCATGCTTTACTATATTTTGAAGCATGGGGGTGCCAAGGATTGGTTTACTGGAATAAAAATCTCTGAGAAATCCACTGGCTCATCTCACACCATCCAATACCACCATATTTTCCCTAAGTCACTCTTGCAGAGACTGAATGTCGATTCCCAAGAGATAAACGAGATATCCAACCTCGCTTTCATAAGCGGAAGTACTAACAGAGAGATAACGAACAAAGAGCCCAAGGTCTATCTCCAAAAACAAGTAATCGAAAGAAATGGTGAAGAAACACTAGTGTCCCAACTAATTCCGCTAGATAAAGATATGTGGGAACTCAGTAATTATAATCAGTTCCTAGATTACCGACGCGAAGCCATCACGAAGGCAATAAATAAATTTATGAAAACTTTCGAATAAGCACGATGGGGAATAACAATTTGCTGGGACCCAGCGACCGTAAAAACTTTCCTGTAACTCAAGTCCTGTTGGTAGTAAAATCGGACTAGATGGACGTGGGCAAGTACGAAGCATTCAGGGAGGGTTTCTCGAAAATGACAAATGAGGAACTGGTAGAAGCTCTCCGAGATGATAACAGAAAGGCCGGCTGGACAAGTTCTAGGGATATGTTTCTAGGGGCGCTTAAAGAAGAATTCAAGCAAAGGGGTCTACATTATCCTCCGAATCAATGAACAGTAACAATGACTGAATTTGCTGGCACCTAGCCCGCTGTTTGCTACCCGAACATTTCCCGTAAAATATGCTCTTGACAGTGTAATAGACTGCAGTGGTAGGGTGAGGATGCAGTTTACTGCCTAGAAAGGAGAAGAGATGGCAAAAAACGAAAAAACTGGTAAAAAGCCCGGGACGATTGCTTCGGAACTGCTTAGATCTAAGGCAATCCCAAAGAGAATCAAGACTGTAGCAGCAAGTGACCTAACCCAGCGACCAGACAAGCGTAAAATGATACGCAAAAAGTAACTTCTCGAGGGTAGAGCCAGCGGGCGTAAGACCCACTCATGACTCAATTCGTGGAAGGTAGGGCGTTACCAACGGCGACCATTAGACAGAAGTTCGCAAGAACCCGCTTTATGCGGGTTTTTGCTATGAATCCAACCTGTTTAGCAGTACAATTTGGGCAGATTAATGAAAATAAAGGATTTGCCAAAAGTTGAACGCCCAAGAGAGAAGCTTATCACCAAAGGCGCAGAGAATCTTAAGGACTCGGAGCTATTGGCTATTCTTTTGCGTACGGGTAAGGCCGGCAAAAATGTGGTTGAAATTGCTTCGCAGATTTTAACCAAGTATTCCAAAAAGCGACTTTTACAAATGACCTATCAGGACTTCTTGAATGTAAGCGGAATTGATTCGGCAAAGGCCACAACGCTTCTCGCCGCCTTCGAGCTCTCAAAACGGGCGCTGGAAGTTGACGATACAAATTTGCCAATAGTTGCCACTCCCAAAGATGTTGTCGCCCACCTGACAGATTTGTGCGACAAGCAAAAGGAGCATTTCGTGGCGTTGTATCTTAATGCCCGTAATCAAATAATCCATAAAGAAACAATTTCGGTTGGCACGCTAACTGCTTCCCTAGTGCATCCGCGCGAAGTTTTCGAACCAGCGATACGACATTTCGCCTCATCGATAGTTGTCGCCCACAACCACCCTTCCGGCGATCCCGCACCATCAGAGGAAGATATTAAGCTGACGAAAAATCTAGTCCAAGCCGGTAAAATACTGGACATAGATTTGTTTGATCATATTATTGTGACCAAGAACGTATTTTTTAGCTTTAAAGAAAAAGAACTAATTTAATTAAATAACTATGAAAACTAATCGAAAACAATTACACGAGAGACTCTGGTCAGCGGCGGTACAACTCCGAGCAAATTCTGGGTTGAAGCTCAACGAAATATCCGAGCCAATATTGGGTCTGATTTTTCTTAAGTTTGCCGATGTTCGTTTTAAGAAAGTTCAGACGGGAATCGTGTCAGAGAGAAAGGCCGAGTATTCTACTTCCACCCGCGTGCGCCCCGTCAGCCCGGATGACTATAAGTCAAAAGGCGTGTTGTATCTGCCTAAAATCGCTTCGTACTCATATTTAATGAACCTGGCGGAAAGTAGCAATATTGGCAAAGCCATCAACGAGGCAATGCAAGCGATTGAAGAGGCCAATACCGACCTAGCTGGTGTTTTGCCACAGGACTACACCTCTTTGCACAAAAAGGCCGATGAAAACAGTCAAATTTTGATAACGCTTCTCAAAAATTTCAACCAAATTCCCGACGATATTGAGGGCGACGCCTTCGGTGGAATCTATGAATACTTTCTGGGTGAGTTTGCCCGTGCCGAAGGAGCCAAAGGTGGCGAGTTCTTTACACCGCAATCAATCGTCAAACTATTAGTAGAGATTATTGAGCCGTATCACGGGAAGATACTTGATCCGGCCTGTGGAAGTGGCGGAATGTTTGTGCAATCGGCTAATTTTGTTAAATCTCACACTAACGGCAAGTCGCAAGTAATGAACGAAGTAGCGCTTTACGGTCAAGAGAAAGGTAGCAGTAATATTCGAACCGCCAAAATGAATCTGGCGATTCATGGCTTGTCTGGAAAAATTGCCGAGGTTAACTCTTTTTACGAAGACGCCTTTCAAAGCGTGGGTAAGTTTGATTTTGTGCTGGCCAACCCACCGTTTAATGTCAAAGGTAAAGATAAAAACGGCCAGATCGTCATTGATCCAGCTCGTCTTCAGGGCGATCCGCGCTATTATCTCGGTTTGCCACTCACAGGCAAAAAAGAAATCAGCAATGCCAATTATCTCTGGATGCAAATGTTTGCCAGTGCCTTAAATCCGCAAGGGCGAGCGGGGTTTGTGATGTCCAATGCTTCTGGGGACGCTGGCAATGCGGAAAAAGAAATCCGCAAAAAAATGATTGATGCCGGAATGGTGGATGTGATTGTGTCGGTTGGAAACAATATGTTTATGAATGCGACGCTCTCCTGCACGCTTTGGTTTTTCGACAAACGCAAAGCAAATTCAGACAGGAAGAACAATATTCTCTTCATCAACGCTCAAGATATTTTCACGCCAGTTCCGGATGAGCGTGTCGATAGATATTGGACCGATGAGCAAATTCAAGAGATTTCCTCTATTGTTCGACGGTATCGCGCCGAAGAAGGCGAAGTTAACTACCAAGACAGTAAGGGACAATGCAAAGTGGCGACGCTTGATGAAGTCCGCACCAATGACTACTCGCTCAATCCGGGGCGGTATGTCGAGATCGTAGAAAAAGAAATGAGCGATGTGGACTTTGACGCTAGTATGAAAGAATTGATGGGCGAATTTACCGGTCTCACCACGCAAGCGCACAAGCTAGAAAATAAAATCCAGGAGGATTGGAAAAAGATTTTATAAGTAGTTTACATTAGACTTGCTAATGTAAACGAAAACATGTAATATGTTTATATCTAAATGAGCAATGTAAACAAAGCAAAAATAGGCCGATATACAACTCAGAAAGAGGGTTTTAAAGCCTTTACGCCTTTTCCATTCCCCCCAAAGGACAGTTTTGAGATAAGCCCACATCTGCATAAAAAACACGAAGAAGCCATCAGATTGGTCGGCAAGCTCGATGGCATTACGCATCTTTTGCCAGACAAAGATTTCTTTCTTTTGATGTTTATTAAAAAGGATGCGGCATATTCAAGCCAAATCGAAGGTACAAAAGCCACTTTGCAAGATGCAGTCGCGGCTCCTGTAACCGAAGAAAAATCTCGTATGCATCCGGATGTAGATGACATCACCCATTATGTTAATGCAGTCAATTACGGGATTGAGAGAACAAAAACATTGCCCATTTCTCTGCGACTGATAAAAGAAATACACGCTCGCCTTATGACAGGCGCACGGTCAACCCAGCATGCCTATCCGGGAGAATTTCGGCGTAGCCAAAATTGGATTGGCGGGAAATCGCCGATGGATGCATCTTTCGTACCTCCAGCACCGAATGATATGCAGAATTCTTTGGACGATTTGGAAAAATTTATTCACGCAAAAGACGACCCACCTTCTTTGATAAAAGCAGGTTTACTTCACGCGCAATTTGAGACGATCCATCCATTTACAGACGGTAATGGTAGAACAGGGCGAATGCTTATTGCCATGTATATGCATAGTGCCGAGCTTTTGGAGTTGCCGATTCTGTATCTTTCAAGCTATTTCAAAAAGCACCAGAAACTGTATTACCAAAAACTACAGGAATACCATGACGAAGACGCAAACATCAACGGATGGTTGGAATTTTTCCTTGAAGGCGTGGCGGAAATAGCCGACTCTTCTGTTGAAACATGCGCAAAAATTACCGCCCTACGAGACAAAGATTTTGCCAAAATGCAAAAACTCGGCAAAAAATCCGCGGAGTCCACGCTGGAAATAGTCCGCAAATTATATGGCCAGCCAATCGTTGGCGTGGCGGAAATTATGAAGTGGACGGGTTTTACCGCGCCCGGCGCATACAAAATTATTGAACGCCTCAAGAATCTGGGAATTCTTGATGCTCTTGGTGATGCTCAATATGGCCAAAAATACATCTATGCTGATTATTATGAAATTTTCGACGACTCTTTCAGAGATGCAAGGGCGAAAAAATAACAATGGCAACTTTTCAGAAAGTAAGAATTAAAGATATTTGTAAAATTAACCCCGATTCAATAGGGCGTAATTTTAACCATAAGATGATAGAATACGTGGATATTTCAAGCGTGGGTATTGGTAACTTAGCCGAAACTCAAGAGGTAGATATTCAAAATTCACCCAGTCGAGCTAAACGGTTAGTAAAATCAGGAGATATAATTATTTCAACCGTCAGACCAAACAGAAGATCGTTTTTCTACTTCAAAAATCCAAAAGAAAATACTGTTGTTTCTACGGGATTTGCTGTTTTGAGGGCGTTGGAAAACAACAACCCAAGATATTTATACTACTCTGTCACAGATCAATCATTTACGGCTTATTTAACCAAAAATGCTAAGGGTTCTGCTTATCCTGCGGTGGATGCGGATATAATTTATGATGGTGAGGTTTTTGTTCCTGAAAATATTGAAACTCAAACCTGCATTGCCTCTGTCCTTTCTGCCTACGACGACCTGATTGAAAACAACGAAAAGCGCATCAAGCGCTTGGAAGAAATGGCACAACTTCTATATACCGAATGGTTTGCTTTGCCGTCCGTAGCTCATAGCGATAGCGAAGATGTAAAGGAGGGTGAACTACCAGAAGGATGGGAGGTGAAGAAATTGGGAGATTTAATAAAAATAAAAAGGGGAAAGAATATAACCCTTGAAACAGCTAGACCCGGTAATATTCCTGTCGTTGCCGGAGGTTTAGAGCCAGCTTATTTTCACGATACGCCAAATGCCAGTGGTCCTGTGGTTACAGTAAGTGCGTCGGGTGCAAATGCGGGATTCATGCGATTATACTTTGAAAAAATTTGGGCCTCAGATTGCTCCTTCATCGATTCAAGTGTTACGCCGCACGTTTACTTTTACTACTTATTTTTGAAAAGCAAAAAGGATACCGTTTCTCGTTTGCAACGAGGCTCTGCACAGCCTCATGTATACCCTAAGGATTTGATGGATCTAAAAATCTCCAAACCGCCCGATTTAATAATCGGCGAGTTTGAGAAAAAAGTTGCTCCACTTTTTGAGCTAGTGGGAACTATGAGGCAGAAGAACCAAACCCTTGCAAAAACACGCGATCTTTTAATTCCCCAGTTGGTGACGGGGAGAAGGGAGGTAAAGTCGCATGAATAAAGCAGATTTCAAAAAATTATTAGCAGATCTGGGCGCAGAACTCACTAACTCAATTGGTGATTTGAAAACCGAGTTGGTTAAAGCTAAATCCCTACACACAAGAATAAAGACTTATGTGGACAATTCTCAAAAACTAGTAGACAAGATTTCTAACGGTGAAACTGGGCTGGAAGCAATACTAACAAGCGCACAAACTCTTGAATCTCAAATCTCCACTTTAAAAACAGATTCTGACACCCACCTCCAGTCAATCACAAATAGTTTGAGTTCAATACAATCTCACATCACAGAGATGGAGACTGCTTATTCAACATTCACAGAAATTAATAACAAGATTACTAATGGTGAAACTGGGCTGGAAGCAATACTAACAAGCGCACAAACTCTTGAATCTCAAA
>JBBUAP010000001.1:261909-495617 GCA_038058635.1 Patescibacteria group bacterium
CATTCACAGAAATTAATAACAAGATTACTAATGGTGAAACTGGGCTGGAAGCAATCTTAGCGAGTAGTCAGTCACTTAAGTCAGATATCGAGGCAACAAAACAAACATCGGAAACAATTTTTAAAGAGATAAGCAAATTAAAAGATACAGCTTCGGGATATGTTGTTGATCTCAAAAAATTAGCTGAATCGGCAAAGGCAACCGTTGAATTGATAACAAAAAACCATCAAGAGAGTGAAGATTTAAAATCTAAAATAAATAGTATCTTCAACATAAGTTCTCAAAAGGCACACGCAAACTACTTTGATGCCCGTCAAAAGGTTTTAGCTAAAACATCTGTGGCCTGGTTAGTCGGTTTTATTGTAATGTTGTTGATAACAATTAATTTAGGAGATAAATATGTCTTCCCGCTTGTCCAGGCAATTGAAAATGTAAATCCTGAAGTAGCTAAAAATGTGACCATAGAAGTTATTCTTATCAGGTTAGGACTTGTAGCTCCTACTTTACTAGCTTCAATCTATTGCTTGAATCAATTCAGTCATGAGCGTCGTCTTCATGAGCAATATGCTTTCAAGGCGATAAGTATGTTGTCGATTGAATCTTCTGTGGAATTGTTACATCGGTCGCTAGATGATGTTGCTAATTCTGGTGAAAATAAAAACAGATTAACATCATTTGCAATTAAAACATTCGAGACTATATATAAAGAACCAGTTGAACCCACTAAATTTAGCCTACTGTTTAGGGGCGGTAGCAAACTACTCGGAATAAGTGCTGAAATTAACGAGACCGTTGGTGAGATTAGGGATGATGTTGACAAGATTATAGATACTTCAGATAAAGACAAGAAATCATGAACCCATTTTCCGAAGACAATTTAGTGGAACAAACCGTCATCAAGCTCATCAAAGAGGTATGGGCGGATCCGCCAGTGGGCGGACAAGTTTCGGCTTGCCATATCAACGCTTACAACGACGAAGACGATCTGTTGCTGGGGCGGGAACATCAGGGCGAGGTAGTGCTAAAGAAGTATTTACTGCCAGCGTTGCAAAAACTTAATCCTACCCTGCCTGTTGACGCACTGACGCACGCGATGGATGCTCTGACCCGCGACCGATCAAACTTGAGTTTGGTCAAGGCCAATCAAGAAATTTACAAACTTCTACGCGATGGCGTGAATGTGAATGTCGCGCGAGAAAACGGCGAAGCGGAAAGTGAGCGAGCGAAATTCTTTGATTTTGAGAATCCGACCAATAACCATTTTCTGGCTGTTTCCCAGTTATGGGTAGTGGGCGAGATGTATACCAGACGGCCCGATGTAGTGCTGTTTGTCAATGGAATTCCACTAATACTATTGGAGCTCAAAGCCTCGCATAAAAGCTTAGTGGACGCGTATCGCGATAATATCCGCGACTACAAAAGCACGATTCCTAAACTGTTTTGGTACAACCTGGGCATTATCATCTCCAACGGCATTGAAAATAAATTCGGCTCGCTCACCTCACCGTATGAATTTTTTAACGAGTGGAAAAAGTCGGAGAGTGAGGAAGATACTCCAAAAACCGACCTTGCCACCATGATTCGCGGCGTCTGCGACAAGAGACGCTTATTAGACATTTTTGAAAACTTCGTGCTGTTCGACGAGTCCAAAGGCGAAGTCAAAAAAATTCTCCCGCGTTATTTTCAGTATTACGGCGTCAATCGTGCATTTGAAAATGTTCTTCATCGCCAGGATTTGGCCGGTAAATTAGGCGTATTTTGGCACACCCAGGGCTCGGGTAAGTCGTATTCGATGGTCTGGCTCTCACAAAAAACCCTACGCAAACTGACCGGCAATTTCACTTTTGTGATTGTGACGGATAGAACCCAGCTAGACGGGCAGGCTTATGAAAACTTTGCCAATGTCGGTGCAGTCTACGAAAGAGAAGTACACGCCGGGAGTATTTCTCATTTGAAACAGCTATTAGCGCAAGATCATCGCCAGATATTTACCACCATTCAAAAATTCCAAGATATTCAGGGTGCTATTTCGGAACGCGAGGATATTATTGTCATGACCGACGAAGCTCACCGCACCCAATACGACCTGATGGCACTCAATATGCGCAAAGCCCTGCCAAAAGCATCGTTTATCGGTTTTACCGGCACGCCGCTAATGGCTGATGGCGAAGCCGAGACGGTCAGAACTTTTGGTGATTATGTTTCAAAGTATAATTTTAGCGATTCAGTGCGCGATGGCGCCACCGTGCCACTTTATTACGAAAACCGAGTGCCAAGCCTCAAAAATGTCAACGAAAATCTTGAGGAGCAGCTAGGACAGCTGATGAATCGGTATGACCTAGATGAAGATGAAGAAGAAAAGCTCGAGCGGGAATATTCCAATTTTTATGAAATTATTACTCGCGAGGATCGTTTAAATACCATAGCTCGGGATATTGTGGAGCACTACTCTGGACGGGGCTATGACGGCAAAGCAATGGTGGTTTGCATTGATAAGAAAACCACTTTCCGGATGTATGACAAAGTAAAGAAGGAATGGGACCGTTATATTGCCAAACTACGAATGGATCTTTCGCGGGCCACCGATGAGCGTGAGCATGAAAAAATACTAGCCAAACTAGAGCAACACGAAAATGTCGATATGGCGGTGATGGTGAGCTTGGGCGACAACCAAAACGAGATTGCCGATATGGAAGAATTTGAGATTGATGTTAGGCCAATTCGTGAGCGGATAATTCACGGGAACCTGGAGGAAGAATTCAAAGAAGCCGACAGCAATCTGCGTATTATATTTGTCTGTGCCATGTGGATGACTGGCTTTGATGTGCCGAATCTTTCCACGCTCTATTTAGACAAGCCGCTCAAAAACCACACCTTAATGCAAACTATCGCCCGCGCCAATCGCGTAGCCGATGAAGGCAAAAAGAACGGCATGATTGTGGACTATATCGGCGTATTTAAGAACATTGAGCGAGCGCTGGCATTATATGCCACCAGCGGAATTGATGATGATGAAATAATTAAGAGCAAGGATGAGCTCTTAAGCGATCTGAAAAATACACTGAACACCGTCATTGAATTTTTGAGCACTTTGCTGATTGAACTCAAACCTTTACTTGAAGCACCAAGCGATCAGAAATTACTACTATTGGAAAAATACGCCAACATCATAATTGGACAACAAGAAAAGAAAAAGAAGTTTTTAAATCTTGCTAGTGATTTACAAAGCGCCTATCGTTCGGTGTTACCGGATCCGAATGCGGAAGATTATTACAGGGAGGTGACAGCCGTTCGCGTGTTGGCGTCGCGTATCCGTGATGTTGGGACACAAAGCGTCGATGTTTCCCAGGTAAAAAAAGATCTGGAAGATTTGCTGGATAAGTCAATCCAAGCAGGCGAGTATGTTATACCTCAACATAAAAAAATAAAGGATTTGAGTACCCTCGACGCAGATGCGCTACACACATTTTTTGCCGGTCTTGAGAATAAAAATCTACAAGTGGATGCTATGAGCGCTGAACTTGAGCAAAAAATAGCCGAAATGGTAAGGAAAAACAAAAAACGGGCTAGATTCATGGAACGCCTCGTATCATTACTGCAAGAGTACAACAGCGGTGCGCATGATATTGATCAACTGTTTGACGATCTGGTGGAGTTGGCAAAGGATTTGAGTGACGAAGAGCAGCGCGCGGTGAAAGAAAATTTGAACGAAGAAGAATTAGCGATTTTCGATCTGCTCGTGAAAGAGAATTTGAATCCGGAGGAAGTAGCAACCATCAAAGGCGCTACGCACGAGCTTCTTACTAATCTTCAGCCACTTCTCGTACCACACTGGAGAGATTTTGAAACAAATCGGGCCGGAGTAAAAATCGCTATTTCAGACCTGCTATTTACAAAGTTACCCGAACCAACATACACAGAAAAGGAATGCGAGCTAAAGGGATTTGAGGTTTATAACTTTGTCTACGAGCATTATCAAGACGCACGAGCGCTTGTCGGGGCAAGTATATGATCATCAAGAATTTAATGGTACTGCCGTCAAACTACCCCTATGAGTGAGCTTATAGATATAAACTTTGATTTTCGAACTGACACGCCTGTTGGAAAAGACCCAGATTCGTACAGCCCTACACTGCGACGTTATCACAAAGCTTTATGGAGCAAGCCATTACCAAGTGGCAAACTCTTCGATTTGGACGATTCTTACAGGAGTAAGTATTTACTGCACCAATCCGAGTTAGGAATCTTTGTTTTGACTAGTGACTCTTGTATACCTACATTTACGCGCTGGAAGAGGATGAATCATATAGTCGGTGAATTTACAGAGGAGGAGAATGAAGCCTTTCGTGCAATTGGCTACACTATCGGCGGTATGATGGTCTGGCCCGGGGCAGCCAAGCCGGGGTTTCGTACGATCAATGTCGAGCGTGGATTCAACTCAATGATTGCTGATCGCCTAGATTTAACACTGGAATGTATTCGTCGTTACTATCTGGGCGTAGATAGCCCAATGGCAGCAGTATTAATTGCTAACTCAGATTACTTTTCGATATTTAAAGACTTTCGAGGATTTGTAGACTATTTTTTACTTCAGGATCTAATTATGGATGATTATAGGAATATAAAGTTTTTAATGCCGTTTGATTCTTTTTCTACACCATCTATTCCTAAAGATTTGATCGCATACAAGTCATACAAAGGAGCTACCATTGAGTTTATTAATGCACGAAATTCTCGGATTGCGAGTCTGGGGGTACATGCATGAATAAGTACAGCGTGGTCGCACAAAATCCCAACCCACAACTAGGGGACGATTCCCTTACACCCTGAAAATCCACCCGATCCAACTTGTACTTTCCCGAAAAGAATAGTCGCGAGTACGCTCCTAAAGCTCGCGGACATGCCGCTCACTATAATAGATTTCGGTCATCAGAAGTTCGGACCCTTCCGTTAAGAAATGACTGCAGTCGTTGCCTGCACAGCAAAAATCTGAAACTGTGAGGACATGGACTGGAAAGAACGGTTGAAGATTTTACGTTATAAAATACATGATGGATTTGGCTACAAACCTAAATATATTTGGGAGGTTCGATTGTTTCGAAAGTTGCGACCAGTCGGAAAAATTGTTAGTTGGATTTGGCGCAAGCTAAAAGTGTTGCACACAATAATTATTGTCCTGATATATATCGCCATCAGCGTTTCGGTATATTGGCTGGCCACAGAATCTTCCTATGTTGAAGAATTTTTTGGCTGTCCTCTATCCAATATTTCGCAGGTGGCTGATAGTGTCGTGATGATTGAGGGCGAGCAAGGTGTTGGTAGTGGTTTCTTTGTCGAGAAAGATTTTATTGTTACCAACAATCATGTTGTCGACCATAACCCGATTACGAGAATCTTGGTCGGCGATCAAGACATAGCTTCCGTTGCCCGAGTAGTGGCGACTGATTCATTGCGCGATATCGCCCTGATAAAAATAACAAACTATAACGATATGCCGTTTTTGCAAGGCGCAACCGAGCCAGTTTTCCTGGTCGATGAGGTTTACGCCATCGGTTACCCGGCCGGTCGAAACTTGTCGATCTCTAAGGGCATTGTCTCGGCTTTAACACTCGATGATTACGATGATCGCCGCTTCATCCAAACCGATGCATCTATTATACCTGGTAACTCTGGCGGACCCTTGGTAAATATCTGCGGTAAAGTCGTCGGGATGAACACTCAGACGCTCCAGGGACAAGAAAACGTCGGTTTTGCCATTGAATACTCCCAACTCAACGATCGCATCCAAGCGATGATTAAGACGGCCGAGGGTGCGACTCCGCAAGAGATCAAGCTCAGCTACCCATCCGAACAAGCTGAAGTGGTTGCCAAGTACTACACCACCCTCGGAGGAGGGGATATTCTAGGCGCCTACAACAACTTTTACTCCTCAAGCCGTAAAGCCAGACTGCCTTACGATAACTGGTCCAAAGGCCTGGAACAAACCATTTTCATTCGCCTGGTATCGGTTGAGTTAAGCGATAAACCAAACGTCATTAACGCTCACTTTTACGCCACCGAGCGCAATATAGAAACCTGGGAATGGAAAACCGGGGAGTTTCAAGGTACTTGGACTCTTGTTCGTGAAGGCGGCTTGTGGAAAATGAACGAATCTAACATTAAAGACATCACAACACAATGAAGACAAACCGATGAAATCTGAAGAAACTTTCCGGAGATCAAGTTCAAGCGGGTCTGTTTATTCTCCGGCGATACAAAAAGCTATTGAGGTAGCCATCGTCGCTCACGAAGGCCAAACGCGAAAAGGTAAGAATGTGCCGTATATTACCCACTTACTAAGCGTTGGCTTAATTTTGGCAAGGACCGGGGCGTCTGAAGAAATTATCGTTGCGGGAATATTGCACGATGTTCTTGAAGACACAAACTTAACTAAAGAGTATTTGGTGAAGGAGTTTGGGAAGGATGTTGCCCGTATTGTTGATGACGTTACCGAACAAGACAAGAGTCTGCTGTGGGTAGAACGAAAGCGGCTGGCTCTAGAGCACATATCGAGCATGTTGCCAGACTCGTTGTTAGTGAAGTCTGCCGATACTCTATATAACATGAGTGACCAAATTCAAGACTACCGACGGGAAGGCGAAAAAACTTTCTTAAGGTTTAATAAACCTAAAGAACAGCAGATGCTACGTTACAAGCGATTGGTTACCAAGTTGGTAGATACATGGAGTGAGAACCCGCTCCTACCCGACCTGCAGCAAAGTTTAATCACTATTAATAAAGAGTGGTCTAGCAAAAATGAAAACTAAAGAAGGCCATTGGAAATTAAGTCCGAGCGTCAGTAGAACTAATTGACGGTTATATTATTACTCTGAACTCTCTAATGATCTTATCAAAGTCCGAATACATAATGTTTTTAAAACACCCGGCCTGGCTGTGGTTAAAAAAGCACGCTAAAACAATGCTTCCGCCAGTAGATCCGGCAACGCAAGCGATATTTGATACCGGTCATGGCTTTGAACAATACGCTGAAGCCCTTTTTCCTAGCGGAGTAACGCTTGGATTTAGTGATTACGACGAGTATTTGTCTTTGCCTAAAAGAACTATGCAAGCGCTTGATGAAGGTATCCACACAATCTTTCAGGGTCGGTTTGAACACGAGCAACTCACTTTTATATGTGACGTTATACAGGTTGTCGATAAGAAGGAAGTAGACCTTATAGAAATAAAATCCAGCACTAGCGCCAAACCAGAGCATCTTGTCGATTTAGCGTTTCAGATGGTAGTGCTAGAAAAAAGCGGATTCACTGTACGAGAAATATCTGTTATTCATGTTAACAACCAGTATGTTCGTAATGGTGCTATTAAGCCTAAGGCAATTACTGCCAAAACTGATGTTACGGAAAGCGTTAAAGCATTAAGAGACTTCACGCTTCAGAAAATTGATGAAGCCCTAGGGGTGGTTGGGCTGAAAGAATGTCCCGACGTTTCACCGCTATGTGCAGAATCGAAATCTTTTGGCGAATGGCTTGAGATATATAAACACCTGAAGAGTCCAAAGCCTGGGAGTATTTATGACCTATGTCAGATGGACGCAAAAACGCTGCAAAATTTACAGGATAATGGTATTACGCTCATCAAAGATATTCCTGAAGATTTTGTGCTAAAACCCAAGCAAAGGCTACAACTAGAAGCACTGCGCCGGGGTCGACCAACAATCCACCCCGACAGAATTAAGGAGTACCTAGATTCTCTCAAATTTCCACTCTACTTTTTTGACTACGAAACCCTCAGTAGCCTAGCACCGTACTTTGATGGGCTAAAACCCTATCAACAACTGCCATTTCAATATTCATTACACATTCTTGACAGCCCAACTGCCGAACTTCGCCACGAAGAATTCTTGCACCATGAAAGCTCAAACCCAGCTGAATCCCTCACTAAAGCACTAATTTCCCATATAGGCGACAAAGGCACGGTCCTAACTTGGAATATGAGCTTTGAAAGGAGCTGTAATACGCTACTTGGCTCACTACTACCTGAATACGCAGCATTCTACAAAAAGTTAAGTAATCGGATAGTTGATCTCATGGTACCGTTCTCTAGCAATTGGTACGTCGATGCTGAATTTTGTGGAAGCGCATCTATTAAGAATGTTTTACCAGTACTTATTCCAGAACTTTCGTACAAAGAACTTGATATATCGGATGGTGGCTCTGCTCAGCGACTTTGGATGGAAGCCGTACTTGACGGCAAACATGACGGCAAAAAAGAACAAATCCTGAGCAATCTCCTCGAATACTGCAAACTAGATACGCTTGCTATGGTTGAAATATACAGAAAGTTAAGAGAGTTATAATACAAACCATCGTAGCTTTTAGCTCCAGGCTCTGGATTTTCGGCCCTTCGATTACACTCAGGGTAAACTCAATTTCCCGATACAAATTGACGCTGGAAAAGTTTAATTCTTCGAAACTTCTACCGACTGAAGGAAGGTCTCAAAGTCACTGACGATTCTGGAAACACAGTCACCTGCAGAACAAGTAGCCGAACTATTTGAAGTGGGCTTGCCAATTAGAAAATCCACAACAAGTGAGACGGACGAATTAATCGACACGGAAATATAACGCTCATAAAGACTGGGAGTTTCTTCTCCATTCAATACGCCGTAGATCTTCTCGGTACCCTTATAGCCCGCTACCGTAATTGCCTTAGTACTCTTCAGCTCGCCTGCACTGCTTGCTGCGCCACCGTCAGCTGAGTCATCTATCCAGAGGGTGACAGTGCCAACCTCATTCATGCTGTAATATAGATCTCCCATATCCAACGACTTCCATCCTGACCTAATTTTTGAACTGACCGTGTATCCAGGTACGATCGTTGACTGAAAGCTCTTTTGTTGCCACTCCCCCGGGACGTAAGTATAGGTAATGGCCGTATCATTAATAATATTATCACCAAACTGCTGCCCAGCATCGACTTCCTCATTGATCTTTTTTATTTCTTCGTCATTAGTTTTATAAAAGTTGTATTGACTGGTCTGCGAATAGTAGACAGTGCCGGAATAAATAAGTCCATATAGTAGTAGTAGGCCAGAAGCAATTAGACATAGTAAACTTTTCGAAGTTTTTTTGAGTTTAAACAGACGAACCGAAAATATTACAGAGATAATCTGCAGTATCAAGGATACAGACACAACAGCAGCCATGACTTTTAGCAAACGGACGGCAGCTGCTGTATTCGTCGTCAGGTCTGACGACTCCAAGTATCCCTTGAGTGCCGGTAACTGGGTGACTAGAGGAAAAAGGGGTGTAGCTATTACAAGCACTAGAAGAAACAGTAGTGTGAACCGAGATCTTTTCTCTGTACTTTCTCTAGCATCTTCACCAACCATCTGTAGCAGTAGTAGCTTGCTGTCATACTTTTTTTCTAGGTACGAAAATAGGTAATCAAAGAGTTGAATGCCAATTGTGATTGGCAGGAAATAGCCCATCAGTACAAGAAAATAAATGCCAAACCAGCCGACGTCAGAGCTAGGAGCGCTATTTATCGTCACCGCAATCAATGTCGCCAATAGTAATTTGCTTGAGGTGGACTTTATTAGAAATATATAGCCTACTGAACCAAGGATCGTGAATAGTCCAAGCCAATTTATCCCATAGTTGTCCTTACTCGTATTTCCCGAAATAACTGCAAATATTAAGACTAGAAACATGGAGAAGAATACTGCTGTAACGGTTTTTAGGATAACTTGCCCGACTATTAACGCAATCGTCCGTCTCCTGTTATGGGGTGGAATAATTGAAGGTTGTTGCGTATCAACTTTTTCTTGGATCTGAACTGGCTCGTTGCTTAGCTGAGAGTCACTCATAGTTTTATGTTAGCACCAAATCAGATGACGTGAGCTATACCTAGCGCACGTCATCTCTGGATTTTCGCGCAATTTTCCGGTACAATTTGGCGGCTTTTTTGCTTAATTATCAACCCCAAGCCCTTGACTTTTCAGGTTGGATGTGCTAGGATGCTTTAGTTTCGCATCCTTTCAGTCGAGGTTGAATTTCGTGAAAAACAAACAAAAGATCCTCCAGGGATTGGCCTCGGCCGTCTTCTGGATTTCAGTTCCCCTAGTAGTGATCTTCTGTTTGTCGCCCATTCAGAAGTTCATAAACGACCCGTCAAAGTCTGGGGTAGGTTGGTACGCTTGTGCCGCCTGCTTCCTGGCCATAATGTGGCCGCTCTCAAGGAGCGACTACGACGAGAACCCAAGCAAGACTGCTTGGCAGACTAAGTTCATCTATGGTTGGTGGCTGTTCTGGGTTTCGGTTGACTTGACGACCATCCTCTACTTGAGATGGAAAGTCGGCAATTGGGATCTTGGAGCACTACAGCTTCTGATGATCTACGTTTCGCTGGGTTGTTTTGTCGCCGTTTGGTTCGTTTCCGTCTTGTACGGTTGGCGAATGAAGAACTCTTACGTTCGAGCGGCGATCTCAATCGCTTGGAAATCGGTTTCTCAGTTCTTGCTCGCGTGGGCAGTCTGGAACACCGGCCGCGGTGATTGGGTTCTCCCTGCTCTGATAGCAGGGATTCTGACCATTGTGGCACGCCTAACTCAAGTCGGCGTATCCGTTACGGTAGATGGTTGGACGCACCAGCGTCGCGCCATCACGATTTCGGAAGCTGTCAACTTGGGAAGTTGGTTGGCCGTGGTTGCAGTGTGGAGTGTCAAATGAGGCCTTGCGAAAGCGAGGCCTCTCTTTTTTTGTCCAAATTTAGTTTCATCCGCATCGAATCTCGGCTGAATTTCTATGCGTGTAGGCCGAGATAGTAGTCGACTAGCTTGCGGTAATAATCTGTCCAATCCTGAGATTCGGCACGAGCTTTGGCAATAATATCCTCTAATCCTGTCCAGTCGTCATTGTTTCCAATCCGTCGCCAAATCTCGCTTCTATCGATTCCCGCGTGCTCCATCCAGGCAATTGGTGCACTGATCTGCTGGCGATCAACATCGTTAATTTCAGGCGGTCGAAAATCGGGTGTGTATGCTTCCATAACGGTGCCGTAAACAATTGGGCGACCATTGTCTTTGGCGGCAAGAAATTCCGAAAGTCGGGCTTTAACCTGACCTTCTTTCTCCTTGAACTTTTCCTGAAGCCAAGGGTTAGCTTCAAGCAAATAAACATCAATAACATTTTTGCGGACTCTAAAGCCAAAATCTTGAAAAGTTTTACCAATCGCCCCGCCTTCGCGGATGAGTTTATCGATCTCGGCAATTTCTGGACTTTGTTGCTCGGCCAGGAAAGTTAAGGCATAGGTTCGAGAGATTCCAGATTCATCATCCAGAAGAGCTTCTCGGTATTCAGTGTCGTGGTGAAGTACTTCCGCATGGATTGGGCCGTATTTTTTTTCAAGGTGTTCGGTGTGAAGCGTATCAACCTTTGAGAAGTGTTCCAGATTATCCATAACTAAAGTATACAAGATAAATCTGGGTAGATTCTGCGTCGGGCTCTGGATTCTAAACCAATTTTCTCCAGTCAAAGATAAAAAAGCGGCCCGGTTAAATCTCTTCAACCGGGCCGGCGTGGATGTGTCGTAGCTCAGACATGCCGAGCTGTGATGTAGGCGAGTTCGCAGTGCTCCGGGTAACCATCCCAGAACTTTTTGTCGTATCTTTCGATTCCTTCGGCCGAGACGATCGGCAGGTGCCAGCGAATATTTTGGAACCCGGCTTCCTGTAAGGCAGTCTGGATTGCTATCTGTGAGTGCTGACGGACGCGAAGAACGCAGATGGGTTTCCGCCCACCATTCCACAACGTCACGCTTAGATTCGGACCAAAAATGCCAGGGTAGTCACCAGTTGTCATTTTCGTGGCACCAACTGCTCTCATACGTCTGTACCCGAGATTTCCACAAGGAAAATTCCGGATGTCCATAACGAATACTGCCCGACCGTTTTTGTTCAACGCTCCGTTTACGCGAACGAAGAACTTTGTAAGCTCATTGGACGTGTTGGCATAGTTGGCGACAAATGGTGCATTGATGACATCGGCCATAGGTAGGTCGTCTTGGAAAATATCGGCGAGCCGCAATTCCAAATTGGGAAGCTGCCACTGCCCAGCAAGCTTTAGCTGCTCCTCAGAGTTGTCCAGGCCGATCACCCACTTGGCGCCGCTCTGAGCCATCGGTCGGCTGAAGAAGCCATCGCCGCAACCTAGGTCAAGAACGGTCTTGCCTTGGAGGTCGCCGACCAACTTGAGGATTGTTGGTAGGATCGAATACTGTTTATCGGGTTTGACGTGGGACTGCTGATAGCACCTCGCCAAAACGTTGAAGTTGTTAATGAAACGCGTCACTTTCTCCCCCTTTGAGGCTGATGCGAGAAGTATAGTCCGTATAGCGCAAAAAATCAATCTCGGGCTCTGGATTCTTGACATACTTTCAGCCATAATCTACTTGTCTGGTTTCGGCCAGCAAGGAGGAGGATTTTGCGCACCTTTATTGCTTATGTCTCAAAGGGAAACAATCCCGGCCAGCTCAAACCGTTTCTCGCCGCGATCCGAGATTTGCTCGTCGAAAAAGGGATCGAAGTGTATTGCACGACGCTCGACGAAAGCTACGATGCGTCCGCTCTGACGAAGCGAGAGCATCTGTTCGAGCATTCATTCCCCATCATCGATACCTGCGATTTCTTGATTGCTCTGCAACTAACGAGCATCAAGGGCGAAGGATTGTTGCTGGAGGCTGGGTACTGCCTCAAAGCCGGTATTCCTATTGTCGTAGCGACAAGCGCTGAAGTTCGAGACACCTACCTACCAGAGCTTGCGTCACATACCTGGAGCTGGGGGATGGACTCTGCCGAATTGTTCGACCAAATTCGGCAAACTGACTTCGAGGCCCTCTTGTTCGAGTGGCGGCGACCATAGTGTCCGTACTGCGGCGAGGGTGATTCCCCTCGCCGCCTTCTTTATTGATTGTGGCGAGAAAACCCCGTCCGCTTGCGGCGGGGATGTCGCCCGCCAGCTGGCGGGCTCGCTCCTTAGTAAAGTAGTGAAAGCCTAAAATCAACGAACGTCCCTCGATCAACCCCCGTTGGCTTGCCACGGGTGCCGAGGGGCGTTTGATCCTAATTATTGTCATTTCGCCTCGACTCACCGTTCTAGCTAATTCTTCTGGATTTTCTGGGCAATTAAAAAGTTCTAGGCGGAAATTATTTAATTTTAGAACCAGAAATTTGAGAAATTAATAACGTTTTATCTTGTTGATAATTAGTTAAGTCGGTATGTAATCTGTATTCAATTGAGAAAGCGGGTTGACTATAGAGGAGAACACACCCAATCTGTACTGACTCGTCAACTCGATCTTCAAGGCAACGATATTTGCCCGTAGGGATGCTCGTCGTTGGAATAATTTCAGTTGGCTTCCTGCCGATTGGGTTTAAGGTCAAGGAGTATTCCTCAATGTTTTTTGGTACTGCAGCGCCAGATAATTTTAAGTACACTATTAATGATCTAGGGAAGCCAGTATAGAAGTACTCGGTGTAGGCTAGCTGACCACTAACAACTACTTCTTTGTTATCAGAAGCTTCTGAATCTGCAAGGGTTTTTGATTTCTCGTCAGGGAAAGCTACAGCATTTACACCTTTCCCGAAAGGCCAGCCGGCTTCACTTATCCAATCATTTTGATTGGGAACAACTACTCTAGTTTTACCCCCATCGACATTAATTTTTATTGAGTTGTCAACTACTTCTTCTGTCGTAGATTTTTCTATCCCAGAGTTTTCCTTATCTGGTTGAAGATAGGCATAAGTTGCGATTAAGGCTATAAAAATGAATAAAAGCGATACCACTAAGACAAAGATTTTACGATTGGAGCTCATTAATAAATGATAGCAATTTTTGCTAAATGCCGGAAATAAAAAAAGTGGCTCGATTGCCTCTGAATTGAGCCAAAAAAGAGGGCAAAGGGAAATCACCACGTCTTAGGTGGTGATTCTGTTTCAGTCTTGGTCTTCGCAGTGGCACCAGAGCGAGTCGCCGCCGCAGATTTCGCAGATATCCATGTCGATTTCTTCTTCCGCGAAATCATCTTGAACTTGCTCGACAGACTTCAAGTCTTCCTGAAGCCACCGTGCTTCGTTGTCGGTCATCTTTCCCGAAAGAAGTAGCGCGCTATTGAAGTCGCCTTCCTCAGGGTCGGTATTTCCGGCAAAGTGTTTCAACGCACAGTCAAAGCAGATCGTGCTGTGTTTTTGTGAAACAAACGGTGTCTGGCAAGTTTCGCAGGTGCAAACATTTCTCATTGTCATTCTCCTTAGTGTGGCTTCACACAACACAAGGATCTTGTCCGCTTACTTCTTTTTGGAAGGGGCAAAGGGCAAGCGACAATATTACAACCCTGATAGCCCGTACAGGTCGTAATTTCTTGTAAGAATATACCCCAAAACTACTAATTTGTCAAGACTAGACACCTGTTTCCTGAATGACTCGTACCCCGGCGACAATCCCGAATGCCAGAAATGTGCTTACTACTCCGGCCGGCGTGACATCTTATCAGTTAATAACTGAGACTGATTATTGAAGTCGTAATTTTGAGCGGGTAAATACCAAATCTGCGATTTTCCATGGATGTGTTACGATTATCTTATGGAACCAGAGAGCATTGATCAATCGGCCAGCCTAATTCCACCGAGTGTAGTTGCTTCCGTGACCGCCTCCGTTCCATTGCCCAAAAATTTGCAACCGACCACCCCACAAAACATTTCTACTCCAAAGATTGTAAGTAAAAAATGGTTTTTTATTGTCTTCGGCTTGATTATTTTAGTCCTGGTTGGTTTAAACATTTTCACCTATCAACAATTGACGAAATCAAAGACTGATCTAAAAACCGCCACTGATGACAATAGCAGGCTGACCGCAGAGAATGTTGCCTACAAAGCCTTGGCTCTAGGTGCTGGGGTAGGTACTGACGAATCTATCGCGGCAAACAAGGATAAAAGTGCCAACACGGTAATTAAAAATAATGCACGGAATATTAGCACCGGTCTAGATCAATACTATCTTGATAACGGCGATAAATACCCGCTATACCCTCAGAAATCCGGCGTAAATGTCGAGGAATTAGACAAGTTATTGTCTAGCTATCTGGCAGTATCAAGTGTTTATCAACACCAGCAACAAGCACTATACATCTCAAGCGATGACGGTAAGTACTATGTTCAAGCACATTGTTTAGCAGGTGAGTATGATCCCCCAGCTCTTGGTGGTAATGGAGTGTATAGTGTGACGAACGGAAGTATTACGCTTCTATTAAGAGCGGATTTAAATATGGGCAGTATCGGTAGTGCCGTGGCTTTAGGGCTTACTTGTAAGCAGGCGTTTGTCACCTACGGTCCGCAGTAATCTCACAATATACGATATGGGGGGCGGAATTGTTTTCTCTAAAGATTTCTTAAATCTATCCTTCTAATTTTTCTGATTTAAATTTCGTATAAAAATTCGGCTCGATTCAGGGGCAATCGAGCCGAGTGAAACTGCCTTCAGTCGCCAAGGATACTCTTGACGAGCGCTATCAGATCCCGTGGATCGAACGGCTTGGGGATGTACATGTCGACACGGTCGCCAGAGCTCACTCTATCCTCGTCCTCTTGAGAAAGAATGATCACAGGCAAGTCGGCCGTGTCTGGCGCTTCACGAATCGCCTTGAGAACCCCGAATCCATCCAGCTTCGGCATGAAGATGTCAAGGACAATAAGGTCAGGTTTTTCGCTTCGAACCCTATCTAGGCATTCCTCGCCGTCAGCGGCCGTAATGACATCGTACCCCTGTCTTTCGAGGTTGACTTTGACCAGCAGAACGATGTTTCGCTCATCGTCGGCAACGAGAATCTTTTTACCCATAGCAACTTCTCCTACGAAACGATTACCCGTAGCTTAACACCAGCTACCGGTCATAGCAAGGAGTAGACCGGCGGATTTAACAAAACAATTAGTAACTTTTGGACCCGCGCTCTGGATTTTCGCTCAATTTTCCGCTACAAATTATTCCCCAATGTCGACTCGGATGTTGTTTGTGATTTTTCATAGTAACCGCGTCATTTAAGGTATATACTCACGCTGAATTGCGCACCTTCACATGGCTCTTCGGTTGTTATAAGTCGCGACGGAGGAAACCATGAAAGTACGATTCTACGGAACAAGGGGTTCTATCCCTGTCAGCGGTAAGCATCATCTCAAGTACGGCGGCAATACCACCTGCTTGAGAATCGAGTCCAAGTGTTTACCAGAAAAAACCGCCCTGGTGGTCGACTCTGGTAGCGGCATATTCCCTTTGGGGGATGACGTGTTGAACGAGGGAGTTGAGCTGATGCACCTGCTCACCACCCACTATCACCACGACCACACCCAGGGCTTACTGCTCTGCCCCGCAACCTATTCACCAAACGTGCGTTTCAGCGTTTACGGCCCGATCGAGGAAGGTTTCAATCCTCGTAAGGTGCTCGAATACGTTATGCGCACACCCTTCCATCCAGTCAACTTCACCGAAGTCGGAACGAGGTTTCGCTTTGTTCAGATCGAGGTTCCGTCATCGGTTGTGCTCGTCTTTCACCCGGAAGCTGGCATGAAAAAAGTGGCGATCGAAGAATTGGATGGTGTTCAGGGACGAGTCCCTAGCCAGATCAAAATCGGCAACGGTCACTACAATATCTCGGAGTGCTTGGTGGTGCGAATGTATTACACCAACCACCCAGAGCGGACGATCTCGTATCGTTTCGAGGAGCGACCAACTGGTAAGGTCTTTGTGTTTCTCACGGATCACGAGAATCTTGACCAAATGCCCTGCCGGATGAGAACTCATCTCAAGGGCGCCGATTTCTTGGTGATGGACTCGCAATACGATCGCGAGACCTACAACAGCAAAGCCGCCGGCTTCGGCCACGGTACACCCGATTACTGCGTTCGAACTGCAAACGAGATCGGTGCAAAGGTCCTTGGACTTACCCACCACAATCCACGATCAACTGACGCGATGATCGATGCCATTGAGTACACAGCTCAAGGTTGCGCCATCGGCACCTGTCTCGACGCTAAGCGCGCCGATAGCGACAGTATGTTCGAGGATCAGCCCCAAAGCCCAGGACGTGTGATCCGAGTCTTTGCCTGTCAAGACTTCCAGGAGATCGACGTCTAGTCCCAGCCAAGTTCCCGTGCATGCTTCCGAATCCATGTGAATATCCTGCGCAAAATTCAGCCGCCCAACCCTGGGCGGCTTATCTTATCTCAAAAGGTCCAAACCGTAACTTCTGCCGAATGCCGGGCGGAAAATATCCCCCAATCCCTTGACTTTCTCGGTTTGAGGTAGTACAATGCGGCCTGTTCGGAGGTGGAAATCAGTGAGCAACCACGACCTATGGATGTGGGTTTCCGGAGCAACCGGATTTAGTTGCTTCGTGATAATTCACTTCACGAAACTCTTAAAGAACCACCTGTACGCAGCCATGCTGCAGTGGACATCCAACCTTTTCGTTTTCGTCATCTGGGGCTCGGCCTTTCTGGAAAGGCAGGGATTCGCAAAAGTCATTGCATTTGGTGGAGTGGTGGTGCCAGTAATCATGGCCACGATCACCATCCGCAAAGTGCTGCGAACACGACATCAAACATAGGCGCGGACGAGAGTCTGCGCCGTTTCTTTTTGCCCAAATTTTCTCTTCAATTCCGTCAGGGTGAATCGAGCCTGGTTATTAATCAGGTTTCGGCTATAATCTCCTCATCTGGCATCGTCCACGTTCCTTGGGAGGTTTAATAGAATCATGTTTGATGGCAAATGGATCCATGTCGATCAGAATGGTGTTGGCTGGGAAGCGGAGTGCTATCAATCTGCACCCGGCACCGTTTACGATCATCAACAAACGAACTATCGGCAGATGCCGGTGGTAATCAACAACTACTGTTGCCCCATCCCTGGGTGTAACAGTCAGACTTTTGAGGCGATCTATGAGGATCCCCCAGTCTATCATTTGTCCGGAGATATGTTGATCGGTCCTGGTCCGAACGCCGGAATGGATCAAGTGGACCGGAAGCGGATCAAGGAGTACCGCTGTCCGGGCTGTACGACACGCTTTGAAGATCCAAGCAAGTTCAGCAAGAATAAGCCAGCAAAAATCGTCATCCCAGTAGCTACTTTGTCGCCACGGGAGAAGTGGCAAGCTGAATTGCGGGAAAGGCTGTCAAAAGAGATGAGGGAACTGTCTGGCGGTCGCGACTGCAATCCGGAGCATCGACTCAAACATGGCTTCGGTCGTAAGCCAATTGAGTCTCACTACTTCTGTGAGCTCTGCGGTGTCCTCAGTGGCGAAAACGGTGGCTGGGGTGCACTGGCTGATCCCTGTCCGGCCAGCGCAAAAGATCGACGAGCCTACGACAAGAACGCCAGAACTGCTCGGGCGAGATTGATTTAGCGCTCTCTCGACCCTAATAGTTTCCGAGCGTCCAAAACGCTCACCCAGCGCCCCACCCGGGGCGCTTTTCTTTGCCTGGATTTTCGGCCTTCGACTTCGCTCAGGATAAACCCTTCGACAGACTCCTTTCGACTTCGCTCAGGATAAACCCTTCGACAGGCTCCCCTCGACGAAGCTCAGGGTAAACAGAGTAAAATCAATTTTCATACCCCAGTCCCTTGATTTATTGTAATCTTCGTGCTAATATTCCTCTGTAAATGCCGCTCGTCGGTATTGCAAGGGGTGATTTATGCCAAGAGCACCACGCCCAACAGGCGAAATTTCAACCGAGGGTCAGCAACTGTTCGAGCAAGTGTGCAAGAACGTTGACGACTGGCTCCAATCTCACGACAACGGCGAACAGCACTTTCACATCGACACCGGTCTGAAAAGTCTGGGTCTTCCTCACGTTGAGGAAAAGATCCTACGCGCCTATCGCGACGCTGGCTGGTCGAGTGCTACGTTCTTTCCGCGAGGACCAGACTCCCGAGACAGGGATACCGAGAAAAAGCTCTATCTCGTCCTTGAGCGGGCGCGGCAGCAGCCGTGACTCCGAAACGCTTAGCGGCGGGCCCCCTGGCCCGCCGCCTTTTTTTATTTCTATCTGCATTATGGGTTCTAACCCACAATCCCCCAGTCACATTATTGGTTTAAACCAATAATCAGTCCTATTCCCATTATGTATTTAAACATATATGACCCCGTTATCTAACATTCCGTATTTGGTATACCACATACGGTGCAATCTCGTGGTATTCAAACACTCCATAGTTTTTCGACTACAATATGTACATGCGGGCATTTCTCAAACGGTTTTGGTGGGCGGGACTAATCGTCGTTGGGTTGGTATTGGTCATCGGAGCAATGCTTTTTTTTAGCAAAGATAACATCGATAAGAATGAGGTGACTAAGAACGACTCATCGACAACTGGAGAGACGAAAGACAAAGAAAAGAAGATTGAATGGCCGAGCGCGGACGCGAAATACATTACCGCCGTGCCATTGGATCTGACCCAAATACTGAGCATCTCTAAATACCGCGGTTGCGCAGGGCACGATTTCTCTGGGTACAGTTTCGAACAAACGCCTGAGACCGATCGTTCAATGAAGCACTATATTTATCCCGTGGCCCAATTTCAAGGAACGATTAACAAAGTTAAAATGCTCGCTCCTTTTGACGGGACTGTCTCGAGTATTGACCTCGAAAGCGATCAAATAGGCCAACCCGGTAAACGCCCTCAAACTGGCAACGGGATAACTTTTTCGACCCCGGCCGACCCGAATGTCGGCTTTGAATTTAGCCATATTTATTTTGTTAAAGAGTTCAAAGTGGGCGATGTGGTGAAGGGGGGCGAGTTGATCGGTTACGCAGCTTTAGGCGACAAAGGCAATGATTTTGATCTAGTGTTGTCGGGGCCGCGAATGAGTAATTCTTCTATTTTCGGTAGCGTCTTCGATCATATGACGGAAAGTGTCTTGGGTGAGTTTGCCGCTCACGGCGTCACGATAGGAAATACCAAATTCACCAAGGAATATCGCGACGCTAACCCATGTGGTTACGCCGCTGGCACTCAAAAGGGCGGAAGGCCGGGCGAGAGCTGGACTCAGCTGACGCCGTAAACTTCCTAGTAGTTGACAACTAATTTTGGTGGTACGATTTTTCTAATGACGGAGAGTCAAGTGGATAATCCACCACCGGTCAAGAAGAAGCGTCACGGTTGCCTGAAGGGCTGTTTTATATTTTTCGGTTTATTGGTAGTGCTAGTCGTTGGCAGCGCTCTTTTTACAGGTTTTCGAGATACCGACGCCAATATCCTTAAGAATTATCAGCCAACAGATGTTATTGCCGATATTGCTCTTCAGGACACTTTCACCGACAAGGGCAAGGCGATGCTCTACCGCACCAAGCCACAATTCGTCGGGGGCGAAGAGTTCCGAGCAATTTGTGCCGCTGATGGGATCGAGGGCTTAGCCTGCACCAACATCCAAAAAACGACTTTCTTGCAAATTGACGACCCAGTGTTTAGCGACCACAAATACTCGGCGGCCGCTCACGAGATGTTGCATGTCGCCTACCACAAGCTCACCGACACCGAGACAACCGCAGTTAACGCCTTGCTCGATCAAGAATTACCCAAGCACAAAGACGACTCTCATCTAACCGGCATTCTTGACATGTTGAAAGAGAAAAAGGCCGGCGACACCGAAACGATGTACAGTGAGCTTCATTCAAAATTTGGTGTCGAATATGCCGATTTAGTGCCGGGACTGGAAGAGCATTACAAACTCTATTTTGTCGATCGATCGGAAGTGGTCCGACTTTACCAAGAAGGTGGGTTTAATAGCCGCGTCCGCCGAATCGACCAGCTAAATGCGGAAGGATTAGCGATGGAAGCAAAAATCAACACTCTCGATAGTACGCTTCGTTCTCTGCAGGCGGCTGGCGTGGCCAATGAGGATGTCGATGCGTTTAATGTCAAAGTAAATCAGGTCAACAGTTTAATAAGACAGTACAACGCTAAAGCCGCCGAGTCGCAAAAACTCTTTGCCGAGGTCGAAACTTTTTATCGCTACTTCAACCCCAACTACCAATCGCCAGCAGCCAAAACCGAGCAGTAATTAGTAACTACTCGACAGTAACGGCGGTGCCGTAACAAAGCACTTCGGTCACTCCGGACATAACATCGTTGGCATCGTAACGGACAGCAATGATGGCGTTAGCGCCCATCTCCTCGGCGTGACGAACCATAATTTCGTAAGCTTCGGCCCGGGTTTTCTCGCAAAGCTCGGTAAATAAAGTGATGTTACCGCCGAGAATGGTTTGCAACGAACCGCCGATCGACCCGAAAATTGAGCGTGACCGAACGGTGACCCCGCGGACTAGCCCTAAGTTTTTAGCAATCTTCTGACCCGGTAATTCAAATGCAGTAGTAATATTTTGACGATCCATCTTGGTTACATTGTAGCACTTTTGTCTTTATGTAAAGGACGCTTTACAGTATAATTGTGTGACATGTCACACAATTTTTACCTACAGCAGAGCTACGGCAAATAATTGCGGCTTAGAATGGCAAGCGAAAAGGTCCTAGTGATTTCCGATCTTCATCTGACGAAAAAATTTTCGCCGGCTAAATTTGATTTGCTCAAAAAAGTCATTGCCGATTGCGATCAGCTGATAATAAACGGGGATTTCTGGGAAGGGTTCGGCCTGTCGCTGAAAGACTTTATGAGTTCGAGCTGGAAACAATTGTTTCCGTTACTAAAAGAGAAAAAGACAGTCTATTTATTCGGCAATCACGATCCAAGAGAAGCGGCTGATTACGGGCAATTCAGTGTACTGGCGACAAAGACTTACGAATTCTCTCAAAATAACATAGACTTTCATGTGGTTCACGGTGACTATTTCGATCCAACGCTAGATATGCGTCACCCAAATCTGCCGAAGCCGTTGTTACATCTAGGTGGTATCATCGAACGCTGGCTGATAAGTACTGTTGGTAGAAGTTACTTAAACATCTATCGAGCCAGTAATGAAAAAATGAAGAAATGGCATCGAAGCAACCTTACTAATAGGTGGTTGATCTGTGGCCATAGTCATTTAGCTGAACTTGACCCGAATACTAAATTTGCCAATTCCGGAATTTTTCTGCGGCCGGGAATTGCCAGCTATTTGACGGTCGAAAATGGGCAAATTGAGCTGAGGTATGTCTGATGGCTAGAGATTTCTACGAAGTTTTAGGGGTTTCGCGTTCTGCCAGCGAGCAAGAGATTAAAAAAGCCTACCGAAGTAAGGCCCATAAACTGCACCCTGATAAGGGCGGCGACAAAGCGGCCTTCCAGGAAATCAACGAGGCCTATCAAGTTTTGGGCGATAAAGATAAAAAGGCCCAGTACGACCAGTTTGGCTCGGTCGGGCGGGGATCGGGAGGTTTCGGTGGCGCTTCACAACAAGGCGGAGGTGGGTTCGGCGGTTTTGATGGTTTCAACGTTAATTTCGGCGGCGGCCAATCAGGCGGTTTCGGCTCAATTTTTGAAGATTTATTCGAATCAGCTTTTTCCCAGGTCCAAGTTCAGCTGGCTGTCTCTATCCCTCAAGCGGTGTTAGGCGATACCGTTCGTTTCAAGACTAATTTTGGTGATGAAATCGAACTGCGTATTCCACCCGCAACCACCGAAGGCCAGGCCTTTAAATTTCGTGGCAAAGGTCAATCTACCCGCCGTGGCCGCGGTGACCTGACGGTAGTCATTCACATCGACATCCCCCGCCGATTATCCCGCGAACAAAAAGAACTGTACGAACAGCTAAAGAGAATTAGTTAAAAAAAGCGCGACCACCGGGGGCAGTCGCGCAAGGGGAAGGGTCCGTTTCAAGCCGCTAGGCTCAGTACGTAGTCGATCACGTCCCCGGCGCCGTAGAGGCCGTCGGGTCCGAGTTGGTCTTGAAGGTGCTGGAGGAAACTGATGTCGTCTCCAGAGGTGATGAGTGTCGGCTCGCGCCGACCATCTTTTCTGAGCTGTCCCAGACCGATGGTGGCCATCAGTCCGTTGCAGACACACATGCGGCCGTCCGTATCTTCGAGTACACCACCCTTGTTCTCGAAGTCCTCCTTCGGTTCAGACGAACAGCGCCAGCCAAGGGTCTTGTTACCATGCTTGTCTTTCTTCCAGTAGGCTTCGCGAAGGTATCCGATGTCACAGATCCGGATGCGCTCGTCGTACACCTTCAGTTCCCAAAGCGTTCCCTTACGCATGACTACCTTAAACGGATAGCCAGTTGGGGAGGCCCTGAGGCTGGTGTGGACATCATAGTTTCCGTCCAAGCCGTCTCGAACGGATCGTTGCTTGATCTCGAGCAGGATCCCCGACTCTCGACTAAGCGAGAAGGCGGTGCCGATCTGAACGCCACAGGCGCCCAATTCAAACGCTCGTTGAAGCGCCTCGGGACTACATGATTCTCCGGCGATCCAGAAGGGCAGACCTAAGTTACGAAAATATCCGTAATCAGGGTTGTCCCCATTTTCCAGATCATAGATCGGCTCGCCCCGATCGTTGAGAGGAAAGTCTCCGCGCGGTCGAGCATTGTGTCCGCCCGCTCTATCACCCTCGACCACAAAGCCGTCGGGTGAAACGCCCTTCAGCTTTCGGAGGATGGCCCTAGCTGCCAGGGGCGTTGAGACGATGAAGAGACAAGGGGGCTTTTCGATCCCGAGCCGTTGAAAGTCTTGACGACTAATAACAGTTTTAGGATCAAACGTCATCTCGTAGGTTCCTGCGTCGAAACCGTCCCCACTCTTGACGTCGATCTTGTATGAAGCGATCTCCGACCGGTAAAAGTCGTCGATCATCTTCGGGAACTGGTGAGCTAATCCGGCCCCAACGGCGAAGAAGTCAACATTGGCCAGCATCGCCCCGAGAACCTCTAACAAGTGAGGTGCTTGGAGCTTCTCAAGCAAGTTGATTCCGATCAGTCCATCGTGGCCCTCTTTGGCCAGATAGACAGCCGCGAAGCTAGAAAAGATCAGGAGAGCTCGCATGAGCTCCTTCGGATCGTGATCGGGCATTGGAATAGATTTGTACTGCTTGTTTTGGTCTATCCCGCCTTCGTGGTAGTATCGGTCCCAGACCATTTGTCCCAGCTTGGGGATCGGGAAGTGCTCTAAGGCCCGACGAATCGAGCCGTCTTCATCCCCTTCCTGAAGTAGTCGGGGAATAACCAGTGCCGCTCCCGTACCTGACACAGTACCGGCTTGGCCGCGTAGTGACACTGCTCGAGCAAGCTTCCAGAAGCTCACTCCGACGCCCATGCCTCCTTGGAGGATCGGGGTATTGATCAATCTGTTAAGTTTCGTCAACCGCATCACCTCCTTAAGGTATGTGAGGGTATTTTAACTGCTGAAGCTCGTAAAAGATATGGATTTGACACCCGACACCGTTACTTGGATACTAATTGTAGGAGGAAACAAAACTGCAAACCGTACCCAGTTGGGATCTGTTCTTAACCATCTTTTTTATCGTTAGCATCGGCTATTCGTTTGTTCTGCAACGCGATAAAGTCGTTGTGACCCTGCTGGCGATTTATGTCGGCATCGTCATCGCCTCGGTTTTAGGTGGCCCGGCTCAACAGTTCTTCCAGGGCGACAAAACGGTTGGTAACCAACTCTTCATTAAAGCCAATACCTCGCCGTTTACCATTCAGGCCGGTTTGTTTTTCTTGACGACGGTTTTGGTTTCGATCCGTTCCGGCATCGGTAATCGCGGTTCATCCGGCGGTGGCAAGCTCTCAACCTTCGAGCTGGCGTTGTTTAGTTTTCTTAACTCGGCCTTAATCTTAACGGCCGTCTTTTCATTTATGGATCCGATTTCCAGAGCCGCTTTTGCGGAAAATTCCCGGATTGCTCGGGTCTTCATCGATCGTGAAATGTGGTGGACGGTGGCGCCGCTAATCGCCCTGATTGCCACCGGTGGCTTAGGCAAAAGCCGTTCGCAGGACTACTAAAATTAAACTCGTTACATTTCTGCTGAGCTACTAGCTCATTATTGACGGTCTATCTTTATTTGTCTCGTATACCTTTAAAGGTATACGAGACAGACATCATCACTCCTGCTTCTCTGTAAGTCAATGCAAAAATAAAGCCGGGCTCCGTCGTGAGACGAAGACCCGGCACTACGATGAGAACTGGTCGGCTTAGACCTCGGGTTTTGCCCTAAAGGCTCTAGCGAGCTTTACCTGGCCGCGAGGCAACACTTTCTTGGTGCAGCTCCCTCTGCAGCAGTGGCGCTTGTTGACCCGTAAAGACCGCTTCGAAATCCGACCGTTTGACATGAACCAATTCCTCCATAATAATCTCCCAACTTCCATACATTGGGCACTCTCAACTTACGCCAGTTACGCGGTTGGTCAAGAGAGAGGAAATAATACCATACTGTACTTAGACAGTCCAGCCCCAGTTCCCTGCAATAGCGACTTTTGCTACCCTGAAACCATGGCGGAGATCAAAAACGAACGACGGATTGCCGAGCTCGAGCGGGAGATCAGCCAGCTCAAAAGTCGGCTAACGACCGACGAGCTAACGAAAATCCTCAATCGCCGAGGGTTGATAGAAATTCTCCGACCGTGGGCGCGGGAAGTGGCTTATCAGCTGGCTAATCCTGATCGGCGCAAAGCCTTGATTGTGAGGGCACTGTCGCTAGTTTTTGCCGATATCGATCACTTCAAAAAAGTTAACGATACCTACGGACACCTAGCAGGTGACCTGGCCTTAAAATCTGTTGCCAAGATTCTGCGAGAGAATGTTCGAGAGATTGATATTGTCGGTCGTTACGGCGGCGAAGAAATGGTTCTTGGCCTAATTGGCGCCAATTTGAGTGACAGTAAAAAGATTGCCGAACACTTGCGCAAGAAAATCGCCGACACACCGATTAAATTTCGCGATCAGATGATAAAAGTCACCGCCAGTTTTGGGGTGGCGACCCTCTCGGCCGATTTGAATCTAGAAGAATTAATTAAGCACGCCGATGAGGCCCTTTACCGCGCCAAAAATTCCGGCCGCAACAAAGTGGTCACGGCCGGGTAAGGAATCTAGTCCCCTCTGCTTTTCAGCAGCGTGTTTTTTTCTGCCACTGCTGGTGAGTCAATGCGGACAATAGCCAGACTGTCCCACGCCAGCGCCGGACTCTTGGAGACCTCGTCAAAGTGACTAAGAGCTTTCTCGTCGCAAATCTCGACCGTATCCCCCTCAAAAGTAGGTAGAGAGTATACGGCCATTGGCACGTCGGATCGCCAGGTACTAATGCGATAATGCTTTGTCATAAACTGCCTCTCTTTGGGTGTGCTGTCTGATAAAATAATCAGCTGAAACACTATAGCAGTTCTGGACCTCTAATTAAATGTAGATAACCCCTTTTGTTTCGTAGGCTTGGCGAGTTGTCTTCTGCGGTGGGCTTGAGTGATCATTTCAAGACTGATTGTCTTGAAAGAAATTTTTCAACTTTTCGACGAATTTTATTCTTTCTTCTTTCGACACAAACTTTTTGTTGTCGTGATTCTGGTAGAGGTTGTCATCTTTGTATCTTGGGAAAACATGGACATGGAAATGCCAAACATCTTGTCCCCCTTCAGGTTCATTGTGTTGTCTCGTAGATATTCCATCGCATTGATAACTTTCCTTGATGGCAATTGCCATTTTCTTAGCGGTTTTGTAAACGTCCGCTAATTCACTATCGTCAATATCGTAAATGTTTTCAGAGTGCTTTTTGGGAACAACGATCACATGGCCCGGATTATTTACCCACCATTTCGGAGAAATGAATCCAAGTGTCGATTCATCCTCATAAACAATATCCTCTCGAGAGTTATATTCAGTCTCTTGACCCTGAGCTAACAAACAAAAAGGACACGAGTAATCTACAGGAGCGTGATTATGCATTCGCTAATAATAACAAATCGAACGGTATTTGCATGATTGGTTTAATTTCGAATCTAAAAATTTGATTATGAGACCAAAGATGAGTAGGCCCGGCGGGAATCGAACCCGCTACGCTCTCCTTAAAAGGGAGACGCTCTACCAATGAGCTACGAGCCTATAAAAAAGACGCAATATACCCTAATATTTTAGATTAATTTGCCCTAAAACTCAATTGCTCTATCCGGGATTATGGAGGTAATGAACCAAGTTAGCAGCGCGGATGTTTACTTAAGATAAATGGGGCCCCGCACAAGGCGGGGCCGGGAGACAACACCGAGCCCGGAATAGAAGCTTCTCGAATGCTTCGGTGCTGGAAGCGCGGGCAAGGACCACGCCGCCCAATAACGATGTTCGTGAAGAACCCAATAGCGTTTCCGCTATCCCTCAGGGCAGCTGGAGCGAACACAGCTCATCGCTACATTGAGATAATAGAGTATTCCCGAATAATATCAACGGTTCTCTCGCTATTTCGGTTTTTGGAGGTGGTTGAAGGCACTGGTCGCGGCGACGGCACCCATGGCGGCGGCGGTGATATCTTGTTTGAAATGCCCAAAGAAGTTGGTGGCGTCGCCAGCGGCCAAGACACCCTCGATATTCGTTTCCATCATATTGTTCACCGCGACATAGCCGTGTTGATCGAGCTTTACTCCCAACGATTCAACCAGCTTCATTTCTGGAATTGCGCCGATCTCAATAAACAGGCCATCGAGTTTCAGCTCCTGGTCGTTAGCGAGTTTGACGCCGGTCAAACGGGAGTCACCCAAAATCTCTTTGACTTGAGAGTTTGGCAAGACTTCCACTTTCGTACCAAGATACGGCTTGAGGCGTTCAGCATTGATCGGCTCGGGGTGCAACCCATCTCCCCGGACGATCATATAAATCTTTTCGGCGTACTGGACAGCCAAAAGTGCTCCCTTAACTGAAGCGTCACCGCTGCCGACGATGGCAATTGTTTTACCTTTGTAGAGCGGGCCGTCACAGGTAGTACAGTAATGGACGCCTTTGCCAAGAGAAAAATCATCTTCTTTTGGTAAGTTGAGCTTGCGCCGAGCGGCGCCGTGAGTAAAAATAACTGACCTGGCTTGATAACTCTGACCTGATTCGCCTGTTAACTCAAATCCCTCGTCGGTCTTAGTAATCTTCTCAATTTTATCGGCAATTACTTTAGCGCCCAATGCTTCAACTTGTTCCTTAACTTTTATGATTAGGTCATAGCCATCGATTTCTTTGAACCCCGGGTAGTTCTCGATCGTCCAGGCGGTCGAGGTGGCTCCACCGAGTTCGGCGCCGATAACAATCGTCGACAGCTCGTAGCGAGCCGTATAAAGAGCGGCACTAAGTCCCGCTATTCCGGAGCCGATGATTATTACATCTACCATGTTCTCTAACATACTCATATTTTGTCTCGCCAAGCAACCGGCGGACGAACCCATTGCAAAACTTGCTTTTGAGAAGCTTCGACCAATTTTTTCAGCGAGAGACGGGAAGCGTGAGGAGGCGTAATGGTGTTACGACGACGAGCGATGAGTGACTCGTAGCTAAAAAATTGGCACGAAGACCAAAACTGGAGTTCTGCAATGGGTTCGATAGATTTGTTACAATGTGGTCTAATGTCGAAAATGGTTCGCAATTCCATCTTCACGCTGATTATCCTGGCCTTAACGGCGGTGGGTTTGAGTTGGAATAAACGGATCGTTCGCTACGGCGATCCAGTTCAAATCAGCAATACGGTCCTTTCGGCCGAGGCCTTTAATGTCGATCAGCCGTTTTCACTAAAGGTTGAGTATGTCCAACAGCGTCTTAAGCTCGGGCAAACCCAGGAAATGAAGATAACTACCGTTGCTAATGCGAAGCTGGAAATCGTCACCGTTTACCCTAATGGTAGTGTCAACCATGCTCAAACTTTGCGAGCAACGGCAGACGAAACCGGTCGCTATAAACTAAAATTTAAACTCGATGATTTTGGCTATCTCGGTGTTTTTGAGACCAGGGTGCTGGCGCGGGCCAACAATCAAGAAGCCCGAAGTTCGGCTCGATTTGCCCTGCAGACCTGGACACCCGACGACAGTGCCATTAGCACTGACGGCTATGTTTACCCCTTAGTGCCGTAGAGCCAAGGAAAAAAATTTCCAAATCAAACGAAAAACTGCGAGCCATGACCCATCAAAAGCAGGTCAGCGAGTGGTTTTTCACCTCTCCCCGAAGGGAAGCGTGCGGGGTAGGGAGTGTGAGGGTGTAGGGGCTGCTTCGCAACTAAGCCCCTCACCCTCACAGAAAAGCCGCGACGCAGTCGCAACATTTTTGGCTTTGGCTGTTTGTCAAAGGCTAACGCTTCGCTTCGCTAACTGCACCAGTCTGGGTATCGATTGCAAAGCCAACGCCAAGTGGGCTGACGGGCACTTCTTTGATGATTTTTTTGGTCACTAAATCCTGCGGGCTGGCTGGGTAGCGACCAAACTGTTGCCGATATTTGGCGACAGCATCTTCCAGGAAGAAAGTCATCTCTAAATGCAGTAGCTGCTTGCCACTACGCTCACGAACGAAATCGTCTTTGGTCGTTTCGTGAACAGTTTTAAAAATTTGATAGGCCAGTTGGCGCTGATCAGCTTCCTTATAATAGATACCGGCAAAATATTGGGTAATCGGTGGGGCGTCTTTTTTGGTGGCGGCGATCTGAAATTCTTTGGCGGCCGAAACAAAATCCTTTTTGTAGATGTGATAAACCAGGCCGGTGTAATATGGCATCTCCCAACTGTCAGGCAAACTTTTCTTACCTTTCTCACCGAGCGCGATGGCCTCGTCAGGAAAGCCCTCGCCCGGCAAAATTATCAGCCCAGTTTGATAGGCCTGGACGAAACGCGGCGACAGATCGGTGACGACATTGAAAAGTTCGGCCAATTTTCGGTACTTGCCGTTGGGGGTGCCACCGCCGTAGTACTGAATCAGGGTCAGCCAATAGTAGTCGGCTAGAAATTCGGTCGAGCCGAAACTGACCGCCTTGGCCAAGCTTGGTGAGAGTGGTTGCGGCTCGATATAAACATTGTAATCAATGCCGATTAATTTCGGCGGCGTATAACGGCGCCATGAGTCGTAATTAATTTGAGCGACAAAACTCAGCCCCAAAAAAACAAAGACTGCCAGTAGGGTAAAGCGTTGGTAAGTCATCGGTTGTGACCCTTCGGCTCCGCTCAGGGTAAAAAAACTTGGGGTTTTTTTAGAACTCATCTTTGCGGAAGACCGCCACACCCAAGATCAACAAAAAGGCCGTGTAACCGACAAAGTAAAGCAAGATTAAGCCGACCTGGGTTCCGTCAGGCGACAGATTGAAGACAACATCATTGCGTAAATTAAACTTTTCTAAATTGGGAAACAGGTAGTAAACACCCTCTAAAATTCCGCGCATCACCGGTGAGGCCTTTTGGCTCAAGAGCCAAACCGTTGCCGAACCGTGACCGATGAGAGTAACACCAAAAGTGTAAATGGCGCTCGAAAGCGGTGAGGTGAACGAGCTAAACAACAAACTGACGGCGGTCAGGAGCCAGGCCTCGAGAATGATGGCGCCGACGGCAAAGTAGGCCGCGACGGGAACGCTGTGGGTTTTGGCGTAGAGGACGATCAGAAACATCGCCGCCATAATCAGCCCAGCGACCAAGATTGTCAGGCAAAGGCCAAAAAATTTACCCAAATAAAATGTCTCTCGCGAGACCGGTTTGCTCAAAACCAGGTAAATAGTTTTGCGCTCGACTTCTTTAAACACCAATTGAGTGCCGATGAAGTAGGTAATAATCAACAGGAAAACCAGCATTGCCGTCAAACTGAAATCTTGAATGACGCGGGCGTCTTGGCCGAGCGACACCGAACCGGCCAACAAGCTTGCGGCGATAACTAAAACGGCGAAGCCGACTAGTGAGTAGAGCAATTTATCGCGCAGAGTTTCCCGAAAGGTATTGAGCGTAATCGCCCAGAGGACTTTATATTTCATTGCGGATACTCCGAACAAACAACTCTTCGAGCGACTGCTTTGACGATTTAACCAATGCTTTCGGCGCGCCTTGAGCGATGATTCTGCCTTTATGTAAAATCGCCACTTCATCGCATATTTCTTCGACATCACTCAAGATATGGGAGGAAAAAAAGATTGTGGCGCCTGACTTTTTAAGCTTCAAAATCATCTGTTTGAAATCCAGTCGGCCGAGCGGATCCAAACCGTCGAGCGGCTCGTCCAGAATTAGTAGCTCGGGGTCGTTGATTTGAGCGACGGCAAAAGCCAGGCGTTGATGCATACCTTTGGAGAATTTGCGGACCGCTAACTCGGCGGCGTCTTGTAGGCCGACCTCTTTCAGGAGGGCTTTGATCTTTTTTGAGGCCAGTTCTTTATCGATTTCAAATAAATCAGCCACAAACTCCAAAACTTCCCGGGCTTTGAGGTGGTAATAAAATTGAGGATTCTCGTTCATAAAACCGATTTTTCGCTTCGCCTCTAACGAACCGGCCGGAAAACCGCCGATAGTGATGCGGCCCTTGTCGGCAAACAGTAAGCCAGCGATCAACTTAACCGTCGTGGTTTTACCGGCGCCGTTGGGGCCGATTAAACCGAAGACTTGGCCCTTTTTGACCGTCAGCGACAAGTTGTTCACAACTGTTACTTCGTCGGTTCTCTGGTAGAATTGTTTGGTCAGGTTGCGAATTGTCAGCATTAATCTTTTTTAACCCAAAAATCTACTCAAGTCAAAGAGCAAAGATGCACAAACTTATTGCCGTGGTCGGTCCAACTGGTTCAGGTAAAACCAAATTAGCCGTTGAGCTGGCCAAAAAATTTAACGGCGTCATCATCTCGGCCGATTCTCGCCAGGTTTATCGGGGGTTGGATATTGGGACGAATAAAGAAGGTAAAGTTGGAAAATGGGGGCAGTATCAGGCCCGAATTGTTGATGGAGTCCCGCAATTACTGATCGATATCGTCGACCCGGGCGAACTCTTCACCCTCAACGATTGGCTTTCCAAAGCGCGTTATCTATTAGAACAGATATGGGATCAAGGCCAGTTGCCGATTGTGGTTGGGGGGACAGGGCTGTATGTGACGGCGCTACTGGAGGGCTATCAGCCAGGCGGCGGGCGGTTCGCTAAAAATAATCAGCCAATTGATTTCAAATCGTTAATTTTAATGCCAGATGTTGATAGGGAAGTATTAAACCAAAAATCCGATGCGAGATTTGTCAGTATTTTCGACGCCCTGGTAGCGGAGACAGAAAAATTACTTTCCAGCGGCGTTTCGGGCGACTGGCTGGATAAAATCGGTCTCGACTACCGATATGCGGTATACCACATTCGAGGGCAGTTGAGCAGGGAAGAAGCGATTGAGCAATTTCAAGCGGCCAGTCGGGCCTATATCCGTCGCCAACTGACCTGGTGGCGCCATCACGGCCAACCCCAAGAAGTTGAAAATCAAAGCACTGCAAAGAAGCTAATAAAGCAATTTTTACTGTAGTCTAAGGGCGCGACAATCGTCGCGCCCCCGGTGAAGATGCGCTCGGCAGAGCCCCGGTCAGGCTGTCAAATAATGATAGCCACCGCACGGGTAATACCGAGTTAAGTTTTATTCGTGTCCGCAAACAATTTTAACTACATTTCCTTGAAAATCAAGCTAAAACCGCTAGATTAAGTAAATGGAAGGGAGGGGATTCTGAGGTGTCCGATGTGCGGAGGTGATTTTGACAATGTCAACTTAAAGACGGTTGGCGGAAGCGGCACTTGGGCTAAGCACTGTAATCAATGCGGCGGTTTTTGGTTTGAGCGCCAACCAACCGAGTATTTATCGCTCGACTCCATCAACAATGTTGATGTTCCTACTCCCAATTACTCGCTCAAGAACATGGATTTAGTTTGCTCTAACGACAATTCTCTTTTGGCGCTTGTCGAAAGCGACGATCTGCCAGCCGGCACCCAATACTGGCGCTGTCCCGATTGCGAGGGCACTTTTTACCCTAAGGGTCAGTTGGCGATGATGACGCATCATCATCACGATGTCCACGGCGAACATATCGCCGGACTGGTTTCGGCTCGGTCACGAACAACTTTGGCAATTCTATTGGTGGCAGTCGGTGCGGTCGTGACCAACGTCGCGGTCCAGCACTCTGCAAGTTTGTCTGCCGCGGGCGAGCAAGTGCTACCATCCAGCGGACCAAATATTCTGACGCTTTTACTTTTAGGTATTACTTATCTGGCCGGAACAATTCTGGCAGTTTTGGGGCGAAAAGTCCCAATCGTCTTGGTTGGCTGGAGCGTGATAATAATTTGTTTGATTGGATTTTCCGTTATAATTTTTGGACCTTAGCCAATGGCTCTGGCTAAAATTCCTTCGGCCAATGTCGCTGGCGTTGGGGCTGTCGCTGTTCAAGTCGAGGTTGATGTCACTGACGGCCTGCCTGGTTTTACGATTGTTGGCTTGGCTGACAAAGCGGTCGAGCAATCGCGCGAGCGGATTCGTTCAGCACTCAAAAATACCGGCTTTAGTTTTCCGTTGTCGCGTATTACTGTCCATCTGGCGCCGTCAGATTATAAAAAAAGCGGTCTGCATTTCGACCTGCCGATGGCGCTGGGGATCCTTTTGGCTGACAAACAAATCAAGCCGACCGACAAACTTAAGAACACCCTCTTTATCGGCGGGATTTCACTCGACGGTGGCCTGCAACCGATTCACGGTACCTTAGTTTTGGTCGAATGGGCCAAGCAAAATGGTTTTGAAACCGTCGTTTTGCCGGCGGCTAATTTGAACGAGGCGCGGCTGATTACGGGAATAAACATAATTGGCGCCGACCATTTTAATCAGGTGATTGATTGGCTGGCTGATAAATTCAGTGGCGTAGAGGGTGCCGATAATAATTTCACTGGAAGTGAAAATCTCGACATGGACTGGCTCCAAATCCAGGGACAGGAACGAGCCAAACGCGCGGCCGTCGTGGCCGCTAGCGGCGGGCACAACATTCTTCTCGAGGGTCCACCGGGCGCCGGCAAAACTCTCCTCGCCCGCGGTTTGCGAGCACTACTACCAAAGTTAGTTGGCGACGAGTTGATTGATGTCGTCAAAATCCACAGCGTTGCTGGCGCCTTAAAACCGCATCAACCGATCGACACCATCAGCCGGCCGTTTCGCAACCCTCACCACACTGCCAGCCCGGTTGCAATTGTCGGCGGCGGGACGACGGTGCGACCGGGCGAGATTTCGTTGGCCCATCGCGGCGTTTTATTTCTCGACGAACTGCCGGAATTTCCCCGCTCGGTTTTAGAGGCCTTGCGCCAGCCGCTGGAAGACGGCGAGATCCATGTCTCCCGCGCTAATCAAGCCGTTACTTTTCCCGCTCGTTTTCAACTCGTGGCGACGATGAACCCCTGTCCCTGCGGTTGGCTGGACTCCGGCGTCAAAGATTGCATTTGCAGTCCGTTTCAGATTAACGCTTACCGCAAACGGGTCAGCGGCCCGATTATCGATCGAATCGACTTATACCTCCGAGTGCCCGCGGTCAAAATCGCCGAAATGCAAAAAGAGCCAAACGACCAAAGCGAACTAACCGGTTTACGCTCGTTAATATCGCGAACCCGTGATATTCAGTATCGGCGCAATAAAAAGCGCTTGAATCACGAACTTAAAAGCGGGGAGTTGCGTACCAAAATCGGTTTGACGCCGGAAGCGGAAAAGTTGCTTCAGCAAGCGGCCGAGAAGTTTGTCATCACCGGTCGCGGTTACCATCGATTATTGAAAGTGTCGCGGACGATCGCCGATTTGGCCGAAGCCGAATTTGTAACGCCGTCGCATGTCGCCGAAGCACTTCAGTACCGCTTCAGCGAGAGTACTCGCTGAAGTAACTCAAAACTCAAAGGTCAAAAGTCAAAAGTTTTGAAAATTGTAATCTCGGTGATTTGAGTTTGTTTGGGATTTGGTGCTTGGGATTTGGGGTTTGCTTACGACTGAAGTCGTAAGGCCCAGTAGATCCAGTCGCCGAATTGGTTGAGATACGGCGATTTTTGGTCAAAAATAACTGCCGTCACTAGTAGGGCAGCAATAACGACGATACTAACCGCAGTCTTGCGCAGGGCTCGATCGCCCCTCGAGTACCCTCGGGGTGACCCTGAGCTGGTCGAAGGGCTGGAAGGCTTAGGACGAGATATTGGAGCCGGAACAACGGCCGACTCGGGTTTCTGAAATGTCTCGATTTGGGAGCTTTCACCGAAAGAAACGACCGCTCCTTGGGCAACTTGTTGGAGCTGTTGTTTCTTGGCAATTAGCTTTTGGAGGTTTTGTTTCTTCTTTTTACTCATTTGGGAGTATCTTAAGTCCTTTCACTCCTTTACACAACCCCGTCTCAACGGTAGAATAATTTCATTGCGGGTATCGTATAACGGTATTATGCCACGTTGCCAACGTGGAGTCGCGGGTTCGACTCCCGCTACCCGCTCCAATGTCAGACAACCAGAAAAAGCTTATTGAACTTGCCCGGAGTCTGCTTGGCAAGCTGTATAAATATGGGGCAAAATTGGAGGAAGCGCCGGAAAGTTTTGATTGCTCAAGTTTCGTTCAGTATCTCTACAAACAAATTGGGTTTGACCTGCCCCGAACAGCGCTGGCTCAAGCTTCAATCGGTGAGGTGGTGGCTCCGGGTAAAGAGAAACTCCAGCCAGGCGACTTACTTTTCTTCAAGGGCGGTTGGGGGCATTACAACCCGGAATTTCCCGATGGAATTGGTCATGTTGGAATTTATATTGGCGAGGATAAAGTTATTGACGCTCGCTCGGACGGGAAAGAGGGTGGAAGCGTAATTGAAGAGCCAGTAATAAACTTTGTTGACCGACCGGATTTCGTGGTTACCAAAAGAATCATCTAAAATAGTCTCGATAATTGGGCATGCTCCAGGTATAATACAATCGTTCGGCCAGATGCCCGAGTGGTTAGGGAGCGGTCTGCAAAACCGCGTACAGGGGTCCGATTCCCCTTCTGGCCTCAAAATGTTTCAGATTGTGCTTAACGGTCAAAAAATTAGAGCGACCGAGTTTAAATATCCGTGCCTTATTCATGGCAAACAAGGCTCGGGAGCTTCACAATTTACAATTTTCCTTGCGTCAGATCTATTAAGGCTGGGCAGGGAGGTTATATTTTTTAGTGCCTTTCCTGCCGGCAAGGCAAATCTTCTTGACCAGTTAGGAGACGCCTCTACAAAAGTGATGCTTCCCGAGTCTGGTAACGAAGAGGCCTTCATAGAGGCGCTTAACAAAGCTAGCGGGGATTCGTTGGCTGTAGTTAAGAATATCGAGGAGTACAGCAGACAGTTGATGCAGAAAGTTGTCGGTTATGAAAATATCGTCCTTTCCGGGGATTTTGATTTGTTTAAGCACACCGATATCCTACCAGAAGCCCAAATACGCATAATGTTTTCAGCTGTGAATCTACCAGGATTTCCTCGGCAGCTTCCCGCGCTCGACAAATATGAGGGGTTCCTAGCCAGTAACGCTTCGTCGGGTAGGGTTTCTCTCGCGGTTGGCGAGGGAGAGTAGGCTTCTCTCGAACAGCCAGAATTTTGTATTTCAAGGTTGACCACTAGCTCTGCCGGTGGTAGCATATCTCCTACATGGCTAATATTTTGCAAGTGGGCCAAGTGGTATCCGGGATTCTATTGATCCTGTCGATCCTACTTCAGCACCGGGGAACCGGACTTGGCGGCGCATTTGGGGGCGAAGGCGTTAGCTACCGTAGTCGAAGAGGCGTTGAACAGCTGTTATTTCGCGGCACGATTTTGTTGGCGGCGATTTTTCTGGTTTGTTCGGTGGCGCAACTCTTCGTCTAGCCCAATATGTCACTACCCGATTTTTGGGCTGATATATTCAAAAAACCTTGGCGTCGGCTCGGCCGAATCATTGCCAAGCACGAAAAAGTGCTCTTAGCGATTTTAGCGGTCGTTATTTTAATTAGCGGCGGTTTTTGGTATCGGCAATTCTCCCAAAAGGATGCCAGCCAGCCGACTATCGGCGGCACTTATGTTGAGGGGATCGTGTTCGATTCCGACAAAAAAGAGCTCAATCAAATTACGATGCGGCTGACTAAAGCCGGATTGCTCGGTTTTTCCGCCGAGGGTAATTTGGAGCCGCAGTTGGCCGAGAAGTGGTCGACGAATGACACTAAAACGGAATTCCGGCTGACGCTGGAGGCGAACATTGATCGCGGGGAAATTGTTGACGCTCTCCAACAAAGAAGCGATCTGCTCGGCAATGTCGATGTTAAAGCCGATGCCGAACGCGATATCATCCTGACCGTGACCGAAGCTAGCCCGAGCCTGCCATTACTTTTAACTCGACCGATGTTTGATTACGGACCGTATAAACTCGGTAAAGCCAACGACCAAACGACCGTTTTCTCCCGCAACACCCGCAAAGGAGCGCTGGCCGCCTACATCAATAAAATTATTATTCATACTTACCCAAACAACGATGAGCTGAAAGATGCCCTGGTTCGCAACCGAATTGACGGGGCGGTTTTGCCTTCGAGCAACGAGACGATCAAAAAGTACCAACGAATTGAGATTGGTCTCAACCGCTATTACGCCGTCATGTTCAACATCAATAAAGTGCCGTTTCGGGATGTTGGTTTGCGCCAGAGCTTAATCAATAGTACTGGCGCTAGTGCTCAACCGTTCAGTCTGACGGCGCCAGATCAAGAGCCGTACAAGAGCTTGAGCCAAGAATTGGTGACGAAATGGCAAGCGCTGGGTGCTAAAGTCGAACTTGATTTGCGGCCGCTGGAAGAAGTGACTGGCTCGATCGGCCCGACTCGCAACTTCCAGGCCTTGCTCATCGGGATCGATTACGGTGCGGAGCTCGATCCTTACTACATCTGGCATTCAACTCAAGTTCGAGCAACTGGCAACAATGTCACCGGCGTTCGGGAAGAGGCGGTGGATAAACTGGTTGACCAAATCCGTTCGACGCTTGATGTTAGCGACCGAGAAGATTTGATCGTCCAACTTCACCAATTACTAGCGACCAAGGGTGTGGCCTTGATTCTTCAGGGCGAAAAAGTGGAATATTACCTATCAAACAAAATCCATTTTGTCGCCCCAACTTTGCCAAAATCCTCGGCTGACCGATTCCTCTTAGCCGCCCAGTGGTCAGTGAAGTAGTGAAATTACCGCCTGTAACGGGTATGATATAGATTGGATTGGCCTGGGTGGTGGAATGGCAGACACGCTGGATTCAGGTTCCAGTGCTCGCAAGAGTGTGGAGGTTCGACTCCTCTTCCAGGCACATATGAAACCACTAGGGAGGGTGTGTTGCGATTGGACTCCAGAATTAGCGTATGCGATTGGATTGATAGTGACGGATGGGAGTTTATATAATGATGGACGACATCTAAACCTTACATCTAAAGATCTTGAGCAAATAAAAACTTTCGCGAGTATTCTGGGGCTAAAAAATAAAATCGGCAAAAAAGCCAGTGGCAGTAACAAGTCTAAGGATTATTATAATTTTCAGTTCGGAGACGTCAACTTCTATCGCTTTCTTGTCTCGATTGGGGTGACTCCAAATAAAACTAAGACGATCGGATCGGTAGATATTCCGAAGCGATACTTTCGCGATTTCTTGAGAGGTCACTTCGATGGGGACGGGTGCACGTATTCGTACTACGATCCTCGTTGGCGCAAGAGCTTCCTGCTTTACTTAAATTTTATATCTGCAAGCAAAAAACACATGGTATGGATTTGTAAGGAGATAGCTAGCAATGCAGGGGTTCAGGGAAGGGTTACGCGCTCTGGCGCAAGTATTTTTCAGGTGCGCTTTGCAAAATACGATTCGATGAAATTATTTAGATTCATTTATTACAAACCCGAGCTACCCTGTTTGACTAGAAAGAGGCTAAAGTTTACCGAGGCAGTAACGCGTGCAACCCTAGCTACGGAGTCGACTACGCAGTATAATTACACGTGATTTGCCCAGGTGGAGAAATCGGTAAACTCGCAGCCTTGAGGTGGCTGTGCTCGAAAGAGCTTGGAGGTTCAAGTCCTCTCCTGGGCACCACGTAGTAACTTGTTCGGAAATGACTGCTCCGCGAGGGTGCGGCGGATCTTTACCCAGCACCAGTAGTAACTTTTGGGCTGAGTGATACGATGATGAAACAGAATGAAAGAGTTGGATTTGGTTGCTTATATCAAGGAACAGCTTGGCTCCAAGCAAACCGTTCAGGCGGTTATTACCTCCTTGGAAGCCGAGGGCTATAACCAAGAACAGATTGATGCGGCATTTCGGCTGGCTCTCCATCCCGCAAGTAGCATTAACGGCGGCGGGGCAATTGGAAGCTCCGAGCCCAAAAAGGCCCTCTTCAATTTTAGTCATTTCGACTTAACACGCGCCTTTCTTTTTCTTGGCTCAATTCTAGTGCTCGTCGCCCTGATCATCGTTATTTATTCGCAGTGGGCGACCGTCACGCCTTTGGTGCGTATTTCCTTTTTGGCTCTGCCGATGCTGGCCTTGTATCTAACGGCCGGGTACTTAGCAAAAAAGCCCAACTACAGTGATGCCTTTCGAATCTGCTTGGCGACGGCTAGCTTGATGCTGCCTTTTACCATCGGCACTCTTCTTTATCAAACCGGCATTCTACCGACGATCGGCGAGCTCCTCTTTTTCTGCTCGGCCGCCAGCGCCTTAATTATCTACATTCTCTTTGAATACATCTTCAAACAAACCTATCTCTCGTTTTTGACGGTGACCGCTTTCGCTGTGGCCTTGGTCTCGTTACTGACGACTTTGGCGCTCGATATCCTACCGACACTCTGGATAATGCTGATCGCCTCGGCCCTCGTCGCGGCCTGGGGAATATTTTTAGCCAGCCGGCAAAGGTCGGGCTGCAGTATTTACATTACCGTTGGGACAATCGCCACCCTCGTCCTACTGCCAGCCAGCACTCTAACCACCCTCGGTCAAAACGCCGGCATTTCCTATCAGTCGTCGCTCGTTATTGTGGCCGGCTTTGGTTTGCTCAACCTGGCCGTTGCCTCGTTCTATAATGTTTGTCGAGGCCTCTGGCAGCCGGAGGTTTTTTATCGCATCAAACGCTTACTGGAAGAGACAGCCATTCTGGTGATTCTGACGCCGTTGTTGATTTTGGGCTTTCAAGAAGATGCCTACATCTTCGTGGCTTTGGCTTTCAGCTTGGGCTTCGTCCTGCTACGAACCCAAGTGGCGATTTCTAGCTTGGCCACTTTTGGGGCAATAGGCACAGTCATCAGCGTTATTGCCATCTCTAGCCAATTCTTTGCCGATTCGATCGGTTGGCCGATCATTGTTTTTCTGGCCGGCTTCGTCGCTATCGGCTTGGGTTTACTAATTCGAAAAATGACGGTCTTCAATCGATTCAACACTCAAGCGACGCTGCGGCTGGGCTTGGGGCAGGATCCGGCTTTTGAGTCGCGAGGCCATACCTTCGCCTGGGCCAAGACTCTGGGGGCGCTACTACTAATCTTACTGCTGTTCCAATTTGTGGCAGCATCGCTGACGGGGCTTAGCGGTAATCGCAATTTCGATTCACCAACAAAGACCCCGACTGAGCCGTATCAAGAGCGAGTCCCCGCTTCATCTAGTAGTGTTGAGGAGGCGATCGGTGATTAAATTTAAGGGGCCGTTATCTCTCCTGGCAATAGTTCTGGTGGCGATCGGCTTAATCGTCGCCGTTTCGGTTTGGCTGGCCAATATCGAAGGCGGCGTTAGTTTTACGGCCACGCCACTTACCCTTACGAATACAAATTCCCAGCCGGGAATATTGGCTCAACAGTCAACCTCGTTAAATTGGCTCGATCCAACTAGCGGTCAGAGCGTCAAAAAAATAACGGTCGAAGGCTTGAACGATGTCTCGACGGTTACTTACGATACGACCAGCACTAATCAGGAAATCTACAAAGTTTCTTCCGATGGCAAGTACCTGGCGTTAGCTAGCCCGACAACGACCGTTCTCTACGGTTATCCCTACTCGAAAACAAATACGGTCGAGGCGACGATCGTAATCGTCGATCTAGCCAGCGGTGAGGCTCAAACAGTCGTCAAATTCGATCCCAAAACGGCGCTGGTGGATATCGCCTGGGATTTTTCCAACCCTGATGTGATTGGCTTTGCCACCGTCTCTAAAGCCAGCTTGAGTAACCGTTACGAGGTATTACCGATGATGATGCTTTACCCGGGCCCAGCTACCAATTTGGGTAAATTACACCTAACACGACTGGATTTACGGACCGCTCAATCAAAAAGTACGGAATACGAATTAAGTAATGTCAACTACAATCCGCCCATGTTAATGGGCTTAAACGAGACCAAGTTTTGGCTGATCAACAACTCGCTGACTTCCGTTAGTGCTGAAGGCGCGGTCAGTCAGGAGAGCGACGTAGTTGCAACTTCTGCATACTACAACAGCGCCAATTTTGGCAATCTCGCCACCAACAACGATCATTCGGTGGTGGCGCTGACTGCGGACAACAAGATCGTCGTTTACTGGCTCAAGACTGGTCAAAAGCAGGAGCTTAATTTAGCCCAGACCAGTAGAAATATCCAGGTTACTAGCCTAGCGGTATCTAGGAGCGGTACCGAGATTGCTTTTGTTGGCCAAACTCTCAATTCAGGAGCGGCGCCAGTTTATGTCAGCCAAAGCCTTCTCTGGTATTACAACCTTGACACCGGTGTTAGCGAAGAGCTAATCACTTGGACCGACAGCCCAACATTTGGTGGGGTTAAACCCATTCAGGCCGATCAAATTAGTCGGTCGCTGGTTTGGTCGCCGGACGGTAAGCAGTTGGCGGCAATTTTGCCAAAAAGCGATTCCGCGAGTCCGCTGGCGCAATCAGAGCTGAAAATTTTCACGATTGGAACAAACGGTCGGACAGCCACGGTAGACTTGGGAGCTGTCAGCACTCGACTGATTCGCTGGCAGTAGCCACTTCTGTTTGTTACACTATTACGAATGAGAAGGTGGGCTAAAGTACTAGCGTGGACAGGCGTCAGTCTGGTTGGGCTGGGCGTACTTTTATTCGTCCTCGGCCCGGCTCTTTTTGCTAGCATCGCCTACCCGCTACCTCAAGAGTATCAACAAACTGTTTGCGATGAAGCCAAGAACTTCAATGTTGAGCCAAAACTTCTGGCCGGACTGATCTTTACCGAGAGTCGCTGGATTCCGACCGCCCAATCTGGTGCCGGCGCCCAAGGATTGACTCAATTTATTTCCGGTACGGCTATATCAGTGGCGAAGCACTTGGAGGTCAGCCCATTTCAGCCCAGCGACCTTAAAACTAATCCGAAGATGGCGATCAGATTCGGGGCTTACTATCTGGGCGATTTAGTTAATCGGCGTTACGGCGGCAATAAAATCAAGGCCTTGATCGCCTATAACGGCGGTGGCGGCGCTGTCATCGGCTACGAACAGGGCTATCCGTTCAAAGGGACGCTGGCTTACGCCAATAAAGTAATAGCCGTTGGTGATATGTATGCAAATATCTACGGCGACTGGTGCAACCGGGCCGAGTTGCCTAATCTGTCGGCCAAAGCCCAAAACCCCACCGATCTGTTGACGACCATCAACATCGGCGATTTCTGGAAAGGACTCTTGAGTAGCGAAGCGGTCACGAATGATGGTCAGGCAGATACCACCAATGATTCAAAGAGCTTTGATTTCGGCTCGTTTTGGCAAAGACTTATTAATAATTGATGCAATTGGACGAGGTTAGAAAAAGTTTTGTCGACTACTTTACCGACCTTGGTTATTTACGGCAAGACGAATCAAGCTTAATTCCTCGTAACGACCCGTCGGTCCTCTTTACTACCGCCGGAATGCAACAGTTCAAGGATTTTTACGCCTCGCCGCTTGATGCTCCGGCCAAATCGGTCGTCACCATTCAACCAGTCTTTCGCACCAGCGATATTAGCGAAGTCGGCGACGCCACTCACCTGACAATGTTCGAGATGCTGGGCAATTTTCGTTTCGGCGAATCTTCGTCAATGAAAATGAAGGAGACGGCGATCAAAGAGGCCTGGAACTTTATCCATAAAAAACTTGGGGTTGTGAAAGAGCGGGTGTCAGCAACAGTTTTTAAGGGCGATAAATTAACTCCCGGCGATACCGAGTCAGAAGGAATCTGGCAGATGCTGGGCATTGAAGTTAAGCGGATGGGTCGCGACGATAACTTTTGGGGACCGGCTGGCGACGACGGCCCGTGCGGTCCGTGTAGTGAAATATATATCGACGGGATTGAAGTTTGGAACCTCGTTTTTACTGAATATTTTAAGAGTCGAGACGGAAAGTTTACTAGACTGCCGCAAGCAGGCCTTGATACTGGCTCGGGTCTAGAGCGATTGGCGGCTACCTTACAAAGCCATCGATCAGTCTGGGCGATTGAGCCGTTTGCTAATTGGGTCGAATCAATCGATCGCTCGCGCGAATACGAGAGCAAGATTATCGTTGATCATTTGCGGGCGATAATATTTCTCATCAGCGAAGGGATAATGCCAGCCAACAAAGGCCGGGATTACATCTTGCGCCGCCTGATTCGTAAGATTGTCTTCTTAGAGCGTCGGGCTGCTATCAAGGCCGACTTAGAAAAAATCATCGGTGAGATTCACGCCTACTACGCACCGTCCTACACCCTGACCGATCCCGTCAAAATCGTCAAAATTTTTGCTGACGAACAAGCCCAATTTGAGAAAAACTTGGCTCGAGCGATTGGGCACTTGGATCGCTGGGTAACTAGTCAAACCAGCCAACCGTCAAGCGAAGAGATTACGAAGTTGGCTTTTTATTTATTTGAGTCGTTCGGTTTCCCCAAAGAATTACTGCTAGAACACCTGATAGATTTGGGCTGGGAGTTTGATACCGACTTGTTCGCCAAGCTGTTTGCGACTCATCAAGAAATTTCTCGCCAGGGCTCGGAGGGTTTGTTCAAAGGCGGTTTGGCGGATCACGACGAACAGACCATTAAACATCACACCGCTCATCACTTACTATTGGCGGCATTGCGCCAAGTATTGGGTGATTCAGTTGTCCAAAAAGGCTCGAATGTCACCAGCGAAAGACTGCGCCTAGATTTTAACTACGACCGAAAATTGACCGACGACGAACTCAAGAAAGTGGAAGATATTGTGAACGACCAGATTGCCGCCGACTTGCCGGTCGTGAAACAGGAAATGTCCAAAGACGAAGCCCTGCAATCCGGCGCCCTAGCGGAATTCGGCCAAAAATATGGCGATACAGTTTCTGTTTACACTATTGGAAACTTTTCCAAGGAGCTCTGCGGCGGCCCGCACATAGAAAAAACCGGCCTGCTCGGCCGGTTCGAAATCCTCAAAGAGGAAGCCTCCTCCCAGGGCGTCCGTCGCATCAAAGCCCGAGTTAGTTAGTGTCCGATTTTTCCGGATCGGTTTTTCCGAGTCTCTCGGCTTCCTTAAGAGATTCTTCAATGTCTCTCTGAACCTCATCGAAATTCTGCGGACGATCACTATCTAGTTCGTTTTGGGCAATTCTTTCTGCAGCCTGTTTAGCTCGTACATATAAACCAGCGTATAATAGGTTGTCGGGAAGCTCGTCAATCAGATTGTGGATTTCCTCGAGAGCATCGCCCTTCATACCGGCGAGCGCCTGTAGCTCGTAGCATTTTAGCTGTAACTCAAGGTTCTGAATATTTCGGTCGTTCCCCGAAAAAGAGTTTACGACCTGTTCGCCGGCCGCTTGATAAGTCGTATAAAGTTCAACGGTTAATTCTTCGCCTTGCTCAACCCGAGCTCTAATTTCGACCATTGCCCAGGTCTCGACAAACTCTCCGCTATGAGCAACTTCTAATCTTGTTTCATCACCTGTTTGAGGGGTAACAAAATCCTCGGGGCGAGATTCGCCCGTAACTGGTTCTCTCGGCTCCCTTTCCATGTCGTCCATAGTGTGACTTTACAACATTTAGTGAATTGCGCATAACGGTTTGTATCTGGTAATCTGAAAGGATAAATGGGGCTGTTTGGGGGGCGCAAAAAACAGAATAATTGGGCGATTAGTCTCGACATCGGGACGGAGTTTGTTAAAACCCTGGTTTTTGAGGTCATTGACGGCGAGGGTCATATCCGTGGCGTCGGCCGGGCTCGCCAAAAACTTTCTGACATGCAGGGCGGCGGTATTACCGATATTCACGGTGTTGCCCAAAACTGCGAGAAAGCCATCGAAGAAGCAGCGACGATGGCCCAATTTCTACCTGACAAAGCTATTGTCGGTATCGCTGGTGAGTTGGTGAAAGGGGCGACGACAACCGTTAAAGTCACCCGAGCGAAACCCCAAACCCAAATTCAAGTTTCTGAGCTTCAAGATATCGTCAACCAAGTCCAAGCTCAGGCCTTCAGCCAGGCACGTAAAGAATTGGCGGAAGAAACGGGGTTGGAAGAGATAGACATTCAGCTGGTCAATGCCGCCATCGTTTCAGTTGTTATTGACGGCTACAAAGTTTCTAACCCGATGAGCTACCAGGGTAAAGAACTGTCGGTTGGGGTTTACAACGCTTTTGCGCCGATCGTCCAATTTGGCGCCTTGGAAACGGTTGTCCGAGAGCTGAATCTGGAGCTGTTGGCTATCGCCGCCGAACCGTACGCCGTGGCTCGCTGTATGAACGAGGAGTCGACCGATTTTGCCGCCACTTTTATTGATATTGGCGGCGGGACGACTGATATTGCCGTTGTGCGAAACGGCGGTGTTGATGGGACAAAAATGTTTGCCATCGGTGGCCGGGCTTTCACCAAACGAGTGGCCGCTGTTTTAGGCGAAACTTTTGCCAATGCCGAGGACGCCAAGATTGCTTACTCTTCTGGTACCCTCGACAAAGAAAAGGCCGAGTTGGTTCGTCAGGCCTTAAAGAACGATACTCAAGTTTGGCTGTCGGCTTTGCAAATATCGCTCGAAGATTTTGGCGAAGGCGACCTGTTGCCGTCGAAGATTTTACTCTGTGGCGGTGGAAGTAACTTGCCGGAGATCAAGGAAGTGCTGTCCGATCGGGAATGGTCGAAAGACTTGCCGTTCGCCCGGGCACCGGAAGTGCAGTTCATCAAGCCGAGCGATGTCGCCAATATGATCGATGAAACCAAAACTCTCAAAGATATTTCCCAGGTCACGCCGATGGCTTTAGGCAATGTCGCCTTAGACTTGATTGGCCAAACGAGTATGCTAGAGACACTGATGAAAAAAGCCCTGACCGGAGTGAAGCAATAAAATGCCAAAGGCATTTAGCGTCTGGCAACTAGCAACTAGCTACTGGCAGAAATTTAAAAAGATAAAGCCAGAAGCCAGAAGCTGTAAGCTAGGAGCTACTTTGTGATGAAGCCGATTTACCTCGAGCCGGACGAGGAGATTACTTCGATTATCGATCGATTGGCAAAAGTCGACGAAAAGAAGATTGCCGTGGTGGTGCCAAAGAACAGCACGATGTTCCAAAGTCTGGTTAATTTAAAACTCTTAGCCCGTCAGGCCCAAAAATTGGGTAAAGAAGTGGCGATAATCTCCAGCAACAAAATTGGTAGTCGTTTAGCCAAGCAGGTCGGGCTAGAAACCTACGCTAGTTTAGGGACGGTTAGCAACGCCCCGACACCTACGTCTGTGACTAAACCTACGCCAAGTACCGAACCAGTAGGAGCTGATGTTTTGCCTGATGGTACCCCGGTGCATCGTTACTCACCAGAGGTGGGTACACAGCAACTAGCAACTAGCCAAGAGCCACTAGCAGATGATGACGAGGAACCAGAGTTAGTCAGCCAACCAGACGCTAATTTTATCGAGCCAGAAGCCAGTGGCCAGTTACCAGTAGCTCCTGACAACAAGCCAGAAGCAGTTCCTGATGAGCCAGAAACCCCTATCGATTTGCCAGTGGCTAGTAGCCAGAAGCTAGTTGCCCCCCCAAGTTTACCTCCCATTGTCTCGCGGGGGGTTCAAACTCGTCACGAATTTGTCTTTCCCTGGAAATCCGCAGCTGTGGCCGGATCGCTGGTGATTATCGCCTTCATCGTCACCTTTCTGTTCTTGCCCAAGGCCACCGTCACCCTGACTTTCCCGGCCATACTGTTGAGCGATACCGTTACCCTAACCGCCAAAACAACTGCCACCGAAGGCGAAGGAATTATCGCGGGCAATTTACTAACAACCGAAAAAACCTTAACCCAAGAAGTGACGGCGACAGGCCAGAAAGATGTTGGCACCAAAGCCAGCGGCTCGGTGGCTGTCAAAAACTGCGAAGACACCAATCCTCATAGTTTAGCCGCTGGTACCAAGGCCACTGCTAGCAGTAAAACCTTTACCACCGGCGCGGCCGTGACTATCCCGGCCGGTACTTTTAGTGGCGGCGGCACCGTCTGCACTTCTTCGACGGTTAGCGTGACGCTGACGGCCAGCGAAGCCGGAACAGCTCACAACTTAGCCAGTGCCACCTTCACCTTTGCTGGTCTGGCCAGTCGCATTAGCGCTACCGGCTCGACGACCGGCGGGACTACCAAACAAATCACTGTTTTGTCCCAAGACGATGTCGATCAGGCCTACTCGGCGCTGAAAACCCAACTTGTTACCGATGCGACCAACGACCTGAAAAGCAAGGCTGGCACCCAGAGCATCGTCGCCGAAGCCATCAAACAAACGGTGGTCGAACAAAAAGTCGACAAGTCAGTTGGCGCTGAGGTTGCTAAAGCGACTGCTTCAGTGACAATTAATCTTTTTACCATCACCTTCGACCAAAGCACCATTGACGCCGCTGTTAAAACGAAGTTGTCGGAAAAATTGACGGCCGATCAGGAGCTGATCATTGCCGAGAATCAAATCGCCCTGCCCGCGTTTAAAGAAATGTCCGACGACAAGACTAGCTTAACTTTGACGGTGGCCGCGTCCGGTTTCGCCGCCCCGATTATCAATAAAAAAGCGGTTACCAAAGAAGTTAAGAACAAATCCGTCACTAGCGCCGAAAGTTTTCTCAAAGATAAGTATCAAGCCAGCAATGCCAAGATCGAAATTATCCCCGGCTGGTGGTTGAAGCGCTTGCCAATTCTCTCCCAAGCCATTACTGTCGAGTACGGCTATGAAGAAACAACTCCTCAACCTAAAGATGCGATACCTGGGACTTGATGTTGGGTCACGACATATCGGCGTGGCGGTAGGCGAGCTCCTGGCCAGCGAATTGACGACTCTTGACGCCCCGAAAAACCAGAATTTTTACGACGCACCGAAACTGGTTGACGAGGAAATTGTGCGGTTAATTGCCAGCGAGCAAGTTGACGCGATCGTCGTTGGCTTGCCGGTCAACGAGCAGGGAGAGCTGTCGGCCGAAGCCGAATCGATCAAAAAATTTGCCGACCAACTAGGAACTCGACTCGACAAAACAATCCACTTTGTCAACGAAACACTGTCGAGTTTTATGGCTGAAGACATTCTGGAGAGTCAGGGCTTGAGTATCCAGGAAGCTAAACTGCGCGAGCATCAGCTTTCAGCCCAGTTAATCCTCCAGCAATACATCGAAGAAAATGTTGGTGCTTAAACGCCTGGCCTTGGGCTTGCTGGGAATCATCGTCATCCTAGCAGTGATTTTTATTATTCTTTTAGCGCCGAAAAATGAAGAGTCTACCGAAAAGGTAGATTTTGTCGTCGCCGCCAATCAACGATCGGCCGATATTTCGCAACATTTGGAAAAAGAGGGAGTGATCAAAAACGGTTTCGCCTTCTACCTCTATTTGAAGTTAATTAATGGCAAAATCCTGCCCGGTACCTACGAGTTGTCGACTAATCAGTCTGGCTCCGATATCGCCGGCCAGTTAGCCAGCGGCAAATTCAAGGTCGCCAAAATCACTATCATCGAAGGTTGGCGAGCCAGCCAGATGGAAGATTATTTTGTAACCGACAAGAAGTTGCGCCAGCTAGAAGGATTTGCGAAACTGGCTGAGTCGTCCGAGGGCTATCTATTTCCCGATACTTACGAAGTCAAGATTGATGTCACCAGTGAGGAGATAATCAAATTGATGCGGGAGACTTTCGAGCAGAAAACCAAGAGTCTACGGATTACACCCGAGACAGTTATTCTGGCCTCGATAGTTGAGCGCGAGTCGTTGGGGGATGAAGATCGGAGCCAAATCGCCGGTGTCTACGCCAATCGGGTCAGGCAAGGCATTCGACTCGAAGCCGATCCAACCATCCAGTACGCCAAAGGCACTTGGGCGGCAGTGACACTCGCCGAGTATAAATCGGTCATCTCGCCGTACAATACATATCTTAACGACGGCTGGCCGCCGGGCCCGATCTGCAGCCCGGGGCTGAAAAGCTTGGAAGCCGCTGCCGCACCAGCCAAGCACGACTATCTCTATTTTTTCCACGCCAAAGGTCAAACCTATTTCTCTAAATCTTACGCCGAACACGCCGCCAAAGTCCGTCAAAATTTTTAAGCTCTAAGTATAATGTCACGCTCTCCCCGGACGGCTAGAAACAGAATTCCGTGGGTGGTCGTAGCGGTGGTTGGATTACTGTTGGCGATCTTTATTCGTAGCCAGTATGTCGATTACTACCAAAGACTTGAGACTCCTTCAGACATCTTAACATTTAAACCGACCGTACCAGCCAAGTCTATACCGACACCCGCCGCGCCGGCAGTTGCGGAAAAGCCTCCAGTAACCCTTCCGCTCAAAGTGCCGTTTACCTCTCAAGCGCCGCTGACTATTTGGGATCCACTACACGAAGAAGCCTGCGAAGAAGCTAGTTTGCTGATGGTTTATTATTACCGAACCGGCCAAAAGTTTGTCTCGCCGCTGGAAGCCGATACGGAGATTAAAAAGTTGGTCGCCTGGGAGGAGAGCAAGGGCTACAAAGTTGATCTGACGGCCAAGGAACTTGTAGCAGTCGCCACAGAGTATATGAAACTGAAAACCGGACGAGTAATAGTTGCCCCGACTGTAGATCAGCTCAAAACCGAGCTCAAGGCCGGCCGACCGGTCATCGTTCCGGCCGCTGGCCGAGAGTTGAAGAATCCTAACTTCACCGCTCCCGGACCGATTTATCATATGCTCGTACTCAAGAGCTTTGATGAGACTGGCTTCATCGTCAACGATCCCGGCACTCGCCGCGGCGAAAACTACCATTATGGGTTTAAAACCATAATGGACGCTATGCACGATTGGGATTCGGACAATATCCTAAAAGGCCAAAAAGCCGTAGTGGTTTTTGATTGAGCGTTGCGTCTGTTGATTTCGGCTTCTGTTGCATTACAATGCTAAAACAATGCTAAATCGATTTTGGGGTGCTTTTTCGCATGATGTCGGCATAGATTTGGGTACCGCTAATACCCTCGTTTATGTTCGGGGCAAGGGGATTGTTATTAATGAACCGTCGGTGGTGGCGATTAACCAGAGAACCAAACAGATTTTAGCGATTGGGACCGAAGCCCAAGTGATGGTCGGCAAAACGCCAGCCCATATCGTCGCCACTCGACCACTAGTTGACGGCGTCGTCAGCGACTTTGAAGTGACCGAACAGATGCTCCGATATTTTATCGAACGAGTTCACAAAGAACGCTTTTCGTTTTTACCGCGCCCGCGAGTTGTGATTGGGGTGCCTTACGGGGTAACTGAAGTAGAACGCCGAGCGGCCGAAGAAGCGGCCTTGAACGCTGGCGCTCGTCAGGCCTTTTTGATTGAAGAGCCAGTGGCGGCGGCGATCGGTGCTCGACTACCGATTCAAGAAGCGACCGGCAGTATGATCGTGGATATCGGCGGCGGGACAACCGAAGTGGCCGTTATTTCGATGGGCGGTATCGTCGCCTCTCGCTCGATCCGGATCGCCGGTGACGAGATGAATCAGGATATCATTGACTACGCCCGCGACTACTTCAACCTACTTCTGGGTGAACGAACAGCAGAAAATATCAAAATCGATATCGGCTCAGCTATTGCCCTAAAAGAACCGTTGGAAAGACCGATGCGCGGTCGGGATTTGGTCTCTGGCCTGCCCCATCAGGTGATGATTAACGATGAACAAGTTCGCCAAGCGTTGTTGAAGTCGACCAATACAATTGTTGATGCGGTTAAGTCGACCATCGAAGAAACGCCGCCGGAATTAGTGGCCGATATAATGGAACGCGGTATTGTTCTGGCCGGTGGCGGGGCACTTCTGAATGGGCTGGATATCTTAATCTCTCAAGCCACCCAGACTAAAGTTTATATTGCCGACGAACCGCTGACTTGTGTGGCCCGCGGTACCGGCGTCGTCCTGGAAGATTTAGAGACTCTAGAGAGTGTTCTTTTGAGTAGCGCACTTAGATGATTCGTTTTCCTCATTGGAATTATCGGGTCATTATTCTGACGATGGCGGTGCTATTACTGATTGCCAGCCAATTTCGTTTCTTTAGTCCGGTTCGTGATTTTACTCGTCGAGCAATCGGCGCACCCGCTAGCATGTTTGATTCCTTGGCTAATCGCTTGAGCGCCTCGGCGCGGATCCTGTTTGCGATTAACGATCTCTCCAAAGAAAACGCTACTCTGCGTCTGCAAAACTCGACTCTCGAAGCCCAACTTGCCAAACTCAACTCGGTCCAAGGTGAAAACGAAACGCTCCGCCAAGATTTGAGCTTTAAAAACAGCCGAACTGATCTGAAATTAACGCCGGCCGAAGTTTTGTCATTCTCCCCGTCGGGACTTTATCAGGCCTTTACGATTAACCGCGGGGCCCATGACGGCATTAAGGAGAATCAGGCTGTTGTTTCCAACGGTTTTCTAATTGGAAAAATTCACAAAGTCGCAGATTCGACCGCCGAGGTTTGGTTGATCACCAACCGCAACCTCCTGACTCCGGTCGTTCTGACCGGCAGCCAAACTATCGGCTTGCTATCGGGAGGAATTCGGGGATTGGTGGTCGAAAATATTCCGCTTGACACTAAAGTTTCGGTCGGAGAGCTGGTCGTCACTTCTTCGCTCGAAGGCATTTACCCATCGGGAATCGCCATTGGGAAAGTCGAGGAAATTATTTCGCTGAAGGAAGAAATTTTTCTAACCCTACGGATTAGCACTCCGACTAAATTCGGCGATCTGACGGTGGTTTTCGTGGTCACTAAGAGCTAATCCACATCAACCTTAAGAAGCGAATATGAAATTCATTTCGAGCGAAAAAGGTGATTTATGTCGAGCCACTAGTTGGCGAGAGCTAGGAGCGAAGCGACTATGAAGAACGATAGAAGCTCTATCGTGATGAGTAAATCGGTTTTTGCAGCCGAAATGAATCAGATGCAGCTATATATGTTGTTGTGGATTAGCTCTAAATGAAGTGGCTGATGTTACTGGTCGTCGTCGGGCTGACCATTGGCCCGTTCGGACATCTCGCCCAATCGGCGCCGATGACACCCAATTTGTTGGTGGTATTTTTGTGGGCCATGAGCTGGTTTCGCGGTCGCGAGCAAACACTAGCTTTGGCGATTGGGGGCGGCTTGTTACTAGATCTGGTCGGCTGGAATTGGTTTGGGCTCTGGACAATCAGCGCCGTCGCCGTCGTTTGGGTAATCAGTCTACTCAAAGGGCGACTTCTGGCCACCAGCTCGATTCTCCACGCCCTGCTGGCCCTGGCGGTAGTCTCGCTGATTGCGCCGCTACTACTCTCGATCGCCACCGGAACTATTGATGTCAAAGAAGTTAGTCTTGTGGTATTGGGCAATGTACTACTTGGCCTAATTGTTTATTATCTGTTAGCAATGAGATTAAGAATGTTTCAACGATGGGCCGGCCGAAGAATCGCGTAGACTGGAATCCGGTTCGCCGGGTACTGATGCTTCTTTGGGCGCCGATTGGTTGGGTCGCGGCGCACTTAAGGGTATCAAAAATCAGATCGACAGATTCCGGCATTTTTGACCCCTACCTACCGCTCGGTTCGCTTAAATCAGTCGCTGTCGAATATTCAGCCGACCTCGAGCCTTCTGGAGACACTGGCGTCTTGGAATCAAGTGATGGACTTGGCCGACGGTCGTTTTTCATCCTCAAGGCAGTTGCCTTTTTGGTGGCTTCTCTATTTGCCTTTCGCTTAATCTCCCTGCAGATAACCCAGGGGCAAGAGAATTATCGTTTAGCCGAGGGTAATCGTCTCAAAACCACCCTGATTTCAGCGCCGAGAGGTTTGATTTATGATCGCAATGGCGTGCCGCTGGTTCAAAACGCTCCGAGCTTTTCGCTGATTCTTCGTCCCAGTGAGGTGCCGAAGAAAAAAGACGATCGTCAGAGATATCTGGATGATCTAGCGAGACAGCTGTCCCTGGATCGGGCCGAACTAGCTTCGAAACTCGACGCCCAAGCTAGCCGCGATGTCGTCACATTGCTCGATGGCTTGAATCGCGATCAGGCACTTTCTTTAGAGTTAAAGACCCACGACTTAACTGCCGTCGAATTAATCAAGCAGCCGGTTCGATTGTATAGCGGCGTCCCGTCGATGGGTAATTTACTGGGGTATATCGGCAAGGTTGACCCCGAAGATCTCAAACAGCGCCCTAACCTTCTTTCAACGGATTATGTCGGCAAGTCTGGCATTGAAACGACTTACGACGAACTTCTCCAAGGCATTCCAGGGCAAGAGATCGTTGAAGTTGATTCCGTGGGCCGATCTGTCAGAGCAGTTGGCAACAAGCCACCGACACCAGGGAGCTCGTTAATTCTCGGGTTAGACTCAACCGTGCAACAGGTTGCCGCGACCGCCCTGCAAGAATCAATCACCAAATCCGGCGCCATCAACGGCGCGGCCGTCGCTATCGATGTTAACACCGGCGAAATTGTGTCGATGGTCAGCTTACCGACATTTGACAACAATCTCTTCTCGCCCCTAACTGATTCCAATATTCGCCAACAAGTCCTTCAAGATCCTGGCTCGCCCTTGATCAATCGTGCAATTTCCGGCCAGTACCCGTCTGGGTCAACAATTAAACCCTTTGTGGCAACGGCGGGACTTGCGACAGGGGTAATAAACGCCAATACAAAAATAGATACGTCGGCCGGTAAAATTGAGATTGGCCCGTGGGTTTTTCACGACTGGAAAACTCACGGCGTTAGCGATGTGCGCCAGGCACTCGCCGAAAGTAATAACATCTTCTTTTATTCACTCGGTGGTGGCTACAAACAAATCGGCGGCCTCGGGGCTGATCGTTTAAGTGAGTGGCTAACAAAGTTCGGTTTTGGTTCTATTACCGGCATCGACATTCCGGGCGAACAAGACGGCTTAGTTCCAACGCCCGACTGGAAGAAGAAAACTAAAAAAGAAGCTTGGTACATCGGCGACACCTACAACCTTTCAATCGGGCAAGGCGATCTACTAGTGACGCCGCTCCAATTAGCGCGGGCAACCGCCGCTATTGCCAATAACGGCCAGTTGTTAACGCCTAGGTTAGTTAAATCGTCATTCTCTTCATCTGCTGGCCAAGAAGATTATCCAACTAAAAGCATAAAAGAGAATCTGGCGCCTGGGGCCGCCTTACAAGCCGTTCGTGAAGGTATGCGCCAGGCGGTGCTGACTGGCTCGGCCCGCACATTCGCCACTTTACCTGTCGAGGTGGCAGCCAAAACCGGTACCGCCCAGTTCGACAAAGCTAAAGAAAAGACCCACTCTTGGTTAACCGCTTTCGTGCCGTATAATAATCCTCAAATAGCCATCACGGTCATCGTTGAAGGTGGCGGCGAAGGATATGTTGTGGCGGCGCCAGTGGTCAAAAATATTATCGAGGCTTACTTCAAGCTACCAATCACGCCGATCCAACCTTTGAGCGAAAATTAGATAGTCGCTCTGCTCCTAGCTCTCCCTTCCTCTAGTCGGTCGACATAGTCGCTCTGCTCCTAGCTCTCCCTTCCTCTAGTCGGTCGACATAGTCGCTTCGCTCCTAGCTCTCGTCGACAAGCGGCTCTACATTGTAAGAACTCACAGAATCTAGTCTCCTATTGCGCTAGACTTCAGCTAAAACGACGACTTGTCTGGCGTCGCCATTTGTAGGAATATACTAATATGTCACCAAAACTTTTCGAACAACTTTTCGAGCAAATTAAACGTGTTATCACCAAACCGCTCTGCCTAACAGACGAACGGGGGGTAATATACAAGGACTTTTCTGATTTCGGGAACCAAAAACAACTAACACTCCGCGGTACCGTTAGTGATGGCGTTCGTTCACTGGCCGTCGAAGGTGATGAATCTGCTCAAGCAATCCCGATTTTTTTAGAAGGTAAACTATTACTAATAGTAGTAGTTAAGGTTTCGCTTGAAGATATTCAAACGGCCCAGATTATTAACAGTCTGGCCGAACTAATTGTCCAGCAGTTTATTTTAGAGCACAAACCTAAACCCGATGCCGTTGACTTACTCTTGACTCGAGTTGCCTTCCGACCGCAGACACTCGATCCGGAGGAGCTGTCCGAGCAGATGACGGCGCTGGGCTTTCGGCTCGACCTGCCGCGGGTGGCTGTGACTTTCGAGCTGAAAGGTTTTTGGGATAACTATCTCCAGACGCTCGGCTCCCCGCTCGGAGAGAAAGAGGGTCTAATCGAAGCCAAGAAGCGCGATCTCAACCAATCGCTGACGAGTTTCTTCACCAAAAATCCGGACAACCTAGTCGGATTCATCGGCAAAGACACCTTTTTGATACTGAAAGACCTGCACGATACTGACTACACTCGATTCTGTTCTCTCCTATCTCGTCACTACAGCGAAATTACCGCCCCGTTGAAAAATGTCCATATTAGCGAAGTGACAGTTGGCATCGGATCGCCGGCATCATCGCCAAGCGGTTTAATTCGCTCGGTCCAAGAAGCCAGGCAGGTCCTAACAATCGGCCAGAAAATTATTGGTAGCAATCAAACTCATCGCTTTGATTCGCTCGGTGTCCTGCCGCTCCTACTGATGGGTAACGACCAGCAGAAAAAAGAGTTTTCCAGCAAAATGTTCTCCGGGCTTGATGACGATCAACTAACCCAAACCCTGGAGGCCTTCATCGCCGCCGATCTGAATCTGACTCAAGCGGCGACCAAACTCAAGATCCATCGCAATACCGTTATCTATCGTCTCGATCGGATTCAAGAAAAACTGGGGCGTGATCCTCGGAAATTCACCGATGCCGTCGAACTCTACCTGGCCTCGTTGTTTGCGAAGTTGTTTGACTAGCCCCTCTTTTTCAGGGTATTTTCCATCAATGTATCGTAACCTTGTTCGATTCGATCAGAATCATCGATTCCTAAACGCTTGAGAAAATTAAATAATTCATCCTGAACTCCGCTTACGTCCCCGCCGTCTTCTAGAAGTTTCTCGAGCTCAATAAAAGTTCCCAACAGCTCAACTTCATCCAAACATATCTCAACGCCCTTAAACTGAGACTTCCGACGGACTTTCTTGATCTCTGACGCCAGCACGTAACCAAGCGCTTCCAGCATCTTCTCTGCTTGATCCGGATCACTAACGGCCGTCTCGAGTTCGAAGCTGTCTAGTTCGTTGGTCTCAGAGCGTTTTAGGGTTAAAAGCGACTTATCTTCTTGGCGACGGACTCTTAGGAAGCTGACCCCGATCTGTCGTGTTCCAAACTTCTCTTTCACCGAAGCAGGCGAAAAGACCCTGTCGTGTTGGGCTATAGGGGGTCCAAACTTTACGTTCAAATCCCCAAGTCTAGCTAGTACTAGGGATGGGTTCGAAACTCGTGCCTTGACTTCTACCTCTCTCATTTAGGATATTTTATAGACATTTGCGGTTGGTGTAAACCAAAAGACTCAAGCACCGTGTGGAGACCTTTTTCCTCCAAATACTCGAGTTCTTTTGGTAATTTGACCGCCCTCTGTCGCTATAGGTGAGCTATCTGCTCGGCCTCGTTTAGTGATCTGGCCGATCCCGAAAGCTCTTCTGTCGATCTTGGGTTGTCTTGGGGCAGAAGGTAGAAGGAGCAAACAATGAAAAACACTACTTTACTTTGCCAGATTATCGTATGAAGTCATTAGCATAAGCTACGAAGAACTGTCTTTACTGTAATCGTTTGTTGACGATCTCGACCATTTCGTCGGGGGTGTGGTAGGACTTGACGAGATAATCAACGGCACCGAGGGAAAAAGCCAGCTGTTTGTCAGAGTCTGATTGTTCGCTGCCTAGATTAGTCAGCACAATGACCGGAATGTCGCGAGTATCGAGATTTCTTTTTAACCGTCTCAAAACTTCAAAACCGTTGATGCCCGGCAGTAAAATATCCAATAAAATTAAATCGGCACCAAGGTCGGCTTTTTTCAGCGCCTCGTTGCCGTCTCGGGCAATCTCTAGCTGAAACTCTTCTTCACCGAAGCGCTCCTGATACAAATCGATCAATAACGGCTCATCCTCAACTAGTAAAACTCGTTTGTTACTCACTTTTTACTCCTCTTAGTTTGTTCTAATGGGAAGGCAACGGCAAAATGCGTTCCTTTGCCCGCCCGGCTTTTAACTGTAATGGTTCCATTCTGTTTTTCAACAAAGGATTTCACAATATACAACCCCAAACCGGCGCCTTGCTCTCGCGACTGCTCTGGCCGATGAGCCCGATGGAACTTTTCGAAAATTTCTTCAATATTTTTCGAGCTGATACCGATACCGCTGTCACGGATATTGACGATCAGCTGGGGATTTAAGCCCTGGCGATCCTCGGAGTTTTCGAGCGAGACCTTGATCGATCCTTGCTCAGTGTACTTGGTGGCATTATCGATTAGGTTGGCAAATATCTGCTCGGTTCGTTCCCGATCAAGTCGGACGGTGTCGGGGAGCTTGCTGGTAGTTAGCGACAGCGTCACGCCCTTGGCGAGGGCCTTAGGCTTAAAGTCGCGAACGACTTTTTTCAGAATGGGGAAAAGATGAATACTCTGGGGCTTAAACGATAGGCGGTCTTGGTCGATTTGAGTCACCCGGAGGAGATCTTCCGCCAGCCGTCCCAAGCGGTTACTGGCTTTGGTGGCTTGCGACAGGTAGGAGAGTTGTTTCTCGGTTAAATTATCTCCCTTGCGCTCGAGTAAACTCAAATAGCCCTTAACGGCCGTCAGGGGTGTGCGCAATTCGTGGGTAGCGATCGAAATAAATTCATTTTTCTTCTGCTCGAGATTCTTTTTGTGAGAAATGTCACGTGCAACCAGAACGGCTTGCTCAAACACGCCGGAGCGGTTTTTGTAGATTGTCACTAAACAACTAACCCAGCGCAGTTCATCGTTTTGAGTCAAGATTTGGAAATCGGCGCTGATATGTTTTGGTTCCGGGCTCTTAGCTTCCCCAGAGAGAATCGTCAGCCAGTCGAGCTGACCAACCCGGCGGAAGAACTGTTCGAAGGGGCGATTGACCGTTTCCGAGCTTCTAAAACCAGTTAAGCGTTGCATCGACCGGTTCCAGAGCGTTATCTGCCCAGAGCTATTGGTCATGACCATGCCTTCGCCGAGCTGGCTCGTCAGATTGGTGATCGTAGTCGCTTGCTGTTGAAGGTTTTGCGCGAGCTGATTATTTTTTAGGCGTAAGCCTAAAACTTGTCGAATTACTTCAAAAACGCGGCTGGTTTCAGTCGAGATCGAACGGCTACTGACGGTCAGGAGATAGTTCTGCTGGCCGTCTAACTCGCCTAAAGACATCAGGTGACAATTTGTCATCGTTTTTTGATTGACCTGGAGGGCGACGGGGGAGCTTTTATTAAAATGGTAATGCTCGGGTTTAGCGATTCTTTGGATTAGCTTGGTCTCGACACAGCGGAGAGCTTTCTTGCTCGACAAATTGGTAGCGATAATCTGGGCTCCAAGCGGGCCAGCCCCCCAAATAATAACCCCCTCACAACCTGTTATCTTCGGCAGAAAAACGCAGAGTCGAGCGTAAAGCTGGGCCACAGTGACCGATTCGTTGCTAATCAAACCCAACAATTCTAGTCGGAGCGCCTTTTGATCAACAGCCGTCTCGGGCAAGACATAGAGACGCGACAGCAGTTTTTCCCAAGACGGCAAAGTTGGTAGACGGACCAGACGGCGTTCTTCAGGTATCATGGTTGTGTTTCAGTCATGGGTTTAGTATACAGCGCCTGGCCAGCTGGTTTGATGGAGGTATTCTCTCATATTTTCTGTACACCTGTTACTTTTTTGTAGATTCCTACAAAATAGCGCTAACCCTTGACAGAATTTGAGAGGTTGCTAAACTCTTTGTATCAGCTTAACTTACTTCGCCCGTCTCTGGCTCTAGGGCGAATCGAATTAGCTAACAAACAGTCCACCAACGAACACCACCTAACATACAAACAACACACAGTGCTGGACTGGCCGGATTAAAAGTTAAATAATATTTCCTGTTTAGAACAATGCTAAAAAAAGATATCCTCATTACCGAAGAAGGTCTGGAGAAAGTCAAGAACGAGCTGAACGAGCTACTGACGGTTCGCCGTCCAGAAGTAATTAACCGTATTAAAGGAGCCAAAGAACTTGGTGATTTATCGGAAAATGCCGAATATTCCGCTGCCAAAGAAGAGCAGTCGTTTGTTGAGGGACGGATTCAGGAAGTCGAGGAGATTATCAAGCATGCCAAAATCGCCGCTACTAGCTCTGATTGCAACGGTAGCATCGCTATCGGCTGTCATGTGACGGTCTTGGTTGACGGCGAACAAGACAAATTCGAACTCGTCGGCCCGACCGAATCAGACCCAGCTAAAGGCAAGATTTCGGTTGACTCACCAGTTGGCAAGGCCCTGCTTGGCCACAAAGCCAAAGATACCGTCTCAGTTGAAACTCCCGACGGTAAAATTCAGTACAAAATCATTTCCGTCGACTAGCTAAGTCACGGTAGTAGCGACACTGCCGTTCGTTGAAGCACTGGAGTACCAGAACAACTCACGACAGCATCGCTAGTACCTAATTGCTTCTGAGCCCTTTGACTTTCACTATAGAATAGGGTATATTTCTCGTGTTCATTAACAAGGATTGTTGAGGTTGGCTTTTGGCAAACGATTATTCGTTTTTCAGAAGCCAATCTCAACAGAGAAAAGCAACCATCCTGTTCCCGAGGTACTGACCATGAATGATGCTCACGTAGCGCTCCTCGATGCTCGAGGACCGCTCACCGACCTTCTCAAGAAGCTATCCGGCAATGACGGCCAGCAATGGCTCGATGCCCTCAAGCGATTCAACCGCAAGGAGAATCCTTGGGAAGTAAAACCTGTTAAAGCCGCAAAGCAAGAGGCCCCGTTCGGTTTCCCGGCGCTCCCATTACGCCACGCAAAGTTCGTTTTGGATCTGCCGGTGTATGCCTCCAAGGAGGCGTTCATTGAAGCCGTGAAGAAGAGCGGTTACCTGTTTACTGAAGGCGCGCTTAGCGTTGTTGCTCACGACGACTGGGAGCTCCTCACCGAGGGGGGCAAGTACGGATTCTGGGAGTACACGGTCCGCGAGCTGACTGGCAAGAATGAAGTGAAGACCCCCGTCTTCTACGAGGCTATTCACGCCCACAAGTTCATCGACGCTCCGCATCAATCGACCGGAGATCTTGGGATCGCCTACATCGATCGCTCGCACAGAGAATTGATGGTGGTGATAAGCGACCCCATTCCGGACCCTGCCGGCATCCCAGCTTACCTCCAATTGCTGGTGCGCGATTCCGGAGGTTCGCTCGTGCTTATGGAGCATGCTCGCCCGGACGACATCTGGTACGGCAATGGGCGTGTCCTGGTCTGCCGCAAGCTGGATTAACTCTTGTGGGTTGGCCGCTTACATCTTCTCGTTTCTTGTCCCTTGCCTTCGGGACCGCGCTTGCGCGGTCCTTTTTCATACAAAAGACGACAAAAGCCCTTGGCGTTTCAGGAGGGGGTTTGGTACACTACCAACATGATTGATCGTGATTTATTGCGTCAACATCCCGAGATTGTTAAAGAGTCGCTGACCAAACGCGGCGAAGATCCTAAAAAGCTGGATCGATATCTCGAACTCGAAAAAAAGTGGCGCGCTATCGCTAGCCAAGTTGAGCCGTTACAGGCAGAAAAGAACAAACTCTCCCGGGGCGGTAAACCTAGCCCAGCCCTATTAAAGAAAGCTCAGGAATTGAGCAAAAAGATTGCTGCCAAAGAAGGCGACCTCAAGGCCGCCGAGATGGCCTATCAGACCGCCGCCAAAGCATTGCCAAATCTTGTGGCCGATGACGTACCGGTCGGACCAGGCGAATCAGCCAACACTACTATCGGGCAATTTGGCCGGATTCGTCTTCAAACTGGCAAGCCGCATCACGAGCTGATGACGAAGCTCGGTTGGCTAGACCTAAAAACAGCCGCCGAATTTTCCGGATCTCGCTTTCGTTACCTAAAAGGCAATGCCGCCTGGGCTCATCTACAGATCATGGGCGAAGCCCTGCGCTTAGCCGTCCATCACGGTTTTACCCCAGTTATTCCGCCGGTCATGACGAGAACAGAAACGCTCGAGAAAGCCGGCTTCTTGCCTTTTGCCGAAGATGATTTTTTTAAGATTGAGGGCGATGACCTGCTCTTAACCGGAACGAGCGAGCAAACCCTCTTAGCTTTGATGGCGGGCAAAACTTTCAAGGAGAGTGAGCTACCAATCCGCTTGGTCGGTTTTTCGACTTGCTTCCGGAGAGAGGTTGGTTCTTATGGTAAGGATGTTGAGGGCATGTTCCGTCAACATCAATTCGACAAAGTTGAGATGGTTTCAATTACCACGCCCGAAACAGCTCTCGAAGAGCACGAGTTCCTCGTCTCGATGGAAGAAATGTTCGTCAAGAAGTTGGGCTTGCCTTATCAGAAGGTTTTGATCGGGAGCGGCGATTTAGGGCCAACGGCGGTCAAAAAGATTGATATCGAGGCCTGGTTTCCGTCGCAAGGGCGTTATCGCGAAACCCATTCGGCCAGTAACTGTACCGATTTTCAGGCTCGGCGGCTGGGCATTAAATACCGAACCCTTGACGGCCAAGAGCGACTGACCCACACCCTCAATGGCACGCTGGCGACCGAGCGATTGCTTATTTCATACATTGAGAACAACCAACGGCCTGACGGCTCGGTTAATCTGCCCCGTCATTGGCGGGTATAGCTGATGTGGTTAGACTTTAAACAGGTTCACAGATGTCGCTTTTGAGTCGTTTTTTTGGCGACGCTAATAAAAAGGAAGTCGGTCGTTTTCAAGCCGTCGTTGATGAGACTAACGCAGTTGAACCAGAGCTTGAAGCTAAGACTGATCTTGAGCTTAAAGAACTTTCCATTGAACTGAAAGGCGAGCTGTCTAAGACATCGGCCACTATTTTTGCCGACACCGAAATAATCCCCGATCGCCAAGAGCGCAACAAGGAACGCAAAAAACTGATTAATAGTATTCTGCAACCTAAAGAAGCATATGCCTATGCCCTGGTGCGCGAAGCGGCCAAGCGAACGATTGGATTACGGCATTACGATGTCCAAATCCTGGGAGCAGCCGTCTTAAACCAAGGCCAAATCAGCGAAATGAAAACCGGCGAAGGTAAAACGCTGGTGGCCAGCTTGCCGCTCTACTTAAACGCCCTGACCGGCCTCGGCGCCCATTTGGTGACTGTCAACGACTACTTGGCCCGACGCGACGCCGGTTGGATGGCCCCGGTTTACACCTTCCTCGGCTTGTCTGTCGGTGTGATTGGACCACAATTCTCTTATTTGTTTGATCCCGAAGCCGACAGCGGTGAGACGGATGAGCGGCTGAAGCATTTTAGGACTGTCTCGCGCCAAGAAGCCTATCGAGCTGATATCACTTACGGGACGAATAATGAATTCGGTTTTGATTACCTGCGTGACAATATGGTCCAAACCGCCGCCCAGATGTCTCAAAGAGAACTAGCATATGCTATTGTTGATGAAGTCGACTCAATCTTGATTGATGAAGCTCGAACCCCGTTGATTATCTCCGCTCCCAGCTCAGAATCGGCCGAACTCTACCAAACTTACGCCAAGATTATCCCCAAACTGAAGAAGGAAACTGACTTTACGGTTGATGAGAAAGCACATGCCGCCTCTCTTACCTCTGACGGTATTGCTCGCCTGGAAACGCTGATCGGCGTCGAGAATCTTTACGCGCCTGAGCATGTGGAATTAGTTCATCATGTCGACTCCGCCTTAAAAGCATATACCCTCTACCTAAAGAATAAAGAATATGTTGTCAAAGACGGCGAAATTGTTATTGTAGACGAATTTACCGGCCGTATGTTACAAGGTCGCCGATACTCGTCTGGCCTCCATCAAGCGATCGAAGCTAAGGAGGGGGTCGCCGTTAAAGAGGAGTCAGTCACGCTAGCGACAGTGACTTTCCAGAATTATTTTCGGCTTTACGCCAAGCTCGCTGGAATGACCGGTACGGCCGTGACCGAAGCGGAAGAATTTTCTAAAATCTATAATTTGGAGGTGGTGGTCATTCCGACTCATCGACCGCTGACCAGAATTGACCGCCAGGATGTCATTTTCAAAACCGAGACCGCTAAATTTAATGCCGTTACTGCCCTCATCAAAGAACGCAATCTTGATGGTCAACCGGTGCTGGTGGGTACGGTCTCAATCGCTAAGTCGGAAAGATTATCGAAATTTCTCAAGGCCGCTGGCGTTCCCCACACGATCTTGAACGCCAAGCATCACCAAAAAGAGGGTGAAATTGTCGCCCAGGCCGGTCGGCTCGGTGGCGTCACGGTCGCGACCAATATGGCCGGTCGCGGTGTTGACATAATCTTAGGCGGCCAGCCACCACAAAAAAACGCTCCATCAGCCCAGTTCAAGCAATGGGAAGAGGATCACCAAAAAGTTTTGGAGTTGGGCGGTTTGTTTGTGGTTGGGACCGAGCGGCATGAGTCGCGTCGAATCGATAACCAGCTCCGCGGTCGGGCCGGTCGCCAAGGCGACACCGGTGTTAGTCAATTTTTTGTCTCGATGGATGATGATCTGATGCGGATTTTTGGCGGCGAGAAAATGAAGGGCTTGATGGAACGATTGAAGATTCCTGACGATGTCAGTATTAATAATGTTCTCCTGTCTAAGGCGATCGAGCAGTCGCAAACTAAAGTTGAAACGCACAACTTTGATATTCGCAAACAGTTAGTGGAGTACGACGATGTCATGAATAAGCATCGCGAGGCGATTTATCGTCGTCGAGAAGGGATTCTTAAAACCACCGCCGACCATGCGACCGATCTTCATCAAGAAATGATCGCCTTAATGAGCGACGAGCAAAGAGCTATTTATGAGCCAAAATACGCGCCGTGGCCAGAGGAGCTGAAGCTGGATGTAGAGCGAGCGGTCGGCTTACGCATTATTGATTTGCTCTGGATTGAGCACCTGAAAACGATGGAGTCGCTCCGCGAGAGTATCGGTTTGCGTGGTTACGGCCAGCGCGAGCCGATTGTCGAGTACAAACGCGAGGCCTACGACTACTTCCAACAGCTTCAAGCCAATATCGACGCCCAAATTGTTGATCTGCTTTTACGAGCCCAGATTGAAGCTAACGAGCCGGTCAAGCAGGTAGCGACACCGCAACAAGTGATGACTAACGACCCGTCTGACCAGTCGGCCGCGCCGATCAATCAGAGTAAAAAGGTCGGTCGGAACGACCCTTGTCCATGCGGAGCAATTAATCCTGCTACCAGCAAACCCTACAAGTACAAGCAGTGCGGACTCATTTCGGCTCCGCACCATCGAGGCTAATGCCCTCAATTGATTTCGACGATTTACTAATCCAGGCCGATCGGTTGCGTGATAGCGCCGAGATTGACGAAGCTATTAATGCCTACAAGGAAATTGCCCAATTAGCCACTGATGCTCACGAAACCTATTTCAAGGCTCGGGCCTGGCACATGGCTGGTGTCTCGGCCAAAGCGGCCGTTATTAATATCGATAGTTCGTATTATCGCGATGCCCTCAATTTCTTCGCTTCAGCCGAGGCGCTCTATATTACTCTCGGCGATCAAACCCTGCTTGGGGCGCTCTATCGCGATATAGCCAGCTGCGGCGATTACGCTGGTGACTCCCAAACGGCCGTCAACTATTTTCAGAAAGCGATTGAAATCCTTGAACCAACCGACTCTTTCGGCGAATTGGCCATCACTTACGATAAATTGGGATTACATTTTTCCAAACTCGGCCAACCCCAAGAAGGCCTGGCCTTTATCGATAAAGCTCTCCAGCTACTCAAAAAAGAACCGACGGCCGGTTTCTATCGAGCGACAACTTTGTTTGACGGCGCCAAAATTCAAATTCGGTTAGGCAACTTCGACCGTGCCTTTGAGCTAGCCGAGGAGTCGTTGGGTTGGTTTGAAGCTGATCATCCCAACCGCGATTACGCCCGACGCCGAGCCCAACTATTCGGTGTGCTGGCGGCCATTAAGAACGAGCTCGGCGAGCAAAAAGCGGCCGAACAGTACTACCAACAGTATCAAGAATTACTCAAGAATTTTGACCCGCTGGCAATTAAGGTCATTGAAAAAGAGCTGCAGTTTCTCGCTACCTAGATTTGCAACCAACGGGGGAGTTCTGTAATGATTACATCTGATGACCAGTCTTGATCCCCAAGTCGAACTAGCTAAAACCGAGCCGATAGCAGATCCTACTAACCTCGATTCTTCAAGCACTCCTCGACCTCGACGAAAGAAGCGGGGTCTCGGTCGTTTTTTGCGTATTCTGGGCCCGGGAATTGTCACCGGTGCGGCTGACGACGATCCATCAGGCATCGCGACATACTCCCAAGCTGGAGCCCAATTTGGTTTCCAGCTGCCGTGGACAATGCTCTTTACCTATCCGCTGATGACAGCGGTGCAGGAGGCTTGCGCCCGCGTCGGTGCTGTGACCGGTAAGGGTCTGGCAGCCGTTGTTCGCGATCACTACTCAAAGAAAATTCTCTTCCCAGTTGTCGCTCTGGTTGTCGTTGCCAATACACTTAATATTGGTTCGGACATTGGTGCTATGGCCGCTAGTACCCGCTTGCTTCTACCCGGTGTTCCGTTTGTTGCTCTAGCTATTGGGTTTGCGGTTATTATCCTGCTACTCGAGATATTCATCTCCTATAAGGTCTATATCCGAATTCTCAAGTGGTTGGCGATAGTACTATTTGCCTATTTTATTACGGCTTTTATGATTCAGGTCCCATGGGCTGAAGTGCTGAAGGCGACACTTGTACCGCATATTGTTTGGAGCAAAGAATTTCTCTTTATTATTGTCGGTATTTTTGGCACCACAATATCACCGTATCTTTTCTTCTGGCAAACCAGTAACGAAGTGGAAGAAGAGATTGCCGAGAATCTGCTGACCGAAGAGGGCGCCAAGCCCAAAGTTACCAAGGGTTTCATAAAACGGATGCGAATCGATACGGCCGTGGGGATGTTGTTCTCGAATGTCGCCGCCTGGTTTATTATTGTTGTTGGCGCCGTCGTCCTCAATCACGGCGGTATTACCAACATTACATCGGCCGCTGACGCTGCTCGAGCTCTGGAGCCACTTGTAAACACTTTTCCAAACGCAGGTTTCTTGGCCAAATTGATCTTTAGTATCGGGGTAATCGGCATCGGTCTTCAAAGTATCCCAGTTCTGGCTGGCTCATCGTCCTACGCTGTGACGGAGGCGTTCGGTTGGAAAGAAGGGCTTTACCGCAAGTTCAAAGATGCCCGAAATTTCTACCTGGTTATTATTGCTGGCACCCTGATCGGACTGTCATTCAACTTTATCGGCCTTGACCCAATCAAGGCACTGATTGCTACTGCTGTCTTTAACGGGATCGCCGCCGTGCCTCTAATCTACCTAATTGCTCGTGTTTCTAGCCGCGAAGATGTCATGGGTGAGCACAAAAGCGGGGTCTGGTCGAAACTCGGTCTATGGATTGCTTTCACGGTCATGGGTGTCTTCGCCGTGGCGCTACTACTCTCGTTCATTTAGCGTCGTTACCCTTTTTAGTTTAAGCCGTCACTGGTATTCTGTAACTAATGCAGGAGATTCTGACTGTCGGTTCACCAAAACTGGCTCGACCCGTGACTGACACCAAGGTCAAGGTGCCATTAATTGAGATGAAAGCAGCCACCAAGAAATACGGCGCTCGAGCCGCCGTCAGTGATGTCACGCTAGTAATCTACGAAGGGGAGTTTGTTTGTCTGGTTGGTCAGTCGGGAGTCGGTAAAACCACTTTGATTAAGTTTCTGACCAAGCAGGAGTCGCCTAGCTCTGGCTCGGTCTTTGTGGCTGGTCGAAATTTGGCTGATTTGCGTGGTAGTGAACTGCCGTATTATCGCCGCAAGATTGGTGTAGTGTTCCAGGATTTTAAACTGCTTCCGCAAAAGACAGTTTTTGAGAATGTCGCCTTTGCCCTGGAAGTTTGTGGCGTCGCTCGGGCTGATATATTAAGACGCGTCGAGAAGGTTTTGGATTTAGTCAATTTAGGCCGACGCAAGAATAACTATCCGAGCGAACTCTCTGGAGGTGAGCGTCAGCGAGCCGCGATTGCCCGGGCCTTAGTTCACGGCCCTAAACTCCTAATTGCTGATGAGCCAACCGGCAATCTTGATCCAGTTAATACCTTTGAAATTATCGATTTACTTTACCGAATCAATCAAAAAGGAACAACGGTGATTTTAGCGACTCACAACCGCCAAGCCGTCGATCGGATTCAAAAAAGAGTTCTCCTAATGAAATCCGGTAAATTAGTCAGTGACCAAAAAATGGGGAAGTACGTGATATGACAAAAAGCTTTCAATTTTTTAGCAGCTGGCAACTAGCTACTAGCAACTGGCCAAATGAATTAGTTCCAAGCCAAAAGCCAGGCGCTAGAAGCGAGAAGCTGCCGTAGGTCATGGAAACCTTTCAGCGCATTGTTAAATTGGGACTGACCAACTTCTGGCGCAATCGCTGGCTGACGCTCGGAGCGACGCTGCTAATGACCTTAACGCTGATAATGATCTCGGTTTCATTGGTGCTAAGTTTGATTGTTCGGGATCTAGCCACCACCATCCGCTCCAAGATTGATCTAACGATATATTTCCGTGACGATGCGGTTGCCGATGAGGACATCACGGCACTCGGGGATCGGATTAAGCTTCAAAACGGCGTCGCTGAAGTTACTTTTACCGACAAGCGCGCTGCTCTAACGATTTGGAATCGCCTCCCGATTAACGAAAATATCAAACGGCCAGTTGGAGAAAGTTACAATCCTTTGCCCCGCAGTTTACAGGTTCGTGCTACCAATCCCGACAACATTCAAGGCTTAGTTAGCACCATTGCCACCCAAGATCGTCAAAAAATTATTTGTAACGAATGTGTGTCATATTCCAAAAATAAAGAAACGGTCGATCGCCTGCTCTCGATCACCCGTTTTGTCCAACGGGCCGGCCTGTTTCTGAGTTTGTTTTTCGGCCTAATCGCCGTCTTTAATGTTATGAACATCATTCGCATCACCATTAATGCTCGCTCGGACGAAATTGAAATTATGCGCTATGTCGGTGCTTCGAACGCTTTTGTCCGTGGTCCGTTTATCGTTGAGGGGATTCTCTACGGCGTCTTGGGAACATTTTTCACGACCGCCTTTCTGCTCATCATTGCTTATTTTGTCTCGTCCTCGATCAACACCGTCTTTGCCAGTTTCGGCGTCGACTTCTTCCAACTAATTGTCGTTAATCTCTGGACTCTAGTCGGCATCCAACTGGCTATCGGCGTCCTCCTCGGCGTCATCGTCAGCTCCATCTCCGTCCGCCGCTTCCTTAAGGCTTAGATGGTTCTTTGGTGTAATAGTGCAAGTTCGACATTATTTGTATTGACTTCTCTGGTACACTAAATAGATCATGACATTTGGAGAGCGTGTTGCTAGGGGCGTAGTTATTTTTGTCGCTGTGATTGGGCTGATTGGTTTATTGTCTCCACCCCAGGCTAATGCCGAGAGCTTGAGTCAATTACTCCAACGCCAAGCAGAACTGCGTCGCCAGGCCGAGGAAAGTAAAAAGAAACTGGCGCAGACGAAAGTTATAGTCAACGACCTAACTGGAGTTATCGGTGGTCTTGATAGTGACATCGCTGAAACTGAAGGAAATATCAGTAATACTGAAGCCCAAATTGCTGTTTCCGAGGAAGTAATTAATGAATTGGCAGTTGATATAGACCAAACCCAAACTGAACTTGATGGGTTGCAACTTAAATTACGCTACGCCTATATTTCACTCTACGAGCTCTCACAAGCCAGCCCGCTCGATACATTGTTAGCCTCCGAATCCCTAACAGAAATAATTTCACAGTCCCAGTATATTCAGTCCTTGCAGACAGAACTCCAGGGCAATATCGATAAAACTAACACCGCTAAAACTGAACTTGAAGGCAAGAAAAGCGAGAATGAGGCCCAAAAAGCCAATCTTGTCGGCTTGAAGCAGGGCTTAACAAAGTCCAAGAATTTTCTCAACAGTCGTCGCGGACAAAAAACTACCTTACTGGCTCAAACCCAGGGTCAACAAATCCAGTACGAAGCCCTGCTAAAAAAACTTGATGCCGAGCATGCCACTCTGTCTCAAGAGATTTATAACGAACGCCGACGCCTTGGTCAGGGAGAAACTGTCACTGGTGGAACGGGCGGCTATCCCTGGGCTGGCGAAGGGAATTTCTACGCCGCTGATCCCTGGTTATTCTACAAACGGCAGTGCGTTTCTTATACGGCCTGGAAGTTTCTCAATGTTTACGGACAGGTTTTCTATAACACCCGTCCCGGGCAGGGATCGGCTTGGAACTGGCCAGCACTGGCTCGCGATCAGGGCTATCAAACCAGTTCAACCCCGCGGGCTGTCTCGGTTGTTTCCTGGCCAGCCAACAATGCTCTGCGGATGCCGGTCGGCCACACCGCCTGGGTGGAATCAGTCAACCCTAACGGCACGATTAATATCAGCGAATACAACTGGGTAACAGAACGCGGTTACAGCGAACGCCAGAATGTTGACCCATTCCGCTACGGCAACCCCACTTACATCTTCCCGTAGAGACATCCTTGCGTTACTCTTAGAATATGTCGTTATCCAATGTCATTATCTTGGCGGTTTACGCTGGTTTCTTACTCCTCATCCTTATCATCAATCTCCTCTACTTCTTCCAGGTCTTTAAATATCGTCTCCCCGGCGACGCTTCAATTCCAGTTTTGCTGATTCACCTGATGTTGATTTTGGCCATACTAATTGTCAGCTCCCTTTATTTGGGAATTAGCTCGCTCTTATGAGTCATTTAATCAACGAAGAAGTTAACGCCAACGACCAGGCCTTTCTATACCTAAATTTGCATCCTGATGAACAGATTCTCTTTGTTGTCCGCCACCACTGGGCCGGATTCTTGGCGACGCTCGGCCTGTTTATAGCGATGTTTATTTTCCCGGTTTTAATTATTTTCGTCGGTAAACTGCTCGCGGCCAACCAATTCTCGCAATACCACAGCTTTCTCGTCATGGGTTTGTCGGGCTACTATCTGTTTCTCCTAACATTCCTTTTCGGCAGTTGGTTAGACTTCTACTACGACGTCATTTTTATTACCGGCGAGAGAATTTTAAATGTTAACCAAAAAGGTCTATTAGCCCGGGAAGTGTCAGAATTAAATATGCACCAAGTCCAAGATGTTTCGGCAAATATGGACGGTATTTTGCGCTCTTACTTCAACTTTGGGACGCTGACGGTCGAGACGGCCGGAGAGGGCACTTCTGACGACAAGGCCAGGCACGGGTTGCAGGGCTATTTCAGCGTCAGTGATATCCCTGACCCCAACCGAATTGCCCGGGTCATTTTGGAATTACACCGCAAGATAGTTAATGAGGAAGAGTAGCTTTTTACTAGCACTTTTTGTTCTGTTAATCTTTCCCAGCGCTGCTTTCGCTCATGATTTTCATCAAAACGAGGGCCTGTTCTTTAACGCCAACATCGGGGTTTATCGCCAGAAATCCGTTGACCGACCGTGGCAGTTAGCTTCGTTGCCAGAGACGGCGGTGATTAAGCAGTCGGTCAGTTTCGATGAGACAATTTATTTAGTAGTTGAAGTCGGCACCAAACAGTCGCTTTGGCGCCAACAAGATCGGCCGCTGCAGTTTGGTCGATTGAGTGGCGTCGATGAGGCCGATAATATCGCCATTAAAATAGTTGGTAGTCGGTTGGTAATTTTTTCTGCCAACGGTCTGACGGCCAAGACCCAGCTACTTAATTTAGCCGGCTCTTTGGTCAGTGCCCTGCCAGCGTTAATCGAATCAGCCGACCAATTATCTCGAGTGGTTGATGTGGCTGGTGAGCTTCATTATTTCCAACCATCTGGTTCGACAGTGCTAATCTGGCGCTACGACAGCGGCTGGATTTCGGTTAACCAGCCGTCCTGCCAGAATTCCCAAGTCTTAACCACACCGATTGTCGGTCTGTTTTGCCAAAGTGGCTCGATTATTTACCGCCAGTCCTTCGATAACTGGTTGATATTGGCCCTCGCCTCACTGAGACGAGTTTATAGCTCTGAATCGATATTAGGGGGCTGGGATTTGGTCGACGAGCATTTGTTTCATGTTTGGTCATCTGGCCAAGTGACATCAGTTCAACTACCAACCCTAGCCGCTAACTTGACCGATCAGGTAGTTGTGGTCGGTCGTCGAATTTTACTACATCAAATTGATGGCAATTGGTTCGAGCTGAAGTGGCAGGAAAACTTGCCGGTCATCGCCGATATTTCTGGCTCGGCTGGTGGGGCAGTCGTTGGGCCAGGTGCGGGCGAGCAACTACTGATAAACAGTCTGCCGCCGCTCTTGTCGAATGCGACCGGTAACTGGCAGACGCTGACCGTGGTCGGTCCATTTAGCTCGGCTCGCCAAACCCCGCTCGGACTATTGATTTGGAACACCGGCTCGTTGACCCAATTTGCGCCGACCGGCTCAACCGTTTTTACCAAAGTTAATCCTTGGTCATCGACGACTTCACCAATTCAAGCCGTCGAGATCGGCGCAACTAGTTTTGTCTCGGTGATTACCCAGTCCGGAACCGGCAATGTCAATCTTTATAAGACGACCGACTTCACCCATTGGAGCCGGATCACCCTGCCAACCAAACCAACCTTTTCGCCAACTATTCTCGAGGCTCGCGCTCTAACGGCCGGCAGTTTGGTCGAGCTGTCGGGCGTCATTACAGTTGCCCCGAAAGTAGTCGACAGCGAAGTAGTCTATTTAGAAGATGCGACCGCCGGCATCCAAGTTTATCTAAATCAAACTAGCGGCGCTTTGCCGACAACCACTAAAATCAACGCCGTTGTCACCGGCGAAGTGAGCACCAGCCAAACCAAACGAGTCTTACTCGATACGCTGGCCGATTTGGAGTTGGGAGATACGACAACCTGGACCCCGCCAACTATCAACGCCGATCAAGTCATTGATTATCAGGGTCGGTTAGTGGGGCTGAAGGGATCGGTAACCGATATTGAGACAGATTATCTGATGCTCGGGTCTTTGAAATTGCACTTCGTCGGCGCCAAAGGAGTTTTTCAGAAGGATGACCAAGCCCAGTGGCTCTCGGTGATTGACTGGAATTCCAGTAGCGGTAAGGTCGAGGCCTGGGCGACTTCGACTAATTACCAGCTGTTGAGCCGAGTTACGCCGTCAGTACCACCGGTCGTTAGTCCGCCGACAGTAACTAGTACAACAACTGCCAGCTCGACAGTCAAAAAAACTAACGCGGTGACGAAAAAGACGACCAGTATCTCGGCTACCAATCCGACCGTCAAAACCGTTTCTAATCAATCCCAGCCAACCGACACTCCAGTTATTATGGCCGGTGTTCAAAGCCAAAATAATAGTAACGATAGTAAAACTATTTCGATGAGTGCTGTTAGCTTGTTGGCCGGACTAGTATCTTTCCGCGGTCGAAGATTTCGTCGTTGGCTACCAAACTAGATACCTAAACAATCGGATTGGTCGGGACGGCTTCGGTCGAGTGAGCCAGAAGATTAAAGACAGAGCCAACGCCTAGGAGGCAGAAAATAAAGCTGATGAAGGCGCCGATAATTGGTACGAATATCAGGAGCGCGCTAACCACTACTCCCAGCGCCACTGTCCCAATCGTCAGTTGGTAACCCGCCTCGCGCTTGAACAATCGATAGAGCCAACTACCGAGCATTATCTTGCCGATGATCGAGCCGATCATCAGGGTTAAGAGCCAAACGACGAACACGATCCCGGCCAACCCGATGCCAACAATACTCATGGCCAAAACTATCACGGCGAAGATTGTTACAAGCATTGCGATCAAGCCGTAACCAATCGCCGACAGCGGGGAGCCGAAAGCAAAGTCGGCCACTTGACGCGTGGTTCGCGGCCAGAAACGGATGATTAACCATCCTAACAAGATGGCGCCAAGTATTCGCAGGAGATATCCAAGCGTAAAGGCAGTGCCGAAGAGAAAGCCATACTTATCAAATTGCGAGGCCTGGTATTGGGTGTAATTGGTTTGACCGGTCACAACGGCGCCGGTTTCGATTGAGGCCGACTTGTTCGATCGGTAATTAAAGTCGCCGTTAACCTTGGCTTTACTAGTCAGTCGGATATTGTCGGCGTGAATATTGGACGAGCCAACCGACCCTTCAAGGACGACCGAACCAGCAGTAATTTTCAATTCACCAACAATCTTACCGTTAATGGTGACAGTGCCGCTAGCTACATAAAGACCGCCCATAATCTCGGCCGAATCGGCGATAATTACATCCCCACCAGCGATATAGACATCGCCCTCAACCTTGCCCGACAAGGTGACAGTCCCACCGGCAATTCTGACATGGCGCAAAACATGACTTCGAACCGTCACAGTGTCGCCAGCGATGAACAAGCTGTTGTCTACTTCGCCGTTAGCTAAAATCGTTTGACCGACGATCAATAAATCGCCCTTAATTTTGGCATCGGTGATAATATTCTTACCAGCCAAATGGAGATCTGTCGGTGTTTCCGTTTCATGGATAACAACCGATTCTTGGTTGGACCGAAATTCGGCTGCCTCGGCCGGCAAGATGAAGGCCCCAATCAGTAATCCAATGGCTAAAAGGCGCCAAATTGTTTTCATGCTTTTATCATATTCTTTTTGCCCCGAGTGGCAAGAGGGTTCTTTTCAGGTATATTGAGCAAATCATGGAGTTTTCCCGACAGGTTGTCTTAGAGCCGAGAGATATTTGGTGGGAGGAGGGCGGAGTTTTTAATCCGGCGGCCGTGGAGCTCGGCGGAAAAATCCACATGCTCTACCGGGCGGTTGGCAGTGATCACATCTCCAGATTCGGGTTGGCCATTTCGGAAGACGGCGAAACTTTTACCCGTTTCGACCAACCGATTTTCGAAGGCGACCCCAACAACCCTTTTGAACGATTGGGGGTTAAAGACCCACGCGCCACCGTCATTGGCCGAGATATTTTTATTACTTACACCGCCGTCTCAATTTACGAGGCCGGTACTAAACCAATCAACCAACCGCCTGATCCAACCCACACACCATGGAGAACCAGAGTCAGTATTCTCAAAACCCGAGATATGCGTTCCTTCCAAAAGCTAGGGGTCGTTCTGCCAGATATCGACAGCAAAGATGCCGTGATCGTGCCAGAGCGTCACCTCGGATTTTACTGGCTAATCCACCGGGTAGACCCGAGTATTTTTATTGCTCGATCGCGAGATTTGAAAAAATGGGAAGGCAGCATCGAAATGATGACCGCCAAAGAACCCTGGGAGCAACTGAAAATTGGAGCCGCCTGTCCGCCGATTGAGGTTGAGGGCGGTTGGCTCCTGCTTTATCACGGCGTTTCATCAAATTACACCTATTCGGTCGGCGCCGCCCTACTGGCCCGCGAAAATCCGGCCGTTGTATTAAAGCGGGCCAAACACCCAATTATGTCACCACATTTTGATTGGGAGAAGCGTGGCGTGGTCAGTAATGTCGTTTTTCCGACCGGCGCGATTGTCAGTCACGGCAAAATCCATTTATATTATGGCGGGGCCGACAAAGTCGTTGGTTTGGCGAAGATTCCTCTTGAGAACATAATGCAGGCCCTAGAGCCTGACAACATCTAATGCCGAGGAAAAACATTCCCATTTCGAGCGAAAACCACGAAGACCGACGAACCGTATCGGGATACGGTGAGGAGAGATGTCGTTTAACTCGTCTCTCACTAACCAGTTCGAGATGAGTGATTTGCAGCCGAAATCGGGGGATGTTTTAACCGGCAAGCAGCATTGTTTTAGTTTGGATGTTGCGGTTAGATTTTGTCAGGATCTAAGATGAGACTTAACTTCTCGCTGGTGACCGACCGTTATCAACAGCTAGCCAACAAACGCCGGTTTTGGTGGGTGATCAGCACACTAGTTTTGGTCGGTTTATTTTGGTTGGCGCGAGTCGCCGAACCAACTAGTTTGATAGTCTACCAGCAACTAGTCGTTCTCTACGCGATCGATAGCGTACTCTTCTTTTTGACCGACCGCACCAATGCTAAGATGGGTGTGTTGACCTTAATTTTTCTAACCACCATGGAGGTGATTGTGACTATATTCTACCTAATTAGCCTAACTGCCGGACCCCCAATTCTAATATGAGTTTGAGCAGAAGGGCTTGGGAGATAATCCCCGGCCTAACAACTTGGGTAACGATCGTTGGCTTACTATTGTTAGTCCGAATCTCTCCACATTTTGTTGCTACCTTCGTTCTGCTCTACGCAGTCTACTGGGTGGTGCGGATTATTATTATGACTAGCTATCTAATAGCGGGTTTCTTTCGTTACCGTCGCGAACAGAAAATGGATTGGCAGGTACGCCTGAAGTCAGACTTTCCTGATCGCTGGGAAAAAATTTACCACTTAGCTTTTGTCCCTACCTATAAGGAAGATATCTCTATTTTGCGACATACTCTCGGAGCAATAAAAAATAGTAACTATCCGTGCGAAAAGTTAATCGTGGTTGTGGCCTTTGAGGAAAGAGAGAAGGAATTAGCCCCCGGATATGCGAAGACAATTTTGCACGAATTCGAACATGCATTTGGAGGATTACTAACAACTTTCCACCCCAGCGATATCCCAGGCGAAGTTCGAGGCAAGGGGCCAAACATCACTTGGGCAGCTAGGAGAGCCCTAGAGTACATAGATAGTAAAAAAATTGGTCGTGACGATGTAGTGGTAACTACCTTAGACGCCGATAACAGAGTTGATAAAAACTATTTTGGCAATGTCTCTTGGGCGTTTTTGAAGGATCCTGATCCGCACCACAAGAGTTTTCAGCCCCTGCCGATGTTCTTCAATAACGTCTGGCAAGTTCCTTTGGCCGTAAAAATGACGGCGATGGGATCTAGTTTCTGGCAGATGATCCAGGCAATGAGACCGCATCACGCTCGCAATTTTTCTGCCCACTCCCAAAGTCTAAAGGCCTTGGTCGAAACAGATTTTTGGTCTGTCGAAACAATTGTTGAGGATGGCCACCAGTACTGGCGGTCGTACTTTAAATTTAACGGTAACCATCACATTGTGCCGATCTTTGTACCGGTCTATATGGACGCCGTTCAGGGCGAAAATATGTACCAGACTTTTCGCGAACAGTATATCCAGCGCCGTCGATGGTTTTGGGGGGTATCTGACGTACCGTATGTTTTTTCTCGTTCCTTTAGAAATGGCTCGATTCCATTTTTCTACAAATGGCTCCAGTTCGGTCGGTTATTTGAATCGCACTGGAGTTTGGCAACACAATCTTTTATTCTACTAATTGGTTGGTTGCCGGCAGTGCTAAATGTTAGTTTCCAAAACTCTGTCTTGGGCTACAATTTCCCGATCGTCTACCGAGGATTTTTGCTGGCTGCATGGATTGGAATGATCGCCAGTATGGCTATCGCCTCGCTGATTGTCCCACCCCGACCAGGCAGTCGAGCTCGCTACATCTTAACACTGGCAAAGGAGTGGATACTCGCACCGATCCTGCTGAGCGTGACGGCGATAGTTTTCTCTGCGCTACCGGCGATCGACTCACAAACTCGAATGATGTTTAACAAACCGTTCACCGTATTCAACGTCACTAAAAAATTTGCTGTGCCAAGCGGTGTAGTTCGTGTCGAGACCTAGTCAAAAGTCCAGCGTTTATTAGCTAGGAAATTCCAGAAAAAGACAACAAATATCGCCAGAAGTTTTGCGACTTTAAAATTCCAGTCAAAACTATCCGACAGAACGACAACGATAAGGTCGTTTAGTATCAAACCGACAATAGCCAGCGTGATAAATCTGTAGAATTTGTTCCAGGTTAATTTTTGTTCGAAGGTCCAGAACGAATTAAATAAATAGTTGTTAACCGCTCCGACGAGAAATCCAGCGGTTGACGCCCAGATAAGTACCCAGCCAAAGGTTTGGTGGGTGACTATAAGAATTGTGTAGTCAAGCGCGGTTCCTATCACTCCAACACCAGCGAACCTCAGCAATAATCCGGCGTCCGACAGCCCGCTTTTTTGTAGCGGCCAAGCAGGGAGTTCCTTTTTATTGCCATCAGCTCAAACAGCGTTTTGATAAACACCCGACTAGACTGGATCCTGGACTGTTCGTCGTTCTGCCAAGTTATTGGCACCTCTTTTATTTTGTAGCCGTGTTCTTTGGCAATACGCAATATTTCCATATCGAAACCCCACCGCCAGATAGTTTGTAGCGCGAATATCTCCTGGGCGGCTCGGCGACTAAAAAGCTTGAAACCACACTGGGTGTCGTGAAGTCCAGGTAAGACTAGGAGCTGGACAAGGAGATTGCCCAATCGTCCCATCGCGATGCGGGGCACTCCCTGACGGATGGTGATGCGGCTGTCTTTGAGATATCTCGAGCCAATGATGACTTGATGACTGTCCGTCTGTCGGTGGAGATGCTCGAATTGATTAATTGGCGTTGAGTTGTCGGCGTCAGTAAATAATATCCACTCACCTCGGGCGTTTTTCACCCCAAAGTTGACGGCATAGCCCTTGCCACGGTTGGTGCCGTAATTAATAACACGGCAATTTGGAAGATGGAGGCCTTCTACCACTGTGGTGGTCTTGTCGCGGCTGCCATCATCAACTACTAAAATTTCGTACGTCTTTTTCCGCTCGTCAAAATATGCGGCAATTTCTTTGAGGGTTTTAGCGATCCTTTCCGCCTCGTTATAGGCCGGGACAACTACTGAGATCAGTGGAGATTCTATACCCATAGTCAATTCGTCAACCAGCAGCTAAAAAGCCCTGGGGCAATTTTCTCCAGGTCGATACAGTGCTCATTAAATGGAGGGAAGTTGTAAGCAGTGGCACCAAAGATTGCTAGTCCAGTCATTCCGGGTTGCCAATTTTCGATACTCTGGTAATTTTCCGCTCCAAGGTAGTAATCAAGCGATGACCTCCCCGCCCAGCTATAGTCAACGTAGGGCTTTTCGTTCGGGTGAGCGTCTACGTATATTTTTATCCGCTTCAAGTCCTGTCCCCAGTCTAAGTTGGAGTCGGTGGCAATTTTATAACCATTTTTCGATCCACCAGCCAGTTCATTGAAGTACCCCAGGTAGGTTGGGTAACTAAGTACAGAGGTGGCTAATAGCCAAGCGAGGAGCGCGAAAGTAGCCGTTCTAAATCGCTGATCAACTGTTACAGCCCAAGCACTCGCAAGAGTAAGTAGGGGGAAGATTGGCAAGATATGACGGACGCCTAGATTGGCCTTCGAGTCCATCGCTACTAGTAGGAAGACAGCCCCACTTGCTACCAGACCGATCACCAGGCTGGATCGCGGTTGTCTGGCGACAATTAAGTATGCCGCTCCGCCAAAAATAATCAGCATCGCTAATGGCGTTTTGAGCAGAAACAGAATCGGGAAGTAGTACCACCAACCAGTCAGCGATTCTTGGCCCAGTAGATATGAGATGTGACCATCGGAAGCGTGATCGATAACCAGAGACAGTCCTTTTAGGTAGTTTGCCGGCAAGAGTCTTGAAATCGAGCGACTCAGAGTATCGTCAGGGTCCATCTTTGGATCTGTGATCACAACAGGGTCGGGATTACTTGTCCTGACCATTTTATAGCCGCTCACATTATCGTGGAAACCAAACCCTGCCCAGACCAACGCCCAAACTAGTAATAAACCAACAGCGGATTTGAGTAAGACCTGCCGCCAGTCAAACCCTCGCCGCTGTTGGATTAGTGATATCGCAAGCAGCACCAAGAAAGTCGGCAGTAAGATAATCGCCGTATGTTTTACGAGTAAGCTGAATCCGAAAGCTAGCGCCCAGAGTAAACTCCAGCGCCAAGTCGGTCGTTCAAGCAACTGCCAGAAGCTATAAACTGAGAGTAGGAAACCAAGACTGATAGCGATGTCGGTAGTTATCAGGTGGCCATGTCCGTTAACTATCGGGTTGAGGGTGTAGAGTGCGGTGGCCGTCAGGGCTGCCGTTGCCCCCCAATGCTTATATGCAATCCAAAAGATTACCAGACCAAGTAGAAGCGTTAATGCTACCATCGGCATCCGACCCCAAAACAATAGTTGGTCAGGGTTATTGCCGGCCTTATAGAGCATCGCCTCGCCGAAGGCCCGGTTTTCTTTCCAGGAGTCATAGGATAGATCGCTAGACTTGGCCCAAGCGTCCTCCATTTCGGTTGTTACATGTGGCTTGATTGCTAACAGAGGCAAAGCAGCCAATATCTTTACTAACGGAGGATGCTCAGGATTAAAACGCCAGTCACCGCGTGTTAGGTAGGTATATCCAGCAGATAAATGGACAGCTTCGTCGGTAGTTTGAGAATCTGTATCGGCTAGCTTAACCTGGATAATTGTTTGGATGACGAGAAGCAATAGCGCGCCGATTGCTAGCCATCGCTTCACCATTGTTAGTTGTTCTTGGAGTTGGTGACGAAAGCGTTTTGGGAGCAGAGAGTTGGGTTAGTCGAAAAGTCTTGGGCAATACAGAATAGACGGAGAAAGCCATCACGTTCATACTCGTCTACTAACTGGGAGATCGGGCCGATGTAATTAATGTTTTGGGTGCGTTCCATCCGTGCCATAAGATAAAAACCGGTTTTACTGGAGTCTTTGGGGAGGCCGTAGTAGAGATATTGGCCGAAGGCGCTGGGGGCGCAGTCGCCGCTATTGATACTAAATTTGGCTGAAGGATCTTGAGGAATATTATCTAAATATTTTGGTGCTAAATATTTCCAAACTCCAGGGCTTTGACAACCATAATTGGCCTCCAACTGCCATGATGCTTGAGGTAAGTTTCTGCCATCTCTGCTGTCGAATAGCGGGTATTCTCGATTATCCAGGTAGAACTGTTCCAAGCCGTTGCGGATAAATTGCAAATCAGTAATTCGCTGGCTATCGCGTGATCGCGTTAGGGACGCGGCGTATGTATAGGCTCCTATCGACGCCAAAATTCCGATTATCGCCATAACAGTTAGAACTTCAATCAATGTAAAACCTCGCAACCTCATCTCTTATAGATTACCGATTTTTTTGGTATTTGAAAATCAATCATAGAGAGGCAAGAAAATCCGTAAATTAGCAAACGCAACTTTGGTGCTTGACTTGCCTAGTAGCCGTCAAAATCTTCGGATTTTATCTGGCCCTCGGGCACGCCGAGCTTTTTGGCCAAGGCGATCATCGCCGATACTAAATCTGGTGGTCCAGCGGTGTAGAAAACACTTTCAGCCGGATTCTTGACGAATTTCTTAACAATGTCTACATCGATCCGACCGGTTTCACCGATCCAATCTTTTGGCGAGGTATCAGTGTATGACGGGATATAGTGAAGGTTAGGGTTGACTCTGGCAGACTCTTTCAATTCAACTTGGTAGGCGGCAGTTTTTGGCGAGGCGTTGGCATAGAACAGATATATTTCGCGTTTCTCACTAGTCTCCTTGAGCTCGTCGATCATACTCATGAATGGAGTGATTCCGATGCCGCCAACAAGGAAAACAGCCGGCTTGGTTGCATCTTGACGTAGGGTCATCCGGCCCATCGGCTCTTTGAGCTTAATTGTGGTGCCGAGCGGCATTTCTTTCAGCCAATTCTTAAAAGCCGTATTGCGCATTCGAGTGGCGATGACGACTTTCTTTTCACCGGGGGCGTTGACGAAAGAAAATGTCCGAATATTACCCTCGGAATCGGTATAAGGCGGGTCGATCAAGGTGAAATCGGTATGTTGACCGGCCTTGAACTGGTAGACACTTTCGCCAGTATCAAAGGTAAACTCCATTGTCTCTTCGGCAATTTCCCGACGATTCGTTAAGGTCATTAAATAATCCATCAACCCATCGTTAACCGATTTGGCGTCAACTGCAAGTTCTTATTGCGGGCTTGGCGGGAGCGTATTCGCACCCTGTTAGCAGGTTTGTCCGAAGACGACCGGCGTTTCGTGGACGCAACTCCCTTTGACAGCAACCCAGACTCTTCGAAGAATGGAGGAGTAGCATGAACAAGGCGAACCATTCCGACTTGACCGCATTCTATCAACACATCTCCGAGATGGGCAGACTGGAGATTGCCAAGCGACGAGCCCAGGGCGAAACGATTGGTCAGGCACCACTGGGGTTCCGTAAAGTCCAAGTGAGCGGCAAATCTACTATCGCGCCAGATCCAGAAACCTTCCCGCTGTTGGTGCTGGCACTGCAGATGCGCCAAGACGGTAGCACGCTCAGGGAGGTTTGTGCGTTCACGGCAAAAAAGGGCTTGCGGTCTAAACGCGGCAAGGTCATCGGGCTGTCGAGCATGCTGAAGATACTAAGTCGAGTTACTTGCGAAACTCCAAAATCAAGCGTGGTCGGCCAGCCCAATCTCTGCAGAATACTCTCCAGTTCTTGATACCGGCCACTTTGCAGAGCCGTTCATAGCTCTTCTCGTCATGCAAGAAGTGTGGGTTTGATTGGCCCTCCACAACGTCGTTTGAGATCCGGCCTTCCGGCCCGGATCGAGTCCCGCTGGTAATTTCGGCCTCACTTGCCGGTTGATAGGTCATACTCTCTACCAAGGCAAACCCGTTAGGCCGGATTACCCGAAACATTTCTCTCAGAGCTTGCCGCTGCTCGGTTCCTCCAAGCAACTCGCTGAAAGCCGACCACAGACATATTGCTGCGTCGAAAGAGTTCTCGCTGTATGGCAGTTGAGTCATCGAACCCAAATCGAAAATGCTCGAGAGCTTTTCCTTGCGTACAGTTATCCTGGCCCGCTCGATTAGCTTCTTCGAGAGATCTATCCCAGTTACGTGATATCCGTCTTTAGCAAGGAGAATTGCAATCCGACCATAGCCGCAGCCTACGTCCAGCACGTCAGCATGGGGTGTCAGCATGGCTTTGATAATATTCGCCGTTGCCTTATCCCAGTCTGGACGACTCCGGGAAGCAAGTATGTCCGGTCCGATCGTGTTGTAGAAGTCTCTGTTGATCTGTTCGGAGTCCGCCATGGCAACAATCTACCATAAAGGAAGTTCTTTATATATGTGTTCACTTTGGTGGGCTTGGCGGGAGCGCATTCGCACCCTGTTAGCAGGTTTGTCCGAAGACGACCGGCGTTTCGCGGATGCAACTCCTTTTGACAGCATCCCAGACTCTTCGAAGAATGGAGGAGTAGCATGAGCAAGCAGAGCGATCTTACTGCCTTCTACCAAACCATCTCCGAGATGGGCAGGCTGGAGATTGCCAGGAGGCGAGCCGAAGGGGAGACAATTGGTCCGGCACCACTGGGGTTTCGAAAGGTCGTGGTGGTCGGCGCCCGACACGTGGCCCAAGATTCCCCAACCGGTTGCTCCCCCGTTGCTCCCCACGGGTAAATCGCAAAGCCCAATGAGACACTCCAAAAGCCGATTTTGAACCTAAAACCTGGAGCCGATGAGCGGATTTGAACCGCTGACCTGCTGTTTACAAACCACCGGCAAGCATGCCCGGCGGGGTAGGTCCTGGTTCCTCAGAGGTCCTTCGAGACCCCCAGATCATTGTTGGGAGTATTGCATCCAATATGTCAGGCGACACCGACAAACGAAACCGGACTGGCAGACGCCTCGGTCGTGAAGTCCAAGAATCTCAGAATCCAGTCGCCCCGATGAAAGACGGGGAGACACGGGCTGGGCCCCAAGCCCGAAGGGTCGATAATGGGAAACCTCGCATCGGCGAGGGCAGACATCGGAAAGAACCAGGCCTCGAAGGGAGGACATCAATCCCACACGTAACGTTCGTCGAACACGACTCTAGCCTCCCGAGGGAGCGCTCTAGTCAGCCGGTCTAGCGCCCGTGAGCCCAAAGAGGATCGCACCCGGCCTGTCAGCCGCATCCAACCGCCGCGCAATCTCCAAAGCACCCCAAATGGCATAGGCGGACTCGGGAGCAGGGGCAATATGCTCACATTCTTCAAAGAGTGCGGCCGCACTCTTCGCTTCCCTGAGCGAGCACGTTAGGCTTGTTAGCCTACCCCTTGACGCGAGCTCAACGAGCAGAGGAGTCGTGACAGGATACGAGAGACCGGGCGCCCAAGTTTCTTCAGAACTCTTGATGCCCTTGGCATCCGGAAGGCAGGTTGTTAAACTCCGATATAGCGGACCTTGAGACCCAAACGTACGAACGGGTTTTATGTCGCGGTGTCCAAGTTTATGAGCGTGGTCCGGCTCCACCGCCACAAACTCGGGGGCCGCAACGTCTCCGCCAACGGGATGATCCAACAAGAAGGGCAGCACCATGCCTCCAAAATTGGTGCCGCCACCACAGCAGCCTACAATCGCATCGGGAACAACAGACATGCTTGCAAGCTGCTCCTTGGACTCCTGCCCGATTACACTATTAAAACCAACAACAGAATTCAGGAAACAGCCAACTGCGAATCTCGCCCTCCGCTCCACTAACAGATCCAGGCTTGGTCGGACTTCTGATGCCTCTATGACTCCACCCCATCTATGCACCTGCTCCAGCAACTGCTTGCGACTTGCCAACAGTGCTTGGGGGGCCATGATCGTGGCCCTGATGCCAAATTGGGCGCAAGCCCATGCTACCGCCACACCCCAATAACCGGAGAGTGTAAAGGCTATCAACTCCTGAATACCCTCTTGCTTCGCAAACCAGGCTTGCGCTAAGGCCGCGTTGGCCTTGTAGCTGTGCACGGGCGATGCGGTTTCGTCCTTGAACAGGATCGTGCTTCGAATGCCAAGAGACCGGCACAGTGTCTTCGCTTCACGTAATGGCGTCGGCCGCCAATCAGCGAGCATTCTGTGCAGGTCGCCGGGAATCTGTCTTCGCTCCGACCCAACCTCAAGCTGCCAAGCTCCATCCACCAGGATCTTCGCGTGTTGCCCTGGGTCATATCGCTCCGTACACTCCCCGTCTATCCAAGGTCCCAACTTTAGAACTCCTGGCCACTCTCCAGGAACGCGCCAGCATATCGGAACCCCGATCGTCCGCGCTCGAGTGTCTAAGGGCGATCCACTGTTCATTTTCACAAGCATATCTACAAAAACTCTATTTGACCAGCATCACAAGATACTAAAGCAGGATGCCTCTTGGGAAGCGAAGTGAACCATTCTTCTAGTAACCGCTCGAAATCCACCTTTTGCATCTTCGGTCCCCACAAACCGGCACCCCCGGAACTTAGCTCGTAGGCTCTTTTGTAAGTTTCCGCGGTAAGACGATCGACTACGCTTTGAAGAGTTCCGGCTGCCCCACAATACGACTTCAATAAGGCAATCAAGACAACCTCAGCTTCGTTACGTCCCTCGCGCCATTTATCGAACACGCCGACATAAAACGCAGCCCCTGCAGGATCAGGATCCCAATATTGCCATCCGACAGTCTCTTCTCTGGATCCAGAAGGCGGAGCACCAGCAATGAGCACTCTATCATCGCTGACTGAAAACCGAATAGGAAGATCCTGAATCGCCCAAAAGCGTATTTTTCCCGGGTTAGGTGCGTTTCGTACGTACATGAAATGCAAACGCCAAAGGAGGTGCGGAAACATAGCGTCCAACGCAACCGGCCCGCAAAAGTCTGATTCCACACCATTGCGCAGGATTGCTGACATCGCTTCCTCCATCTCGCTTGAAACCCACCAAACCCGCGCTACCGATACTACGCGTTTCCTAGCGGAGACATATAACTCCATAGCTTGACGCAAGTAGAATCGCAGGCCCTGGAACTGCTGAAACTCGGCGAGGAACTGCTTGTACTCTTTCCTGGCGACGCTCAAATCGTCCTTGACAAGTCTAATCTCCCTTAACACGGCGAGCATATCCACTCTTGCTCTCAAATACAACCACACCGTGAGCAGGAGGGATAGGATCGAGGAAAGTGACGCGATAATTACAAAGACTTCCATAGCGTCCTCTTGCGAACAATAATTGACATATCGACCCCTGAAATGGACATGATGGCGCTTGACCTGAACATCATTACATGCCCTGCCAGTGAATGAAACGACGCTCGAGGAATGTGATAATCCGGTTGAGCAGGAGCCCGATAACACCTATAACAACAATAGCTACCCACATATCGGGAACTCGATATGCGAAGCGCGAATCCTGGATGCGTTGGCCGAGACCGCCGACTCCTCCGCCGAGCATCTCAGTAACGACAATCAGGACTAGTGAATTTGAAAGGGAAAGGCGTGCTGCGGAGAGCAGGGGCGACGACATCTCCCAGGCAATGACCTTGGTAAATACGATCCAGGGACCAGCGCCGAGTGTCTTAAGATAAGCCTCTCGCTGAGGTCGGCAAGCGCGCACCCCGTAGATAATATTGATGACGAAAATCATGGCACAGCCGAAGGCCGCTGCCGCGACCTGGGAACCACTCCCTATTCCTAGCCATAAGACAAAAGCTGGAAAAAGCGCTGAGACGGGTATGGAACGAGCAAAGTCGACCGGCAACTCAAATGCGTCAGACAGCCAGTTAATGCGACCCAATAGTAGGCCCAGGGGGACACCGATGCCAAATCCTAGGGCGAAGGCGAGCGCTGCCTTACCCAGAGTGCTTCCAGTATCCTCCCAAAAAGTCGAGGATCGCAAGTTTTCAATAAGCGCTTCCATCCATTCTACTGGAGCGGCAAGCACGTACGTTGCGTTAGGAAAGAGAATAGGAAGCAAGAGCCACAAGAAAAAGAGAATCAAAAGCCCGGCAATCCGAAGAGGCAAAGCCCGCAATCCAGTCCGCAACTTTGCTGAGAGGGAGATCTACTTCTGAGGAGCTAAGAAGGTCCCGGACTTGACTCTCAGCCTCGGAGACTGGCACATGGCGGAGTTCCAGCGGAAGCCTCAAGTTGCCTAAATTCGAACGCCAAGGAAGGAGAGTTTGCCTATAATCCTGAAATAGATAGCCTACGCTGTCGCCGCTCAACGGGCTCCCAGCAAGCAAGACTTCTCCACTCTTCGGCTTGATGAGCCCCGCTACAGTGTTCAGGATCGTTGTCTTGCCTGACCCGTTCATTCCAAGCAGTACGCCAACGGACGACGCGGGCACGTTGAAGTTAATGTCGGCAACAACACTGCTACCGTTGCTGTAAGAAACCTCGAGGTTTGAAACCGTCAGGCTATCCAGAAGGGAGCTCATGGGGATTTACCCAGAACTAGCTGCTGAACGTCAATCGTACCTTTTAGCTCTCCGTTTAGACGGAGCAACTCTGCAAACTTGTTCACCAGAGTCGTGTCTATTCGTGCACCAATCCGGTAAGCTGCATGTCAGAACGAAGTTCGATTAGCTCCGCGTCCTTTGGAAGCTGAAGCTCTGGGCGAAGACCCAAGCGTGCGTATAGCCGCATTGTTGAGCCTGGAAATGTCCCGATTCGCTTTCCTTTGAGTTGTGCAACTCGTTGGATGTCGCCAAGTCCACGATCAGCCATCTCATCCGCGGGCTGGGCAATCCCATGTATATCACGGCTCGCCGCGTCGTCAAGTGTCTGGAGCATCACCTTGGTCGCAGACTCCACCCCGACGAGGTGTTCTCGCCCGATGGGATGTATCCCACGTCGTCGGTCTGCAGTCTCTGTGGCTGCCACGGCTGCCTGCCGGATTGCATTTTTAACGACGACGGCTCTTGACGTAGTCGCTGAACTGACCGAAGCGCACTCCGCCAAAGCGCCCGGGACACGTCCGGTCTTTGCTGACCTACTCGCCCGGATCGAGCGAGGCGAAGCCGAAGGGATCGTCTGCTGGAGTATCAACCGACTGGCCCGCAATCCCGTCGATTCTGGTCAGTTGAGCTGGCTCTTGCAGCGAGGGGTGCTCAAGTCCATCCGAACCATCGATCGAGAATATCTGCCGGAAGACAATGTCCTGCTGATGGCGGTCGAATCAGGCGTTGCCAACCAATACATCCTCGATCTGCGCAAAGCCGTCATCCGCGGCATGGAAGGCAAAGCCGCCCGAGGCTGGATTCCCAATCGACCTCCCCAAGGGTACGGCGTCAATCCGCTGACCAAGGAGATCGATCCCATAGAGCCGCAGTTCCAACTTCTTCGACAGGCCTGGGACTTGCTTCTAACGGGCGCCTACACGGTGCCCCAGATACGATCAAGGCTACGAACCTGGGGCTACACCTATGGGAAGCCCGGCGCACCGGCTAAACCCCTGTTCACCGAATCCCACCTCTACCGAATCTTTGACAACCGCTTCTATTGTGGCACCTTCACCTTTCGCGGCCAGACCTACCAAGGCCGGCACCGGCTGATGGTCAGCCCAGAGGAATTTGATCGGGCCCAGCGGATCTTGCACAAAGACAACCGCATCCAGCCCCAGAAGCGTGAATTCCCTTTCACCGGCCTCATCCGTTGCGGGCGCTGCGGTTGCCTGGTGACCGCCGAACGCAAGATCAAACACTACAAAACGACCGCCCGAACCGCGGCCTATGAGTACTACCACTGCACCCACCGCAAGGGTGACTGCAAAGAGGTCAGCGTCACCGGCCCATACATCAACTCCACAATCGCCGGAAAGTTGGAGAGCGTCCTGATCGACCCGGAATTCGGCCAATGGCTTCTGAAGGCATTTGAGCGCGATTGGGACGAACAGCCTTCCGTTGACCCCAATTTGATCAAACAGCACCAAGAACACGTTCGTGCAACCGAACAGAAACTCGAACGATTGATCCAGCTTCGGCTGGCCCGGGAACTGGACGCCGAGGAGTTCAGCCGTATCAAAACCCAAATTCAGGAAGAGCTGGCCGATGGCCGAAGACAGCTTGAGAGTTTGTCGAAGCGAGCCTCAACCGGGCGACGGGCTCTCATCAATGCCGTTCAGTTCAGCCTCAATGCTCCAAGGCATTTTGCCGCAAACGACATTCATCTGCAGAGATACGTCGCAACCAGGTTCGGCATTCGCTACGTTCTCACTCTGGGAAAGCTGGAAATCACACCGCATCCGCTGCTACCGAAATTGGCCGCGCTAGAACCTCCAAAATCGCCGCGCAATATGGTTGGAGCCGGGGCTTTGCGCCCCAACGCTCCCATTGAGTGGTCCCAGCGGGAGTCGAACCCGCGATCTTCGCCATGAAAAGGCGACGTCCTAGGCCACTAGACGATGGGACCATATTTTTGCCCTAATACTTAACTAACTTACAGGTTTTTGCCACGGTTGGCCTGCGGCCAAGTCCTAGGCCATTGTCGCCCCTCGTGAACTCGGGGCTCGCTTGTCGCTCTGCAGCTCCAAGTAGACGATGGGACCAATACGCCTATTTTACGAATTCTAATGAGTAAATCGAATTCGTACTCGAGTTCATTTTACCTTTAAAAATGCCGAGAAACAACGATTCGGGGTATGATAAGAGCATGAAAGGCGTGTTTCTATATCTAGTGGCTGGGTTGATGTTGGTTGGGGGCGGTTTGGTTTGGGTGGCATTATTTCATGGAATCCAGTCCTCTTCCGCCACGCCTCTTTTTGAACCTAAGAAAAACGAGGCGGTCTCAGAGCCATATTTACAGAACGACTCAACCGTTCCCTCGACCCCGTCGTCTGTCTATGTACCAATTTTGATGTATCACTACATTCGCGACTACCAAGATCGAACCGATGATCCGCTAGGAATTCAGCTCTCCGTTTCGCCTAAAACATTTGACAAACAACTATCGAATTTGAAAGCAGCTGGCTATGAGACGATATCGCTTGAGGATTTTGCTGGCGGTAAATACAAACCCAAGTCAGTTGTTCTCACTTTTGACGATGGCTATGACGACCATTACACGAATGCTCTGCCAATCTTGGAAAAATATCAGGCCACCGCGACATTTTTTATCGTTTCGGGCTTTCTTGGACGAACTGGGTATATGACGACGCCTCAGGTTCAGCAATTAAGACTAGCGGGTATGGAAATTGGTGGCCATACGGTTACCCATCTGAATTTGGCTAACGCCCAGTACGAGAAGGCAATTGACGAGATTAGTAATAGCCTGATATCTCGCGATCCGGTTTTTGCCTACCCATCAGGGAAGTATAACCCCGTTACGCTTGATATCGTTTCCGGTCTTGGCATCAAAGCAGCCGTCACCACTAATTTGGGGGTAGCAACCGAAAAAAGCAGCTTGTATGAATTGCCACGCATTCGGGTTAAGGAACATACCGATCTCTTGAAGCGGATTAATGAGGAAATAGCCATTGCGAAGCGTCAGCTCGCACCTTCCCAACGGAGCAAAGATTAGTTAAAATGACAGGTGTAGTCGGGCGGTTAGCTCAGGGGTAGAGCATCTCATTGACGTTGAGAGGGTCGAAGGTTCAAATCCTTCACCGCCCACAATGAAAAATATTATATATCTTGCAGTTTTCGTTCTCGTGATCATCGGTATTTTTTCTTTCGTTCCGCAAAACAAACCAACAGACACCGCCACAAATACAACTAACCCTACAAAGGAGACAACAACCATGACAGCAGATCCAACAACATTTGAAAAAGTCAGCGCTACCTCGGCCGTAATCAAAACCGCAAAAGGTGATATTGCCCTCGAGCTTTACCCGAACGATGCCCCAAAAACCGTGATGAATTTTGCGACACTTGCCAAGAACGGTTATTACGACAATCTGACTTTCCATCGTGTTGAGCCGGGTTTCGTTATTCAAGGTGGTGACCCGAGTGGCAACGGCAGTGGCGGTGTCTCGATATACGGCGCCAAATTTGAAGACGAGCTAAATCCCGTCACCGCTAGCTACAAAACCGGGTATCTAGAGGGTGTCCTAGCAATGGCCAACGCCGGGCCTAACACCAACGGCAGTCAGTTCTTTATAATGTTGGCCAACAATACTTCTCTGCCAAAAAACTACACCATCTTCGGCAAAGTGACTTCTGGAATTGATATAGTCAAAAAAATCGCCATCGGCGAAACAATTATTACAATCGCAGTCAAATAACATGACCCATTCTCAGTTAACTGGTTGGTTGTCCCTAGGTGCTGGTCTAATCTCCTTTATTATCGGTGTAAGCGGGGGGATATTATTTCCCGATTTGGACTATTCCGGATTTCCGAGCAGGGTTTGGCTTTATTCGGGGTTTATTGCAATAATTTCGGGCTTGATAGCTCTCTTCTCCTCTAGCCAAAAGCAAGAAAGAATTGTTGCTGTTTTTGGGATCGCATTGGGGATCCTCGGCTTACTAGTTATTTTATTTTCGATTGGGATATAATTAAAAAGCGATACTAAATGCTTTTCTGTTTGACGATTTCAAGCGGCTACTTCTTCACTTCAATCTTTTTAATTTTTGGTTTGACTGGTTCCACCTTTGGGGCGGTGATTTTTAGCGTACCGTCGGCGAGTTTGGCTTCGACTCGATCGACATTGATCGGGTGGGCAAAACGCACTTGACGAGCGAAAGAGCCGTACTCCCATTCGCGACGGATGAGTTTTTTGGCGACATCGTGCCTGTCGACAGCGCTCTGGGCGCTAATTGTCAGCGTGTCACCCGAAAACTCAAGATTGAGCTCATGTTCCTTGAATCCTGGCGCCTGAACTTGAATCTCGTACTCTGCTTCATTTTCGTAGACATTAATCGCTCCGGCTAGTAAGCTGGCATCTGGCGATTCAATCATCTGGACAGGCACTTCAGCAACTGAGGGCAATTGGGCCACATTCTGGCTGAGGCCCTCAACAAGTTCCTCTAAGTCACAGTTGAAAAACTGAATCATATTAATAAGAAGGGGAAAGCTTGGCAAGTAAGCGCCCTGCTCGAGCGAGATGATAGACTGACGAGAAATACCTAGCTGACGAGCTAGTTCATCCTGGCTTAGCTCTTGTGCTTGGCGCAGATCCCTTAAAAGCAATCGTAATTCCGTGGACATTTACCCATAATGTAAAGGAAACTTTACATTGGGTCAAGATGTAATTTATCTACTCGTATTTGAGGGCTTCAACTGGGTTTTTGCGAGCGGCACGAAGGGCGGGCAAGAGCCCGAAAACTACACCAGCGACGACACCCATGCCAACGGCCATCATGATTGTCGAACTGGTAATGGCTGGTTCGAGCGGCGAGAACTTGGCTGCCAGATACGAGGTCAAGGCAGCTAATCCTATCCCGATGAGTGCCCCGATAACGGTGAGGAGAATAGACTCAATTAAGAATTGAGTCAGAATTGCTCCTTCGGTAGCGCCAACGGCTTTACGAATACCGATCTCACGGGTTCGCTCGGCGACGGTGACAAGCATAATATTCATGATACCGATGCCGCCGACCAGTAGTGAGATCGAAGTGATGCCAATCACCATATATTTCAATACATTGATAATCTGATCGACCGTTTTCAAGATATCGGACGGCTTCATGACCGTAAAATCCATCGTGCCGTGTTTGGCGGTCAGCGCGTCTTTTACTTCGGTGATGGCTTTGTCGATATCTTCAACCGTCTTGGAGTGGACGACAATGCGATTAACTTGAGGGGATTTATTAATCTCATTAGCGACCGGCGCGGGAATAAGGAACATTTCTCCCTGGGCAGAGCTGATACTTAGCGACTGCCCGACTTTGAATAAGCCGATGACTTCGAAATGATCAACGCCAATACTCATCGTTTCACCGACCTTGACCGCCAGTTTGTCTGCGGCTGATTCGCTTAAGACGACGACTCGATTCTTCAGATCGAGATCCGACTGTTCGAAGTTGCGGCCGGTGACAATATTGATACCGAATAGTTCTTCTGCGCCCGGGGTAATTCCGACGGGCATACCGGTTAGCTTTTTATCGCCGTGAGTGGCGAGCCCACCGATGAAAACCGCGTAATCAACTGTGCTGTCGATTAGCTCGGTATGAGTTTTGAGGTAGTCGATATCGTCAACAAGAAGAGTCGATGGTGCTGCCTGGGCGGCAAAATTTGGTGTGCCAGATGAATCGGATTCTCCGGGCATCACAATGATTGTCCGAGGGCCAAAATCCTCAACAAAGCCACCGATTTGGTTCTGGACTCCCTGGGCGGCGGCCAACAAAGTGACGACGGCGTAAACGCCGATGACGATTCCTAGTAAAGTCAGAAAACTGCGCAGGCGATTATTCCAAAGAGATTTCAAGGCGGTTCTAAAATTCTCGAAAATATTCATCACCTCTTTCCCACTAGCTTGTCGCTAACTATTTTGCCGTCACGCATCGTGATAATTCGAGTGGCATATTCGAGTAAATCGGGGTTGTGGGTGACCATGACGACGGTCGTTCCTTGGGCGTTAATGCTTTTGAATAGATCCATTATTTCGCTGCCAGTTTTGGAGTCCAAGTTTCCGGTCGGCTCATCAGCTAGGATTATTTCCGGCTCGGTCACGAGCGCTCGGGCGATCGCGACTCGTTGCTGTTGGCCGCCGCTCATTTGATTGGGCCAGTTGCGGCGCTTGTTCCATACTCCAACTTGCTCGAGGGCGTGCTGGACCTTGGTGGCGGCGCCTCGTGTCTGGCCATATAATAGTGGTAGCAAGACATTATCAAAAGATGTTGTCCGACTGATTAAATTAAACGACTGAAAGACAAACCCAAATTTTTTGTTTCGCAATCCGGCTCTTTGGCGACTAGAAAACTTGTCAACGCGAGTGCCGTCAATACAATATTCGCCCTCGTCGGTGGAGTCGAGTAAGCCAAGTGTATAGAGTAGGGTCGACTTGCCGCAGCCGCTCGGGCCGATGATGCCAACAAACTCACCCTTGGCGATTTTAAGTGTTACGCCGTCCAAAGCATTCACAACTTCTCCGGCGGTAAATTGTTTCCGGGCATTAACTAATTTCAACATCAATATCAGGTTACCTTGTCTTACAATTATTGCCAAGAAGTGATAAAATCGCTTGGTGGAAACAGCATCTCTACTTATTTTTCGTTCTTTCACTTTCGAGTTGTTACAAGTCCCCAGTCCTACGGAGAGTCTTCAAATCGGAAGATTGCTTCTAGGCATCGTTCAGGAGGACGGATTCGAGGAGTTTGTCGGAAGGAATCACTTGTTCTTAACTCGGTCAGTTTGCAACGACTCTGAGGCGATGACGATTGTAATGAGAGGAATCGCCAAAAGGCTGTTTGTGACTATCTACGCCACAGACGCCGCTAGACTAGCCGAAATGGAAGGTATCATTTCGGAAAGACTCGATGGAGTCGCAAAGCGATGTGAGTCACGTGGTTAACGGCCGCCTTCGGGCGGCCAATTCTTTACTCATATTGATTGACTTTTCCCCTGTTTAATGCTAGTGTATTCGCATGGGGCTGTAATGGCTTCGACGGGAACTTTAACAACCAAATTTGCAAGCGGAGAGTACCTGCCTTAGAGTACAAAAAAATACGTGCAAACGTTATGAGCAAAGTCAAAGCTACTGTAGCAAACGCGTTTGGTAGCTTCGTCGCTCAACCAGTATTCGCCTAAACTCGAATACCGTTTCTCTGTTTGATCTCTACTGAAACAGAGACGCGTCATAATCGTAGGGTAGTAATTGGGTTTTCATCGGCCCTTTCACAAGATTAAGATGATGCTGTTGCTGGGTGTTTCGTCTGTTTTTAGCCCAATGACCTAAGAAAAGTAAGCAGTCTAAGCTTGTAGTAGATTTGGTTCGTTTGTTTTCGGACGCGGGTTCGACTCCCGCCAGCTCCACCACGAAAATTCCACCTTAACGGGTGGTTTTTTCGTATATATGGTGCTCGTGGTTGAGTTTATGAAGAATTTGTCGTACAATCGCCGTGTAAAACTTCTCTGCTTCAAAGCAGAACAGGAGGGGAAGTTGCAGCAACTTATATTACCGAAATTGTTGGTTCTGGATCGGAATATAATCCAGCCACTCTTCTTCACTGCCGGGCCAATCAAAGGCGGCGGCAACTGGCAAGAAAAAGCCTGGGACTACCTGGCGAATCAGCTAAACGAGATGGCAGCCGCCATTCCGAGGCGCTGGAAAAGCGATCATCGTCTGTTTGCACATCGGGCCACCGGCCAGGAGGATGCATTCGACAGACAGACTCTCTGGGAGCGTCACTACATGCAACGTGCATCTAGGTGGGGCTGCCTAGTGTTCTGGCTGCCTTGCGAGAGCAAAACAGAGCCACGAACTGACGGCCAGCCTTATGCACGAGACACGTACGGGGAGCTGGGGGCTTGGCGGTCCAGACTGGGCGACAGTACCTTCGATAAGGTCGTCATCGGTGCCGAACCGGACTTTCCAGGCCTAAGCGTGATCACCTGCAACATAAATGAGGATCTTGGACGCGAGTTCCCGATCTACTCAACGCTCGAAGAGACGCTCGATCAAGCGATCTTGCTGGCTCAGGTAACGTCCGCATTCGAGCCCGGCTAGTCCGGGCTCTTTCAATACTTGACAAACTCGCTACCTACACCTAGGGTGGGGGTATGGGTATAAAAAAAGACAAACAAAAAATATTGATTGGGCTTAAAAAAGCAGAGAGTTTACTTAAGAAAATTACCTCAATGGTAGAAGCAGACCAATACTGCGTCGATATAATGCAGCAGAACCTGGCCGTGATTGGCTTACTAAAGTCCGTCCATCAGCAAGTGATGCAGGACCATCTCCACACTTGTTTTACCGAAGGTGTTGAGTCTGGTTCTAAGGGCAAGCAAAAGAAAATGATCGAAGAAATTATCAAAGTCAGCCGGTTGGCTAACAAGTCTTAAGGAGGGAAATGACCAAATTCGTTTTATCGGTGATTGCGTTTAGCATCGCGGCAATTTTGGCTATTTATTTTATTGGGTCTAAAAACACGAAAGAGAATACTACGAGTATCGAGAGTCCCGTCGGTACCTACGAACTTTCGAGCGAAAAGATGGACCTAGGCGAAATGACAGTCGACGTTAAAAAAACTGCTAATTTTACTTTCAAAAATACGAGTAGCGAAAAGATGAATTTGAGTAAGTTTGAAACTAGCTGTAACTGCACGATGACCGAAGTAAAAATCAACGGCGATACTTCGCCGATGTTCAATATGCCGGCCCATATGTCGAGTGCCGAAAAGGCCTGGAATCGCGATCTAGCTCCAGGCGAAACAGCCGAGATAAATGTTACTTACGAACCGGCCTTAATGCCGGTCTACGGCCCGATCGAACGTTACTCAACTTTTAAAATTAATAATTTCAAGGAAATTCGACTAACCGTGGCGGCTACCGTCAAGTGATGTCGGGGACGATTTTCTGGAGCGCTAGTATCGTTGTCGGATTCATTTCTGGTGCGATCGCCTTGTTTGCGCCGTGTTGCTTAACGGTGTTGCTACCAACCTATCTAGCCCAGATTGTCCAAACCCGGGTAAGGGTCTTACTCTCAACGCTCGTTTTCTCGCTCGGCATCGCTGCGGTCATGTTACCGATCGCGCTCGGATTTCGAGAGCTGATCAACATCTTCAACGATTATCATCCGTACTTTTACGGCATTGGTGGGTTGGTAATGATTCTAATGGGAATCCTGCTGATATTTCAGTTTAAACTACCGATGTTTGTTAAGCCGACCCAGTTGCAAGGCCGAGCCACCTTCGGATCGCTCTTTTTGCTCGGCGTCACTTCTGGTTTGGCGACGGCCTGTTGCGCCCCGGTATTAGTTGGGGTCATTGCCCTGACCGCCCTTAGTCCCAGTACTTTCCTAGCTCTACTTGTCGGCACTAGCTATGTCGCTGGTATGGTTCTGCCGTTGTTACTGGGAGCATTGCTAATGAGTGGGAGCGGACTAATGAAAATACGAACCTGGCTCAACAAACCGCTTGGCCCGACTACAACTGGTAGCTTGTTGGCCGGCTTGGTCATGATTGGCTACGGATTATTCCTCGGCATTAGCGTTTTGGCGGGGCGGTTAATCAATTCCGGCGAAATTGACCCAGTCGCCATTCGGGCAATGACAATAGGGCGCAACATCAGCAAATTCTTGAATGAAAATCCTGTCTTTGCCATTCTTGCCTTGATTGTAATGGCTGGGATAGTAGTAATTGTCGTCAAACGATTGAGAAAAGAACTAGAATCAAATAAGGGAGGAAAAAATGAGTAAACAAGAGTGGATGGTGGGAGTCATTGGTTTGTTAGCGGGGATAGTAATTACAATTGCATTTGGTGCCCTGTATTATTCATCGAACCACAACGGTGCCGGGATGGGAGAGATGATGCGAAGCTTTGGCGGCAATCCTCATGGTGAGACATGTTCTGCTAGTAGCTGTAGCGAGTAGATGAAGACCTACCAGAAGATTGCGTACTGGTTTTGTTGGGCTGTTTTAGCGATCTTAGTAATTTGGGCCATAACTAGGATTGGGGGCAGATGAACGATCCGGGAATGAAGGCTTCAACAGCAGAGTACCAAGCGTCCTTATTCGGTTCTGTTGTAATTGGTCTTGGAGTGGGGGTGCTTGTAGCTAACTTTGTACCAACCTGGCTAGGGGTGGCTGCTGTCTTGCTTGGAGCATTGGTTCACGGGTGGGGTATGTATCGAATTTACAAACGGAGTCATTGATGGAAGATTGTCATAGTCACAGCCAGCCAGACCATCAGAGCCATAGTGGCGGTCATCACGCCATGACGATGGATGACGCGGCAATGTTTTTGCGTCGGTTTTGGTATTCGACGGCACTGCTGGTACCGTTGCTGTTAGTTAGTAATGTTGGGGTTAAGTTTTTGGGCGTTCCAGATTTTGACGGCCGAGGGTACGTTGGATTTGCTATCTCGACCATAATTTTCTACTTCTCCCTAATATTTTTTGAACACGCCACTCACGAAATAAAAGCCCGGAGTTACGGGATGATGACATTAGTATCTCTTGCCGTGGCCAGCGGTTTTCTTTTTTCCGTTGCTTCAACATTCATCCCCAGTTTTGGCGGAATGGAATTTTTCCTTGAGATTTCGACCTTAATTTGGGTGTTACTATTCGGCCACTACTTGGAAGCCAAATCCACTGCCGCGGCCGGGTCGGCCTTACAAGAAGTGGCGAAATTGTTACCAAAAGAAGTTCACCTGCTTGTCAGCGGTCAAGCCCACGATGTGCCGCTAGAGCAGATTAAGCCCGGGGATATGGTGCTGGTTAAACCGGGCGAAAAGCTACCGGCCGATGGGGTGATCATTGAAGGCCAGGCCAATATGGACGAAGCGCTCATTACGGGCGAATCGAAACCAATTAGCAAAAAAACTGGCGACAAAGTTATCGCCGGTTCGATCTGTTTAGACGGCTCGCTAACAATAAAACTTGAAAAAGTCGGCCTTGATTCAACTGTTGGGCATATTCAGAAGTTGGTTGAGACCGCCCAGACCACTAAACCCCAACTTCAGTATCTCGCCGATCGGGTCGCCTCTCTTCTGACTTTTGTTGCCCTAGGTACAGCCATCGCCACTGTCCTGGTTTGGACTTTGGTGGAGGGACAGACATTCGCCTTTGCTCTAGCTTTGGCCGTAACGGTTCTGGTTATTGCCTGCCCGCACGCGTTGGGCTTAGCCATTCCAACTGTTTCAACTACCGCCACCTCTCTTGCCTTGAAACATGGAATTTTTCTTAAATCTTTAAAAAAACTGGAAGCGGCTCGCAACATCACTTATGTCGCCTTTGATAAAACGGGCACTTTGACCGAAGGCAAACCCGCCGTCACCGATGTTGTCGGCGACCGCGAGAAAGTTCTAGCAATTGCCGCAGCATTGGAGCGCAGCTCATCACATCCGTTAGCACAAGCGATATTGGCCAAAGCGGAGAATTCGCTCAAAGCAACTGATTTTATAAACCTGGCCGGCCAGGGCGTGACCGGTAAGATTGATGGTCGGCAGTATTGGCTGGGAAACGAAAAAATCTTGGGCGGTATCGAGCTCGGGGAGATGAGTAAAAACCTGGGCGAACTCTCCAATCAAGGCAAGACGGTCGTTATTTTACGCAACGAAAAAGAGATTGTGGGCTTAATCGCCATTGCCGATAAAATCCGTCCGGAGTCGAAAGAAGCTGTTGATAGCTTGCATCGACTGAGCATGAAGGTGGCAATGATTACTGGCGATAACGACGGCGTGGCTAAATATGTGGCGACGGAATTAGGCATCGACACCTACTTTGCTTCCGTCCTGCCAGAAGACAAATACAAGAAGATTAAAGAGCTCCAAGACAAAGGCGAGCGAGTGATGATGGTCGGCGACGGCGTTAATGACGCTCCGGCTCTAATCCAAGCCAATGTCGGTGTCGCTATCGGCACCGGTACAGACGTCACGGTTGAAGCCGGCGACATAATTTTGACCAAGAACAATCCGGCCGATATCGCCCGACTATTAACTCTATCGAAAAAAGTTTACACCAAAATGGTCCAGAATCTAGTTTGGGCAGTTGGCTACAATGTCGTGGCCATTCCCGCCGCAGCGGGAGTATTCGCCAAATGGGGGCTGTTTCTGCGCCCCGATGTTGGCGCTGGCCTGATGGCCCTTTCTTCCGTCATTGTCGTTGTCAACGCCCTGCAACTGAAACGGTTGAAATTGTAGCCGTCCATCTCTTGGATATTGCTATCCACAAGCTGGGCTTCTGTTTTGTCTACAATTTTCCTGCTACAATCTTTCGCAGTGGAGGGGAGCCGAACTTTACGAACGTAAAGTTTAGACCCGCTCTTTAATAGGAAGTGGCTAAGATGAGAATTCTATTTGAAAAGCCGACAGATCGGCTTTGTGTTCCGTTGGAAGCGATGGGAGGATGAGTTGAAGTCGAACTTTACTAATTATCCGCCGTTTATCGACCGAAACGAGAACCAACTTTACGAGCAGTTGTTCGAGGGGTTGGGTGGTCGAATCCCGATTGCCGAGCGAAGGGGAATCAACGCGCTGCTTGGTCCATTGCGCCTCAAGGGTCCGGTTTACAACTTCCACTGGCGCCACAGTGTCCGAGTGGCTTTTCTAACCGTGGAGATTGCCAAAACGCTGAATTTGGACCCGAAACCGGCGCTCTATGCGGGACTCTTGCATGATTGCGGAAAGGCTCAAGTTCCCGCCCCGCTACTTGGCAAAACGGAGAATTGGACCGTTGAGGATAGTCTGGCGATCCAGATTCACGTCACCGACGGCTACCGTCTGGTAGCTGGCTGGTTCGACTTCTCAGCTGCTATTCTACTCTGGCACCATCGGTTCCAGAAGAACCCATACCCAGAACCAATGCCACCGGCGCTACACCGGTACAGCGAGGGCACTTTGGCTACCATTGAAGAGTACGGCCGAGTTCTCGCACTCGCTGACTCGTACGACGCTCTGCACCGAGTAAATAACACCGGCCGCGGCGTCACGCGTCGGACAGGGGAGGAGATTCGGGGGTTGATGGAAGCGCAGAATCAAGATCAGCTTGCTCTGGTGAGGGCTCTGTACGGGCACGGTGTCTTCACGACAGAAACGGAGTGACTGCAGCAGGTTCCGCGTGTGGCTTCTGGCACCAAGTGGGGACGTCGACACGCCCCCACTTCTTTTTTGCTCGATGATTTACTGCTACAATCCTGACCAGTGGCGCGGTTGAGTTTTCTTCAGGGAAATCCACCGATCCTTTACATAACTGTGCTTTGGCCGTGGGCTGAGGCAGGAGGAAATCATGAAAAAGTTCACACCAGTCCAGGAAGAGCTGGCGCTACAACTATTCGACATCGGCGCGGTCAAGTTTGGAGCTTTCGAGCTGAAGCTTCACGAGACCCAACCGGACGCTCCGTTAAGTCCGATCTATTTCAATCTTCGGACTCCCGACAATCCCAAACCTGGTCCACTCATTCCTGCAGTGATGGAGCTCATTGGTAGGGTGATGTACGGAGAGGAGAGCCGAGTTAGGCTAGGTGCAAGCTACGAGTACATTGCCGGGATTCCCAATGCAGGCGACCCGTTTGCTAGAGCGTTTTGCGAAGCCAGCCCATGGGGTATCCGGCGTGACCAGCTGCGGTATTTCGAGAAAGCTCATGATGGTGAGATGCGTCAGATCGGCCAGCTGATTGGAGTTGTCAGATCCGGCTGTGATGTTTTGCTCATTGATGACTTGCTCACCAAGGCCGATACCAAACTGGAAGCGATGCAATCAGTTAGGGCGACCGGGGCGAAGGTCTACGGGGTTTTGGTTCTAATCGATCGAGAGCAAGGCGGCAAGAAGCAGCTAGAGAAGGCGTGGTGTCCATCTCACGCAATCTACAAATTGTCCGATCTGCTTGACCTCTACTACGATCGGGGTCGGATCAGCTTAGCTACGGCCGACGAAATTCTGGACTATATCAAGGCCAACTCCTAGCCCAGCAGGGCAGGAAAATCACTGCGGTACGGGGACTCCCCGTACCGCTTTTTACAATCCTAAATCTTCGGCAATTTCTTGCATTGCCTTCAAAACGATCTCAATAAAACTTTCTAAATCGATATTTAATTCGGCTTCGCAGTTTTGGATTTTAGACCGGTCGACGCCGGCGGCAAAGGCGCTTTCGGGGAATTTACGCATCACCGATTCGACAGTAACCGTTCCAATATTTTTATTCGGCTGGACGAGCGCGCAGGCGACAATCAACCCCGTTAACTCATCAGAGCAGTACAAGGCCCACTCAAACTGGCTGGCTGGTGGTTCGTGACCGTTGTGAAAATGATTGTGGGCTAGAATTGCTTCCTTTATACCTTCGTCACCTAAATCCCAATCTTCGAGCCAATCGGCTAGAACTAAAGTATGTTGTTCGGGCGTGTCTTTAGTTGCCTCCCAGTCGGCATCGTGAAGCAAGCCGGCAATTCCCCAGGCTTCTTCGTTTGCGCTGAAATAGCTTGCCAACGAACGCATCGATGCCTCAACGGCTAGGCAATGACGAATTAGATTCTTGTTTTCAACATTATCGGTCAGGAGCTTGTAAGCCTCGTCGCGAGTGATCATGAGTTAAAACTACCTGACAAACCCTGTATTTTCAAGCTAGAATAAGCTAGAATGGCGAAACGGTAATTTGGTTTGGTAATCAGCTAGAAGCCAGCCGCCAGTTGCCAGTAGCTTTTCTCGCCCCGGTAGCTCAGTGGATAGAGCAGGACGTTTCTACCGTCAAGGTCGTAGGTTCGACTCCTACCCGGGGCACCAAACTGGATGTTTTTAGGTTGAGGTGTTCGAAACTTGTCGGAGTCGACATCCTAAATCTCTACTCCTAAGGCGGAGATAGAAAATCACTGCAGATTCTTAGTTTTTTACGTACGATTCTTTATTTACACCGTAAATTTGCTTGAACGTCTCAATTAATTGCTCTTGAGAAAAGTCCACAAAGACCTTGCTTATGCCCGAGCCGTCTTGGAATTTTTCTTTTGAAATACCCTCTAGCGCACCTAAAACTAAGCGACCATCCTCACCCAGAATTGACTCGTCAATCTTCGGCTTAATTACACTATAGTCTGCATCTTCATAAGGAATCCTCGTTAGGGCATTGGCAATGTCACGGTTGAAGAACGGTGATTCTAAGCGAATACCATAAAATGCAAACATCTTACCCATTCTTGAAAGCGCGTGCTTACCGAGACCGCCACGGCCTAACTGTAAATCTGACTCTTTTAGTCCAAAAGTTAAGGCTTGTCGGAAGTATGTACTGCTGACGCCCATTCCGGGGTAGCCCTCTTTTGGCGGTTGGAAGCCGTAGTCATTAATCATCTCATTCGGTCCCTCACCACAAAATACGGTTTTAATACCTTCACTCTTTATTGCCTGCCCAATTAGATACATCGCCAATGAACAGAAGAGGTTATCTCTCTTAGGGTTTTCAGCAATCGCTAGAGTCTTTTTTACAATTTCATTAATATTCTCAGTAGAAACACTATATTCTTTCTCCAAATTTCCTTCTAAGTCGTAGGACTGAACACCAACTGAAATGTCATCGCTATTCCGGCTTATCTTTACTTCGGTTAGAGGCACTCCCAGCTGTTTAACCACTTCTCGACTTTTGCTAATATCAGCCTCATCTTCATTCACCTTTAAGGTAAATGCTCGTAACTTTTTGTCGTTCAAATTGCTTTTTAAATAGTATCCAGTCGTAATACTATCGAGCCCTCCTGACAGTAGCAGACCAACCACTTCGTCATGGATTGTTTCCAATCTATCGTCAATTGACTGAACGAATAAACCTCGTATATATTCTCCTGCCTTCGAAGTATTAGAGAGGTCAACTGGAGGCTGTTGTAGTTCCTGCAAAGTAGTGCCCAACTCAGCCGTCTCTGGCCTGGCATTATAAAAAGTATCCGAGGTAATTGTCACTTTCTTGTTATTCGATACTGCCCGTATGTGCTCCCATAAAAACTTACTTCCTTTCTCCTGGAGATAGCTCTTTATTTCTCTGATTGAGTTGGCTACTATAGCCTCTTGTGTTTTAGCATTCAGGTAATAATGGAATGGGTTTTCTCCAATAAAATCTCTTTCGAGAGTAATGCTATCTTCGGTTTCTTGGATAACTTTTGAGAATCTATACTTGGTGTTCGGGAATACTTCTTTATTTGTTAGATCTATTAGGTTAATCATGCTGCGCTAATTTTACCACACAAAACAACTTGATATGGAGCGATATTTGGTTGGGCCGGTTTAAGCTTCTGCAGGAATTTCTTCTCCAATCCTTGCCGAATCCGGTCCAACCAACCTAGAAGGTGTTCGAAAGAAAGTCTCTCAAGAACACCAGAAAGGAGGAGTCAAAGAGCTTCATTCGCTTCGCAACACTTTGCGACTAATTAGGATTAATTTGTAGGGGAAGAAAATTATCTAATCATGAGGCTAGCGATATTTAACCCAAATATGAGAGACGCTGACGGTGTATTTGGGCTTGACTTCTAGCTCATAATATGCTAATCTCAACGGCATCGGAGCCATAGTAGATAATTTGTAAATCCGGTAACCCTGCCACGGGGATCTCGTGGTAATCCAGCTCTTTAAGGAGGCAGTTCATGAGCGCAAACCCATCCGAGCCACAGGCTCCAACCATGACCATCACGCAGATGTGCGAGGTCATCAATTCGGCCAAGCCCGGCGACAAGCTCGAGGTCGTCTTCGCCGACAAGACCTTCGACGGCGATCTCAGGGGTCGTGTGTATATGATCCTTGCGATGAATCGTCGCTCAATCGATTTCGGCGAACTGCCGATGTCCAACTTGAGGGCGGTCGCCGACAGCGGTAAGTGGGAGGGTTTCCGAACCTACGTCGTCACCGCGCTCGACGAGTTCGATCCCGAGTACTTCATCAGACGAACGATCGGCCGAGAGATGCTTGAGAGCGTCAGCCGAGTGAGTTAACGATGAGCGGCCAACCCGCTCGTACCAGGGTCCCTTGCGAAACACGTTTTCGCTCGGGGCTCATTTTTATTAAACGCATTAGCGTTATTCAGAACTTATCATTCTTTTTAACGAGAAGATTTAGACGGTTTTGATGAAGAAGCCGACGGCAACAGCGATAGCGGTGACTAAGCCACCAACCACCAAGACTTTGATAGCGCTGTAAATTGGATGTTTGCCGACGACATAGCCTTTAAATAAGCCCAGGCAAAATAGGGCAACTAATGATAAGCCGACAGACCAGTAGAAACCGGTCATTGTATCGGCACAGAAGACATAGGGCAGGAGGGGGATTAGTCCGATTAGTAGGTACGAAATCAGCATAATTCCCGCATCAGCGATAGTATTGTCGCGTTCGCCTTCCTGCGGTAACTGATTGGCGGAATCTTCCGAAAGATAGACGCCCGCTCCCATCGAGATTGACTCGACTAGAATTAGAATAACGCCGCTCAAAATTACTTCGCGACTGGTCAGGCCAGCAAAGCTGACGCCTGATAGCAACCCGACAGTTGAAACTAGGCTATCTTCGGCGCCAAAAATAAAGTTCCGCAAATATCCTCGTCTCATAGCTGTATCGTAGCAGAATTTTGAACCTAGACTATTAAGAACAGGCCCCGGCGGTTGCCGGGGCTGGATCTGAGACTTGGATGGCTGAAGCTACCTTCAGGATCCGTTGACCAGAGGCGTTAATATCTGCCTCTACTGCGTCGGCCATGTAGATGATCCATTTAACGTTGACAGGGATACCATCATCTCCAATCACGGTAATACGCCAAACAACAGTGTCTTTGAATAGCGACGTATCTTCCTTGGTCGCCATCCTCAAGCCGATGAATGGCTTTAAGGCGTAGTCCTTGGCTTTGATGGAGAGTTGGTAGACCCATTCAGCGAAATCAACCGCTTTGCCACGTCGATGACGGAATGACGCGTCGAACCATTCCTCCAAGGGGGTTTTTGCCAGCAAGTAGTCGTCGATGGCCCTCTCTATTTCTGGCCTTAGGAGAGGCTTTTCCTTGGTCTTCTGACCAAGATCCCAGGGGACTTCCATGAACTTCTTTGCCGCCTGTCGCAGCTCGTCCTCCGTGAAAGCCTTTTCCTGCGCGGTCGACAGGACTGCTAGAAAGCAACCCAACAGTGTAAGAACATACCTCATCATTTTGTCCTCCTGACAATGAGATGCCCACAGTTTGAGCTACTTGTTAGAAAAAATCAAGATCTAAACTTGACGACGCCTAATTAACGTAGAGGAAAGTCTTAATTGCCCGATCGTCAACGGCAATCACTCGAGTACTAGCAACAAAAGATCGAACATAGTTCATTTCAGAAATCAGCATCGTGCCGTTGCTGTAAACTTGCTCCACATAGGCGACATGACCGACCCGACCATTCTCGTTGGTAACAACAGCGCTACCGGCCACCGCGGTTGAGCCGGTCCGAAAGCCGTATTTTCGTCCGTTAACCCCATACTGACCACCGTTGCCCATAATTAAGCCACGCAAGGCCGGAATCTTGTACTTTACCCACTGGGTACATTGTCCGGGGACAGCGCCGTACGAGGGTAGATTCCGATAAACTCCCAGAATGTTGATCCCACCAACATTGCGGGCGATTCGCGGTAGGTTACCGGCAAGGTTGCGTTTCTGTTGCAGTCGTTTCAATTCGGCCTGACGAGCCTTTTCCTGTTCCGCCGCCTTTAATTTATTGAGACCCTCAAGCCAGGCCAGAGAAGTGTTAGTATCTTCGCTCGGGATGAGCAGTTCGTCACCGGCCTTAATTTTTTCAACTCTGTCGAGCGTCAGGTTGTTGTAGTCGATAAGGGTCCCAGTACTGATGTTGTAACGTGCGGCGATACTGGTTAAGCTATCGCCTTTTTCGACTCGATAAGGAATGACCGACTGGGTTTCACCAGTCAAGACTGTCTGACCAACCACTTGTGGCTTACCTAGAAATCCTTCACCCGAGATATCGCTCAAATCCGAAAAGTCGGCCTCACCAACCTGGTAGGCCTGGCCTTCACCGACCGAAACGGTTAAAAATATCGCCAAAACGATCCCCAAACTTAACTGAACCGAATATTTTTTAACAAATTTGACCGGCTTTTTCGGCAGGCGTTGAGCGATTTTTAGGGATTTGACAGCTGAAAAAAGGCCACTGACGAGAGTTAGGAGAAAACTCGTGACTTGGGAAAGGGAGCGTCGGACAATTTCGAGTAGCTTAAATGTATTTTTTCGTATTCTGTCTAACAATGGGGGTATGGAACCTCCTTTTTGGTCGGACGATTCCCAGTTTATCAGGTCTGTCGGGTCTGTCAACCCTCTAGCAGCGACAAATCAAAATTTAACCCAGAAATGAGTGATGGGTGACTAGGCGAGTATTTCTCCACCAGGTGCGAAAACTATACTGGCTACCAACATCAGACGAACCAAAGCCCATTAGTAGCAGAGCGTAGATAATATGCTCATCAATGACGGGATTATTCTCAACCGGCCAAGCCGCCGACCACATCGCCACCATCATTAATGCTCCGCCCCAACCGGCGATATGCATACCAACACCAAACACCATCGCTACACCAATTCCTAACAGGCCAATCATAAACATCCAATCCACAAATCCCGAGCCAGACAAGTTTTGGTAAAAAGGCGCCAGCGGACCAGTTGTGGCGTGTGCCAAATATCCAGCCGTTGGCGAACCGCCTGAGAGCCACGACATACTAGCTTTGGTGGCAAAACCCAACCCAAAAACTTTATCAAAAAATGCCCAAAGAAAAATCAGCCCTAACGCAATTCGTACCAACGCCCAAATCTTACTGTTCATTTCCCCTCCTTTTTAATTCTTAAGACCACTCTTTAAATTTAGTTGATCACTCCTCATGGTGCAATTGACCTGGCTTTGAGCAGACCGGACAGCTTTCGTTCAAACGATAGCCGTCGGAGAAGACTAACAGCGCTTTAGGCAGTGACAGGATAGAGATAAAAAATCGTAAATCAGCCAATCTTCGAAGTATCCACCCGAGTCTTCCACTAATAACACCGAATTTGGTAACGGTCACCGCCCAGCCAGGTCCAATCGGAATGGCAGAGATCGGTTGCTTTGGTTGATAGGTGGCTGGCGGTCGGCCATGTAATTTTCTTCGTAAGCTCTCGGCCACCAATGCCCCGTCGTACAGCGCGGTTTGGGCCATCCCGCTATAAATACTGGCGGCGGCGTCCCCAATAACATAAAGATCCTGAATCCCCTTGGCCTGCAGCGACAGATCAACCAGGACTCGACCCCGATTATTAAAGACCAGGCCTTTGATCTTAGAGTAAAGATGATTAGTCATGACCCCAGCGGTCCAAATCAGCGTTTTGGTTTTCAGTTTCATATCGGCTAGATAGGCGGCTTCGATTCGATTTTCCAGAATTGGAGTATTAAGAAAGATATTAACACCCAAGCGATGGAGACGCTTGAAAGCCAATTCGGAGATGTTTCTATCGAGCATTCCCAGGAGTCGGTCGCTAGTTTCAAACAAGTCAATAATAATCGTGTTTGGGTCAAGCTGATGATGGACGGCCAGGTGACGGGCGTAAATGGCTAGCTCGCCCGATAGTTCAACTCCAGTTGGTCCACCACCAACCAAAACTAAATGAATTGGTCGGCGCTGACCGTTTTTCAACTCGATTGCCGCATCGATAAAGATTTCGTGAAGGTGCCTTTTGAGTCGGAGGGCGTCGTTGATCGATCTCAAGGTGAACGAATGTTCCTTTAGCCCCGGAACCTTGAGATAGGCGTTCTCGCTACCGAGCGCTAGAACGAGAGAGTCGTATTGGTATTTCGCCCCGTCTTGGCCGAGAATTTGTTTAGTTTTTGGGTAGACAGTTTCGATAGTGTCTTCGACGATCCTGACAGGAGTCGATTCAAATATAGTCGAAAGCGGAATACAAACTTCGAGCGGCGAGCGACCAGTGACAACTCGATACAAAGCGGCGTGGTACTCAAAGTGGGGCTGATCGGAGATTAAAGTAATATCAAACTCATCACTATGACGAGCCAACTCTTGAGCCGCCCGGATACCACCAAAACCACCACCAACAATTACGACTCGATGTTTCTGACCCACCTCCCCCATAATTTCAGGTTATCAGAAACCACCGGCTTCTGCTGATTTAGGCCATCAGAAATGGACATTTCCATATTTTACTGCTATGATATTAGGACTTTACAAGTACTCTGCTAGTCGCACGAAGTAAGTAAAGCAATATTATTGCTTTCGGATTGTTGCCCGGTTCTTAAAACGTGGCTTTACTGTCTGGAAGCCCTCGACCGAGTTTGGTCGACAGACAGTAGAAAGGCTGTTTTTAGAGAATGTACAACAATACAAGAACTTCGAGGCGTCCCTCTTTAGGGAATTCTCGCCCAATCCGCTCTGGTCGCCGGGGCCCCAATGCGGGTCCAAGCTCCGTTAACCCAGAACGATATATCAACAAATCGGCCGACCTGCCGATTGAATTACCGTACCAGCCAACCCACAGCTTCAACGATTTTGGTCTGAACGGCCAAATTTTGGAACGAGTGGTCCGTCACGGCTACCAAACTCCGACCCCAATTCAGGATCAGGCCATTCCGGCCGTGATGTCTGGCTCGGATGTGATCGGCTTGGCCGATACCGGTACCGGTAAAACGGCCGTATTTTTGCTGCCACTTATTCACAAAATGCTTGCCGACCGAACCCAGAAAGCACTGATTATCGTCCCGACCCGTGAGTTAGCGGTCCAAATCGACGAAGAACTCAAGGCGTTTGCCTACGGCCTGCCAATTTATTCGGCGGTTTGTATCGGCGGTAACGGCTACGGTCATCAAGATCGATCGTTGCAACGCCGACCACAGTTTATTATCGGCACGCCCGGACGACTGAAAGATCACTTCGAACGGCGCACTCTACGCCTAAATGATGTCCAAAACTTGGTCATCGACGAGGCCGATCGCTTGGTCGATATGGGCTTCATTAAAGACATCCGCATGCTGGTCGGGAAATTACCGCCAGTTCGCCAAACCCTTTTCTTCTCCGCTACCATGGCGCCAGAGGTCAAAGATATGGTTCATTCGTTCTTGCGTTCGCCTCAAACCATTAGCGTCAAAAAGCGGGAAACTTCGGTTAATGTCGATCAGGATGTTGTTCACTTTACCGACAATTACCACAAAATGACTCTTCTCCACGACATGCTGGCCAAAGAAGAATTCAAGAAAGTCTTGATTTTTGGCAAAACCAAACATGGCGTCGAAAAGTTGAACGAAGCTCTGCGGGAACGCGGCTTTACTTCGACCTCTATTCACGGCAATAAAAGCCAATCCCAGCGACAGCGCTCGCTAAACGAGTTCAAAGCCAATCAGGCCCAAGTGATGGTGGCTACCGATGTCGCCGCTCGGGGCTTGGATATTCCTAATGTCACCCATGTTATCAACTTCGATCTGCCCCAAAGCTTCGGCGATTATATTCACCGCATCGGCCGAACCGGTCGGGCCGATCAAAAGGGTCAAGCCCTAACATTCGTTCATTAAGGAGACATTGAAGATGCCGATTCGTAATATCGCGGTGATTGCTCATGTTGATCACGGTAAAACCACCCTCGTTGATGGTTTGTTAAAGCAGTCTCACACTTTCCGTGACAACGAAGCGGCCATGAGCCAAACGCTGATTATGGATTCTAACGATCAAGAGCGCGAGCGTGGCATCACGATTTTGGCCAAAAATACCGCCGTCACTTACAAGGGCGTTAAAATCAACATCGTCGACACGCCAGGACACGCCGATTTTGGTGGCGAAGTCGAACGAACCCTACAAATGACCGACGGGGCACTGCTGATTATCGACGCTAAAGAAGGGCCGATGCCCCAGACTAAATTTGTCTTAAAAAAAGCCCTTGAGCTGGGCCTGCGACCGATTGTGGTTATTAACAAAATCGATAAATCCGACGCCCAGATCGACAAAGTTTTGCGCGACACTGCCGATCTCTTTTTGGATCTAGCCACCGATGCCGCTCAATTGGAGTTTCCGGTTTATTACGCTGTCGGGCGGGACGGCAAGGCCTGGGACTCAGCCCCAACGGCCGAACAATTAAGTACTGATACGGACTTAACGCCAATTTTTGACGCGATTTTAGAGCATATTCCTGCGCCTGAGATTGCCCATGATCAGCCGTTCCAGATGCTGGTGACGGCCTTGGATTGGGACAATTTCCAGGGAAAATACGCTATCGGAAAGATTACTCGCGGGACCGCCAAACCCGGCTTAGCCGTGACCATCGGCACCCCGGATGAGTGGCGAGACACTGCCAAGATCGACCGAGTTTACAGCACTCATGGCCTGAAACGCTTGCCGGTCGACGAGGCTCAGTCGGGCGACATCGTCGCCATTACTGGACTGAAGAATTGCCGAATCGGCGACACCGTCGCCGATGCCGTGACGCCGGTGGCCTTGCCGACGCTCCAAATTGCCGAGCCAACTCTGAAAATGGCTATTTCGGCCAATACCTCGCCGTTTGTCGGCCAAGAGGGAACGCAGTTAACCAGTCAAAAGATTTACGAACGAATTATTAAAGAATTAGAGGTCAATGTTTCGCTGAAAATGACACCGGGTGAAAATAACGAATACATTCTTTGGGGTCGGGGTGAGCTTCATCTCTCGGTTTTGATCGAAGCTCTGCGTCGCGAAGGTTTCGAGATGCAGGTTAGTAAACCGCAGGTGGTGACTAAAATGATCGACGGCGTCCTCCAAGAACCGGTTGAAGAGCTGACGGTTGATGTCGTCTCCACTTACGCCAGCCCGGTCACCGGCGAAATTGGCAAACGCCGAGGAATTATGTTGTCGCAAAGCGAAAACGACGACGGGACAACTCGTTTAATGTTCGAAATTCCCACCAGGGGCTTGCTTGGCTTGCGTAATCTTTTGCTGACGATATCGCGGGGCACGGCGACGATGAATTCGCTTTATTTACGCTTTGAGCCAATTAGCGCCGCCATTCCAAAAATGCGTAACGGCGTTTTGATCGCCTCCGAAGGCGGTAAAGCCGTATCGTACGGCTTGAACAACGCCCAACAGCGCGGCAATACTTTTATTAATCCCCAAACGCTAGTTTACGAAGGTATGATCGTCGGCTTACACGCTCGCGAAAACGACCTGGAAGTTAATGTTACTAAAGAAAAGAAGCAGACCAATGTTCGAGCCGCTGGCACCGACGATGCCATCACCCTGACCCCACCGATTATGTTCAGCTTGGAGCAATCGATCGACTTCTTGGAAGACGACGAACTCTTAGAGGCAACGCCAAAATCCCTCCGTCTGCGCAAAAAGATTCTCAACTCATCGTTGCGCGCCAAAGCCAAAAGGTAATTTTGGCTGAGAGTTAGCTGATGTCTTGTTGAACTTGTTCTGGTAATCCTTCGCTTGAGTCAGAAGGTTCAATTGGGCGATCCCATACGGGTACTATCGCTTCCCCTCTTTTTTCGCTTTCTGTTTTGTAGTAAATATTGACGGAACTGCCGATTAAGAAACCAAAGAAAATATCCTTAATAGCTTCGGGATTAGTTTTTAGAAATTCTACATTTCCACCAGCTAGGTAGGCCTCGTATTCCATTAGTTCAATAGGCATTGATGGAGTGTCGTGTTTCTGTATGGCATGAATTAGTTCGTGTTCAAAGTCGCCAAGACTACTTGAATAGGTATCTTCGTTAGATCGATCCATATCCATACCAATTTGGTTGGCCTCATCAAAATATACAGCACCCGCAATAGAATTTTCTTCGAAAAACTTACCACAATCTGACGTGGGTTTTACGGTTACTTTTAACTTTTGTGCTATTTGCTTCAAACCTCTCTCATATTCAGCTGGTGGTAAATCTAATGAGGGTAGATGATATTTGGACCTGATGATTTCTTGGTCGGTGAACAATTTATCGATCATAGCAGGGTCTTCCGGCTTCATGCCGGTTATGTATTCGGCTATCTTGCTGGAGTAGGGTTGAACGGGCTGCTCAACCGTACCATCTTCGTCCTCGGTAGGCTGAATCGAAATACCGGAAGTCTCGGGGGCGATAAAATCCTTCGCACCCTCTGGAGTATAGCTTTCCGTCTCAATCATTAACTAATCTATACACATAAATTTCGTTCCGAGAAAGAATCACTCGTCTATTTGGTGCCTGGGAGGATTTGAGTATCGTAAATTATTTACTTTAGCATATGCTACGACAGGGATATTAGGGTGGCTAACGGGAATTGAACCCATAATTAGAGGACCACAACCTCTCGTGTTACCATTACACCATAGCCACCATATTAATCGGTGGTTGCGTGATGAGCTAAAAAATGACAGTTTTTGCACAACCACTCAAGATTCTCAAGGACATTATTTTGTCTATTAGAATCTTTGTGATGCGCGTCCAAAACCCGCACATCCGATACACCACAACGACTACACCTGATTTTACCACCTTTTCGTAGAAATCGCTCGCGATATGTCGCCTTTCCACCGTTCCACAAATAGTGATTTGGGCCTGATTTGAGCTCACTGTTTTTCCACGACATCGAACAACTTCTAGAGCAAAAGAAATAGCCACTTTTGGATTTGGCGATAACACCAGGTGTTCTAACAACTTTCTTGCCGCAATTTTTGCAGGCAAACTCTTTTCCTCTAATCTGCGAAATGTTTTGACATGCCTTAGAGCAGTACTTTCCCCAACCAATCTTCTGCTTATTGGGGCGGATGTAGAGTTTGTTCGAGCAGATGCGACATTTGAGCCAGGGCATACAAATATCGTATCAAGAAAATGAGAGCGTAAATAGTTATGCACAACCGATTGCTCTACCATTGTCGTTTGGGCACAAACTCGCTCTTCGAATTTCTTAACTCAATCCTTGTAGTGAGCTACTAGCACCATGTCGTTAGCTGACTAATTTTACCAAAAATTGACGAAAAAGTCTGGACAAGCCAGACAAATTTTGACATTATGTTCTGACCCGTGAGTGCGAAACGGAGTTCGTTTCAAGGAGGATTCGGAATTATGATGCCGACTATTGGCATTGAGGGAACTGGGTTTGTAGTTGACAGACTGGCTGTCAAACAAGCCCTCATCGCTCGACTCGAGCGATTATTGGAAGTCGAAAAGGCAAACTTCGACGAGACCCGAAGAGAGAAGAAGAATCGTTACGATCAGGCCAGACAACCAAATGTGCTTGATGCACTTTCCGAGGGGCTGGGAGTCGTCAGGAGTCTTGACGACATCGACGATCGAATCGTCGAGTTGGAGGAAGCGCGAACGAAGGCGCTGAAACTGAAGGAAGAGCCATCAAGCCAGATCGTTCAACACGGTTCGATTGTCGAACTAGCGTTCGACAACGAGACCAGCACAGAACTCTTTCTTATCTTCGGAGAAAAAGGAGTCGATGATTCGGACATTCTACTGGGAGGGAGAACGCTTGTGCCGATCTCCAAGAGTTGCGATCTGACTCTTTCCTTACTCGACAATAAGCCGGGCCAGCGGTTCAGCTACAAGACCAACGGGGATCAGGCAGTCGAGGGAAAAATCATCCAAGTCTTCTAGGGGGAGACACCGTCCTAGGCCGCGAGTCACAACTCGCGGCCTTAAACATTTTGTTAAGATAAAATAGAACATGAAAAAAATTCTTTCCATTGGTGAAGCGACGCTCGATTGTTTTGTTTTTGTCAAAGACGCCGAGATTCGCTGTGAGCTTAATAAAGCCAACTGCATGTTTTGTGTCCGCTACGCCGAGAAAATATTAGCCGACAAACTGGTTTTTACCGTTGGTGGGAATGCAGCCAATACCGCCGTCTCGTTCTCTCGCTTAGGCCTAGATAGCCAACTATATAGTGTTATTGGTGACGACGGCAACGGCGAAATGATTCAAAAATCCCTAAAAAAAGATGGCGTCGATCTGAAATATCTTCAGCAATTCGAAGGTATGACCAGTTTTTCGACCGTGATCGTTTTTCAGGGCGAGCGAAGCATTCTAATTTATCACGAGCCACGCGAGTACCATTTGCCTAAAATCGACCCAGTTGACTGGGTATATTTAACGAGTTTGGGCAAAGATTATCCGAGGGCCTACGAAAAGGTTCTGGCTTTTGTTAAGAAAACCGGCGCCAAAATGAGTTTTAACCCTGGCTCATTCCAACTTAAAGACGGCGTCTCGGCTCTAAAGAAGTATTTTGCCGTCACTGAGTGTTTGTTTGTTAATAAAGAGGAAGCAACGCACCTAACCGAAATGCCGGCTTCGGCCTCGATCGCCCAGCTTTCCGAGGCGCTTTACGACTACGGCATCAAAATTGTCAACATTACAGATGGGCCAAACGGCGCTTACTGTTTCGATGGCCATGAACTACTTTTTCAAGACATTATTCCAGCGGATGTGACTCAACGAACCGGCTGCGGTGATGCTTATGGCGCCGGCTTTACGGCCGCCCTGCTTCACGGCGAAACAATCGACGAAGCGATGCGCTGGGGTATGGCCAACGCCGCGGGCGTGGTCACCAAGATCGGTCCTCAAACCGGCTTACTAACCAAAGATCAACTTCGAGAGCTACTCAACGATTATCCAAAAATTGTTCCCAAAACGGTTAGACGGTAGATTTGACGCCAATTTTTAGGTAAAATTGGGCGTAGCTTCACAGCTTTCAGCCATCAGCTCTCGGCTAGCTGCCAGTTGCCAGTAGCTAGAAACTTTTTATTAGCGCCCGTAGCTCAGTGGACAGAGCGACTGTCTTCGGAACAGTAGGCCGCAGGTTCGATCCCTGCCGGGCGCGCTGAACGAGATACATTCTCGGTTAGACGAACAAAGAATTGCCGAAATACGGTAATTCTTTGTTCTTGGATAGTTTTTCTCCAGGATCAGGTGTTCAAATCCGGTCGAGAATAATCTAAACGACTATCTCTCGGTAGCCATCCAACGAAAGGCTCGTGGATGGATTACTCCGATGCCGTGCGATTCTTTCAGGACGAGAAGGTCTTTGTCAAAAGTGACAATTAAATTAGCGTTGGCAGCAACTGCGCATTCTAAAATATGCAGGTCCCCAGTGTCGCGTAATCGGCCTTCTTTGATTGGTTGAGTTTTAACAAACCGAGCTCTTGATTTTATTTCCCGTAAAACCAATGTAACTTTGCCAGGTTCAATATTAAAGGGCTTATCAGCTAATCGACTTTCTAGTTCCTGAAAAATATCGTCCGAGCAATAAAGTTCGGCGTAGCCTTGATAGATCAGTCGCAAGACATCCTCAGATAGTCCCGAGGTTAAAATAGCGGCGATATAGACACTGGTATCAACGACTACTTTGAGCTTTGCGGCCGAAGATTTGTTCAACATCATCCTCTGAAGTTATGCCAAGCTTTTTAGCAATTCGGTCGCCGTATTCTCGAATCGGTGCCCAACGAATATCAAACTCATACTTTTCAACCGCTTCCAAAACGATTTGACTCTTCGACCGTTTTTGCTCGGCCGCGATCTTTTCGATTCGGTCGTTAATCTCGACTGGTAGTGAGACACTGACGATTTTTACATTCATTTCGCGAGCCTCAGCGAGTGAAAGAAGGATAACAACTTCATTTGAACTCATTATTAACTTCTTAATAAACATTGTCAATAGTTTGACACATTTCCGTTCGTCTGGGACGCTGTATTTATGGAAGATCTAAATATGGGTCAGCCAGAAGTAGCAACCCCAGCTCCAGTCAGCCCGGCGCCGGCACCAGCCGCTCCCGTCGCAATGCCTGAAGCTAGCGCTAGCACCGGCAAAAGCAGTTTGATGAAATGGCTGCTCATCGTCGTTGTCCTAGTTGTTGTTGTATACGGAATTTACTACTTCGTTAAGTAGTTTTTCCGCTTCGGTTGGTTTGATAAGAATTAAAAGAGTTGAGGGTGGCTCTTCGAGTGACTCTCGTTCGAGTCTGAGCCCGGAGGCTCATCCCTCAGAGTCGAAGACAGAGTCACCTTGAGTTGCTTCGAAGGGTGGCCGCACGGGCGCTGTTTTAGAGAACTTTTAAAACAGAAGAAGTAAGCGGATATTTTGGTTTGGTAGGGTTTGACACAGGCGGGAGCGTCTGTAATTGTGGACAGATGGAAGATATACAATCGAGCGGGAACGAACCCGTCAATCAGCCGACAGGCGGCTACGGCCAAAAAGGCAGCTGGAAAAAGTGGCTACTAATTTATGTTGTCATCGCGATTGTTGTTTATGGCGGTTACTACTTCTTTAAACAATCTGGCGGTAGCACCGGTACTGGCTACTAATTTCAGCCCCGTGAAACATGCCTGACGATTTAAAGCTGATTTTTAAGGTCGTCTCTCGAAGTCGATCGATTAGCTTGCGGGTCATGCCCGACGGCTCGGTCGTCGTCACTTCGCCGCGTTTTACCCCTCGATTTGTGATTAACCAATTTGTTGCCAAGCACGAAGACTGGATTCGGGAGAAACGAGGTGCGGTGGTCGAAAAGCTCACGGCCTTAGTTTCGGATCGAGAAAAATTGTTTTTTCGCGGGCAGGAATATGATTTTCTCTTGAGTATTAGCCTCCAAAAAGAAGGTGTCAACATCACCAACAAAACTCTCACCGTTACCGCCGCCGAAGAAGATCACACTAGAGTTCGTCGAGTTTTAGAAAAATGGTATCGATTACAAGCCGCCAAACACTTCAAAGAAAGAGTACCGCTCCTAGCCGATTTGGTTGATAGTACCGTCAAAACCGTTTCCATTCGATCCCAGCGGACTCGTTGGGGCTCCTGCTCCAGTCGCAACACAATTTCGCTTAATTGGCGCTTAATTATGGCCCCGGACTGGGTTTCGGATTATGTTATCTATCATGAGCTCGCTCATCTAACCCACATGAACCACTCCCAGCAGTTCTGGCAGTTAGTCGAACAATATGTCCCCAACCACAAAGACGCCCAGAAGTGGCTCAAAGACCACCACTCACTACTGCAGTTCTAAGCTTGTCATATCTGTCGAATTGTTTCGGTAACCAGGTCCTCACCATCTGGTGGTGGGATGATCAAGTGCTCCTCAAGGTGGCTAATGATATCAATAACGATCTTTGCTGTGATTAGTACCAGTAGATAGAGAATGCTTTGTCCAAACTGTAATAGTAAGAATCCACCCACAATCATCGTAATTTGCATCGCTGCCACTCGACGAAAAGGCGTCACCATCAATTGTTTCGGGGCAATTCGTTGATATTCCTTTTTGAAAACATAATTTGCCAAAAACGAATAGCCGTGGCTGAGTAATAATGCTACGGCTAATGGCAGCCAATGCGTTGTAGCTATTTTCGCTAGGTTGAAGTCTGTTTGTAATCCCGCCGTTGGGCTGAAAAGGCTAAAGACACCCGACGACAGTGTAGTGGGCAAAAAAATTAGCCAAATAAAAAATAGATTTATTATTAGTAGCCAAAAACTTCTGTTAATAAATTCGGTGGCGTAGTGCCCTTTGTCGGCGATGAAAAAACTGAAACCCCGAGCGGGGTGATAACGGTAATACACTTCCGAAATCTCATCTGTTGCCTGCGAGCCCAAAATTTTTAAAAAAGTATAGCTACAGACTATCGCCGTCTCTAGCCAATAGCCGAACAAAAGAGCGGGTAACTGCCAGCCCCACCACAGCACACCGATTACCGGAATAGCATTCGCCCCAATCAGCGCTAATATCGATCCCCACTGCCCCCTCCAACTCATATTTAGAAGCATACCGTTTAGCTTTTGTCGAAACCACTACAGCAAATCTTCAAAGGCCTGGCCTTTGAAGATTTGGGTCGGAAAAATAATAAAGCGCCGCGGTCGAAACCGCGGCGCTTGGTGACCCCAAGACAGGGGGCTAGTTTTGCAAACGCACCTCGTCTTCTGGGGAAAGCGTCGATTCCAATCGGACTTCGGCCCAGGCCGCTTGTCGGGCTTTGGTGTCGACTACCAGCTCGTTGAGCTGGATTTTCGTCCTATCTACATTCAGTCGTAAAGAGCTAAGAAACTGGTCGTTGATCGGAATAGTCAAATCGATCCTTCCGATTAGATCGAGACTCTTAGCTACCCGTTCGTCGCGCGTGCTGCGGTTTAAGTGGGCTTGTAGCTGCTCGATCTAGGCCACGATCGGCCTGACTATTGCCTCAGCCTCTTGGACTTGAGCCTCAAGCTCCCTCTTCCGCTGACCAAGCAGGGGGAATATCTGACAGACGCGCAGTATCGCTGATTGATTGATTGATCGTCTTCATCTGCTCATCGTGATCGTTTGCCAAATTTTGCTGAAGCTCTGCAGCATCTGCTTCAAATGCGTCCAGCTCTGCCTGCAGTGCGTCAACATCCTTGTTTGTGTCTGTGGTGAACTTTTCCTTTGGCGCCAGCACCTCCCGCTTGAGATAATCCAGAACGATCCTGAGAACGGCTGGGTTATCGGCAGTCACGTCTTGGATTTTTCCCAATTTCCGCCACGATGGATCGACCGGACCTATGGAAAGAGAGAAAAGATAGCTTAGATAAGCGCATCCCCCGATAATAAAGATGTGAAAAGCGAGAATCGCGTTGAATGCCAAGCTCGTTATCCCCACAATCACCAACACTAACGCGAAAAGAATACTAGTTCGGAAAGTTCTCCGATTCTTTCTCATTTCCGCGGTGGCCTCTAGCCAAAGTTCCATGTCCATGTACAAACTCCCTACTCGCTCCAAGCGAGATTTATAAAAGAATTTTAGTTGAATTAGTGAAGAAAATCAAGTCCTAGACATTGAATCTTCAAAGGCCAGGCCTTTGAAGATTGGGATATTCATGTCGCCGTCGGTGGTTATTTGGGTTAATATCAGGTCATGATCATCACCGGTACCAAACCATTCACCGAAGGTCAGATTGAACAGCTCTCTGAAGAGTTTGAGGTTTTTATTAAAACCGTCATTGATGTCGAGCGGAAAATTTGTTCGGCTGGGGCCAGTCGCCATTACGAGAACGAGAAGGTTCTGCTCGAGCAAGGTTCAAAACAAACCACTCTATGGGGCGGCGGGGTGGATTTAGAGACTAAGGATGTGACAATAGATTCGATGATTAATATCCGTCCAAGTGTTGGTAACCGCAGTAACCAGATCCAAGACCCTGTTATTCGTCAGCAGTTCGAGGATTTAACCAAGTATTTCTTTCCAACAGTTTTCAATGACTGACTACGACGCTCAAGAGCTGGGGGCACTGTCACAAGACCTGAAGCGAGTCGCTAATTTCATTGGCCTTGGCTCTCCTAAAAGCGCTGAGCGCTTTCTGTCTGAAGCCGTCAAAGGGGCGGAAAAAATCGAACAGTCAGAATTGCCTGCGTATACACTATACTATATACGCCGCATTCCTCAGTTACCGAAGGTTTCTGACAGGATACAATTAGCCGAAGAAGCGCTGATGATTGGTTGTATTCTCCAAAACGCCGCCGTGGCCGCTAAACATTAAACAAAAACTCGACCACATCGCCGTCGGCGACGGTGTAGTCTTTGCCTTCACTGCGGAGTCGGCCGGCGTCACGGATCGCTTTTTCGCTACCGTATTTTTTTAAATCTCCGAACGCATAGACTTGGGCGCGGATGAAACCTTTTTCAAAATCGGTGTGGATTCTACCGGCGGCTTGCGGCGCTTTCATACCCTTTGTAATAGTCCAGGCCCGAGACTCGTCTGGTCCAGCCGTCAAAAAGGTTATTAATCCCAACAATTCGTAGCCGGCTTTTATTACTTCACCAAGTCCAGACTTCAGTCCTAACTCTGTTCGATATTCGTTTTGTTCCGCTTCCGGCAGCTCCACCACCTCTAATTCGGCCTTGACATTGATCGCCACCAGCACCGCCCCTTCTTTGTCGGCGTGCTCTTGGATCGCCTCCGTGCTGTGCGAGTGGTCGCTAGTATTGGCGACATACATCAGCGGTTTGGCAGTCAAAAACTGAAATTCCTTTAACTCCTGCGCTAGTTCGGGTTTTGTTCGGAGAGGCACGTCACTGTTGAATAAATTAATTGCTTTCTCCAATTCCCGTATGCGTTTAAACGCATACGGATCCGTAGACTTTTCTTTGGTAAGCCGTTCCAGGGCTTTGGTTGCCACTTCCAGATCGGCTAGCAGGAGTTCGGTGTTGATCGTAGAAATGTCGGAATCGGGGTCAACACTGCCATGAACATGAATGACATTTGGGTCGTCAAAGACTCTAACAACTTCAGCAATCGCATCAACAGAACGAATATGGCTCAAGAATTTATTGCCCAACCCTTCGCCTTGGGACGCACCTTTAACGAGCCCGGCAATATCGACAAACTTAATCGTCGCCGGCACGGTTTTGGCTGAAGCAAAAGTTTTGGTTAAAAACTCTAACCGCTCATCTGGCACGCTAACGACCCCAACATTCGGCTCGATGGTTGTAAACGGAAAATTGCTTGCTTGAGCATTAGCCTTCGTCAAGGCATTAAAAAGTGACGACTTCCCTACATTAGGTAAACCAACAATTCCAACTTCCATTTTATTGATTCCTTTCAGAAAATGGGAGCGAAGATTTTTCCCATGAAAAATATGACATTTCCATACCAGAATTATACCTGTTACCGGCAATTGTTGACAGCCGCTTACCGAAGTCGTACAAGTAGCTTAGCTCTTTGACTTGCTAAATCCGTGGTGAAAGCTGTGAAATTCAGCTACTGTGCCGCAACTGTAATCCGTGTCCGAACGGTAAGTCAGGTCCCACGTAAAACAAAGTCCCGAGCAGGAGTGAATAAATATTAATGATTCGCGCTCGGCGAATCTTTTTTTTGAAAGGAGCTACATTATGCAACGACGACCGAATTGGATCTATGTTTTGGGAGTATTGGTTTTGGCTTTTGGCCTGTATCTGATTGTGCCTGATCGTAATATCTGCAGTACCAATCAAGCTGTCGAACAGTTAGCTAGCCGTTGTGAAATCAACTACCAAGGCGTTGAGGGTCAGAATGCTTTGGAGCTGTTGAAGTCTAGCCATCAAGTCGAGACCCAATCGTTTAGTTTTGGTGAGATGGTGCAATCGATTGATGGTGTTAAAGCTCCGGCCACCCACTTTTGGGCTTTTGAAATCAACGGGAAATTAGCTGAAGTTGGCGCCGGCGACTATCAAACCAAAAACGACGACACCCTGAGCTGGAAATTGCAGAAGCTTGAGCTGTAATCAAGACTTGACGGCAAAAGGTTGACATCATCCTGACTAATCAGTCAGGATGATGATATGTTCCCGGAACCGAAAGCCGAAAAACCTGCCTCGACGGCACTGTCTATTTTTATTGCCGTCCTAGTCCTGCTGTTGATTACGGGCGGCATTAGCTGGTTCTATTTCAATTCCAAAGCATCGACTCCCGAACCGGTGGCAACAACAACTACACCAACAACTAGTGAGCCGACGAGCGACACCGTCGAAACCGAATCGACGATTACGACTGCCCCGACCGATATTGCTAGCGCCATCAGTCAGCTCGACAAAGAATTAGTAGTGATAGGACTAGACCAAAATTCAGATGACGACACAATCGATCTCTAGGTTCTTATTGGCTCTAGCGCTCGTTGTTTCGTTATCCTTGACGACGGTTTTGGCGGAAGAGTCGACGACAAACTCTGGCAGTAGCGGTAAAACCGCCGAATCGGTCCGCGAAAAACTCAAAACCGAGAAAGAGGCTCGCAAGACGGCTTTGGAAGCATTCAAGACGGCGGATAAAGAGCAAAATACCGCTCGAAAGCTGACCGCCGCCCAGAATCTTGCCAACAAACTCATTGCCGAGCGTCAAAAAGCCCTCACCCAGGCCAAAACTAAATCGGCTGAAGTTAAGTGCGTCGCCGCCAAAACTGATATCGGTACTGCGATTGACGCCGTTAACGCTAATTTAACCAGCCAGAAAGCCGAAGTTACCGCCGCCACTACCGTTGAAGCGGTCAAGACGACTATCAGGGCTATTATCGACAAGAATCATGTTTTTGTGGCCGTTTTGCCGGCAGTCAGGGGGATGTGCGCCGCCGATTCGATTAAGACTCTAATTGACGGTCGCCTAACCGCCGTTGTCGCCAAAATAAAAACGGCGGGACTAGACACAACTACGATTGAAAAATATCTTGCCGACGCCAAGGCCAGCGCTCAATCGGCTTACGACGCCTACAAAGCCGTCGCCAATAATCCTGGTATCTCGACTTACAAGACTGACCTCGAGAGTGCTAAAACCAAGCTGAAAGCGGCCAAGGCATCGCTTGAATTGGCCAAAATCGAAGCCGAGAAACTCCGCGACCAATCGACCACAGCGACCAACACCGAAGACTCGACCAAGAAAGCTGAAAATTAGTTTTACTTCTGACTTCGGTCGTTGAGGCGGCGTTCAATATCTCGCTCGACATCTCTTTTCTTGAGAGTTTCTCGTTTGTCGGCAGTTTGTTTTCGACTAGCTAAGCCGATTTTAAGCTTGGCTTTGCCTCGTAATAGATAGAGCTCGAGAGGCACAATAGTTAAATTTTTGGCCGAGAGTTTGCCGGTTAACCGTTCAATTTCTATCTTATGGAGTAGGAGTTTTTTACTGCGTGATTGATCGCCGTTTTCAATATTGAAATTACTGCCCACCCACCAAAGCTCGTTGGCGCCATCAGCCATGAACGGTTTGACATAGCTACCGGAAATATTAACCCGTTTGTCACGAATGGCTTTGATTTCTTCGCCCGTCAAAACTAACCCGGCTTCCAAGTCGTCGGATATTGAGTAGTCGAAAAAAGCCTTTTTGTTGGAAGCAATCGGTTTCATATTACGTCCCCAAGGAGTAATTCGAGAATGTACTCGTTTTCATACAAGCATTTTACCCTAAATTGCAGTCTGTTTTGGTGAATGGGCTTTGCCGGTGTTCACAATAAGCATCTTCTTGTCGCATGGGAGAGAGTTTTTCAGCTGGAGCATCAACGCCAATCCAGCAATCGCCGAGGGTTCGCAAGAGATCTTCTGGGATCGGGCCAGTTCGAAGGCTTGATCAAGAGACTTCTCGTCTACGACATGAACATCTGAAAGTGCTCCGCAGTAGCCAGCCTGTCGGTATAGTCTAATCCACTGCTCGTTGTAGTGAGCAAACGGCAAGTGCGGCGAATATAGAAACGCTGCCGCTTGAGAAACTGGGCTATCTGTAGTTGCGCCAAGAAAGTTACATCGTCGCAAGATATCTATATTCCCCTTGAACCGGGGATCGTGGGCATCTGAAGCCACTTCCTTCTTGTTGATATTTAGGACATTCTCATATAAGTTTCCCGTTCCGAAAGGGATAAAACAGAAATCGGGATTGTTGTTGATGATCTCGTAGCTCAACCAGTCGTAAAACCTGGTGGTCGGATCTAGGGCCTCTGAAGAAGTGATGTCGAAACCTTGCTCATTAGCGGTAAGTTTAAGTATCTCCGACCAACCAAGGATTTCTTCAGCCAAATCGGTTTGGTAGATTTCGCAACCAAGAGATCTCATAGCTTGGAGTAGCTCCTGGCTCGTACCGTTATCGGTTAAAACTTTCAAATTAGGTAGTCCGTATCTTTGAAGCATCGTTTGAATGGCAATGGCGGCGTTACCCGAAGAAATGATCGACATTTGTGGGAGTTCGCCGGTGGTTTGGCCGTCACGCTTCGATTCCAGGAAATACCGGTAGGTGACCACAATCTCCCAAGCTAAACGGTCTTTATGGGTTCCGGTCGGATTTACACTCTCGTCTTTAAGCCAAACATCGGTGAATCCTGGAATGTCGATTTTGTAGGTTGGGGTGGCAGGAAATTTTGGATTCTCCGGTGGAAATTCCGGTCGGCGAGGATTATTTTCTGACGCAACGACAATCGACCGGAGAGTGGCCTCTTCTCCCTCGCTTAAGAATGATTTGGCGGTTTGATGCCGAGCGAAAAACATACCCCTAAGTTTAGCTAGCTGGAGCCATAAAGGAAAGCGGGCACGACTACGCCCTCGACATGAGTCTATAGTTCACCTTCCGCCACCTGGCAGGTGGGATATGGTCGCTGGAGCTCTAAAAGCTCCTTCGCTAAAGCTTCGTCGCTATGGTTGGAGATTGTAAACCTGCCTCCACCCCAGGGGTGTAATAAGGTTCAGGGTTACAAAATACGGCTTAAGTTAGCCGGATACTGTATGTGGGTTGGGGTCTGGTCAATAATCCGTTACAATTCTTGGAGATATGAAAAACGAAGAATACGAAAAATCAGAGCTCTACAAAATCCGTCACACCACTTCGCATATATTGGCGATGGCGGCGCACGAGTTTGATCCAGAGGTGAAATTTGCGATTGGTCCGCCAATTGAGAGCGGGTTTTATTATGACTTTGAGTTCTCTAAACCTATTACCGACAGCGACCTGAAGACACTCGAAAAATCAATGTACAAGATCATCAATCAAAACTTCCCGGTGACGCACGAAGTTTTGAGTCGTGGCGCCGCCATCACCAAAATCAAAAAAACTGATCAACCGTATAAGCTCGAGCTAGCTGAAGATTTAGAAGACGACAAGCTTGGATTCTATAAGATTGATTGGTTTGAAGATCTCTGCAAAGGCCCGCATGTTAAATTGACCGGGGAAGTAAAGGCCTTCAAACTACTTAGCGTGGCCGGGGCTTACTGGCGCGGTGACGAGAAAAAAGCGATGCTAACCAGAGTTTATGGCACCGCTTTTGGCTCGAAGAAAGAGCTTGACGCTCATCTCGCCCAACTCGAAGAAGCCAAAAAACGCGACCACAAAAAGCTTGGGCCCCAACTCGATCTGTTTCTATTTTCCGATCTAGTCGGTGCTGGCTTGCCGCTCTGGACGCCCAAAGGCAATACCCTGCGGCTAATTCTAGACGACTATGTTTGGTCGCTTCGAGCCAAGAAGGGCTATCAAAAAGTGGAAATCCCCCATATTGCCAAGAGCGATCTCTACAAAAAATCTGGTCATTGGGACAAGTTCCAGGACGATTTAATGAAAATTGAAACACGCGAAGGTCACACTTTTGTCTTGAAGCCGATGAACTGCCCTCACCACACCCAAATCTTCGCTCGAAAATCTTGGAGTTACCGCGAACTACCCCAGCGCTACGCCAATACAACGATGGTTTATCGCGATGAGCAAACCGGCGAGTTAGCTGGTTTATCGCGCGTTCGTTCAATTACCCAAGATGATGCCCATGTTTTCTGCCGAGCCGATCAGGTCAAGGATGAGCTTCTGGCCGTTTGGGACATTGTCAGCGAGCTTTACGCTAAGGTTGGTTTCAGTGATCTGTCGGTCCGTTTGTCGTATAGCGACCCCGCCACTCCAGACAAGTACTTGGGCGAAGCTCGCGTTTGGCAGAAGGCCGAAGCTGAATTGGAGCAGCTGGCCAAGCAGAAGAAAGCCAAGTACGAAATTGCTCCGGGTGAAGCGGCCTTTTACGGTCCTAAGATTGATTTTATGGCTCGCGATTCGCTCGGGCGACAGTGGCAATTGGCCACCATTCAGCTCGACATGAACCTACCCGAGCGATTTGATTTGCATTTCATTAACAGCGAAGGCAAAGAGGAGCAAGTGATTATGATCCACGCAGCCATTATGGGTTCGATCGAACGATTCTTGTCGGTCTTAATCGAACACTACGCTGGCGACTTCCCGCTTTGGTTAGCACCAGTCCAAGCCAAAATCCTGCCGATTAGCGAAAAGTTTGTCGATTACGGCCAAGCCGTCGCCGCCGAGCTGGAAAAATTAGGGGTTCGTTTCGAGCTCGACGACGCTTCGGAAACTCTGGGCAAACGCATACGTAATGCCGAAAACCAAAAAGTGCCCTTTATCTTAATCGTTGGCGAAAAAGAAGTTGCCGACAGAACCGTCACAATCCGTTCTCGCCACGAAGTTGAGCAAAAGACTGTCAAATTAACCGAGCTTGTTAAGACTTTCGAATAGCAGCGGTTAGCAAGTTTTCGAATAAAAAACTGACTGTTAGGGGGCCGATCGCCCCTTTGGTGGGGGTAATCTTTTTGACTAGGGGTTCGATAGTTTTAACATCAACATCCAGGCCAGAGCCATCAACCACAACCATTTCCTGATGGACCATTTCTGGAGCAACTAAACCACGAACGCCGGTGGCGGAGATTAGTAGATCGTGCTGACGGATATTTTCGGCCTGGGACTTGGCCTGCTTGGCGATAACAGTCAAAGGCCAATTGTTGGCCGCGAAAACCTTTGCCAGCGGTCCGCCGACCAACTTGCCCATACCCAAAACTACGGTTTTCAAGTCTTTTATCGCAATCTGGTGATATGACAATAAAGCCATAATGCTACTGGGGGTTGGCGAGTCGTACGGCGAGTTGCCGCTTAAATTGTCGATGTCTTTGATGGGGTTCACTTTCTGGATTAATGCCTCGGTATCTAATGATTTTGGTAGGGGCAGTTGAAGAACAATGCCGTCAATGTCTTGGCGTCGGTTGAGGCCATCGAGCATCGATTCTAATTGTTGTTGGCTGGCGGTGGGGAAATGGTGCAAGAAAAAATGACAATCCAACTTTTTGGCCATCGCTTGTTTGGCCCGGATATAGGTGGCGGTCTGCTTGTCTTCCCCCACCCAAACTAAAGCTAAGCCAGGGGAAGTTGATAGTTTTTGACGACGAGCGACTAGCTCGACAAGCCGCTGACTAAGAAGCGCCTTGGCTATCAGTTGCATTACGGGTTAGGGGGCGACGGGCGTCGGCGTCGCTTTGGCCGCGTCGATGAGTTTCTGCCAAGTTTCGGCAGTTTGGACACCGGTGAACTTAACCTTATTGAGATAGAAGGTCGGCGTACTATCGACTTTCAAGGCCAAGCCGTAATCACGGTCTGTTTCGACCGTCTTCTTTGTTTCTGAACTGGCGTAATCTTTTTCAAATTGGTCGATGTTCAAATCAAGTTCTTTGGCGTAGTTGATATAGGTATTGAGCGGGTCGTCGAGGTCCTCCCAAGATTTTTGGTTAGCGTAAAGCAAATCGAGCATCGGCCAGAATTTACTCTGCTTCCCGGCCGCTTCAGCCGCCAGCGACCCATTCATCCCGTTTTGGTGATTGGGTAAGGGAAAGTGACGGAAAATAATTTGAACCGAATCGCCGTTATTGGCTTGAGCTTTCTCGAAATCAACGGCGGCCATCGCGCAAGCCGGGCACTGGAAATCACCAAATTCGACTATTTTAACGACTGCGCTATCCGGACCGAGTTTATGGCCGACGGTTTCGTCGAGCTGATCGGCAGTGACAGTTGTTTTGGTTGAACTGTCACTGGAAAAAATGACGATGCCGCCAATTACTAAGACGGCCGCCGCCACCACACCCAAGAAAAATTTTGAATCACCTGACATTTACTTCTTCTTTTTAAAGAAAATTAAGCCATTAATCAAGACCACTAGCCCTAAAGATACCAGACACCAAGTGCAGTAAGCGTGGATTTGGTATTTTTCGAGGTAGAGTAGATACAAGCTGAAGGCTAAACCACCAATTGCCCAAATTCGTAACGGTAGTTCAGCCCAGATTCGTTTGAAGTAGACTAGCCAGGTAAGGATAAGGGCCGCCAAATACCAAAAGATGCCCATTCCAGCGACCGGTAAGCCAAATATTTTGGCGTACTGGCTCGAGAGAACGATTTCGCAGCCACCACCGATTGAGCAGATAACCGACGACGGGTCAAATGTTTTCCAGAACAGATAGCCCGAAACCAGGATTCCGGCGACAATGAAAATAACTAGCAGCCTTTGTTTCACCCAATTAGTTTACCAGAGCTTGCCAACGGAAACAAAATCCGGCAGATTAGTCCTGATGAGACTCAACAAGTATCTCGCTGTGGCTGGTGTGGCTTCACGCCGGAGTGCCGATGAGATGATTAAACTCGGCCAGGTTAAGATTAACGGTAAAGTTGTCAAAGAGATGGGGGTCAAGGTGGATGTTGAAAAGGATGTCATCACGGTTGATGGCAAAAAAGTTCAACTCGAGCCGAACATTGTCACCTATTTACTCAACAAACCCCGTGGCGTCATCAGTACCGCCGACGACCCCGAGCATCGAAAAACTGTCCTAGATCTGGTGCCAAAATCACCACGGGTTTTTCCCTGTGGTCGACTCGACGAAAATACCATGGGGTTAGTAATTCTGACTAACGACGGTAATCTCTGCTACCAGCTGACGCACCCCAAGTTTGAACATCAGAAAGAATACATTGTCCACGGTCGCTCAAAAACCCCTGAAGCGGCGCTGGAAATTATTCGTCGCGGTGTTCGATTGGCAGACGGGCCAATCAAGGTTGATGCGCTCGAAGTTATTCGAATTAGTCACCAAAAAGTTGAATTCAAAGTCACAATCCACGAAGGCCGCAATCATCTTGTTCGCCGACTTTGTGCGGCAGTTGCCATCGAGATTGACGGCCTGACCCGTGTTCGTGTCGGTGATTACGAACTCGGCGATATTGAGCCAGGAAAGTACAAGCAGGTGTAGTTCTGCCTATTCCTCAACGAGATTAATAGTTCTCTGAATGTCTCGAAGCCCTTCCCATCGCAAAATTGTGGATTTCAATTTTGGATCGATAGTACTAATAAAACCCCTAACCAAACCTTGAATGCGATACTGCAAGTCAGTGCTCTTCGGTACGCTAATTTGGACGGTTCCATAGTAAAGCGTATTCTTCTTATAATTCTTGCTTTCCGGTTTGATGTATGACTTGCCGAAATTCTTCGCGGGGATTCCAGTTAAGTCGGACCAGAATGCTATCAAATCTTTTTCATCTTGCTGACTATATATGTTCAACCAGGCCTTTATGCTGGAAGTCTCAATTCCGAAGACACGCCTTAGCCAATAAACCATAAATAGTATCAATGCCGGATCTGAGTTTGTTACTCGAGTTGCTCCTTTTTTAGTTCCCTCGGCCCAGTAGATGGCCGCTCCAAGCAACTTTACGGTTTCGTCGTTCAGAGATGTAGATACCTCATTCTGGGCGGAATCCATTATCTGCGAGATCTCCTCCTGTCGTCTGAGGTGGTGGCTACGCGATCCCAAATTTAGTATCGCTACCTGTTTGGTATAAAGTCTCTGTTTATGCTCTGGGGATAACAACACATTCTTCAGCCAAGAGCTGAGAGTACTTTTTGAAACATTAATTTCTTGCTGTATTTCTCGGTAACTCAACCCCTTCATCCTTAGCTTGATGGCCTCATCTTTCAACTGCGACTTCGCTATCATACTCCCATAATACCATTATGTAGGTGGTGTACTAGGTTAATTTTACTGCTCAGTACCTAATAAGCCATGAATCTTCTTGGTATAATAAAGGAGCTTAATTACCGGGTCGGTAGTTCAGTGGTAGAACAACGGGCTCTTAACTCGTGTGTCGTGGGTTCGATCCCCACCCGACCCACTATGAATGATCTCAATATTTTGAAAGGCTAGGGACATGGATCTGTTTGGCGGAGGCCTTGAAGATACTCTAGTGAAAATCGGCCTATTAGGAGCGTATTTCATCCTTTTTGCTGAGTCTGGATTATTGATTGGGTTTTTCTTACCCGGCGATAGCTTACTTTTCACGGCTGGGTTACTGGCTTCAAGAGGTTATTTTAGCATTTGGGCGCTGGTTATTGGCGGTGCCATCGCGGCGATTATTGGCAATCAAGTTGGCTACCATTTCGGTCGACGCTTTGGCCCGAAAATTTTTAACAAAGAAGAATCGTTCCTTTTCCATAAAGACCACATTATTCGGGCAGAAAAGTTTTACGAGAAGTATGGCGGCGTGGCCCTTATAATTTCCCGTTTTACGCCGATTATCCGTACCTTCGTCCCGATTCTTGCCGGAGTAGGCAAAATGAATTACCGAAGATTCTTGGTCTATAACATCATCGGCGGAATTCTCTGGGTTTTCAGCGTTAGTTTTGCGGGTTTCTTTTTAGGTAAGATTGTACCTGATATTGACCGCTATATTCTGCCGATTATCGTCGTTATAGTAATTTTGTCAGCAATAACACCGACCTGGGGCTATCTTCAACACCGTAAGAATCGTAACTCTAACGCCCGGGCAAAATCCGACCAAGCTCGTTGAGCCAGTCGCCAATAACCGGCAAACCGCCGAATTGTCTGATCAAAAGTCCGAGAATTCCAACCACAATCGCTACGCCGACAGTTGCTCCCAATCCCGACATTAGACCCATCAAAAATCCCCGCGCCGCCAATTTGCCCGGGTTGTGGTAGGCTTTATCGATGGCAGCGATCAAGCCGTTAATACTCTTGATTTTGTCTTCTTCGGTGGCGCTCATATATTAACGGTAGCGATAAAAGTGATTCTCAACAAGTATGGCGCACTCGACCGGATTTGAACCGGCGATCTCCTCCGTGACAGGGAGGCGCTTTAAACCAGGCTAAGCTACGAGTGCAATAAGCTAGCAGCGTTCAGCAATCAGCTGTCAGCTGTCAGCTTTGTTATTTTCTCAAGAATTGATGAATAAATCCAGGACTTTGTCCTAGAATCATTTAGCCGCAATTCGCAAGCCGCTTGCTAAATCTTGATGTATCTCTTGACCTTGTGCTTGGCTAGGGTTTCTTTGTACCAATCCTCATAAGACTGGTCGGCGCCGTCACTCTGTTCGAGTAACTGGACAATTTGAAAACCAAACTGGGTTTGAACGGGGTCGGAGACTTGATTTACCGTCAGCTTGGCTACTATCTCTTCCAGCCCCGGCGCAATTTGAGAGGCCAATTCGCCCTTGCGCCAATAGCCGATATCGCCCCCGCTCGCAGCAGTCTTGCCGTCCTGACTAAACTCTTTAGCTACTTCGGCGAAGTCCTTACCGGCCGTAAGTTGCTTCTTGGCGTCGTTGGCGGAGCCCAGGTCAATGGTCAGAATATGACGAATATGCCAGCGAACAAGTACAGCATTCTTGACCTTTTCCTTGAGAATTTGTTCCGCCAGGATCCATTTGTACTGGGTGATCGACATATCATAGAGCTGACGGACTTTTTGTTTAATCTCGGCTTGATCGCCTTGTTTATCTAAGGCAATCTTCAGCTCCTCGCTAGTAACGCGCAGGTTGCGTTTTTGTGCCTCCAAATAGACAACCCGATCTTCAACCAGACCTTCTAATACCCGCTGGCGCAGTTCGCTGTCGGTCGGCGGTTTGCTGGTAGCGTCACTGGGAGCTTGGGCGCTAAAGGTATTCAAGAAATGTAACCGGGCCAAAAACTGATGCGACCAAACCAAAGTGGCGTCAACTTTAGCGGCGGGAAACGGGTAAAGCTGGCTCAAGTTGTTAGCGAGGCGTGTCTCCGCCTTTTTAGGGTAAATTTGAACGAAGGCCATAATACCAAAGCCAAGATAAATCACGAGAATAGTGGCTGCTGCATCAATAAGTACGGTCGATGGATTCTTAATATGGCGACGAACTAAAGCGCCCAAGATAGGAACGCGCGTATGCAGCCAAAGCCAAATCTTCTGATAAGCGCGGACAATCAAGTCAACCACTTTTAAGGTGAACTCGACGATCGTTCCTAAAATGTTTTTAAGCCGGGCCAAGTTGTCCATATGATGTTCGCTATCACCACCATAACAGCTAGACCAACGAAGATAAAATGCCACACCATTGGTTGCCGGTTTTCGCCAGCTGGCGGATCGATCACTCGCCAGGATTGCCAAACGAGGTAGAAGACGACAATTCCCAGCATCGATTTCTGGAAATAGCTAATCGGCCAAAATTGGGTCAGCGTCGCAATCTGCGAAGTAAAAAGTCCGACCATTGACCAAATCAGGATCTCGTCCCGACCGACTGGACCTTTGGCGCCAGCTGAAACTAGACCAACTAAAGTCGAACCAACAAAGATTATCAATGAGGCCACAAGCGGGATAATGTAGCCGTTACCCAACCAGAAATGGGTCAATACCAACAGTAAGGCAACGGTGCTAAAAATCGGCAATTCCAGCTGTCGCACCGACAGTAAGACGCCGTTCAACGCAATCAGGGCGACGAGCAAGTTGCCTGTTAACAAGCTCGGCAGAGAATTCCAAAGAACGCTGACGATGGCGATTTGAAACAACCAGAGTAACAGTAGAGTTTTAGGCATTCTTTTAAAGAAAGCCATGCCTACTTCAAGACAAAGGCGCTACCGATGGTAAAAACAATGTCTTCGGTTGAGGTGGCTGGCTTGTTGACAGTTGGCTTCAAACCAAAACGACGCTTGAGTAATGCTAGGGTGTAGGGCTTGTCGGTCGAGTAGGTGATGGTCGAAGTTTTCTGAATCGCGGTCACCAGTTCAACGCGACTAACGGTATAGCCAAGTGTAGCCAGTTTTTTCTTTAAAGCGTTACCAGCGTCTTTTTTGCCGGAAGCATCAACGATTTTAATTTTGGCAGCCTCTTTAATTAGATACGGCTCGGGCAGAGCTGTCATGGCAAAATCCCTTACTTCAGTCCAGTCATTTTGGCCGAGCTTGGGAATCAAGATATATTGACCGATGTTATTGGTGCTGGAGACCAACGGTCCGGTCGGACCATTATCGAGAATGGCCGTTGTCGTATCGGCGCTGTTAATATCTGTCATCAACTTGGTCAAGCTAGCGATTTCGTTGCTCTGAAGATCGGTCTTGAAGTTGCGACCGATGGTGGCCAACAGGTCGGTGACCTTTTTGGGGTTAGCTAAAAAATTGAGCTGAAAAGCTTTGTCGCGAATAGCGCCGATGACTTGCTGTTGTCGGCGGGATCGATCAAAATCGCTGGTCGTCTGGCGACTTCGGGCGTATTTCAAAGCAGTAGAGCCATCAAGTTTCTGAAGCCCAGGCTTAATGCTAAAGGGATCGAAACCAGAGCCGTTACTACTAGGGTATTTTGGGTCGTAAATAGCTTTGTCGACATAGATTTGGATGCCACCGAGATTGTCGACAATTTTTTTGACGCCGTTAAAATCAACCTTAGCAAAATAGCTGATTTGGATGCCGAGCGTTTCGGAAATGGTTTTTTTCATCAGCGCCCCACCGGCATCAACCTTGGGGTCACAGGTATTTTTGGCCTTTGCACAAGCGCTAATACCGGAATTGTAGACTTCATTGATTTTAGTCGAACGGTTTTCGGCCGAGTTGAAAACGTAAAGATCGCGCGGTACGGACAACATCGCCATTTTTTTGTTGATCGGGTCGATAGAGATAATTGAAATGGAGTCGGTTAGACCAGCCGCAGCGTCGATGCCCAGCGTCAGGATGTTGATCCGACTGTCACCTTCACCGAGGAGCTGGTCAGGCGAAATGTCGCCGTTAAAGCGGAAGAACGACGATCGGTCGTCGGCGTTTTTGGCGGAGATATTCTTGAAAGCAATCATGCCAGAAACGGCAACCCAGCCGACTGAACCAATGATTAAGATGACTAAGCCGAACAAGAAAAACCGCAAACTTTTTCGTTGCTTGTTGCCGCTGGGGTCGATATTACGAATTGGTGGGGTAGGGCGAAATTGGGGATTTGGTCGGAGGAGCATTACTTTTCACTTTAGCACATCGAGGATTCTTGACCTAGGGTCTTAGTATCGGGCGGTTGCTTGGACGACGGGTTTTGGGGGAGAGTTTTTAAGAAATTCTAGGGCATTCTCGAGCGAATCGCCCTCGAGTTCGATAATCGGTTTGTCGAGTAGCCACCCCAGTGTATTGGCGGCGGCGACGCCCATTCTGGTGCCGGTGTACGAGCCGGGTCCAGTCAGGACGGCGACGGCATCGATATCTTCGATTTTAGTTTTGGCAGATTTTAAGAGCTTGTCAGTCAATTGTTGCAGATCTTGGGCCCGGACGGGGGCGACTAACTTTTTGACCTTCCCTTCATCAACCAACGCGACGCTAGTTTGGTCGCGGTTAGTGGTATCAAATACCAATATTCTTCGAGAAGAGAAAGATTCTTGTTTGGTCATCGATGATTTCCAGTTTGATAGTCTTAATATTTTTTGGCAAATGTTCCAAACCAATTTCCGGCCATTCAATGATCGTTAGCGCCGATTGGTCGTCGAGATAGTCCTGCCAGCCGAAGGTTGTTAGCTCGGACGGTTTGAGACGGTAAAAATCGAGATGGACAACTTCTTTAAAGTCGCTGTAATTGACCGGGTAATGCTTTTCCAAGACGAAAGTTGGGCTGGTGACTCGCCCCTCAAAACCCATTTCTCGTAAAATATGTTGCGTCAAAGTCGTTTTACCGCTGGCCAACGGCCCTGACAACGCCAAAACATCCCCGGGCTGGAGCGAGCCGAGAACTTCTTGGGCGATTGATGGGAGATCAGAGAGTGTAACCAACATTGTTCCCGGGCTAGGATTCGAACCCAGATACACGGCACCAAAAGCCGTAGTCCTACCATTAGACGACCCGGGAATGTATGAGTATTTTACCAGCTTATCTTTCCGTTGTCAGGACAAAAATGAGGAGCTAGGCCTTTCGGCTTAGCTCCCAATGGGGAATTGGCTGAATCTGGCAAGGCGCTGCCCAGATTTGTTAGTGACGGTTTCAGTAAAGTCCTCTGGGGTTTGAGCCCAGTAGGTGGCCTCACATGAAGGGTGGTAGACAACGCACCAGCCCGTCCACTCCTTTGTAAACGCGTACGCCATACCAACGACCACGTAGAACTTCTCGTTGTTGTAGTGTTGGTAGGTTCCTGGCTTCACTACGATATCGCTGAGTGGGAGAGGGCAGTCTTGAACATCGCCATCGCGCTCTACGATAAAGTAATTCTCCTCCGAAAGAAGTAGGAGAAATCTCGATCCGGTTGGCTTATAGCGCACCGATGAAAACCATTTAAGTTGCATTGAATTCCTCCGTTGTTAGATTCTAGCATTTATCACCCTACCCGTTAAGACATTAGGGATGTTTTACCAAAAGAATCCCCTGCGGGATTTATTGATAGTTCGACCCTTCGAAGGACTCAGGGTCGCTCTGAGTGGGGTCGAAGAGCGCCTACGCTCACTACGAAAAGAGCCCTCCTTTCGGAGGGCCTTTTCGGAAGTCTGTAAGCCGGGTTCTGTTTTAAACGATCATCTGTCTAAGCGTTGAGACCAATATTCAATTGCGAGACCGCAATGGAGCTCGTTGTTCCTTTTGGGAACTTCAAACTTAGATTAAATATCGGCCCACTCAACTTGCACCACGCTGGGTTTAGCTACTCGCCTTATTACTAAGGACGATTGTGCGCTCTTACCGCACTCTTTTCACCTTTGCCTGTTCCGATTCAGTTAGGAAGGGGTGTCACACCTGAGCGCGACACCCATGGTCTATGGACTGCGGGATACTCCGCAGTCGAAGTGGCCGTACTCAGTACGGGCCACTATAGAGAGACGATGATTGGTCTTCGACCAGAAGCAGATTCGCCCAATACACGGAGTTTGGACATTTCGATTTTCGCTTCCGACTCTTCTCCTAGTGTCCAACCCCTTTCAACGTCCCTGGTAATGATGGTGACGATTTCGGATGCCTGGATTTCGTCGGTCGCTTCAAATCCAAACCGTGCGACGACTCCTCCACGCAGCCTCATGAAAAGCTCATAATTCATACCCATCTTCTTTCCTCCTAACTGAACCGGACATTGGCTGTTTTGTTTCTGTGCCACTTTCCCTTAGATTGCTCTAGCCTGCCGTTAGCAGGAGCGCGTCTCTATGGTGCCCGGACTTTCCTCACATGTTAATGCGCGATCGTTTCGACTTCGGGGAAAATATAACAAAAATAAGGTAAAAAGTCAATGCAAAAAGCTCTGGCGGTGGAGGGGGCAGGGGCCGATAGCGTCGAGGGCTTTTTTGTGCGCGAGAGTGCCGTATCCGGCGTTTTGCCGCCAGCAGTATTCGGGGTGAGCTTGGTGATAAACGCTCATTAATCGATCCCGGTAAACCTTGGCAACAATTGAGGCGGCGGCAACGGGATAAAACAGCGAATCGCCCCGAATGGCACTAATGAACCGAGGGACACCCGCCGGGTGGACTCGGTCGGTGAGAAGGAGGTCGACGCTAATGTCAGCTAAGGCGCGCTCATACGCCAGTCTTTGGGCGGCGGCCAAACCGAGCTGGTCGATTTCGTCGTTACTGGCTATACCGAAAGAGATTTGGAGGGCGGAGTAATGAATTTGATGGGCTAGTAACTCTCGTTTTTGCGCGGAGAGTAACTTTGAGTCGTTGATGCCGTTAATCGGCTGATAAATCTCCACTGCCGCAACCACCAATGGCCCGGCTAAAGCGCCGCGGCCAACTTCGTCGATGCCAACAATTGTTTTGTAACCGAGTAACCGAAGGTCTTTAACGAACCTGGGCCTTGGCCTTCGCGACCGGTTTTTTGCCAATAATGCTCGGCGAATCGTTTTCTTTGAGGAATCGGCCAGTAATCGATTTGGCATTCTTCATAATATCCTCCGGTGTGCCTTCGGCCACAAGCTCACCGCCTTGATCGCCGCCATCGGGACCCAAGTCAATCACCCAATCGGCACAACGAATAACTTCTAGATTATGTTCGATAATAATAACGGTGTTACCCTTATCGACGAGCTGATAAAGAACTTTTAGCAAGCGCTGAATGTCCTCAAAATGGAGACCTGTCGTTGGCTCGTCGAGAATATATAAAGTTTTGCCCGTTTCGCGCTTGGCCAGTTCGGTCGCCAGCTTAATTCGCTGGGCCTCCCCGCCCGAAAGCGTCGTGGCTGGTTGACCGAGCCGCATATAACCCAAACCAACGGCCTGAAGCACTTCTAGTTTGTCGGTTACCTCGATACTACCTTTGAAAAATTCCAGGGCTTCGTCAACTGTCATTTGTAGAATATCGCTAATGTCTTTGTCGAGATATTTTATCTCGAGCGTTTCGGGGTTGAAGCGCTTGCCGCGGCATTCGACACAAGGCACATAGACGTCGGGCAAAAAGTTCATCTCGATTTTCATCTGACCGTCACCGCGACAGTTTTCGCACCGACCGCCCCGTAAGTTAAAGCTAAATCTTGACGCTTCGTAGCCACGTTCTGATGCCTCGCGGGTAGCCGCAAACAGCTCTCTAATTGGCCCAAGCGTACCAGTATAGGTGGCCGGATTACTGCGAGGGGTTCGGCCGATGGCTGACTGATCGACATTAATAATATTGTCGATTTTATCAAGACCGGTGATTTGGCCGTGCGGCGCCGCTTCGGCTTGGGTGCCGTGGAAGTGACTTTCAAGAGCCACGGCTAAGGTGTCTTCGATCAGGGTCGATTTACCCGATCCAGACACGCCGGTAATACAAACGAGGCGATTGAGAGGGATCTTGACGGTGACGTTCTTCAAATTGTTGCCAGTGGCGCCTTGAATTTCTAGGCAGTCGGCTTCGTGCTCGTGACGATGGCTCGGTAGTTCAATCTTCTTTGCTCCCGACAAGTAAGCGCCGGTCAAAGACTTTTTGTCGGCTTTAATCTGTTCTGGCGTGCCGATGGCCATGATCTCACCGCCGAGTTCGCCGGCCCCCGGACCCATATCGATAATATGATCGGCGATTAGCATCGTGTCTTTGTCGTGCTCGACGACGATGACGGTATTGCCGCGCTCTTTCAGTTCTTTAATTGTTTGGAGTAATTTCTGATGATCACGAGCGTGCAAACCGATTGATGGCTCGTCGAGAATGTAAATGACGCCAGTCAAACCCGAACCCAATTGAGTGGCCAAGCGAACCCGCTGGGCTTCACCGCCGGCCAGCGTCGAAGTCGTTCGGTTCAAGGTGACATAACCCAAGCCAACTTCGAGCAGGTAACCCAGCCGTTCGGCCACTTCCTTAATGATAGGCGCGGCAATTTTTTTGTGGCCGTTGTCGCCAAAGACGGTTTTCAGTTCCTCAAAATATTTAGCGGCTTGTTCGATATTTAAACTCGTCACATCGATAATGTTCTTATCTTTAATTTTAATAGATAGCACCTCGACGCGGAGTCGTTGGCCGTGGCACGATGTACAAACTTTCTCGAGCATATATTTCTCAATTTCGTTGCGTAGGTAATCAGAGTCGGTCTCGCGATATCTTCGTTCTAAGTTTGGTAGAACGCCCTCAAAAAGTTCTGGGTCACCGTTACCCGCTCCTGGTTCGCCGTTCAAAATTGTGTTGAGGGTGGCTTCCGGTAGTTCGCCAACTGGTGTGTCTAAACTAAATTGATACTTGCTCGACATGGTGTTGAGCGTTTTTTGATACCAATTCGAATGCGAAGTTGTCCTACTCCACGGGCGAATCGCCCCCTCAGCGAGGGTTAATCGAGGGTTGGGGATCACTAGATCTTTATCGGCGACCATCTGTAAGCCCAAGCCCTGACAGATCTGGCAAGCGCCTTCAGGATTATTAAAAGAAAAGAGTCGCGGTTCGATGTCGGGGAACTGCCAGCCGCACTGACTACAGGCGTAACGCTGGGAGTAGAATCGTTCGCGACTGTTGTCGGGAGTGGTGGCTACCAGCAATCCGCCGCCGAGCTTAAGCGCTCGATCGACTAATTTTAAGAGGTCGACATAGGCGATCGATTCAGACTGTTCGTTCGAGACCGGAAAATCAATGTTGCCGACCAATAGCTCGATGGTGTGGCGTTTGTTTTTGTCGACAGCCAAGGCCAGACTCTCGTCGATGTCCATCTCGATATTATCGAATCTGACTCTTAAAACCCCGGCTTTTTTGGCCTGCTTCAAGTGATATTTATGCTCACCCTTACGGCCCTGAACAGCGATCGCAAATATCTTAGCCTTAAGAGTTTCAGCCTCGGTAAATTCCCGCAGAATTAAGCGAGCAATCGACTCGGTGGTTTGGGGTTTGATAGCAATGCCGCACTTGGGGCAAAAAGGTGTCCCAGCGCGGGAAAAGAGGAGGCGCAGGAAGTCGTAAATTTCGGTAGCGGTGGCAACGGTTGAGCGAGGATTGCGCGAGGCCGTTTTTTGGTCGATGGCGATGGCCGGCGACAAACCCTCGATGTAATCGAAATCTGGTCGTTCGATGTCGCTCAAGAATTGACTGACATAAGAAGATAGCGACTCAACATAACGACGTTGGCCTTCGGCAAAAATCGTGTCAAACGCTAGCGATGACTTTCCCGATCCGGACAAGCCGGTAATAATGGTAATTTTATTTTTCGGTATCGTCACATTGAGGTTTTTGAGGTTATGCGTTCGCGCCCCAACGATTTGGATATTTTCTAAACTGTCCCTGGTTTGAATTGGTTTTAACATTAGACTGCGTGCTGTCGGCAATTGTACAGCACAAATGGGCAATAATGCAAGAGTCGAGCCCGCCGTAAGGCGGTGGGATAACGAATAACGCTCGCCTCCGTGCTACGCACGGCTAGACCCTTGCATTTAATTGTCGTTTCGCTACAACGAGAGAAGCGAAGAAAAGTTGTTAGATTTTGTTGCTCGCACGGGAGCGGAGTACCTTAAGTGCTCGCGACAAAATCTAACAACCAAAAAGAAAGAATGATTATTAAGGAGGTGTAAGTTGAAAGGAGTAATGGAAACAAACGGACCAGGTACAACAGTTGGGGTAAATGTTGCATTGTCAGGCACATTGAAAGATCAGAACGACATTTCGGTTTTTGGCATGGTTGAGGGAGAGGTGGTTTCGGAAAAATCAGTCACGATCGGTCAAACAGCGCAAGTGAAGGGACCAGTCAAAGGCGAGTTAGTCACAATCGCCGGTGTGGTTCGTGGCGCTATTACCGCCAGCGAGAAATTGGAATTACTTGAAACCGGCAAGGTTTTTGGCAGTATTTCAACCAAGAATCTGGTCATTCACTCCGGCGGCATTTTCGTCGGTAAGTCCGACATGCCCACCGACGAGGAGAGCACGGAACAGCCAGAGCCAGAATCTGAAATAGAACCAGGCGAGCCAGTAGACGAAGAAACACTGATTCCCGACGAAGAGTAGGGCTCGATGTATTATTACATCATGGAGCCGCCCTCTAGTCGGGCGGTTCGCCAGACCTACCAAAGATTGCGTGATCTGCTAACAAGTCTCGGCATCGCTGGCGAGATGATGGCGGCGAGTCCGGCACGAACTCCGGAGGAACTGGCGATGATGGGTCTGGAGAGGGGCTACAGCACGATTGTTGCCGTTGGAGGAGACGCCTTTGTGAACTTCATCGCCCAGACAATTATCGGCCAGGCGGTTTTGGGAATTATTCCCATCGGCGAGGCCCAGCAATCCGCCGAGCTAATCGGCACTAATAATATGAAAACGGCGGCCGAATTTTTGAAGTTTCGACGCTTGAGCACTTTCAACACCGTTACGGCCGATCCAGATTCCTTAATTTTTCTTGATGCGGTCATTGAGCCTCCCAAGCTGGCCAAAATCAGTTTTGTTATCGACGGCAAACTACGGGGCTACGCTTATTTTAATAAACTGACGGTGACGAGGAATTTAGAGATCAAGATTGAAAGCGAACATTTAGTTGAACCAAAAAAGATTCTAGGTTTGTTTTCAACGGGTGGAACCGTCGTAAGGTCACTTAGCCAGTTTCACGGTCGGGTAGTCCGCTTAACTTCCGAACCAGATTTAGCGATTTTAATTGACGGTCGACCAGTCGTCCGAACACCGCTTCAGCTTCGCCTCAACCCAAACTCCTTGAAAGTTATCACCAAGCGTGGTAGTATTCTCTAGAGCATGGGATATGTTTTCAGTCCAGTTGAGGATGTACTTTAACCGATCTAACAGTTCGGTCTGTTGGGAACGGAGCTAAAATCGAGCGCAAATTACTCATTAACGAGCAGATCGTCGCCAGTCAAGTCTACTTGATTATGCCTGACGGTCGGTCGGCCGGAAATGTTTCGATTGATCAGGCCAAGTATTTGGCCAGTCAGTACGAACTCGATTTAGTGTTGATTAATGTCAACGCCACTCCACCAATTGCCAAGATTCTTGACTACAACAAATTTCGCTACCAGCAGGAAAAACAAACCCGCGGCGGCAAGAAAGTTGGTCAGCTCAAAGAGGTGCGCCTAAGCTATCGAATTGACCCACACGACCTGGAAACTAAGGCCAATCGAGCCCGAAAGTTTCTTGAAGAAGGACATCTGGTGCGGGTCTTTATCAAACTTCGCGGCCGAGAGAATCTGTTTTTGGCCCAAGCCAAAACCGGTTTAGAGAAGTTCTTAGATCTTTGCGGTGGCCAATGGGAACAGTCCATCACTCAAGTCGATAAACGGATCCAAGCAGTCATTAAGCCCAAAAAATAAAATGCCTAAACTAAAGACTCATAAATCTAGTCAGAAACGAATTGTCCGACTGTCAGGTACTGGCAAATTAATGATGCGCAAAATGTCAGTCGCTCACCGGGCTCGGTTCAAATCGAAGCGCGCCAAACAAAATTCAACTCAAAACTTTGTCGCCACCGGCGCCATTGCCAAAAAATTAATTAAAATGGCTTTTAGATAGATGACTAACAATAAATTTTCCACACTTCCGACTTCAGCCTTGAGCCTTGAGACTTCAATTTCCGGAGGAATTTGCTAGATGGCTCGCGTTAAAAGAGCGGTTCAAGTTAAGAAGCGACACAAAAAGATTCTTTTGGCGACGAAAGGCTACAAGCTTGGTCGTTCTTCGCTATTTCGTCAGGCCAAACAGGCCTACATTAAAGCTGGTCAATATGCTTACCGCGATCGCCGCAACAAAAAGCGCGATATGCGGGGCTTATGGATTATCCAGATCAACGCCGCCGTTCGAGCGCACGGTATGCCTTACAAAGACTTTATTTACGGCCTGACTAAAGCCGAGATCGGTTTAAATCGCAAAGTCCTAGCTGAGCTTTCTGTTCAAGCTCCCGCAGAATTTGAGCAAGTAGTCGAGAAAGTCAAAAAAGCCCTCGCCGAACTCTCTACAAAGGTCTAATTCCGCCTAACTCTTTTTAGAAGATTACCGAAGAACTGCTGGAGGGTGGTTTTTTCTAATCTTGGGCCGTGGAGGCGCCAAAAGAGTAGATAGGTAATGGCGATTAGGGCTAAATAAATCATTGCTTCGGCCCGAACAATTCCTTCACCAAAATCGGCTTTGAGGGTTTTGATTAGTAATTCTCCCAGGAAATACGCTTCAGCAGCTAGGAAGAATATTACTCCCGGGCTAAAACGATCTTTCAGATAGATATAAAGGAGAACTCCAAAGACTATCAGCGCCCAAATGGAGCTGATCAGATCGATCGGCAGCATGCCATTAACCGCGATCCAGGATTCCGAACCTCGCCCGATCGTACAGCTAGATAACTGACAGCCAACTTTACCGATCGCCCAGCCAACCAAGAAAGACAAACCCAAGCAATCTAAAACTTCCCAGGTCGGTTGACGGGCTTTTTTGCTGTAGCGCAAGAAGGCGACGAAGCCAATTAAAATTCCGCCCAAAGCCAGTAAACCGCCTTGCCAGAAGTAAAAGACCTGCCAGAAATTTTTAAACTGTTCTTGGTAAGTGAAATAATAGGTTAGTCGGGCGCCAACTAGAGCGATTAGAAGGGTGTAGAGGACGGTGTCAAAAAGGTGAGTCGTCCGCAGTTTGCGATATTTTAACAATCGAAAAAGTACCAACCCAGCAATTAGCGCCCCAAGGGCGATAAATGTTCCAAACGAATATAGCTTAAACTGCCCCACCTCAAACAAAACCGGTTGCATTACTATTAAGGGTAGTAAATTAGGCTGATTTGGTCAAACTAACAATTTTATTTTAAGTCGTATTTAGATAACAGTTTTTTGCATGTACCGTGTATTCCTAAGTGGAAAAATCCGACAGCTACCGGTTTAAAGACAATCGGAAACCCTAAAGGTATTTCTGTGATACCAATTCCTAATGTTATATGTGGATGATAATTTGAATACGCACTATTTTCTTCAAAATTATTAACCCAATCAACAAGAGAGCTTGATTCAGACATTTCAAAAAAGTTTTCTGATGTTACTGTGCCAGCATTGTGTTTAGTAATTAAATCAAAGACAGTATTGTGTAAATTTTGAAGATATTCACTTACCTCAAGGCTAAAATGACTATATTTACTAGAGCCTAAAGAAGTTAAGGTAATTTCGGGCATCTCAAAGCTTTCTAATAATGATCCCAATTCTTTTTTAAAGTCATTAACATTTTCCAAAAGTAAACTTCCCATACCTAAAGTGATATGTGGATTATAGCCATCTTCAAAAGACACAAAATCTTTTTTATCAGACCCCTTATTACATTCCTTGCAAATATTATTTATCTTTTCTGGGAGTAATAACACAACATCTATAGCTATTTTTTCTTGCATATTTTTTTTATTCTATTTCAGTTCCCCATCTGTGGGCAATGCTGGATTCGAACCAGCGACTTCTTCGATGTGAACGAAGCACTCTACCACTGAGTTAATTGCCCGAACTGCCCATATTTTAACCTAAATGTCATTTTAACTCTACGCAGGCGGCATGACTTCCGATACAATGATACGCATGAGTCGATTTGGCCCTTTTTGGGAAATTTTAAAAGTTGTGGTGATCGTTTTTGTCTCAGCGATGGGCATTAGGCTGTTTATCGCCCAACCTTTTATTGTCGAAGGATCCAGTATGGAACCCGATTTCCATAACGGCGAGTATCTGTTGGTTGAAAAACTTGGCTATCATCTCCATCAACCGGCTCGAGGCGATGTGATTGTGTTCAAATATCCCAACAATCCGTCGGTAAATTACATTAAGCGAATTATCGGTCTACCAGGCGAAACAGTACGCGTGTTTGAGAATCAGGTGTTCGTCAACGGCAATATCTTAACCGAGCAGTATTTGTCTCCCGAAGAAAGAACCGTCGTCAGTCAAAACCCAGAAACGCCTTATGAGGTCGCTTTGAACAGTGACCAGTTCTTTGTGATGGGTGATAATCGCCAACATTCAAGTGATTCGCGTGAGTGGGGGCCGTTAGGACGGGACTTCATTATCGGTAAATCGGCTTTTGTCCTTTACCCACGACAGAATTTCTCTGCCATCGCCTCCCCGAGCTACTAAGAAAGAATTAAGAATCAAGAATTAAGATTTGTCGCTACGCGACAAGCCCTTCGTAATTCCTAACTACGAGATGCAATCGAGGAGCGAGCGCCAGCGACATTCCAAATTCGATATTCTAAATTCTGCGGCTACTGCCGCTTGATAATCTGCTTGTCTTCGCTTTCTTGGGCTTTTTTCTCGATCCATTCCAAAACCGCACCGAGGCCTTCGCCGGTTAAGGCCGAAGTAATCAGTTGGTCGAATTTGGCAATGTGATGATGAAAGGTGATCGGGCGATCACCGAGTAAGTCAGATTTATTGAAGATAACCAGCACCGGCTTTTGGAGCTTATTGGCGAAATAAATTAGATGTAAATCGGCTCGAGTTGTCCCTTCTTGGGCATCGACGATAACAACGACGATATTGGCAAAATTTATTGCCGCCAAAGTTCTCTTGACGCTGAATTTCTCAACTCCGACATCGATCTTACCGCGCCGACGAACCCCAGCGGTATCAGCCAGCAACAGTTCTTTGTCGCCAATGGTTAATTTGGCAGTGACGATATCGCGAGTGGTGCCGGCAATCGGGCTGACCACCGCTCGGTCGGTTTTAGTTAAAGCGTTTAGCAGGGTGGATTTGCCAACATTCGGCCGTCCAACTAGGGCAATGACCGGTTCATAGCCAGAAACCTTGGCCAAGTTTCCCGATTTTGGCAGGGCTTTACAGATTGTTTCCAGTAAGTCGCCGACGCCCTTGCCGGTGACCGCGGATATCTTATAAAAAGGTAAGCCCAAATATTCCAAGCTGGAAATCTGCTTGTCGATCGATGGGGCATCGACTTTGTTGCCGATTAACCAGATCGTTTTAGTCGAGCGCAATTTGTCCAGAAACTGCTGATCTTGGGGCTGTAGACCTTCTCTTGCGTCGTAAACAAACAAAATTAGGTCAGCCTCTTCAACAGCTGAAAACATCTGGGCCCGGATGCCACGATACAGTTCCGACTTGTCGTCAACCAGTCCACCTGTATCGACAGCCGTAAAACAATGTCCCTGCCACTCAACATCACCGTAAACTCGGTCGCGGGTGGTCGATTCCTCCCGCGCGGTAATGGCTTGAGGGGTGCCAGTGATACGGTTAAAAAGGGTCGATTTGCCGGCGTTGGTTGGGCCGATTATCGCCACGAGCGGCAATTCCTGGTTTTCTGTCAATTTAGATTTGGTTTTTTCCATATTCGTAATTCGTTATTCGTGATTCGTAATTCGTCACTAGTAATTGTATTCTCTGCTTATGCTCTACGCTCAAGTTATCGTCAAACAACGAACTCAAGTCCAGGAGCTGACCTACGCTCTAAGCGCCCAAATTGTACCCTATGTGAAGGTGGGAAGTCTAGTGCTGGTACCTCTGCGCCGAAAGGAAGTTAAGGGGGTGGTGGTAGGATTCAGCCGCTCGGTCGCCAAAGAAATAAAGGGTAGCATTCGAGAAATCATCAAATTAGACAAAAACATTCAAGTTTACTCGGCCGCCCAAATTGAAGTTATCCACAAGCTTTCTACCCACTATGCGGCGCCGCTGGCCGAAGTTGCCTTTCACGCCTTAGACTTACCACAGTTCATGCCTGAAACCTCTCTAAAAAGTGCGACCAAACCGCTTGTCTTAACCGGATCGTGGGCCCAGCGTTGCGACGCTTATCGCCGAATTCTAGCCAAATCAAGTGGCCGCGTAATGTTCATATTTGCCCAAAACTCCTATGCCACCAGCTTCTTTCAGTCTGTAAAAACACAGATTTCGCCTCATCTCATATATGAGATAAAAGCGTTCGGTGGCAAAAAACGGACCGCCGAGTTAATGGATATTCTAAGAAAGAATCGTCAAGTGGCGTTAGTGGGAACGCTCGGTGATATATTTTTTCCGCTCCAGGCCGGTGACACCATTATCGTCGACCAGCCCGATCATGTTGGTGCCAAGAGCCAATCGCGACCGTTCATGAGCTCCAGGCGCGTCGCTTTAATTCGCGGCGAAGTCGAGGGTTTGAGGGTCGTTTTGGGCGACACTTTTATCTCACTCGACGATTTACTGGCCGTAAAGAATAAGAAGTTTCGCTTAACAACCGCCAAGTCGACCGGCCGGGAGATGACAATTGTAGATCGACGCGGCCAAAAGGATGCCATCGCCCCGTCCGTTGTCGAGGAAATTGAACAAGCAGTCAATTCAGGGCAAAAAATACTCGTTTTGGTGATGGCGAGGGGTTGGGCATCGGCGCTGGTTTGTCGGGAGTGTGGCCATATATTTACCTGTCAAAACTGCAATCGCACCTCCGGGGTGCGGGTGGAGAAACTGCGTTGCGGCTACTGCGCCAGCGAAATTGATTTGCCAAAGACTTGCCCGAGTTGTCGATCGGCAGACCTGAAGCCAATTGGTGGAGGAGTGTCGGCGATCACTAAGTTACTCTCCGACCAATTCACCACCAGCAAAGTTCGGGAGTTAAGTAGCGATGCTCCGGCTCTTGACCCAAAATCCGTTATCACGGTCGCGACGGAAAAGATTTTTAGCTTTCCGGGAGCGAAGTTCGATCAAACATTCATTATTAATGCCGATCGCCTGTTGTCGGGGACGCATCTGGACGGTGCCTGGCGGCTACTCGGTTATTTAATTGAATTACAAGATTGTTCCAAACATATTGTAGTTCAAACTTACTTCCCCGACTCGGTCGTTTGGAGCTCGGCCGCTAGCGGTAATGTTCGGTCCTTTTTCGGCCCAGAGCTAACAAACCGACGCCAACTCCACTTGCCGCCATACGGCGCCATCATTGCCGTTCGGGGTACTGCCAACACAGCCGAAAAGCTATTCGCCCAAGCCGAAAAAATCACTGACGAGATTCTCAAAATCCTACCCACCGCCGACGTTTCTTACCCAGAGATTGACGACCATAGCGGTAATGCTTACCAGGGTCATTTCACTATCTATTTACCGAAACCACCGCAATCATCTCTCAAAACCAAACTAGCCTCGCTTCTCCCGCCGTCTTGGCACCTAGACATTGACTGATCGGGCATTTCCTGGTTAAATCACCTCAAGGCTTCGGCCAAAATAAGAGGTGCACTTCAAATGTCGAGAGAGATTCACGACGTTCCTTCGAGCTTAGTTGCAATGATCAAAAACAACGAGAGCTATATCAGGGAGCGACAGCTCCTCATCGGTCAACGCTTCGAGCAGTTGGTCGAGCTTCTCAGCCAAGGGGATACAACAGGTAGCAGGCAGTTGGATCTAGCGATCCTTGCCAAACGCAGCCTCGATGAGGCTATCGGTCTGCCTTACTACGAATTCGAGCAAGAACTCCAAGCCCATCCCGGCGAGCTGGTGGTGATGAAGCAGACTTGGCAGGAACCGACTGTAAGGTACTGTATGGATCCCGGCCATAGTGTGCCAACTCGTCCAGTTTCAGAATATCTTTTCGGAGTTATTCGAGAAGCGGAAAACGTTGATGTTTTGGGAGCTGCCGGATTGTATTCTTATCTGGAAACTGCCGTCATTCTTCGACGGGATGATTATCAGCTAGGAGAAGTTCTAGCGGCTCCTTTTAGCATGTTGTCTTTCGTAAGTCCTCTCGGGGGCTGGAAACCTTCATCTGATCCCAAGAACTATTGTGTTGGCAACACTGAGGTTGCTGAGGAGATGACGAAGTTCAGATACTCAATCTGTTCGTTTGCCAGTAATGGTGAGGAGCTGTTCTCCATGGTCTGTCGAGCGCTGGGAGTTGAATACGTCGGCGACGATGGTCAGGGTCGCCTGGGTATCCCTGACCCGAATCCAAACGCCCCAAACCCTCTCCCGATCCAAACGGATTAACGTCCGTCTCGCCCTTCGGTTCCGACCGAGGGGCATTCTTCTACCCTCGACAATCCTAACCTGTTAAGATAGAATGACACAGCATGAAAAAAGTTCGAGTCATCTACGACCCCATCTTGCGTCACAAAGTTAAGCCGGTGACGGTTTTTAACGACGAACTGAAAAAACTTTCTGAAGAAATGTTTTTAGTCATGCATAAAAATATCGGCATGGGCTTAGCGGCCAACCAGCTTGGAGTCGACCAGGACTTACTGGTGATTGAATATCGGCCTGTTAAAGACCGTGATGAAGATGGAGATCAAGACGGCGGAAAACCGATCGGCCCTCTCGTCCTCTGCAACACCAAAGTGATTAAAACCAGTCAAATCACCGAGACGATGAACGAGGGTTGTTTATCGCTGCCGGGCTTAGAACTGCCTGTCAATCGCCCGAGCGGCGTCATTGTCGAAGCTATGGACCTGACTGGTAAACCAGTAACCATTAAAGCCAAGGGGCTACTAGCCCGAATTTTACAGCACGAAGTCGACCATTTAGATGGCATACTATTCACCGATCGGGCGAGTGGCCTGAAGAATTTAAAAAATTACGCCGGCATGAAGATTGTTTTCTTTGGCTCGGACAATTTTTCTGTCCCAATTTTCCAAATACTCATTGAAAGCGGTTTGAATGTGATTGCCGCCGTGACCGAAACCGACAAACCGGCTGGCCGAGGCAACCAACTCACCATTACGCCCATCAAATCCGTTGCCACGGATGCCGGAATTGCGGTCGTCCAGCCCCAAACGAAAACGGAAATCATCGAGATTCTTCGTCAGCTCAAGCCAGATTTGATCGTGCTGGCTTCGTACGGCAAGATTTTGCCAGAAGAAGCTCTCATCATCCCCACTTACGGGGCGCTTAATGTCCACCCGTCACTTTTACCAAAATATCGTGGTGCTACGCCGGTCCAATCGGCGATTTTAGCGGGTGAAAAGACAACTGGCGTGACGATTATGAAGATGAACGCCGGCGTTGATACGGGGGAGATTGTCGCTCAATCAAAAACAGAACTTTCGAATGTGGAGACTTTTATCTCGCTTCGTGACCGACTCTCCCAACTAGGCGCTAAATTGCTAGTCGGCCAGCTGCCGCTTTACCTTTCTGGTACAGCCAACCTCCAGTTGCAAGGCAGTGACTCAACTCAAACCACAAAATTAGTTAAAGAAATGGGCGAGATCGATTGGACGCAGTCAGCCGAGTCAATCGACCGACAGATCCGCGCTCTCAATCCCTGGCCAGGGACTTTTACCTTTGTCGGCGACAAGCGACTCAAAATTCTGGAAGCCAGTTTGAACGGCGATCGGCTCATACTCAAAACTGTCCAACTCGAAGGCAAAAATCCCACTGCCTGGCCTGAATTTGTCCGGGGCTACGAGCAACAGTTGAAAAATTGCTCCTGGTACGGTAAAATATCCTAATGTTAGTCGTCAGATTAAAGCGAATCGGCAAAAAGAACCAACCAACTTACCGTATTGTCGTGGCCGAACATTCCAACGCCGTCAACGGCCCATTTGTTGAAGACATTGGTTTTTACAACCCTCACACCAAGACTATTTCCGTCGATCAAGAAGCGGTCATCGGCTGGATGAACAAGGGCGCTAAGCCGTCCAATCGGGTCGCTCGATTACTCGAAAAAGAAAAAGTTCAGCACAAATCTGTTGTCGTTATTCAGTACCACAAAGCGTCGAAGAAAAAGGTTGAAGAGACGAAGCCAGCTCCTAAAGCGGAGACAGCGACCGACTTGCCCGCCGTAGCTTTAGCGGAGGAGGGAGAGACTGCTGAAGCGCCAACAGAGGGTGAGACCACCGAAACTACCGAGGAAGCTCCAGCTGAAACATCCGAGGAAGTAGCTACGACCGAAGAAGAAGCTCCTGCTGAGGAAGCGACCGAGGATGTAGTTGAAACACCCGAAGCTACCGAAGAGCCTGCTGAAAACAGTGAGCCCGTCGAATCTGCTGCCTAAGACTTCTTTACAACAATCTTTGTTTTTGTTACAAATTGCTTGTTACGAATACAGAACGCCGTCAAATCTAATTTTCTACAAAGGAGAAAATGCCAGCTAAAACAGAATTAACCGACCAAGAGTTTGTTGAGAATATTGTTAAAGCCATTGTCGATCACCCAGAAGAAGTCGTTACCGGCCGGACGCTCGATGAGCGCGGCGTCTTGATTCAACTGACTGTCAACCGCGAAGATATGGGCAAAGTCATCGGACGAGAAGGTCGCACCGCCAAAGCGATTCGTTCCCTTTTGCGTGTTTTTGGGGCCCGTAACGAATCCCGAATTAACTTGAAAATTGTTGATCCCGAGGGTGGTACTGGTGATATTCCGGAAGAATCTGCCACCAAACCAGCGCCCGCTAAAAAAACCGAAAGTTCGGTCCCAGCGGAAAAACCAACAGAAACAACCGAAAAAGTAGACGACTTGTCCGCCGAAACTTCAGTGAAGGCGGAAGCGCCCGTCGCCGAAATGTCTGCTGAAAAACCGATCGAAGAAAAAGCCACCGGCGTTTTCTAGTAACTAACGAATTCCAATAAACGGGCGCCAAATTAGCGGCCGTTTTTTGGTTAGGCTAGAATAGTGTTATGACCATCGATGTCCTAACACTCTTCCCCGATTTAATTGACCAAGCTCTGGGCCATTCTATTCCCGCCCGAGCCCAGAAAGCTGGTCATATTGATATTCGAGCCCATCAACTGCGGACTTGGGCAATCGATCGTCATGGCACCGTCGACGACACGCCGTATGGCGGTGGTCCGGGGATGATTTTGCGGGTTGATGTCACTCATGCCGCGCTCGGAGCGCTTGATCACAGTCATAAAGCTCACCGGATTATGCTCTCTCCCGATGGTGATTTGTTTGATCAGCAGATGGCCGAAGATTTTGCGGCGAAAAAGCGATTAATTCTACTCTGCGGTCGTTACGAAGGATTTGACGCCCGAATCGAAAAGTATGTCGATCAAAAAGTCTCGATCGGTTCATTCGTTCTTTCCGGTGGGGAGTTAGCCGCTCTAACGATCATCGACACGGTTACCCGTCTTATTCCGGGTGTTCTAGGCAACGCCGAGTCGCTCAAGGAAGAGACCTTCGAAGCCGATTTAACGGAATACCCGCAGTTTACCCGCCCGGAAATGTACAAAGGCATGACAGTTCCAGATGTGCTCCTGTCTGGCCATCACGCCGAAATCCAAAAATGGCGCGACTCCCAACGGCGTAAACTTGCTTCTTGAATCAATATTCTATATTCTTGGTACAGATGAGATCCTTACAGGACGAAATCCGGAAAGCCCAACAAGAATTGACCTGTCCAGTTTGCGGTCGGATGTTCGAGTTGCGCGATATTCATATTCGGGCCTATGAGCTAAATAAAGCCGTCGAGCTTTCAGTTACCTGCAGTCGGGGGCATTTTCCGATCATTCTACTCGTGCCGTTGACGCTCAAGGATTTGGTTAAGGCCGGACCGATATCACCCTCCGAACTTAAACTTATCCACGCCGAGGTAGATTCCTTGCAGACCACTCTGGAAAAAGTCTTTTAAATCAGTTATAATTTTTCCTAATGGAATCAGTGGCCTTAGCCGCCCGCTCGCGAGAGCTGACCGGCAAAAAAGTTAAGACACTTCGGCTCAAGGGAGATATTCCTGGTGTCGTTTATGGTCACGGTTTAGACTCGACCCCAATCGTGGCGGAAAAAGTTGCCCTGAAGAAAGCTTACGCCAAGGCCGGTAGCGGTACTTTGGTCGATTTGACGATCGGTGAGCAAAAACCGATCAAGGTGCTTTTTCACGAACCCCAGTTACACTACTTAAACGGTGAGCCAATCCACTTCGACCTTTACGCCGTCAAGATGGACGAAGAGATCGAAACAACCATTCCAATTATCTTTGTTGGTATCTCGCCAGCCGTCGACGAGCTCGAAGGTAACTTCATCGCCAACCGCGACGAACTGACCATCCGCTGTTTGCCGGGCAACCTAATTCCGAATGTCGAAGTCGACATCTCTATTTTAAAAACCTTTGACGACTCTATTAAGGTTAGCGATATTCAAGTCCCGGAAACCGTCCAAATCCAAGACGAAATGGAAGAGACGGTCGCCTTGGTATCGGCACCGCGAAGCGAAGAAGAGCTGGAAGCTGAACTAGCCGAAGACAAAGCCGCCGAAGTTGCCGCTGTCAGCGCTCTCGGCGAAGAAGCTCCTGCCGCCGAAGGCGAAGCAACTGGAGGCGAGACCCCTGTCGAAGGTGACAAACCCGCTGCCCCAGCCGAACCTGCCGAAAAACCCGAATAAACTCTAAACTAACAAACCGAAAAAAGGAGCATCCGCTCCTTTTTTGGTCGCTCTTGACGAACAGAGAGAGAGAGAGAGTTAAATGGCAGTATTAAGGAGGTTGAAAATGGAAAACGAAAAAGGCCCATCACCACAGGAAGATTTAGGTGAATCAAAGCAGGAAGTATCAGGCAGCAAACTTGAGCTTGAAGAAGGTGCAGATCAGCATGCGGAAGAGCTGCGCCGTCATCTGGATACAGAAAATTGGAGCAATTTAGATCTTATGGATTCCAAAAGCGAATTAAAGTCTTGCAACGAGGCTGTGAAGCAACTAGATGAGAACATTAGAATCATAGGATCGACACGCATCGATAGTGATCTGTTTGCATGGAAGAATGTAGGTGAACGTCAGTGGTCGCCGGATTCGGATCGTTATCGCAGGGATTATGATAGAAAACAGTATGTTAGCGAAAGTCTAGCCGAACTCGAGAAACTACGGGAAAAGCTAATAAAAGAATTGGAACACCGTCGGGATGACTTTCAAACTCGTGCTCACTATGCGGAGGAGAGTATTGAAAAAGAGAAACTTGAAATAAAGGACCATGTAAAAGGTAAACACGAGGAAGAATTTAGCGAATTGCAGAACGCCGAGTGGAAGCCCGTCCCAGTCGAAGACGGTGCCGAACCCGCTCCCGCCGAAGACCCACCAAATACTAACGAGAAAACAAACTGACAGATCTTACTGTCAGGAAGCAACCACCGGCGAAACCTCGCCGGCGGTAGCTTCATATATCAAAATAACAATCAAAGAATCGCCACAGAGTTCTTATGTGGTATACCACATTATAACTCTGAATAATTGGAGCCACCTCGGGGAATTGAACTAGGCGCCCATACTTTACGGAGAATAAGTGAGCCGGAGGCGGGGATTGAACCCGCGACTTGCTGTTTACGAAACAGCTACTCTACCACTGAGTTACTCCGGCATTCATCGCTTTACCACTGCCTGCCCAGCTTCAAGCGCACCGCGTGACAGAATGTAATTCTGTAAGCTGGTAAGCTTCGGGGCTGGGAGCTACGCTAGCAACCTCTACCATTTTACCTCGATAGACCATAAAAAAGAATCGCCCCCCTACCTATGGTAGTTTGGGGCGAGAGTGACGAAATTCGAGCTGAACCACCTCGGGCGGGTTGTCGCTGTCTAAGACGTCGGCGATCACATCGATTGCGTCGACAGCGCGTCCTCTGATTTTCAACTTCCCGTTGGCCGTTGTTTTCTCCCAGGTGATTTCACACTTGGGGCAATCATAGAGTATGACACTACCGTGTTCCTTCGCAATCTGTGATCTACTGGAGTCTGGCGGAAGGGGGTTTTGATCGGCGAACTTACCGATCCTTTCCTCCTCCATCTTGGTTCCACAATTCGGGCAAAAGCATTCCATAGCGGCCTCCTCGAAAGAGCTAAACACAGCTTAGCGTTTATTGACAAAATGTCAACACGGGTGAGCTACTTCAGGGCTTTGCGGAAGGAGAGCATGGTGAAGGTAACGAAGACTACAAACATCCCACCGGCGGCCAGGAAGGCATAACCGATGTCTGGGCTACCCCAGCCATCTAAGACCAGCGCCCTAATACCTTCAATGATATGAGTGACGGGGTTGTAGTCGGTGATGGTGGCGAATGTTGACGGCAGTAACTCGCGCGGAGTTTGGGAAGTGGTTAGATATAAGAGCGGGAAGACAAGAATGAATAGCGATTGAACCAGCCGGGCATTTTGGGTTCGCAGAGCGCTAATCATACCGATACAACTCCAGGCCATCGCAAAAATGATCAGAATCGCAAATATTGCTAAGACCCCCAGGAAGCCGGACTGAATCCTCACCCCCCAAAGCAAAAGTAGGGTTAACATGATGATTCCTTGGCCCAATGATTGGACGGCGATTTCTGCTAATTTAGCTAAGACTATCGCCAAACGGTTAATTGGCATTATGATCAATTTTTTGAAATAACCACTCTGAATATCTTGAACCAACTCAATGCCGGCATTACCAGCCGAAAAGAAAATCGCGGTAAATATTGCCACCGGCGCGATGAAATCTTTGTACGATACATCTGGGAAACCCGGGACTTGAGCGAGAGCAGAAAGCGATAGCGAGTTAACAGCAAAGAAGAAAATTGGCATAAAGAACGGTGGCAGTAACGCCAAAAGAGGCCGCCATATTAATTTGATGTTGCGGATTGAAAGGTAATACCAGTCACTGAAAAATGTATTCATGATCGTGCTCTCGTAAATGGGTCGGGAGCATTGGCGTTGACTTCTTCGTCGCCCAAATTGCTACCAGTGGTTTTCAAGAAAACTTCTTCCATATTCTTGGCGTTATGTTTCTTCATCAACTCGGCCGGTGACCCCTCGGTGACGATCTTGCCCTTGTCCATAATCTCTATTCGGTCACAGAGTTCTTGGGCTTCGTCCATGAAGTGAGTGGTAAGGAAAATCGTCATCCCCTCTTTATTTAATTGACGCAAATGGGCCCAAATTAGCTGACGAGCGTGCGGGTCGAGACCTTGAGTTGGTTCGTCTAAGAAAAGAATTTTTGGTTTATGGATTAGCGAGAGAGCTAGGTCAAAGCGGCGACGCATACCGCCGGAGTAAGTGGAAGTAAATTTGTCGGCGACTTTTTCTAGCTCAACCAATTTCAGGAGTTTGGCAATCTGGGCGTCAATCTCTGATGGGGGCATATGATAAAGTCGGCCATGGAGCTGCATCATTTCGCGGGCGGTGGCCACTTCGTCTAAACCAACCTCCTGCATCGCGAAACCAACTCGCTTGTAGATTTCGTCCAAGTTTTCTTCGAGTTTCAGGCCATCGATAACAACCGAACCAGAAGTTTTCTTGACTAAATTGACTAGCATATTGATGGTAGTCGTTTTACCAGCGCCGTTCGGGCCTAAGAAACCGTAGAATTCGCCATCTTTGACGTTAAACGAAATTCCCCGGACGGCTTCGGTGCTACCAGGGTAGGTTTTGGTTAAGTTTTTGACCTCGATGATGTCAGAACTTTTTGCGCCCATGTTTTAACAGTCTAGCGATGACCGCATGTAATGTAAAGGCCGCCGGCCACCTGTTTTTTGCTTGTTTTTCTAAAGAAATTAGTCCAAACATATCCTTTGGTCGTAGGTTATGCCAATGACCACCAACATAGTAGGGGTGTAGGTTGTGGTCATGATGATGTTTTGGATAGTCGGCATAGGGTCGGTTGGGTACCAGAGACACATCGGTGCGCATCCTACTTAAAGAGGCACCGGTTAAATTTAGTTCCACCTCAACTCTAGCAAAGCACCCCGGAGATGTTCCGGGGTCTTTGCTAGTTTAAAGGTTACCTTTGATTTTCTTAATAATCGCCGCAGCAACATCACCGCTAACTCCCAGGCTTGTGCTTCGAGCATAGTGATGGCCGAATTCATTATCTGTAAAAACTTGACTTCCAACTTCTACTACTTTGTCGTAACGCGGTCGGACATGCCAATGAATGTGTGGATTGTAGGGCTTGGTCTGGAAAGCGTTGTTTGTCAGGCAACTCCAGTTGAAGACGATAGCTCCAAAGACAGAACGAACGGCCGTTTCATATTTTGAAATTACTTCCTGCAAATCCAACCATTCGGTGCTAGTTAATTCGGCCAAATCTCCAGTATGGCGCTTGACGGTTACGAATGATCGCCCGAGATAGTATTGATCGCTACGGTCGAGTGAAACTCGCCAAAATTTGGTTTCGAAAATTACATCCTGATCAATTGTTAGAACCTCACAAACTTCACATTTTTTCATTGAGTATATTTACGACTGCGCTCGAGCCTACTTTACCAAAAACTCCCAAACTAAGGAAGCCGCCCCGCCTTCGCCTCAATTCATCGAGAATCTTGCATTATGATTAATACACCTGTCATCTAGTTGACTTTTATAAGCATTTTGCTATGATAGCAGGGTATTTGAGTAATGGGTTAGGCAAAAATAATATGGCAACAATTAAACTAGCTGAAATAGCGAGAAAACTTGGAAAGTCTGCAACAGACATCTCCAGAGATACTGGTATCAATCGCAACACTATCAATGCCCTTATGAAAGGGTCTGTTGAAGATGTTAAGTTTTCGACACTAGAAAAGATTTGTAAAATTTACAATATTCAAATTTCAGACATATTAGACGATGTCGATGTTTTGAATAAACATCAGGCAAAATCAAAACAAAAAAATGTTCGCAAGTTATATAAGCAGGAAGGAGAGATAGTTCCCTTTACCTGCTGGCCTTGGGCACTCGTTGCGGGTTCATTTACCTTAAAGCGAGATGAGGAAATAATAGATTTTGGCCAGCTAGATTTGTATTTTAAAGGGGATTACGGCATTGGCTACTGGGACCTTAATTCTCTTAAAAACGTAGCAAGCACTTTTTACGCATTTTACTCTGATAAGGATAAGTACTCTAAATTGTACGGTAAATATTTATATTACTCCGCCGAGATTGAGGACATATACCTTGAATCACACGAAATCGTTTCTAGGGAGCTGGATGATGTACAGATTAGATCAATTTTTGAAAAATTAAAGTCCGCTTATAAGGGGTTCTGGGACTACAGTTTGTTTATTGACGCTTTTGATACGGGTGTTGATCAAGAAAGAATTAATCAAATTGCAAAAGAGAAAAACTTGGATAAAAAATCGGTGGAGGTTCTTACCATGCCGGTGGAAATGACTTTTGCTGACGAAAGAAAATACGCGTTTTTGTCTCTTATCGAAGATGCTTCAATAAGTACTAAAGATGCTGAAAAGTTTTTGGGAAAAAATAAAGATGCCATAGAACAATATCGGAAAAAGTTCGATTACTACAAGTCAAATTACACTCACATCAAGCATATAACTTTAGAAGAGATGAAAGACGAAGCTAACAAATATCTTGAGGATAAATCAGTTTTCAAAGAAGAATTCAAAAAGCTTGAGCAATACGAAAAAGACAAACATAGAGAGATCGACAAAGTACTCAAAAAACTACAGCTAAAAGAAAATCCGTTGTGGTTCTTTAGTAATTTGACTTACTGGAGAGAGCATCGAAAGAAAGTAAACTTAATGGGCATTCATGCCTTAGATTTCATTCTGTCTGCAATAGAAGACAAGACGGGCATACAAAAAAAATATTTACGTTATTTAAGTTTCGACGAGGTTGATAATGTTATCAAGGGATTAATCCCAAGCTCCACATTGGAAAATCGATATAATGAAGGTGTTTTGATTACTATTCTCGGTAATTCATATAAAATATACGAGGGGGCAGAGGCGAACTCCATTAAAAAAGATTTAGAGAATATATTGTCGGGAGAAACGAATAAGACAAAGGTTATCACCGGCCAAACTGCTTCTCAAGGATATGCTAAGGGCATAGCGCGCATCATTCTTACCCAAGAAGATTTTTCTCGTTTTAAAGATGGCGAAGTCTTGGTTACGAGCATGACAAGACCAGAATTCGTGCCACTGATGAAAAAATCGGCAGCCATTGTCACTAATGAGGGGGGAATTACTTGTCATGCCGCTATTGTTTCAAGAGAATTGGGAAAGCCGTGTATTATTGGAACAAAAGATGCAACTCAGATGATAAAAGATGGCGATATGGTAGAGGTTCGAGCTAATCACGGTACAGTAAGAATATTAGAAACCAAATAAATATGGAAAATCCAGAAATATTTTCGTAACCAGGCACTCTAAAAGCCTAATGGCGACGACCTGGAATGCAAGTAGTATCTCGGTGTCTCTGAACAGGGCATAGAATTAGCCAGGGAACGCACAGAAGGAATTGCTTTCTCTGTTCACCCGGTAACACAAGATAAAAACCAACTCATCATTGAGGCAGGATTTGGACTCGAAGAAGCCATAGTTTCGGGACAAATTACGCTGGACAGCTGTTCGTAGAAAAACAACTGCGATGGATCATTGACATCAATATCAACGAGCAAGAAAGAGTTTTATATAGAAAAGAAAATGGTGGTAAAGAATGGATAAATTTTGGAGAAAAAGGCCAACAACAGGTATTAGATGAAACACAGATCTTAGAACTTTCGGAAATTGTCCTCGTATCGAAAAGTCTAGTTCTTGAGCGGGTGAAGGGAATCGAACCCTCGTCTCAACCTTGCCCGTCCTCCGCAGTAGCAGACACAGAGCGGGATACGAGAATCGAACTCGCGTATCTTGCTTGGGAAGCAAGCGCTCTACCATTGAGCTAATCCCGCGCTGCAACTGCTACGGAGGGCGGGGGAAGGTTATTCGATTGTGGCTACGATGAAAGCCATAATCGAACAATCACCCTCGATCAAATCCCGTCGGCTTGCCGAGGGGTGCCGAGGGGTGATTGATATTCTGCCATTGAACCACACCCGCAATTTGTAACCCTGTTACCTTACATGATTGTACCAGGCGGGTAAACTCACGGTGTAGTAGCGCGCTTTCTCTTACCTTCATTTTGCGTTACGCTGAAAGTAATCATGGAGGGGAAGAAAGTTGTTTGTTTTGAAGTCGAGCCGTGGGAGCAAGAATTTTTGAAAGACAAGCTTCAGCATAAGGTTGAGCTAGAATTCTTTAATCACCGCCTAACCTACGATAATATGCATGAGGCGGCTCAAGCCAACTATATCGTTTCTTTTATATACTCTGATTTCTCACACCAAGTTTTAACCCATTTACGCAACCTCAAGGGTATCGCGACGATGTCGGTTGGGGTCGACCATATTGACCTTGAAGAAGCGGAAAATCGCAAAATCATCGTCAGCAATGTTCCGGCCTACGGCCCCAATACTGTGGCTGAACACACGATGGCACTGCTTTTAGCGATGTCGCGCAAGATCGTTGAATCGGTCGAGCGAACGCGTGATGGAGTTTACGAATATACCGGCCTTTCTGGCTGGGATCTTTCTGGCAAAACCCTGGCCGTCGTCGGTACCGGAAAAATCGGCGCCCATGTGGCCCAAATTGCTCACGGTCTAGATATGAAGCTGATCGGTTTTGACCCACACCCAAATGTTGAACTGACCGAAAAATTAGGTTTGGAGTATATGCCATTGAATGAAGTGCTGGGAAAAGCAGATGTCATTACCGTTCATGTGCCCTTAACCCCAGAGAATAAGCATATGTTATCTACCGAGCAATTTAAGTTAATGAAAAAAGGTGTGGTTATTCTCAATACCGCTCGCGGCGGCTTAATCGACGCCAGCGCCTTGCTGACCGCCCTGGACGACGGTACAGTTGCCCAAGCCGGAATCGATGTCTTGGAAGATGAGGGCCTTCTCAAGGAGGAGAAACAGTTCTTCTCGCCGTATTTCAAGCTCAACGACTACCAAATGGCGATGGCTGATCACGCCTTAATGCGTCATCCAAAAGTTCTCTTAACACCGCACAACGCCTTTAACAGCAAGGAGTCGATGCGAAATATTTTGAATACGACCGTCGATAACGTTGAAGGAATGGTCTCGGGCGATCCGGTCAATGTAGTCGAGGAGTAAGAAGGCTAGGATGCTATTTCTTGCCGCCGACCACGCTGGTTTCGACCTCAAAGAAAAAATTCGTCACAAGCTAGCCGAAAGAAAGATTACCTTTGAGGATTTTGGGACATTTTCTCGAGACCCCGTCGATTACCCCGGACTAGCCAAACAGCTGACAAAAGCAGTGCTGAAACACGACGGTAAGGGGATAATGATTTGTGGGTCCGGCCAAGGGATGGCAATGGTCGCTAATCGTGTTCGAGGTGCTCGGGCCGCTGTTGTTTGGAGCTCAAGAATGGCAATCGAGACTCGTGAGGATAACGACGCCAATATTCTTTCGTTGCCAGCGCGTTTTATAGACGAAACAACTGCCTGGGAAATTGTCTCGACCTTTTTGTCGACAAGTTTTAGCCATGGCGATCGTCATAAAAGACGAATCAAGCAGATCGATTCATGAAATCTAAAAATTTCATCATCCCAGCCTGTTTGGTGACAAATAAGGAAGAGTTCACCAAGCGACTCAAATTTGCCCGCAAAGTCGGCAACTCCTTTCACATTGACGTTATTGACCATAATTTCGTTTCTGGCGAAGCCATGCCTGTCGATAAATGGCCGGTCATAGACATTGAATACGCCGAAGCCCACTTGATGGTCAAAAACCCGCTGGCGTTATTAGCCCCGCTAAAAAGTCGAGGGATAATTCGGGCGATTGTTCATGTCGAGTCGGAATTTGATTTAGAAGAGTTGGCCACCGAAGCGCGGGTGAACGATATATTGCTCGGGTTTGCGGTCAATCCCGAAACCGATCTCACTTCGCTCCGAAAGTTTTTTGCCGTTAGCCAATACATCCAGGTTATGGGCGTGACACCCGGACATGTCGGCCAACCGCAACAACCGCATACCGCCTTGGCAGTTTCATATCTACATAAACAACCTTATCGCTTAACAATTACGGCTGATGGTGGGGTCAATGCAGACAACGTCCGCGCCTTACGCACTGCCGGTGCCGATAACGCCATCTGCTCCGCCGCGCTATATTCCGAGGGTGATTGGCAGGAAAATTACCAAGAACTTCTAGGGAAGGCCGAAAATGTCGACTAAACAACTAGAGCTGAAAGCTAACGAGATCCGCCAAGCGATTATCAAGATGTTGCTTGAGGCTGGGTCAGGCCACTCTGCCGGGCCGCTTGGAATGGCTGATATTTTTACCGCCCTATATTTTGAAGTATTAAATATCGATCCAAAAAAACCAGACTGGCCCGATCGCGATCGGTTAGTTCTCTCCTGCGGCCACATCTGCCCGGTGCTTTATACAACCTTAGCTCATCGCGGCTATTTTCCGGTCGAAGAACTGATGACATTACGCAAATTCGGCACGCGACTTCATGGCCATCCCCACAATCTCGCCCTGCCCGGAATCGAGAACTCATCTGGTCCGCTGGGCCAAGGATTAAGCCAGGCTTGCGGTATGGCGCTGGCCGCCAAACTTGATAAGAAAAAGTGGCGAACATATGCTGTTTTATCTGATGGCGAGCATGATGAAGGTCAACTCTGGGAAGCAGTAATGTTTGCCGGCAAAAACGAACTCCATAATTTAACGGCTGTGATTGATCGTAATAATATTCAGATCGACGGTTTTACCGAAGATGTCATGCCGCTCGAGCCACTAGCCGACAAATACCGCGCCTTCAACTGGCATGTCTTAGAAATCGACGGTCATAACTTTGAAGATATCATCGGGGCGTTTCGTCACGCCAAGGCCGTTTTTGAAAAACCAACAGTCATCATTGCCCACACCATTCCAGGCAAAGGCGTCGATTTTATGGAAAACGATTACCACTGGCACGGCAAAGTGCCAAAATCCGACGAAGCCAAACTGGCTTTAAAAGAATTGCGAACGTTGCGAGGCAAGATTGTGAGCGAGCACGAATGAAATACTTAGTTCCGCTACATCACGAGAAGTTTGAGGAAATACCGCCGCGGGACGGTTTTGGGCAGGGACTGCTGGAGCTGGGAAAAAACAATCCAGACATTGTTGCCCTTTGTGGCGATTTAGTTGAAAGCATCCGAGTTCAGTCGTTCGCCGAGGCCTATCCAGAACGATACTTCGAAATGGGCGTGGCCGAGCAGAATATGGCTGGTGTGGCAGCCGGGTTGGCATTGTCGGGCAAAATCCCGTTCATATCCTCTTACGCTGTCTTCAACCCCGGTCGCGACTGGGACCAAATCCGCGTCTCGATTTGTTATTCGCAGGCCAACGTTAAGATTGTCGGAGCCCATGCTGGCATTTCGGTCGGACCGGATGGAGCAACGCACCAGGCGCTCGAAGACATTGCTATTACCAGAGTTTTGCCGAACATGACCGTTGTCGTCCCCACCGATTCCGTCGAAGCTAAAAAAGCTACACTAGCGATCGCCAAACATGTTGGCCCAAGTTATATTCGTTTTGGTCGTGAAAAAACCCCAGTTATCACTAAAGACGAGACACCATTTGAGCTGGGTAGGGCCTTACCGATCCTGGCGGGAAGTGATGTGACGATTATCGCTAACGGCCAAATGGTTTATCGAGCGATAATGGCCGCCAAAGAACTCGAAGGCAAGTTATCGGTGGGGGTTTTGAATATGCACACCGTTAAACCAATTGACGCCAAGGCAATAATTGACGCCGCTAAAGAGACTGGGGCGATAGTTACCGCCGAAGAACATCAGATCATCGGTGGGCTGGGCTCAGCGGTGGCCGAAGTATTAGGCGACCATCACCCCGTGCCTTTAGAGCGGGTTGGGATAATGGACACCTTCGGTGAATCCGGCCAACCTGAAGAATTGATGGAACATTATCATCTTGGTATTAGCGACATTGTGCATGCCGTCGAGCGAGTTATAAGGAGAAAAAATGCTAGTTAATATGAGCGGTATGCTCGCTAAAGCCGACCGAGAAAGATACGCCATCGGCGGTTACAATATGACAACGCTTGAGTCGGCAATGGCGATTGTCGAAGCAGGTGAAAAAGAAAAGTCGCCCATAATCTTGCAAATCAGCGAAAAATCGATCGATTATATGGGATTAGATTTAGCTTTTGCGATTGCCAAGACCCTGGCTGACGGCGCCGACATTCCGGTCGCTATTCATTTTGATCATGGCCGTAATTTTGAATTAGTCCAGAAAGCCGCTGACATCGGCTTCAGCTCGGTCATGCTGGATGTCTCGAAAATGGAGAAGAACGAGAGGATTAAGTTTGTCAAAGACTTTACTACCCGAGCCCATCGACGAAAAATCACTGTCGAAGCTGAAGAAGATCAAATCGGTGGCCGGGAAGACTATGTTGACGGCAACCGCGGTCATTTCACTGATCCCAAACGAGCGGCCCAATTCGTTGAAGAAACCGATGTCGACTGCTTCGCCGTTTCGATCGGCTCCACCCACGGTAAACCGCTCCCGAACGAGGAATTAGATTTGGATTTATTAAAAGAAATAGACAAGGCAGTCGATGTGCCGTTGGTTTTGCACGGCGCTTCCAGTACCGACGAGAAAGTACTTCGCGAGGCGATTAGTTTAGGAATTTGTAAAATTAATATCGATACCGACCTGCGCCTGGCTTTTACTCGCGAACTACGCCGAACTTTAAAGGATCCGGATATCTACGACCCCCGCGAAGAGCTTGCCCCCTCGCGCGACGAAATCCGTGACGAAGTCATCAAACACATCCGCCTCTTTGGCAGTAACAATAAAGCTTGATTTTTACAATCGCCAACCATATTACACCTCGGAGGTGTCTACAGGTTTAGGCATGTAAATTAAGGGTGTGGGAAAGCCCCCGTCGCTTTCTGCCGTTTGGCAGTGCGCTAGGGGGCTCGAGGGTACTACTGGCTGTTCTGAAGGTACTCCGGCCAGCACTCGTCGATGAACCAGGCAAAACCCTTTCGATGGGTTAATTTCTGGGCTCCGCCCACTTCGCCCAGTCCATCGAAGATGCGGAAAACCACGAAGCCCCTATAGACGACGAGTTCGCTCACGAGCGGACACATGTCAAGCTTGGGATCGAACTTCCCCAGAAGCCAAGCAGTGCCAATGGCTCGATTATTCGGCTTGTCGGGCGAATTACTGTCGCCAGTAATCGTGAGCGTCAGCCGCCCCCTTTCGGGAGCGCCATAGACGTCTCGCATCGCATGCAGTGCCTCAAGAACCAATTCACCTTTATTTTTCACTTCGTCCTCCTGCGCGTTCAGATTGATTTATCGAACCCAAACGTTATGTCGAGAGTGTACCGCTTTACCCCTAGAAAATCAAGGGTTTTGGGGGTGGTTTTCTGTTTCAACCCTCTTTGGCTTGAAGCCAGTTGCTAGGAGTTGTTTTTACCGATACGGTAAAAACAATGAACATAGCAATTAATGGTTTTGGACGGATCGGACGAACAGCGGCGAAAATTTTATTAGAAAAGAAAGACGCGAAACTTGTGGCGGTCAACGACCTGACCGATGACGCCACACTGGCCCATCTATTTAAATACGACTCCAACTACGGTACTTGGTCGGGTGAAATTTCCGCCGATCCTGATGGCGAGCACTTAATTTTCAACGGCGAAAAAGTTCCCAGTTTTGCCGAGAAAGATCCGACTAAACTACCTTGGAAAGATCTAGGCGTCGATGTAGTGCTGGAATGCACCGGGTTTTTTACCGAAAAAGAAACGGCGATGGGCCATATTACCGCCGGGGCCAAGCGGGTAATTATCTCCGCGCCACCAAAGGGTTCGATGGCCACTCATATAATTTCCGTCAACGAAGGCGATATAAAAAGCGACGACCCAGTTATCTCCAACGCTTCTTGCACCACCAACTGCATTACGCCGGTGGTGGCCGTTATTAACCGCGAGTTTGGAGTTTTGAAGGCGATGATGACAACTATTCACTCCTACACCGCCGATCAGAACCTACAAGATGGGCCACACAAAGATTTGCGTCGGGCTCGGGCGGCGGCCGAGAACATCGTCCCAACTACAACCGGCGCCGCTCTCTCCACCACTGAAGTTATTCCCGAACTGAAGGGTCTATTTGATGGTTTGGCGATTCGAGTTCCCACTCCCGTTGGTTCGCTTTCCGACATCACTTTCATAGTCAAAAAGAAAACCACCGTCGAGGAAGTAAACGAAGCCTTAACGCATGCCAGCGAGGAGCCGCGCTTCAAAGGGATAATGGAAGTGACCAACCAACCGCTCGTTTCCAGCGACATCGTCGGCAATCCGGCATCAGCAATTGTCGATCTAGAGCTGACCAAGGTCGTCGATGGCGACATGGTCAAAGTCGTCGCCTGGTACGATAACGAATACGGCTACTCTTGTCGCTTGGTTGAACTCGCCATTCTAGCTGGGAAGCAATGAAGGAGACTACGTATAAGGGGGCGACGATTACGGCCATGAGTCATGATGGTTTTCGGGTCGATGTTGCCGTGCCAACGGTCAGCTTTGCGTTTGATCCGTACGATCTTCACGGGGAACCAGAACCAGTTGACTTCATTTTTGTGTCACACCCGCATTTTGACCACTGCGATATTTCGTCTATCCGTAAACTGCTTGGTCCAAAATCAAGGGTTGTTGCGCCGAACTGTTGTAAGGGCGAGCTTGGCGAATTTGGCGAGCAAGTCGATTACTATTCTGGGGACGATAAAGTTACGGCCGGCAAATTAACTTACTGGGCGATTCCGGCCTATAATGTCGATAAATTCCGTACCCCTAACGAAGTCTTTCATCCAAAAGAGCTGGGTGGTGTTGGTTTCGTTGTCGAAATCCCTATACAAGGATCGAAGAATCTTCGCTTTTATCACGCCGGCGATACCGATCTAGTACCTGAAATGGAAGCGGTTAAGAAAATCGATGTTGCGTTTCTGCCAATCTCCGGGACGTTTGTAATGACTTTGGATGAAGCTATTAAGGCAACACAGCTGATCGAACCCGACCTTGCCATTCCGATGCACTACGGGAAAATCCTAGGGTCAGTGGCGGAAGCCAACCGTTTCCAAAACTTGCTTCATGACAAAACCCAAGTTGCCGTGCTGTCGACTGACAGTATATAGGGGGTAAATAATGCCCCTCCTGGGTGGAGGGGCCTTTGGATCGAACAGGGTTGTCGCTCAGAACTTGTCTGGCAGGTGAATACCATATTCATTGCTGAGAGCCGTGCCGTGGTCGCAGAGGGGACAAGGACCTTCGGCCCAGCTTTGCAGGTTGGCGCGGTCCAACGTAAGAAGGAACGGAACGTGACCAAAGTCGCTTGGACTGGTCAGCGTCCGTCGAAACCAAGCTACAGCGCCAACCACCTCGCCACCTTGTAGGCGAACTTCGTTAGCGACTTCCCTGATCGTTGTCCCGGTGGTGATCACCACACTGGTAACAACCACGCGTTTTCCCTCGAGAGCTTTCGAGAAACTCGGTCGAAACTTGAGTCCGTCGTGGTCGGTCTCTTCGGCGAAGTAGCACTTGGTAGGTTGTTTGGACTGCTTGCTCCATTGAAGGGCAAGCTGGGAGGCAATCACCAATCCACCGTTAGCGCGGCCAACGACCGCGTCGACGTTCTCGCACAGCAACCCAAGGCGAGTCGACAAGGGTTGGCAAAGACTCTCCACTACTGTCGGGTCGGCGATCATAGAGTCCTTGCATACCCAGGTTTCGCTGTGATAACCTCTCCCGATGTTGAAGTGTCCTCCGCTAATGAGGAACTTACCCTCGCGAATTAGTTGGTTGATTTCTTGATTACCGACTGAAAGGTGCACCGTGGCGGCGGGCGCCGGATTAGAAATAGACACGATATTCCTCCTACTCTCCTGCAGATAAAGACAATTGTATGTTCTTTACAGCGAAAGTCAAACAACCGTGGCTATATCTAGAGCGGTTTCTCTGGTAGAATTTGCTTGAAATGAGACGAATTTATGCTGACCATGCTGCCGCTACTCCGACCGATCCACGCGTTGTCGAGGCGATGGCGCCGTATCAGACGGAAACCTTTGGTAATCCATCGAGCATTCATAGTTTTGGGCGCACGGCCCACGACGCAATTACTGAATCGACCCAACGAATCTCTGATTTTTTAAACTCCAAGCCTGAGGATATCTTTTACACCAGCGGTGGGACAGAGAGTAATAATCTAGCCATCATTGGTGTGGCCAAAGCCAACAAGAACAAGGGTCAGCACATAATTACGACCGCCATCGAACATCCCAGTGTCTTAAACGCTTGTCGAGCGCTGGCCAAAGACGGCTGGAAGGTAACTTACTTGCCGGTGACAACAGCTGGTTTAGTGGAAGCAGGCACACTTAAAAAAGCCCTGACCAATGAAACCGTTCTGGTTTCAATACACTTAGCCAATTCGGAGATTGGAGTCATTCAAAATATTGCCGAGCTAGCCAAAATTGCCAAAGCTCATGGGGCGTATTTTCACACCGACGCCTGCCAAGCGGCGACATTTTTGGAATTAGATGTCGATAAGCTTGGAGTCGATCTGCTAAGCTTCAACGGCTCTAAAATGTACGGGCCGAAAGGTGTCGGCGCGCTTTACGTTCGTGAGGGAGTGCAGATCTTCCCGATTTTATACGGCGGCGGTCAGCAGAACTCACTCCGCAGCGGTACAGAAAACGTGCCGGGAATCGTGGGGTTAGCGACAGCGTGCGACATCGTCCATCAGCAGCGCACAGCAGACAGTAAGCGGATCGGCCAATTGCGTGACGATCTTCAGAGCCAGCTAGAAAAGTTGGTTGGTGTCAAAATCAACTGTGCCACTTCAACGCGATTGCCCAATCATCTTTCGATTACATTAGAGCAAGCTAAGGCAACAAATTTAGTTGAGGCGTTTGACCGGCATGGCATCGCTGTTTCTTCTGGCTCGGCCTGTAGCTCTAGCTCGATCGTCGACTCCCAGGTCTTGCAGGCAATCGGGCTAACCAGCGAGCAGATTCACAAAACCATTCGGATCAGTTTGGGGAGACAAACAGACAGTAGCGATTTTGAGTGTATTACTAAAACGACGAAGTTAATATGAAATCCCCACGGCCGGATGGGCGCGGGGACAGGGGTTGGGCATCACTCATTTCTGCCCCAGGGATCTTCGGGTCGTTCGCCCCAAACCAATCGAGTGAGCCAACTCACCACCCAAACGGCGACAGTTACGAGCAGCGTCAGTCCGACCCAGAATAGATGAGAGGCCTTTTCACTAACATTCATAGCTTCCTCCCTTGCGATGTAGCGAACAATATCTTAATAATATACTAAAGTCAACAATTGAGGAGGTAAATGTACGAAGCAAAAAAGTTCGAGAGTATTAAGGAATTGAACGGCATTAGTGAGCGGACAATGACGGAGCATTACAAGCTTTACGAGGGGTATGTGAAGAAATACAACGAAATAATCGACAAGTTAAAAACCGTCGACACCGAACCAGCCAATCAAATATACAGCGACATTCGGGCGCTCAAAGTTGATCTGACATTTGCCATCGGCGGGATCAAAAGTCACGAATTATACTTCGGTCATTTGGGGGGCGAAGGTGGCAAACCATCCGGTAAACTTTTAGAGCAAATAAATAAAGATTTTGGTTCGTTTGAAGTCTGGCAGAAGGACATGAAAGCCACAGCGACGGCCGCGCGCGGCTGGGCCTGGTTGGCTTACGATTGGGATTTCAAAAAACTGTTCAATTATATCGGTGACGCCCAAAATACTTTCCCGGTCTGGAATGCCACTCCTTTATTAGCGCTGGATGTCTACGAACATGCCTACTACCTAGACTTTGCCACCAAGCGGGCTGACTATATTGATGCGTTTTTCAACAATCTCAATTGGCAATCTCTTGAAAAGCATTTTATTGACCACCAACTAGATTAATCACGACTTACGCAGTTTAGTTGATATAACTGGTTTGAACTTGCGTCGTGTTTCCACGACCTACATCTTAGAGCGCGTAAGTCGTGGAAATAGTATATGGAAAAGCCGCCCCGAAGGGGCGGCCGGTAGCTCAGACTGGACTGGGAATGGGACACTCGGCTCGGCCAACCTGCATATAGTTGGCTGCATGTACCTTAAGCGAGTCGGTGCAGCTTTGAGCAGCGTTAATAAGGTCGTTATTCAGAACGGGGATAACCTCGTTAGCCCAAAGACAAGGCTTACCGTTGGCGAATTTGTCGCAGATTGCATCGGTGACAATCTTTCTGGCTCCATCTTCACCAAGGGACACCAAGACCAACAGGTCGAGCTTGCGGTCATTGATGATAGCGGATGTGGCTTGACGAGTTTGATACTTCAGCCAGATTTTGTCGCTATCAGTCATGCCGCTACTATTGTAGACAAAAGCTTCCCGAACGAGGAGCCTGAATCCGTCGAGAAGTATCAGCTCGTTCGGTTGGTCATCAAAGCTCTCAATCACTTCGAATACTGCCTCCACCCCACTCAGGAAACAAATAATTCGAGCAATCAGTTCGCCTCTACCATTTAACCGGCTGCCGAAAAAATCGTCGTAGGTTTGGCGGACAGAATCGCTGACCTTCCTTCGCTGTTGAGACGCTGTCAATCGGACAATCTCGATCGAGCCGAAACTGTCGTTTGCAAGTTTCCCCTGAATTGTTTGAATCAGGGGTAAGCTGCTGGGAAACCTTACACTACCGTTGAAAAAGAGCGCCGCTGTCATTTTCCCTCCTGGATCTGCGGTATTTTGCGCTAGAGCGCGAGTAGCATCATAGCAGTTAATGAGCTAATATTCAACGATGGATATCGGCGCACATGTTTCCACCGCTGGCGGGTTAAAGAATGCTATCGATAGCGGGATTAAGATCGGCGCCGAAGCGTTGCAGATTTTTCCGTCCGCGCCGTTGCAGTGGAAAATTCGGGGTTGGGACGAAGAACAGTGCGCGTGGTTTAAGGCCGAATGGCCAAAAACTTTTAAGCAAGTTATCTTTCATGGCATATATCTAACGAATTTGGCTGGAACCAGTCCAGAGAATGTTATTAAAACCAAAACTGCCCTAATTGAAACCTTAAATTTGGCGGCGAAAATTGGTGTTGTCGGCACAATCTTTCATCCTGGCTCGTACACCAACGGTGAGCTCGGCAACCAAGATCAGATCAAAACTGTAATCGCCGAGATACTGGCGGCGACACCTCCAGAATCGAAACTCATTTACGAAAACTCGGCCGGTTCGACGATCGGCGGTAGACTGGAGGACTTGGCGTGGCTCGTTAACGCCTCTTCGGACAAATCGCGGGTTGGGGTTTGTTTGGATACTTGTCACGCCTTTGCCGCTGGTTACGACATTAAGACCAAAAATGGCTACGAAGCATATGTCAAAGAGGTTGACCGCTTAATTGGCCTCGACAAAGTTTTCTGCTGGCATTTCAATGACTCCAAGTTTGAGTTAGGCGCCAAGCGCGATCGGCACGAGAACATCGGCCAAGGATTTCTCGGTGCTGAACCGTTTGGAAATATTCTGAACGACTCGCGCTGGGCGAGTTTGGCTTGCTACCTAGAAGTACCTGGTTTTGACGATAAGGGCCCTGACCAGAAAAATATCGAAATACTCAAGAATCTGCGTCAGAGCTAGTTTGCCTCGAGGTATTTTTTGATTGCGCCGAGATAATAAATATCCCAGCCCTCTTTCAAATCCTTTTCTTCACTAGAAGGATGGCCGGTTTGGGTTAATTTAATTTCTGTGTGATCATCGGTGGACGTCACGTCAAAAGTGACGATTGACGGTTTTGGCCAATCGCCGTATTGCCACTCCTGGACAAGTTTATTGGGCTTCTCGACGGCAGTGTTGACTCCGCTAATGTCGCCGTTCCAAAGCTCAAATTCAAAACCAACCTCGGCGCTCATTCTGGCTGGAGCATTGCTCCACTTGGCGATTATCTCTGGGTCAACCAATGCCTGCCAGACTTTCTCGATCGGCGAAGCGATTAAAAAAGTTTCTTTAATTTCAGCCATTCAATATATTTTAACTCAATGCCTAGTTTTACCAAGTAATTAGTAAGGGTAAAATATACGACCCCACCTTGTTAGGGGCGGGGTCGGATGCCGCTCTCCTGGAGCGGCGTAATGTATTACTGGTGTGCGGCTTGTTGTTGTCGCACAAACCAGAAGTGACATTCAATCGACTTGAGTCAATAGTGGGCATGTTGCCCAGTTATCGCTCACTGCCCGGGGCGCCGGGGTTCAGACCGCGTTGGTCGAGTGTCCGGTGTCCGCGCCAATGTCGATGTCGTTCTTGAAGGTGCCGGCCGACGTGTGGCCGTTGGTCGTGTTGATGGCGCCGTTGGACGCAATTGGTTCGATCTGGCTAAACAAGTTGCGCACTCTGGGCGATCCTCGAATCATCATGTGATTTCCTCCCTACCCCCCTAAGCAATCTGAAGCATCTTCAGCGATCACCCGGTTTTTGGGTAGTGCACCAGCGAACAAAAGCAGTGAGCTTCCGCTTGCGGGTTGTGAAAATATTACCACCTTTGCGTCGGATTGTCAACAGTTTTTGGCAGAATTTTTGTGTATACTAATACTATGAATTCACTTCAACTTATGGGCGCACTAGCGATTGCTTTTGGGATTTTGGTGATAATCTTTCCGCAACTGGTCGGCATTTTGGTCGGCATTTTCTTTATTATCGTCGGCATCAACATCCTGGCTTTCGGCAACAAGTTCACCCGACTTCGCTAAAGTAGTAATTACCCCTTCAACTAGGAGTCAACAGTCTTTAGAGATTTTTTCCGCTGACGCTGGCGATGAAATCCGATGACAAAGCGATGCGTTTCGTCGCGGATACGAGCAAGTAGAAGAACTCCCTTATGTCCCCGCGTCGCCAGAACGGGTTTTTTCTTTCCCGGCAAAAATATCCGATCTGGCTTCTTGGCAAGAGCGATAAATCGCAGCATCTGGCCACTTGCTTCTGGCTCCTTGCTAGTCTGCCAGTTGCTAGTAGCTAGTTGCTCCGCCGCCTTAAGGGCGGCGGCAAGCTGTTCCGGTCCACCATCAACCACAAACAAATCCGGTAGCGGTCGGGAAGTGTCCGCGAAACGCCGGGCGGTCACTTCAGCGATCATCGCAAAGTCATCTTGCCCCTCAACCGTTTTGATTTTATAGCGCCGATACTCGTTTTTATCCGGTATACCATTAATAAAACAAACGGTGGCCCCAACCGGTTCGCTCGCACCGAGGTTAGATATATCAACCGCTTCGATCCGTTGCGGCAATTTACCTAACCCTAATAATTCTTTGATGGCGATAACTCCAAGCATACTCGAATCTTGGTTTACTAAGCTGGATTCAAGTTTAGCTCCAGCGTTCTTTTTGGCTAACGCCACAAAGTCTACCTTGTCGCCGCGCGTGGCAACTCGTAGCTCGATCGAATGACCGGACATCGTTTCCAACCACCCTTCAATCAGTTTCTGGTCATCGATAGCAGTCTCAAGAATAATTAAACTCGGGTGTACTGGGAAGTTAGCATAAAGTGTTAAGAAAAATTGGCGAATAACTTCGCTTTCCGCTTGATCAATCGGTGAGTCAAAGACAAACTGCTTCTGCCCGCTCATTACCCCCTGACGAACCATGAGTAATGTTACGACAGATCGATTATTAGTTTCAGCGGTGGCGATGACATCGAAATCTTCCTGGGCTTGCCCAACGATGTGCTGTTTAGTCGTTACTTGTCTTATTGCCCTTAACTGATCGCGCAGTTTCGCCGCCAGCTCGTAGTTCTTTGCCTCCGAGGCCTGATTCATTCGCAAACTCAAGTCCTTGGAAAGCGAGTTGCGTTTGCCAAGCAAGAATTCAACAGATTTTGTTACCTTGACAGCATATGCTTCAGCAGATATTTCACCGGCCAACGGGCATGAGTTATTTTCAAGCTGGCAGTTTAAGCAGGGCCGAGCATTACCAGAGGGCAAGGCTCGATTACTGATATGAACGCCGTAAAGCCGGCGCAAGAACTCGCAAGTTAGTCGTGCCGACCAGGCCGATAGATAGGGACCAAAGTATTTTGCCCCGTCGCGAGCGCGTTTGCGGACAACCTGAAAGCAGGGGAACGGCTCGTTGACGGTTAGTTTAATAAATGGGTAGGCCTTGTCGTCAGTTAGTTTGATATTGTACTTCGGCAAATATTCGCCGATTAAGCGGGATTCCAAAATTAGGGCCTCGAGTTCGTTGTTGACGACAATTATTTCAATGTCATCAATTAACCCGATCATCACGCTCACCCACGGTCGATCTAAGTGTTTGTTTGTAAAATAGCTTCCAACCCGATTTCTCAAGTTTTTGGCCTTGCCAACATAGAGCACGGCGCCAGAGTCGTCCTTGAAAAGATACACACCAGGCTGGGTTGGCAGATTGTTGGTCAACTTTTTCATCGCTCACAGTATATCCTACTCGAATCAGTATTCCGATTCACAAAATGAAAGCCGGCAAAATGAAAGGATGCAGTCAAGGGCGTCTGGAAACAGATGCCCCTTTCTTTTGCCCAAACAAGACTTTGTCTAAAACCTGACCCGTAAGAGAGGATTGGTTCTGACTGACTTCTTCGGGTGTGCCTTTAGCGACGATTTCGCCACCCTTCTCACCGCCACCAGGACCCAGATCAATTAGCCAGTCGGCTGACTTAATAACATCCAAATTATGCTCGATTACCACCACCGTATTGCCCCGGTCAACGAGCGTCTGGAGAACACCGAGCAGTTTTTCAACATCGGCAAAATGCAGGCCAGTTGTTGGCTCGTCTAAAATATACAAAGTAGCGCCGGTATCGCGCTTGGCTAACTCGGCCGCCAACTTAATGCGCTGGGCTTCGCCGCCCGACAGTGTTGTAGCGCTCTGGCCCAAGCGGACATAGCCCAAACCAACTTTCTGCATCGTTTTAAGTTTGTCGGCGATGGTGTGAATATTAGAAAAGAACTCCAGCGCCTCGTCGATGGTCATATTCAAAATTTGCGAAATCGTTTTGCCTTTCCACATTACTTCCAGCGTTTCGCGGTTGTAGCGCGTTCCTTTACAGACGTCACAAGTGATATAAACATCCGGCAGGAAATTCATCTCGATTTTAATTTGACCGTCGCCTTGGCAGTTCTCACAACGGCCACCGATAACATTGAAACTAAAGCGGCCCGGTTTGTAGCCGCGACTACGAGCGGCCGGTGTGGCGGCAAACAGCTGACGAATTGGGTCGAAGGCCTTGGTGTAAGTGGCGGGGTTACTTCTAGGGGTGCGGCCGATGGGGGACTGGTCGATCTCGATCATTTTATTGATATGCTCAACACCGCTCAATCCTTCGTGCGCCCCTGGCGTCAGCATGCCGTGACCCATGCGGCGATTGACGGCCTTGCTTAAGATCTCGGCGATTAAGGTTGACTTGCCACTGCCCGATACGCCGGTCACAACAACAAAACGCGAAGTCGGGAAATTGACGGTAATATTCTTCAGGTTGTTCTCTGTCGCGCCGTGGACGGTCAGCATTCGGTGGCCTTTGGCCACTTCGCGCCGTTCGGGGATAACGAGGGCTTTTTCGCCACGCAAGTACGGGGCCGTGACGGATTTGGGATTATTCAGAACTTCGTCGTAAGTGCCGCTGGCGACAATCTCGCCGCCGTGTTCGCCGGCGCCCGGGCCAATATCGACCAAGAAGTCGGCCGCCCGCATTGTTTCCTCGTCGTGCTCAACGACAATGACGGTGTTGCCTAGATCCCGGAGGCGATGAAGCGTTTCGATCAGTTTGGCGTTGTCTGTCGGGTGCAGGCCGATTGTCGGTTCATCCAAGACATAAAGGATACCAACTAGCGCTGAACCGATCTGGGAGGCCAGGCGAATGCGCTGGCTTTCGCCGCCGGCCAAGGTAGTCGCTGAACGATCGAGTGTCAGATAGTCCAAGCCAACTTTTGACAGAAACTCCAGGCGGCTAGAAATTTCTATAATCACTTTGTCGACGATGGATTTGTCGCGAGCGGTCAATTTTAGCGAACTAAAGTAATCTCGGGCCTTATCGACGGTCAGCGAAGTGATATCCGAGATGTTCAGGCCGCCGACCTTAAAGATTAACGCCTCTTGCTTCAGGCGGGCGCCCTTACAGCTCTGACACGGGCTTGCTAGCATATACTTTTCTATCTCATCACGGACCCGATCGGAGTCAGTCTCGAGATAGCGGCTATCTAAATGGGGAATTAAGCCCTTGAACCAAACGCTGAAATGCTGGGCTTGGCCATGGGAGAAGTATTTGAGCGGAATTTTGAACGGCTTCTCCAGCCCTTGCAGTAATTTTGCTAATTGTTTTGGATCGAGATCTTTGATCGGCAGATCAATACTTAAGTCAAAATGTTCGGCAACATTTTTGATTAATATGCCGTAGTAGTTGGTGCTGGAAAAATTCCACGGCATAACACCGCCTTCGGCGATGGTTTTGGACGAATCGGGAATGATTAGGTCTTCAGTGATAACTTTGCGATAGCCCAAACCGTGACAGTCTTCACAGGCGCCGTACGGCGAATTGAAGGAAAACGATCGCGGGGAAATTTCGCCGAGCGAAAAGCCGTCGTACGGGCAGGCTAAGTCTTGCGAGAGTAGAATTTCGTCGTCCTTGCCTTCTTGGGCGACGATAACCAAGCCCTTACTTAACTTCATCGCCGACTCGATTGCTTCATTGAGGCGCGAACGGGTGCTGGAACCAATTATTAATCGATCGATCAGAACCTCGATCTTGTGGGCTTTGTAACGATCGAGTTCGATCTTATCGCTTAAACTGAAAATCTCGCCGTTGACGCGGACAGTGCCGAACCCTCCTTTATATAGGTCGTGCAATAACTGGTGATATTCGCCCTTGCGACCGCGGACCACCGGCGCCAAAACGCTGATGCGGGTGCCTTCCGGTAAACCGACGATCAGATCGACCATTTGGTCGACGCTTTGACGAGCAATTTGGCGATCGCATTTGGGGCAGTAGGGGATACCGACGCGGGCAAAGAGTAGTCGCAGGTAATCGTAAATTTCAGTGACGGTGCCGACGGTGGAGCGAGGGTTATGAGAGTTGGCTTTCTGGTCGATCGAGATGGCCGGTGACAAACCTTCGATATAATCGACATCGGGTTTTTCCATCTGACCCAAAAATTGTCGGGCATAAGATGAAAGCGATTCCATATATCTGCGCTGGCCTTCGGCATAAATTGTGTCAAACGCCAAACTTGATTTACCGGAGCCTGACAAACCCGTGAAAACGATCAATTTTTCCCGCGGCAATTCGAGATCAATGTTTTTGAGGTTGTGCTCACGAGCGCCTTTGATAAAGATTCTGTCTTGAGACATCTAATCATTGTACCAGACAAAACCCGAAAAACTTCAGGCAAACAAAAAAGGGTCTTTCGACCCGATTCTGTTTTCGCCAGAGATTAGTGTAATTACTCTTTTGTAGATTCGGTGTCCGACGGTGTTGAAGAGGAATTCATCCAGAGTTGCTCCAATATCCTTTTCATATCGGGGGTGTTTATATGGTATGCCTCAGCAGCTGCTTTAGTATTAGCGACAAACGCCTCTTCTTGAGCTTCCTTATCTTCAATTCCGCCTGGTTCTTGTGCTTCAAATTCTCCCATTGACCTCCTTCGCTACCATTAACTAAAAACCTTAGGTATATGTCAAGGGGAGCTCTGGATTAGAGCTCCCCTAGTGCTTGGTTTCCAACGAGAGGGTCTGTTCGACAATGCTTCGAGCTGTTTCTGACGCCAGGGAGTGACGGCCCTGGCACCATGCTCTGACATCAAGCAGCGATGCTGTTGTTTCGTCAGACATCTCCTTGAGTGGGTTCCGTCCTGAGTAGGCGAGGGATTCCGACAACAGGTAGGAAAGTATATCGCCTAAGATAATCCTTTCGTCTCCTGGCGGGATCTCTTGTTCGGTTCGCTCGAGGGCAATGAGCAACCTCCTTGTCAGCCAATTGACCTCTACCATTTTCATTCTGGCGAGGTTCAGGTTCATTCGATACCTCCAACTATCAGAGCCTAGTTTATGTCAATTCTGGGTGAAAGTCAATGGCTTGGGCACTCAAATCCTTTCGGTCTTTCTGCATTTTCTTCAGCTTGATTACCTCGTCACGGAGAATCGCGGCCAATTCAAATTGAAGTTCTTGAGCGGCTAGTTTCATCTGGCGCTCTTTGTCTTTAATCAACGAATCGATATTGCTTTTGGCCAGCTGGGTTTCGATTTTATCCAAACCGACCGATGCCGTGAGCTCTTGCTCGACAATCGAGGTGATACTTTTAGAGATACTCCTTGGGGTGATGCCGTGCTCCTTATTATAGGCAGACTGAATTGTTCGGCGTCGGTTGGTTTCGTCGATCGCTTTTTTCAGTGAATCGGTGATTGTATCGGCATAGAGAATGACTTGACCTTGGACATGACGAGCGGCTCGACCGATGGTTTGAATGAGGGATCGCTCACTGCGGAGGAATCCTTCTTTGTCGGCGTCCAAAATGCCAACCAGCGACACTTCCGGCAGATCCAACCCTTCGCGAAGTAAGTTGACGCCGATTAAGACATCAAAAGTTCCCTTGCGTAACTCCCGCAATATTTCGATCCGTTCTAATGTTTCGACACCGCTATGAAGGTAGCGGACACGAATGCCTTGTTCGAGCAGGTAGTCGGTCAGATCTTCGGCCATTTTTTTCGTCAGCGTCGTCACCAAAGTTCGTTCTTCGCGAGCGACCCGGCCCTTAATTCGTTCTTGTAAGTCTTTAACCTGGCCATCAACAGGTTGGATGATCAGCTCGGGGTCAATGAGGCCAGTCGGACGAATGATTTGCTGGGCAGTATTCTCTGATCGTTCTAGCTCGTACACCCCAGGGGTGGCCGAGGTGTAAATCGTTTGGCCAACCTTCTGTTCAAACTCGGCGAAACGCAACGGTCGGTTATCTTTGGCTGATGGCAAGCGAAAACCGTAGTCGACCAAGACTTCTTTGCGGGCTTTGTCGCCGTTATACATCCCGCCAATCTGCGAAACGGTTACATGGGACTCGTCGATGATCGTCAGGAAATCGGGATTGGAGCGAATGAAGTAATCAAACAATGTTGTCGGCGTACTGCCCGGCTCTCGGCCATCAAAATGTCGGGAGTAGTTTTCGATGCCATTGCAGTAGCCGACCTCGCGAATCATCTCCATGTCATAAAGCGTCCGGCGAGCCAGGCGATCGGCTTCAATGCCTTTGTTTTCTTTTTCTAGGACTTTGAGGCGGTCTTTCAGCTCCGCTTCAATCGATTCAACTGCCCGATCCATTCGCTCAACCGGCATCACAAAGTGTCGAGCCGGGTAGAAAACGGCTAAACGCTTGTGTTCGATAATTTCGCTGGTAACTGGATCGATCTCTTGAATTTCCTCGACTGTATCGCCAGCAAGTTTCAAACGGATGATGCGCATTGCGTTGGCTGGCATCACTTCAATGATCTCGCCACGGGTCCGGAAGTCGCCTCGTTTCAGCTCAACATCGTTGCGCTGATATTGGAGGAAAACTAATTTGTCTAAGAGTTGTTCGCGGGGGATTGTCTGACCCTTGGTAATGACGAGACTGGCCTTTTGATACTCATCTGGTGAACCCAAGCCGTAAATGCAGGAGACGGATGCAACGATAATCGTATCTTGGCGGGTCAGAATGGCCTGGGTGGCGGCGTGACGAAGGCGATCGATCTCGTCGTTAATTTGGGCTTCCTTTTCTATGTATGTATCGGAGTTGGGCATATAGGCCTCGGGTTGGTAGTAGTCGTAATAAGAAACGAAATATTCAACGGCGTTTTTAGGGAAGAATTGGCGGTACTCACTCGTTAGCTGGGCGGCCAGTGTTTTGTTGTGGGCAATGACGAGAGTGGGCTTTTGAACTGCCGCGATAACATTGGCGGCGGTGAAAGTCTTACCCGAGCCGGTCACACCCAAAAGCACCTGATGCTTCAGGCCTTTGTTAATTCCCTTCATCAGCGACTCAATCGCCTTCGGCTGATCCCCCGCTGGTTTCATGTCCGTTGCCAGTTCAAACTGCATTTGTCTAATTCTAGCGTATTTTTCAGGTATTTAAACCTGTAAAACTTCTGTTCCCTCTTGACAGGTTTGTTCAGGGTAGTTAGTAATGTAAATCAGGTACGGTACTGGTTTGCTGTACCACAAGTTAAAATAAAAAAACTTAGGGAAGGAGGTGAGAAGCATGGCATTTAGCAAAGTATCAGAAAAGTCTGGTAAGACTTATTACCTTCACGGTCGCGATGTCACCCTACGCGGTGGTCGCCAACAGAAGATTTTCTTCTTCGCTCAAGATGTTCGCCCGGGCGCTCTTGACGCCATTCCGGATGGTTACGAAGTAATGGAGAACGCTCGCACAGGTCTCCCAATGTTGCGCAAGGCTCGTTAGTTTACTGGTTTTCCGCGGACTACCAGAAACAGTGAACCCCGCACTTGGTCCCGAACTGAAACGCGACTATCACGTCGCCGTCAAAGCTTCGAGACCAAGTAGCGGGGTTTTCTGGTGTACAATATCGTAGATGAGGAAATTTAGTGTGACGATCGCCACTTTCGCTTTAGTTCTCGATGGACTAGCCATCGTCGCGGCGATGATTCTTGCTTACGAAATGCGCTCTAACGGTGGGACGATATTTTTATTACCGTTTGCTAGCTACCTGCGCTTGCTTTGGTGGGTTGTCCCGGCCTGGCTAATTCTACTGGCCAGCCAAGGACTCTACAATCATCGTTCTCTGCCAACCGGTTGGAGCGCCATCGGACGCCTACTAATCGGCCTACTGTCTGGTTGGGGCGCGCTAATGATTTACTTATACCTCTCTCGTTCACCTGAAGCCCAAAACTTTCCCCGCCTCCTGATTGTCTACGGCCTTGGACTGACTAGTCTATTTTGTGTCATCGATAAATTGGTTTTAAGCGCTCTGGTGGTCGGCTTGCGTCGGCAAGGCGTCGGAGTCATCCGCTCCGGGCTTTTGATCGCCAGCAACCACCAAAATCTCATCAATAGTTTTCGAATTGAAGAAAATCACGGCCGACATTTGGCTGAAATAATTAGCCACGACTACCTAAACGAACTATATAAATTAAAACCCGGAGCGATCGATGAGCTAGTTGTGCCCGATAATGTCCTGGACGAGCCGACGATGCTCTCGGTCATCAATTGGGCCGATCAAACAAACACTCAATTCGTCTTAGTGCCGTCTTTGAGCACAGTTCGGTCGACTAATGTCGAAATGGGCACGCTCGCTGGCAGTCCGGTGCTATTCTTTCGACGCACACCGCTTGAGGGCTGGGGTCGGGTTTACAAACGAATTCTGGATTTGATTCTTGTCCTGCCGGCTCTGATTATTCTTTCTCCGATATATTTTCTATTGATGATGATGGTAAGAATATCATCGCCCGGACCGATATTTTATCGAGAAGCCCGGGTTGGCCAAGATGGGCGCGAGTTCTTTATCGGCAAGTTTCGTAGTATGTATGCCGACTGGCGACAGCGCTTCCCGGGTGTCAAAGATTGGTCGGCTGACGAAAAAACCGATGTTAGAATTACGCCACTCGGCCGATTTTTGAGGCAGACCAATCTCGATGAACTGCCGCAATTGTGGGATGTTCTGAAAGGCAAAATGAGTATTGTCGGACCGCGACCAGAACAGCCCAAGTATGTCGAGCAGTTCTCCCAGGAATTTCCGGATTATCTGAAGCGCCACCATGTTAAGTCTGGTCTAACTGGCTGGGCCCAGATTAACGGTGCCAGGGGCAATACGCCGATCGCCGACAGGGTTAAATACGATCTGTATTATATTGAAAATTGGTCAATTTGGTTTGATTTACGGATTATTTTAGCAACCTTTATTTACCTGGTACGACTGCTGGCTAAGTCGGAATAATGAAAATTGCATTAGTTCATGATTTTTTTACTCAGTGGGGTGGGGGAGAGCGGGTTTTAAAAACTTTTAGCGAAATTTGGCCAGATGCGCCGATTTATGTGATTGCCAAAGATCAGAAGCTGGTCGATGAATTCTTACCTGGCCGCACTGTCAACGTCAGTTTCTTGCAGAATTTTCCCGGCATGCCGAAAGCCTTTAAATATTACTTGGCGCTCATGCCCCGGGCGATTGAGTCGTTCGATTTATCTTCGTACGATGTTGTTCTGTCCGATTCGTCGGCGTACGCCAAAGGGGCGATCACCAAAGGCAAAACTAAGCATATTTGTTATCTACACACGCCGACTCGCTATTTAACAAGCGATAAAGAGGAGTACCTGGCCACTGCACCGATTCCTCTCCCGCTGATTGGTCGGCCAATTGTCAAAATGATTTTAGGAGGACTGACAAAATGGGATCTAGCGGCCAGCACGCGACCGGACTATTTAATTGCAAACTCTAATTACATCGCCGCTCGGACCGAAAAATATTATCAGCGGACACCAGACGAAGTGATTTTTCCGCCAGTTGACACAAGCCGGTTCAGAACTTCCGACAAAATTGGCGACTACTGGTTGACGCTGGGCCGAAATGAGCCGTACAAGCGAACTGACTTAGCAATTCATGCGGCCAACCAACTCGGCTTAAAACTAAAAGTGGTTGGTGGCGGGACCAAAATGACTGAACTGATGGCAATCGCGGGGCCAACAATTGAGTTCGTCGGCCGGGTAAGCGACGACAAATTAGCCGATCTTTACTGCCACGCCATCGGCTTAATTTTTCCACCAAAAGAAGATGCTGGGATGACGCCGCTGGAAGCGATGGCTTCCGGCCGACCAGTAATTGCGTACGGCGAAGGCGGGGCGCTGGAGTCGGTTGTCGCAGGAGTAACCGGCGAATTTTTCGCCGAGCAAACCGTCGATTCACTCGTGGCCGTGCTCAAAAACTTTGACGCCTCAAAGTACGATCCCCAAGAGATCCGCACCCACGCCATGCAATTCGACACAGAAATATTTAAAACCAGAATTCTCAAAATTGTTGAAAAAGTATTATGAGGTATTTTTGACATCCGGCTTTCGGTTGGCTACTGTTTAGTTCTCGCGCCACACACCGCATCCGCAGTGTTGTGGATAATAACAAAGCGAATAGGATAACCCGTTGCACTGGCTAAAAACACCGGTCTAGAACGATGTGGAAGACACGGGTAGTTCGTAAGAGGTAGACTTCTCGTTACGACAGTCGGAGCAGGTGCAAATGTGCCGACTAGCTTTCAGACTCCTCATGGCGAAGCCAAGTCTGGCTTCGCCACTTCTTTTCATCTTCGGTCCTCAACTTTATTATTAAGGAAGTGATGATATCTTTTTCTTGGCTTGGTTTTCTCCATATATTCGGGTAAAATAGACTAAATGAGTGCTGAATATTCTGCCAAACAAATTACTGTTCTAGAGGGTCTAGAACCGGTCCGCAAAAGGCCGGGAATGTACATTGGCGGAACCGGTATCGAAGGACTTCATCATTTAGTTTGGGAAGTTTTAGACAACGCTGTTGATGAAGCGATGGCGGGGCACGCTAACCATGTTTCGATCGAGCTGAATGCCGACGGCACCGTTTCGGTCGAAGATAACGGCCGCGGGATTCCGGTTGATATTCATGCCACGACGAAAGTCTCGGCGTTAGAAACCGTTTTAACCAAACTCCACGCTGGCGGTAAATTTGGTGGCGAAGGCTATAAAGTTTCCGGCGGATTGCACGGCGTTGGTGTCTCTGTCGTTAATGCCCTATCCGAAACGCTCAAGGCCGAAGTTTTTAAAGACGACAAACGCTATGAGCAAGAATACGAGCGCGGCAAACCAAAGTATGTGGCAAAGGAAGTCGGCACATCTGACAAGCGCGGGACGCGAATTACTTTCAAGCCCGACTCCCAAATTTTTCCAACGATTGCCTTCTCACGCAAAACGATCATCGATCATGTCCGCCAGCAGGCCTATTTAACTAAGGGCATCTATATTGCCATCAAAGACGATCGAACCGATGAAGATGTTCCAGCTGAAGACAAGCAGTATCCAGCTAGTTACAACTTCCATTTTCAAGGCGGCATCGCCTCTTATGTCAGCCACCTAGTTCGTCACAAAAAATCTTTGATCGACAAGCCAATCTATCTAGCCAAAGACGTTGACGACAACCAAATCGAAGTAGCGCTGACTTATGTCAACGACTACAACGAGCATGTTTTCACCTTTGCTAACAACATCCACACCATCGAAGGTGGTACTCATTTGACCGGTTTTCGCTCGTCAATCACACGGGTCATCACCGATTACGCTCGAAAACTTGCTGGCAAAGACGCCGATATGACAATCGTCGGCGAAGATATTCGCGAGGGCTTAACCGCAGTAATTTCCGTTAAACTGCCTGATCCAGAGTTCGAAGGTCAGACCAAATCGAAGCTAGGCACCCCAGCTATGCGCGGCCATGTCGAAACCGTTGTGAACGAAGGTTTGCAGCGTTGGTTTGAAGAGCATCCTTCAGAAGCCCGAACAATCGTTGAAAAGATTTCATTGTCGGCTCGAGCACGATTAGCCGCCAAAGCCGCTCGCGAAGCGGTCGTTCGCAAAGGCGCCCTCGAAGGTATGACCTTACCAGGCAAACTAGCCGACTGCTCCGAACGCGATCCCGCCAAAAGCGAGCTATATATAGTAGAGGGAAATAGTGCGGGCGGTAGTGCCAAAAGTGGCCGCAATCGCAAATTCCAAGCCATCTTACCTTTGCGTGGTAAAATCCTTAATGTTGAAAAAGCCCGTTTAGACAAAATGCTAATCAACGAAGAGATCAAGTCGATGATTGTTGCCATGGGCATGGGCGTCGGCGAAGAAAAAAATGTCGACAAGGTTCGCTACCACTTTATCGTGATAATGACCGATGCTGATGTGGACGGCGCCCACATTCGAACGCTCTTGCTAACTTTCTTTTATCGTCATTACCCCGAAGTTATCGAGAAAGGATATCTCTACATCGCCCAGCCGCCACTTTTTGGTGTGCAGTACAAAAAGGGCGTTGAGTATGTCCACAGCGAAGCTGAGCGCGAAGAAGTCCTGACAAAAATCAAAAAGGACAACCCGACCCTCACGGGCGTCAACGTCCAGAGATATAAGGGTTTGGGTGAGATGAATCCGGAGCAGCTCTGGGAAACAACGCTTAACCCGGCCAATCGAGTTTTACTGCGAGTAACCGTTGACGATGCTGAAAAAGCTGACGAAATCTTTTCCGACTTAATGGGCGAAGATGTCCTGCCCCGCAAACGCTTTATCCAGAACAAAGCAACGAGTGTAAGGAACCTAGATATTTAAGATGGCAGAAGAAGAGAAAGATATTACCGAAGAACAGCCAGAGGAAGAGCAAGCTAGCTCGAAGTCAGAGACGAAAGTAATCCCCGAGCAGACCAACTTTGGCGTGATTAAACCTCGTCAGATTCACGACGAGATGAGCGAGTCGTATCTAGACTACGCCATGAGTGTCATCGTTGCCCGGGCCTTGCCGGATGTTCGTGACGGCTTAAAACCTGTTCAGCGCCGTATCCTTTATGTCATGCGCGAGATGGGCTTGTCAGCCAATTCCAAACACCAAAAATGTGCCAAAATCGTCGGTCAAGTGATGGGTCTTTACCATCCGCACGGCGACTCCTCGATTTACGAAGCCCTCGCTCGCATGGCGCAGTGGTGGAGTTTGCGCATGCCATTGGTCAACGGTCAAGGAAACTTTGGTTCGATGGATGGCGACCCAGCGGCCGCCATGCGTTACACCGAGGCCAAACTTGTCACCGCCACTGAAGCACTTTTGGCCGACATCGATAAAGATACGGTCGATTTCCAAGATAATTACGACGGCACGCACCGGGAGCCAGTCGTGCTACCGGCTCGCTTACCAAACTTACTAATTAACGGCTCGCAAGGTATCGCCGTTGGCTTAGCGACCAATATTCCACCGCACAATGTCGGCGAAATCATCGACGGCTTGCTGTTGCTACAAGAAAAACCGGAAGCTGACATGGACGAGTTAATCGATATTATTAAAGGCCCAGATTTTCCGACCGGCGGTATCGCCTATGGCCAAAACGATATAAAAGAAGCCCTTTCGACTGGACGCGGCCGAGTAGTTGTTCGTGGCCGAGCCGAGATACAAGAAGAAAAGAATCGTAGCCGAATTATTATTAACGAACTACCTTACCAAACCAATAAAGCCACCTTTGTTACCCACATCGCCGATTTAGTTAAATCAAAACGAATTGAAGGCATCAGCGATCTTCGCGACGAGTCCGATCAAAAAGACGGTGTTCGTGTCGTCGTCGAGCTCAAAGTTGGGGCGCCGGCCGCAAAAATCTTAAATCAGCTCTATGAATTAACCGAACTGCAATCTGTCATCCACTATAATTTAGTCGCTTTGGTCGACGGCATTCAGCCACGACTGCTCAATGTCATTGAAGTGTTGAGCGAATTTTTGGCCCACCGTATCGTGGTTGTGACTCGCCGAACAGAATACGATTTACGGATTGCTCAAGCTCGAGCCCATATTTTAGAAGGGTTGAAAATCGCCCTCGACCATCTTGATGCCATCATTAAGCTAATTCGCGCCGCCAAGGATCGCGATGAAGCTAAGACCGAACTAAAGAAACAATTCGAGCTAAGCGAGCTTCAGGCCAACGCGATTTTGGATATGCGCCTATCGCAATTGGCCAACCTTGAGCGTCAACGAATTTATGATGAATACGACGCGATCATGAAACTAATCGCTGATTTAGAGGATATATTAGCTAAACCAGCCCGAGTCCAAAAGATTATCAAAGATGAGCTTCTAGAAATGAAGTCCAAGTTTAATATCGAGCGCAAAACTGAAATTCGTCCCGAAGCGCTGGGCCAACTGACGGCGATCGATTTGATTCCTGAAGAGTCGGTCCTGATTAGCCTAACAAGGGGTAATTATGTTAAGCGCCTCCCTGCCGATACTTACAAGAGCCAACAGCGAGGTGGTAAAGGCGTAATCGGGATGCAGACTCGTGAAGACGACGCGGTGGTGGATATTACTTTTGCCTCAACGCACGACGACATTATGTTCTTCACCGATGCTGGCCGAGTTTTCACCATTAAGGCCTACGAGATTCCGGCTTCCAGCCGTCAGAGCAAGGGTATCGCTTTACCGAACTTAATCAGGATTAACGCCGAAGAGAAAGTGACAGTTCTGATCACCATGCCAGATAAAGATCGGGCCGGCTTCTTCTTCTTCGCGACAAAACTCGGCGTCGTTAAGCGGGTGGCCACCGAAGCGTTCAAAAACGTGCGTAAAACCGGCGTGGTGGCTATCGGTCTCAAACCGAAAGATGTCTTGCTTTGGGTTAAGCGAACCACCGGTAGCGACGAAATCGCCCAAATGACCAAGAACGGCCAAGTCATTCTGTACAACGAATCAGAAGCCCGAGCGATGGGCCGTAGCGCTGCCGGAGTCCGGGGGATGCGCCTGAAGGGTGACGACGAAATAATTGAAACGACCGTCCTAACAGGTGAGAGCGAAGCAATTTGTGTCATCTCTAAAAACGGTATCGGCAAAAAAGTTGATGTTAAAGAATTCCGCAATCAACATCGCGGTGGTTCCGGTATTCGGATCGCTAAGCTAAATGCTAAAACCGGCTTGTTGGCCGGTGGCACCGTTATCACCAAAGAGTCTAAAGATTTAATTATTGTCTCCGACTCTGGTCAAGTGATCCGAATTCCGATTGCTTCGGTCAAGAAACTTTCTCGTCAGGCCTCGGGCGTAATCTTAATGCGTTCGAGCGGTAGCGACAAAGTTGTTTCGTTGACTGTTGTTAATGAGGGCGATGAGGCTGAAGCGACCGAGGACAAAGCCGAAACACCAGATGTAAAGAAGTCGTCACCAACAGATTCGACTCTTCAACCGAACTCAGAGTCGCCCAGAGGGAATCGAGGGGCGACCAGTTCAGCGAAAAAGGGGAAGAAGTAATGTCTGATAAGAAGGTTCTGCAACTGCCCGAGTCAGTTTCGGTGCGGGCGCTGGCCGATAAACTTAAGGTCAATGCCATCGATGTCATCGGAAAGCTTATAAAAAATGGTGTCATGGCGACAATTAATCAGTCGATCGATTACGATACCGCCGCCCTGTTAGTCGAAGATTATGGCTGGACGGCCGAGCCGGAAAGCTTGAGTACCAACATTATTACCAAGAGCACCGACACCAAATCCTCGATTGCCCGCCCGCCAATCGTCACGATCATGGGTCATGTTGATCACGGCAAAACTTCGTTATTAGATTTCATTCGCCAGTCAAATATCACGGCCGGTGAATCTGGCGGCATCACCCAACACATCAGCTCGTATCAAATTGAGTTTAAGCAGAGCGACAAACAGAAGCGCAAAATCACTTTTGTTGACACCCCAGGCCACGAGGCCTTTTCGGCTCTTCGAGCTCACGGCGCCAGCATTACCGATCTAGTTATTTTGGTGGTCGCGGCCGATGACGGTGTCAAACCGCAGACCGTTGAAGCTCTTCATCATGCCCGCACTGCCAATGTGCCGGTCATTGTCGCCATCAACAAATTTGATCTGCCCGGAGCCAACATCGAGCGAGTCAAACAACAGCTGGTTGAACACGATCTGGCTCCGGAGGAGTGGGGCGGCAAAACGGTCGTTGTGCCGATCTCGGCCAAAACCGGAAAGGGTGTCGACCAACTGCTAGAAATGGTTATTCTGACAACCGATCTACTTGAGCTCAAAGCCGATCCGGCCGCGGCGAGCGAGGGGATCGTTATTGAGGCCAATATGGATAAACAACGCGGTCCGATTGCGACGGTGCTTATATATAATGGAACGCTTCGAGCCGGCCAAGTTGTCGTCACCGGTGGGACTTATGGCCGAATTAAAGTCTTAGAAGACGACCTGGGTCGCAAGATTGCCACGGCTGGTCCAGCCACCCCGGTTGTGGTCATGGGATTGAAAGATGTGCCGATTTTCGGCGATCGGTTGATCGCCGCGCCGAACGAAAAAGTTGCCAAAACAATGGTTACTTTTAGCACTGACAAGACCCGAGCTGCTGCTAGTGAGGACGATAATCATCTCCGCCTGGTGCTCAAAACTGATGTTGGTGGTTCACTGGCGGCCCTGGAAGATTCTATTTCTAAATTGAAGGTCAAAGACGCCACGGTCGAGATATTATCGAGCGGTATCGGCGCCGTTAACGAAAACGATATTAATTTAGCCAAACCGGCCAAAGCCCTGATATTTGCTTTCCGTTCGACACCAACCAAGCGAATTAAGGACTTGGCAGAAAAAGAGGGCGTTGAACTGCGAGAATTTTGGATTATTTACGAAGCCCTCGACTTACTAACCGAAAAGTTAAAGAAAATTGCTACCCCCGTTTATGTTCGGGAAGAATTGGGTCGCCTGAAAATCTTGCAGGTTTTCTCCCAGAAAAAGGGGATTGCCATTGCTGGAGGCGATGTTACTCAAGGTATTGTAGCGATGAGTGACGAAGTTGTCGCTTATCGCGACAAAGAAGAAATTGGCACCGCCAAAATGACTGGTCTTAAAATCGGTAAAGTCGTGGTCGACCAAGCCGAAGTCGGCGAGCAGTGCGGTGTCGGTCTGGAAGGCGCCCCGGAACTCGAAAAGGGCGATGTCTTGGCCTTCGTCAAAATCCGCGTCGAATAATCAAGTCATCTATCTAAACCATATTGCACCTGGCAGGTGCTTATGGGCGTCACTTGAAAGTTTGTGGTTGATACTTGATACTTAAATCTAGGAGGGGATATACAGACACTGAAGGACATTTGGCAAGGTTGGATGCAGTTTGGTGTCGGGGACACAACGCGCTGGTTGTATTTTTCGTTCGATATTTTGCTGGTCGCGTTAATTTTATACCTTATTGTTCGAGCTTTTAATTCCCGAAAAAATATTAATTACTTTGCATTAATCGGCTTGGCTTTAGCCGTACTTGTTATCAGCGCCTACATTACCCTACCTGGACTCCATGTGGTGGCGCAATTTGGCTTGGTCCTGTTAATAGTTGGCCTGCCGTTCTTCTTAGATGATCGCTGGCTAGGACTACTCGGCCGTGATGACGCTAATACTACCAGTCCCGCCCCGCCTTTCCTCAACCCCTTTTTAATGGGCATATTTTCCATCATCGGGGCGTTTCTGGTCGTCGGTTTAGTTAGCGGCATTGGAGCGAAAACATCTGAATTACCGACTGGCGTGCCGCTCGTGGCCGTCAATTTACCCCAGGGCATGTCGGCCAGTTTTGGTAGTCAGGTCAGTGCCAAGGTGATTGTCAGCGCCGAAAACAGCAAGTGGCGGTCGCTAACAGCCGATAATTTCTCTGCGACAGTCGATGTTGCCAAGCAGGGCGAGGGGACTTACGATTTGCCGATCAGTATCACTTCTAAGGTTCCGGATGTGACTATCGTTCGAGTTAATCCGGCTAATGTCGTCGTCACAGTCGAGCCAGTCATCAAGAAAACTGTCACCGTCGTTGTCAAATTTTCCGGTAAAGCCGGCAACAATCTAGTGCCCGACGAGGCGATTATTAACCCAGTCAAAGTTGAAGCCAGCGGACCAAAATCGGTTCTGACCGACTTAACGCAAGCGGTTGTACAAATTAAGCTTAATGGTGAGACGCAAAAGTTCAGCCAAAAGTTCGGTCTGGTCGCTCTAAATTTCGCCGGCGAGACGATCGGCTCGGTTAGTTTCACGCCAAGCGAGGTGGAGACGACAGTCAATTTAGTGGCGTCAGGAAACCTCAAAACCGTCGGCATTCGTCCGATTACTACCGGCCAGCCGGCCAGCGGCTTCTGGATAAAATCGATTACGCTCGACCCGTCGATCAGCACGGTGACTGGTTCGGCCGACCAACTATCTGCTCTTGCAGAACTGGCGACTGAGCCAATCTCGGTTGCTGGCTTGAGCGTCGACACAACCCTATCAACAACGTTGGCTCTGCCTAGCGGCATCACCAGCGCTGATAATACCGGTAAAATCAGCGCTAAAATCGATCTTGAAGCGATCAGTAGCGTTAAAACAATCAGTCCCGAACTTAATTACGATGGCTTAAACGCCGGACTCAAAGTTACATCCGTCAGCCCCACCTCCGTTTCGACTCTGGTTTCCGGCCTATCGAGCGTGTTGGCCTCCTTGGTTGACAGTACCGTCAGCATTAGACTCAATCTGGCGCCGTATCAATCAGCCGGCACCTATTCCATTACCCTCAAATCCACTGACTTCACTCTACCTGACGGCATTAGTTTAGTTAGTTACTTGCCCTCGGCGCTAAGCGTTGTGTTAGAGAACCGCTAAAACATGACCGATAACCCACGATGAATTCGTTGAAGAGATTTCTCCGCCGTCACTCGTTTGCCATGATTGGGCTCGGGGCGATTTTAATAATTTTGATTTCGGGTATTGCGGTCGATTGGAAAGGTTATTTGTCTCCGGACTCAGGCATCACTGGCAGTGTCGGACCGACAACTATTCGCTTGAAATCAAGTGATCATTCTAAGGTCGGACAACAAAAAATTACTTTACCAAATACTATAACCGATACCACTAGACCAGAGTACGCAGATGATATCAGCACTGGAGCGACAATACTAAATAAGAATAATACTAATATTAAAATTCCCAGATTCCAGCTTGAGGTAGATTATAAATGAGGAAAGTTGGTAAAGTATTTTTAGCTGTCTTAATAACCATAAGCGTTTTCAGCACTCCCATGACAGTTCAAGCAGCTGACAATTGGAGTAGTGCTAGTGGCTTGGGTTTTGGACAACCAACAAACATTAGTGCGACGAAGTTGCTTAGCTACGGTAACACTCTAATGGCCGGGACGGAGAATGCTACGGGTGCCCAGGTTCGCCAAACAACCGATTTATCTTTTCCTTCAGGAAATCAACCGCCAGTCGGTTTTAGCAATCTTGATAAAACAACGGCTTTAGTGGAATTTCCAAACACGGTCGGGACGAAGTATGTTTACGCTGGACTCAGACCCCAGGGAGCAGGGAGTGGAATGATATTCGCATTTGATCCAACTTTAAATACTTGGTTTAACGCTAGACTACCATCTTCCCCACCGGGTCAAGGTCAAAACAAAGACATCACATCTTTGGCGGTTTTTGAAGATTACCTTTACGCCGGCACCCTCAACTTTAACGGTGCTCAAATATGGCGACTGAAAAATACTGAAGATCCTCGTAATCCTAATTGGGAGCAGGTAGTTGCCGGTGGTTTCGGTAGTAACGGTTACTATGCTGTTCAACATATTTTCTCAATTGGTCAATCGCTATTTGTCTCGTTTTTGAATTCAGGCCAAGGATCCACCGGGTGTCGTTTAATTAAATCTGTCAACAACGGTAATCCTAACACCTGGCAATCATTCTTTCCCGATGGTCTTCCTAGAACTATGACGGAATGCATTGGTTCTTCGGCCGAATTATTTGGTATTACTTATGTCGGTTTATCAAAACGAGCCAACGGCGCATCTGACACCCTATACCAGACATGGGATGGGGTTAACTATGTAAAATTGCTCATGACTTGTTTCCTACAGGGAAGTGCACAAACCTGCCCCGGTAACAGCTTTGGTTTTAGTAGGGGTGCTGTCACATCCTTGCGGACTTTGGCCGACCGACAGCTAATGATTGGGACGCAGGAAGGAAATTTTTACCGGTCTTGTCCGTCACATGTTCTACCGCTAAGCTCCGAATCATTTTTTTATCTTTCTATCGATCGAAGTGATACGGGATTTGGAGGTTATTCGGTAACTGATATCGCCGTTCATAAAGACAATATCTTTGTTGCCGAGGGTCGAGGAACAGGCAGTGTTAATCAAGGTTCGACAAATGTTGCTAAAGTCTGGAGAACGCCGATTGATTCGCTTAGGTCATTTCCTGGAGACAAATGTGGAATTTTGCCAGATCCGGCCAGTCTGGAGATCAACTTACCTGCGAGCCAGATTTACACCCCCAATCAATTGCGGTTTGGTGACCAGCTTTATACATTCGACGAAACCAGTCTTTGTTTTAAGGCAAACAATCTTTGTTCACCCAAAATAAGTGTAGATCGGGTCAATAACAATCTAGTTGATAATACCTTCCGGTTAACCATAAAAGATATTGTTAAGGGTGATGGAATTAATTTAGATGATCCCGGAATGCAAAATTGGGGGGTGAGGTTAACATATAAAGAACGGGTGACATTTGCTGTTTTTAGCAATGTGGTTGCATCTCTTAGAAGTCAGCCACAATCCCTTGATCATACTTTTCTTGGGGACATAAACTGTGTTCCAGCCCAAGTAGATGTGGCTATCAACCTATGTTTACGATCCAGGATAGCTCTAAATAATCCCACCGAGCGTCCAGGCAACCCAATTAACCAAACTTTATTGCAAAGCATTCCTATTGATGTCAACCAAATTAATGTCGAGGGTAATGTGGCCGCACCAGGGCAAGTCAGCGGTTTTACGCTCGATTCCAATGCCGTGGCCGTCGGTGGTGCGGTTAATATTGAGGGTTCAACTAGCACGCTTGATAACTATATTGATGGTCAATCAGAGGTCTTTGATTGGAACCGCATTAGTCTGAAAATGGGCGAACTTTATACCCGAGGGTTCGGTCTTGGAACTGGTGTCAGTAGCGGCAGTTACTCCGAAGCGAATTGGTTTTTAAATTCCAGTACAAACAATCCGACCAACAGTAACAGCAGTACCTTTTCGTCCCCACCCGAGGGCAAGATTTGGAAAGTGAACGGTAATTTGACGCTCGGTCAGAATAATCCGATTGCTTTTCACGATGCCGGCACAATTGTAATCGATGGCGATCTGAATATCAACGGCAGACTATTTTGCGAGACCAATACTCGACTCGGCTTTATCGTCCATGGCAAAATAAATATTAATACCGACTATGTTGGCTGTGGGGCTTACACTGCTCTGGGTCGAACTGCCAGCAATAATGATGGGACAATCACTTTCAAGAATGTCTCAAGCGGCCAAGTCAAGGGTATTTTCATCGCCAAGAATTCGATCAAATTGCCAAGCAAGATCTCGCTAACCGGCCCATTCAATATTGATTACGACTCCTTATTTGCTGCTAACCCAACCGCACTCTATCAGGAGCTGCTGAATATTGTTTTCACTACCTCGTCTTGAGATGAGCTTGACAAAGAATCCGGCTAATTAATAATAAAATTATGAGAATAAATAAATTCGCAATCAGTATTGGGGTTACCGCACTGGTTTTGGTTAGTATATCGTTAGTTATAATCGCTGGAAGTACATTTAAAGCTCAAGAAACCGACACTGGCTTAATTCTTACCAATACGCCAACAACCAGCGTCCCATTTTATGATCACTTAACTCAGATGGGGATAAGAGAGGAGTCACAGCGGAACTTTACTCTCGATCTTCTTACTTACAGTAGTGAACTGAACGCAGGGGGACAGACACATATTCTAATGAATAATATCTTCGCGGCTTTAATGCCTGTTTGGCAGACGACCGAATTTCAAACCGCTCTAGAAGTAAACGATATGGATACAATAACTCGATTAGCTGACCCGGCACTCAATCCTTACCGAGTTGAAATTGATCGCATCTTTGGCAGAATCCAATTATTGCTCGATAGAAACCAGGTATCTGCCGACTTTAATAGAAGGCATTTTAGTTTTCATCTTCCTGGGGTTGGCAGAGTTGAGGCAAAGACGATACTTTGCGAGGATCAACGACCATTACCTAAGCCTTTCGACAAAATACTACCAGGGTGGTGTTTAGGGGGTCATCAGAACGGTTCACCGTGGGATGGAGGAGACTCAATTATTGGTCCTGGCGGTCGACCCATTATTAAATGGGGCGATAATGCGTATGGTAAACCTGGTGTCGCGATACAACCGGGTGGTGGCAACTGGGGTATTAGTGGCACAATCGTTCCATCACTCAAGCCACAGGGAAGAGACCTAATTAAGCCAAATATTGATATTGGTGGTGGCTCGGGCGGAATTTGGATTGCACCAGGCGATGGGGGCCGGGGGATCATTATCGGAGGCACTGTTAGGTTTTAAAAAACTCCCGCCCAACAACTGATGCTAGGCGGGTGATGAGTGAAAACAGGTGTTAGTTCCCAATCTTGACTCGTCCAATCGGAATGAACAGGAAGCGAAGTTCGGCGTAGTTTGCGCGGTCGAACATCCCGGTTGAAAACCGAGGTTTGTCGTAAACCGCAGCGCCGTAGAAAAGAGAACCCCAGCCCTTCGAAGTGAGCCGGAAACTTTCGCTTCGCGAGTAAGTCAGACGAAAGTTGCTGTAGTCAAACCCGGGGTGAAGATACTGACCCATTTGCGGTGCATACTGGCCAGTAACCCTGTAGTCGAGTTTGATTTTGAGCTTGTCCTGATCAGAAGCTGACGCAGCTGCTAAAGCCAGGAATGTAATAAGTACAAGGCAAACAAACCTAAGCACATTGCCACCTCAAGCCAAAGGTACCTATTAAGTCATAAAAAGTCAATAGTCGGCGGGATACGCCTCGTGAAGCTCGCGGATTCACCGCTCGCTATAGTGGCCGGTCCGGAGTACGGCCACTTCGGCTTGGGACTTCATCCCGTCGCCCATAGTCGGCGAGATACGCCTCGTAAAGCTCGCGAAAGGCATTTTCATTGCCAAAGGTAATATCAAACTGCCGAGCAAGATCTCACTAACTGGCCCGTTCAACATTAAGTACGATGCCTTTTTCGCCTCCAACCCCACCGCCCTCTATCATGAGTTGCTCAACATCGTTTTCACAACCAGTTCGTAAATACTTTAGTTGACAAAAGACTCGCTTGTCGTAATGCTGATGTTATGCAAAGTAGACAAACAGTAATGACGGTTCTTGGGCTACTCCTAGGAGCTTTTGGGTTGGTTTTGCTTAACTTCGGCAACGCTCCAATTACATCGAAAGCTGAAAGCGAAGAGTATACTTCTACTTGGAAAGCGACAAAAATCCTGACCGTCGAGGGTACGATCGGCTCGGGTCCTTCCGCAAAATTTACCGGCAAAGCTGGAATTGGGGTCTGGGAGTGGAGGGTAGACGGCACAATTGGTGAGACAACAAGTTATACTGAGACTTGGTCTGCTCCAAGTCTTGACGGCGTATCTTTTACTGTACCCGCCGGTCGCCGTGGTTGTAATATTGAAGGTGTCGACACCGGAAGAGGCAGGGAAGAACTCCAATTGATGGCGGGTTGTTGGACGTCGCAAGGTGCTTTTAATGGGGGACCGGACACTACTCGTTACAGCTTTCAGACCACGACTATCGGAGGGTTCGACGGCACAAAAACAAGGGTAAATGTTGGCTCGGGCGATCAGAAGACTACGTCTTGTATCAAACCGCCCCGCAACGATAACGAAACAGAATGTATTTTTCAAAGCGGAAGTTACAGTTTTCAGGATGTCCACGAACCCGGCTCCAACTCCCGAATGCGTTGGTTGGGTAGTGGTACGCTCACACCCCTACAATGGACTGTTGTTGGAGAGATCAACACCCCTTAAATTAAACAAAAGCCGGCAACCTTTTCTTGCAAGGTGGCCGGCTGATGGATTCAATCCCACTCATCGTCTTGGGCTAGGCTGAACCCGATCTGGACGGTGCTGTTAGGCGCATCAGAGAAAGTGCCTGTTCCAAGCCCCTCCCACCACTTAGTTTCGCGGTTGTAGGCCAGTTGGCCGCTGGCCGACATAACGATGTTGCTGCAACTGGCGTTGTTCACGGGAACAGTCAGTACAACGGTGATGTCGAGAAAATTGCCAGTCTTGCGGACACTTCCCGCGATTGAGCATCGCGGACCCTGACCGGAATAGCTCTTGGCAGAGACGATATTGCCTTCGCCGTCGAGCTGGATGTAGAAGTCCGAGTAATGGCTGCTCGTGCCATCCCCAGCCGTACCGGTGTACTTCTGGCCGTAGGAAAAACTCCCGGCCGCCCCGCCGCCGCCGCAGCCGACGACTCCCATGACGATTGTAACGACGATCAGCAGAAGAACTGCCAAGCCCATTTTTATACGACTCATTTCGATGTGCTCCTTACAACGACTTGATCGTTGTTTCTCTGCAGTTATTGTAGTTTAAAAAAATCACCAGTCAATAGTCGAACCTCTGGTGTATACTGAGAGCAATTAATGTTTAAGCAAAAGACTGACAAACATACTCGTTATGGTTTACCGGAAATGATTTTTTTTGTGGGGGCATTATTGGCATTAATGGGAGGAATGAGCCTTATTTCGACGCCTTCAGCTGCAGAAGTTAGCTCTACGAGTCGGAGTAGTTCCCCAAGTGTCATCGAGCGTAAGCTATCAATCGAAAATGCTATTCGTAATGGGCGAAAGACCTATCAATACGATAGCCGATTGATTCCCGGTATTGGCACTATCAGTGACCCAGGGGCGTATTTAAAAGATTTAGAAGATAAAGCCAAGATAGGGCAGTAATACATAGAATTTCTAAATTGAGTTACAAATCCGTCTTTGAGTTTTAATCGGTTTTGTCAGACTACTTTAAGTGCTACATTAATATAGATGAAGCAATCTGGTCGCGAAGAGCGGACGATACGATCGATCCACACTAATCTAATCTATGTTGTGGTAGCGGCGATTATTATCGCCCTGATTGTAATGTTTAACTTCAGTCGTCAGGGCCTGCTCGGGCCGATAAAGGGCGGATCTCTCCGGGGTATGACTTTAAGATGGAAAATTAGTGAGCAAGATTCTAGCAGAAAACTTTTAGTGAACCAACTAGAAGGTCCTGGTACTCCGGAATATGACCGCGATTGGCCAGAGTCAGTCATCGCCTTAGAAAGAGATAGTAACGGTGATTTAGTGGCTCTACCGAGATTTCAGGGTCAGCTAGAGTATTGCACTACAAATCCAATTACATGTCCATAATACTTAAAAAGACTTTCTTAGCGTTACTTTCTCTCTTTATCCTGATTCCGACGGCGCAGGCATATAGCCCACCGCCAGCAGGAAATATCCTATTATTTATTCGTCAGCAAGCAAGAATCACCATCGAATTGCCCCCGAAACTAATTATGACGCCTGACAAATTAACCTTTCCTCAATCTGGAGTTGTTTACACATTTAATGGAGAAAAATTTGAGCCTGAACAGGGACAATATTTGGATCATAAAGTCACAGTAACAACTAAAGGGGGGCCGCCTATTAACGGATCTACTGCTGGTGATTACTTTCTTATTACCATCAGCGGATTTAAGAAAGATGAGCCCCCTAAAGCCAAAGACTTCCAGTTAACATTTATTCCTACAGTCAACAAGAACAATATCAATAAACTCGAAGACTATCTAAAACGAAGATCAAGAGATACTGCCTACTTGTCAGATTCTGGCTGTAGTAATGGGAGTCAGTCCCACATCTGTCTAAAAACAATCACTAAGGTTAGTGTCAGCGGTCGCACTTTGCCAGAGGCCGATCTATTCCAGACTATTCCGCTCAAAGGCATAATCGTCAGCGGTAACTCGGCTGCTCTCAATGGGACATTAGACGGTTTTATCCAATCGGGTACTGCTCTCGCGGTTGGTAAGAGCGTCGGCACCGTTGTAGATGGACGAGTCATTAGTGGCTATGACAACGATAGGATCTCCCCAATAAATTGGACAAATATTGGAGGTACGTTAAGTAATCAATTCAGTCTAAATAGGTTGACTAACGTGACAAGGGCCAATATTTACAACGATGAGATTTGGAATCTTAACTCTATCGATAAATTTTCTCCACAAGATCCACTAAGAAACACTTTTTCGACTCCTCCCGAGGGAAGGTTATGGAATATTCATGTTGATCCTGCCAATTCCAATTCAAATGGTTTCTATCATATCGGTCGAGAAAATGACAGTAGACCGATAAACTTTTCTGGAGCTGGTACTATCTCGGTAAGCGATATAAATACCAACAATCCGAGCGATATAGCAGTGGTGATTCATGGTGGAGTTACTTGTGCGCCTGGGACGCGATTTGCCTTAGTTACAAAGGGCGATATAATTTTTACGACACCACCTAACGGCGACATATCCATCGAGTGCGGTTCCTATACATCCCTAAATGGCAATATAATCTTTGGAAATAATAGCGTCATTAAGAAAGGAACAGTGAATGGTATCTTTATAGCCAAAGGCGATATTTTGCTCCCAGATCCCGATCGATTGACCGATACTTTCAATATCAATCCTGACACTAATATCCTTAAGAATCCGCCTGTCCTCTTGCGTGAATTGCTGAAGATTGTTTTTGGAGTAAGTTCATGACGGAATCGTTTACCCCAGTCGGTAGCCACCAAATGTCTATTCCTAGATTTTTACGTGATTTGAATTTCGGTCATTCTTTGGGATTTGGGGTTTGGGATTTGGGATCTTCTTAAGATGCTTGTTGATTCGGTCGATATCGAGCTCAAAGCTGGCGACGGCGGCGATGGAGTCATCGCTTGGCGCCGAGAAAAGTTTGTCGCCCGCGGCGGTCCCGAGGGTGGCGACGGCGGTCGCGGTGGCAGTATTATTTTACGCACTAGTCACAACCTCGATACCTTGAGTTCGTTTCGTTTTCGCAAAACTTTCAAGGCCGAACGCGGTCACAACGGCGCCAATAAAAGAAAAACTGGTCCGGCCGGTGCCGATTTGGAGCTACTCATTCCGACCGGAACTCGGGTAATTAATCTGGTTGATAATCGTGTTGTGGCCGATTTAACCACCAACGACGAAAGCATCGTCATTGCTCGAGGCGGTCAGGGCGGACTGGGTAATGTTCACTTTGTTTCCGCAACCAAACAAAATCCCTTCGAAGCCACTAAAGGCACGCCCGGCCAGGTCTTGAATGTCAAATTAGAGCTACAACTAGTGGCTGATGTCGCCCTAATCGGCGAACCGAGCTCCGGTAAATCGTCAATTATCAAAGAGTTGACTGGAGCCAATGTCCGAATTGGCGCTTATCATTTTTCCACAACCGAACCAGTTCTGGGAGTTTTACAGCTTGGCGATCAATCCTTAACTTTGGTTGATTTACCTGGGTTAATCGAAGGCGCCCACCGAGGCAAGGGATTGGGTGCGGAATTTCTCAAGCACACCCAGCGAGTTCGAGTGCTGTTGCATATTCTTGACGGGACCGACCCAGATCTTGGTCGATCAGAATCGGCGGTGCTGACTGAACTAGAAAAATACGACTCGACCTTACTTACTAAACCCCGAGTGGTGGTCATAAATAAATCTGACTTGTTATCACCGACTGAACGTAAGGCAATCCAAAAAAAATACCCCGATGCTGTTTTGATCAGCGCTACTGTTGGGACCAACCTTAAGGAACTCCAAACTCGCTTAACAGAAATTGCCTATTGACAAAGACTTAGATTCAGCTATTATTACTCTCGTAATAGGTTGGGGAAAATAGGGGAAAATATTCAAACGACAAAGTGTCGAGGGTGTTTTGCTCCATATCGGAGTGGCTTTTTGTTTAACTAGCTAGGAGGAATACTGCGCAAGTTGTTTCGCCCATTGGAAGCTCAGGAGGGACTCTCGAATTTAATTGAAGTACAGCTGAAAAGTTACGGCTGGCTTTTTGATGAGGCAATCGGCGATCTCTTGAACGAAATTTCGCCCGTTGAAGACTTTACCGGCAAACTCTTTTCGCTCGAATTTGGCAAATACACCCTCGATCCAGCTAAATATGACGAGAAGACCGCCAAAAGCAAGAATCTTTCCTACAAAGCGCCTCTGCGCTGCCAGATTAAGTTAACTAACAAACTAACCAACCGCACCAAAACTGGTGAGGTCTTTTTGGGTGACTTCCCGCTGATGACCGATAGGGGTACCTTCATTATTAATGGTGTTGAGCGCGTGGTCGTCTCCCAAATCGTCCGTTCCTTCGGGGTCCTCTTTACCAGCGAGACAATCGGTGGCCGCAACCTCTTTGGTGCTAAAGTCATTCCAAATCGGGGCGCTTGGCTGGAGTTTGAAACCAACTCTCGTAATGTAATCTCGGTCAAGGTCGACCGCAAACGACGCATCCCAATCACCACCTTTTTACGCGCCTTGGCCAACATGGAAGACAAACAGATCAAGAATCTCTTTAAGGATGTTGACACGAATAAAGATGCTCAATACATCGACTCCACCCTCGCCCGCGACCCAGCCACCACTTACGAAGAAGCGCTGGTCGAAGTTTATAAACGAATTCGCCCCGGCGACTTAGTTACTCCCGAAACTGCCAAAACTTACATTGATACCATTTTCTTCAACGCCAAGCGTTACGATTTGGGTCGAGTCGGTCGTTATAAAATGAACCAACGACTGGAAATGGCTGTGCCCAACACTGCCAAAAACCGGGTCTTACGCTTAGAGGATGTTGTCGAAACAATCAAAGAGATTATTCGTCTTAACAACACTCCCGGTGCGACCGCTGATGACGTCGACCACTTGAAGAATCGCCGGGTGCGAGCCGTTGGTGAACTGGTTCAAAATCGAATTCGAGTCGGTCTACTGCGCGTTGAACGAATTATTAAAGACCGTATGAGTCAGATCGCCGAACCAGACGAAGTCAACCCAATAGCCTTAATTAACTCCCGTCCAGTCGCCGCGATTTTGCAAGAGTTCTTCGCCTCATCGCAGATGAGCCAATTTATGAACCAAACCAATCCTCTGGCCGAGCTGGAGCATAAACGAACCCTATCAGCCACCGGCCCAGGCGGTCTATCGCGCGAGCACGCCGGCTTTGATGTCCGCGATGTCCACCGCTCTCACTACGGTCGTATCTGCCCAATTACTACTCCTGAAGGCCAGAACATCGGTTTGGTTGGCTATTTGGCATCAAATGCTCGGGTTAATGAGTACGGCTTTATCGAAACGCCGTTTCGCAAGGTTGAAGTTAAGGCCGGCAAGGCCCGGGTCACTAGCAAAGTTGAGTATCTCGATGCCTTTGATGAAGAAAAATACACCCTGGCGCCGTTCTCAACAAAACTCGACGCCAACGGCAATATCCTTGGTTCGAAAGTAATTGCTCGTCGTCACGGCGAACCCATAATTGAAAGTCCGGTTAATGTTAATTACATCGATGTCTCACCGCAACAGACCGTTTCGATCTCATCCGCTCTCATTCCTTTTGTTGAGCACAACGACGCCACTCGTGCCTCGATGGGTTCGAACATGCAACGACAAGCTGTCCCGCTGGTTAAGCCGCAGGCGCCAATTATCGGTACCGGGCTTGAAGGCGCTGTTAAAGATTCGGGCCAATTAGTTGTTTCCGAAGACGACGGAGTTGTCACCTACGCCGACGGCGAACAGATCCGAATCAAAACCGGCACCAAAGAAAAGACCTACACCCTCTCAAAGTTCGTTCGTTCTAACCAAAGTACCTGTATCAACCAACGCTCGACGGTTAAAATCGGCCAGAAGGTTAAAAAAGGTCAAGTCATTGTCGACTCGTCCGCTTCGGCTGATGGAGAACTGGCAATCGGCCAAAACATCGTCGTTGCTTACATCAGTTGGGGTGGGTACAACTACGAAGACGCCATCATCGTTTCCGAGCGTCTGGTCCGCGACGACCGCTTTACCTCAATTCATATTGAAAAATATTCAACTGAAGTTCGAGACACCAAGCTCGGCCCCGAGTTAATAACTCGCGATATTCCTAATGTCGGTGACGAAGCCCTGGCCAATCTTGATGAACAGGGGATCGTCCGTATCGGCGCCGAAGTTTCATCTGGCGATATTCTGGTTGGTAAAATCACTCCTAAGGGTGAAACCGAACTGACGGCCGAAGAAAAACTCTTGCGAGCGATCTTTGGCGAAAAAGCTAAAGACGTCAAAGACACTTCGTTGCGTTTGCCTCACGGTGAGCGCGGCAAAATCGTCGAAGTTAAAATCTTTTCCAAAGATATTGGCGACGAATTGCCGGCTGGTGTTTATCAACAAATCGAAGTCTCGATTGCCCAGCTGCGCAAAGTAACTGTTGGTGACAAAATGGCTGGCCGACACGGTAACAAAGGTGTTATTTCCGTCGTCTTGCCGGAAGCAGATATGCCGTTCTTGCCTGACGGCACGCCAGTCGATCTAATTCTTAACCCCCTCGGTGTCATCTCGCGTATGAACTTGGGTCAGATTTTAGAAACTCACCTTGGCTGGGCCGCCCAAAAGTTAGACTATAAAGTCGCCTCACCCGCCTTCTTCGGTGTTCCGGTTGAAAATATCGTCGCCGAACTGAAAAAAGCCGGACTACCAGAAACTGGCAAAATCCAACTTCGCGATGGTCGAGCTGGCGACAACTACGACGAACAAACGACTGTCGGCATTAAATATATGCTCAAACTAATTCACCTTGTCGACGATAAGATGCATGCTCGTTCAACTGGCCCGTACTCGATGGTCACCCAACAGCCACTCGGCGGAAAAGCCCAGTTTGGTGGTCAGCGCTTCGGTGAAATGGAAGTCTGGGCGCTCGAGGCCTACGGCGCGGCGCACAGCTTGCAAGAAATGCTCACTATCAAATCCGACGATGTTATCGGCCGAGCCAAGGCTTACGAAGCGATTATTCGGGGCGAAGAAATCCAGAAACCCCAAGTGCCGGCTTCGTTCGCCGTGTTAGTTCGTGAGCTACAGGGCTTGTCGCTCAATGTTGAAGTCATTGAAAACGAACAGCGTTTACAAGAGCTCGAAAGCCAACGGGCTTTAATGCAAGCCGAGGTTTTTGCCTCGGGCATGAAAGTTGATGAAGAAGCGGAATCGCTGGATTTGGCATCAGATGAACTTAAAGAACCAGAAATGGACGAGCTTGAGCTAGCCGAAGAACCGGAAGAAATTAAAGCCACGAAGAAGGAGAAACAATAATGAGTGAATTGAAGCTCAATACCAAACCAGAAAAGGCCGAGTTTAACCTCCTCAATTTTGAGGGATTGCGCTTGCGCGTCGCTTCACCAGACGATATCGAGAAGTGGTCGTACGGCGAAGTGATGAAGCCGGAAACCATTAACTACCGAACTCAAAAGCCAGAACGCGACGGTTTGTTCGACGAACGGATTTTTGGCCCCACTAAAGACTGGGAATGTTACTGTGGCAAATATAAGCGAATCCGCTACAAGGGTGTTATCTGCGATAAATGCGGCGTCGAAGTGACGCGTAGCTCCGTTCGTCGAGAACGGATGGGCCATATTGACTTGGCTGTGCCAGTTGCCCACATTTGGTATGTTCGCGGTGTCCCCTACATTTTAAGTACTATTCTCGATATCTCTGTTGGCGATTTGGAAAAAGTTATTTATTTCGCCAGCTTTGTCGTCACCGGCGTTGATGAACAGCTCAAAGCTGATGCTCTAGCCCAACTCGAAGGGGAGTATAAAAACGCTAAAGAGATGCTCAAAGATTCAGTCGAGCGCTTAGAGCAGCTGGAGATCAACTACAAGCAGACCAAATCCGACCTCCAGTCGTTAATGCCTCGCCAAATCTTGCCGGAAGCTAAATTTCACGAAATTTCGTTACGCTTCGGCAACATTATTCGGGTCGCCATCGGTGCCGAGGCCGTTTTGGAGCTATTGAAAAAAATCGATCTTGACGCCGAAATCTCTGTCATTAAAGCTCACGCCAACAATGTTCAGAGCAATACTTACCGCCGTTTGATGAAGCGCTTGCGGGTCCTGACTGATATGAAGTTGGCCGGGATTCGAGCCGATTGGCTAATCATCGGCAAATTGCCGGTTCTACCGCCAGATTTGCGACCGATGGTTCAACTAGACGGTGGCCGGTTTGCCTCCTCTGACTTGAACGATCTTTACCGCCGGGTCTTAAACCGCAACAACCGTTTGAAGCGTTTGATGAACCAAGGGGCGCCAGATGTTATCGTTCGGAACGAAAAGCGCATGCTTCAGGAAGCTGTTGACGCCCTGATCGATAACTCGGCGCGTAAGGGCCAAACCACCGCTGGTGGTCGTCAACCAAAGTCATTGTCAGATATGTTGCGGGGCAAGCAAGGTCGCTTCCGCCAGAACCTGCTCGGTAAGCGCGTCGACTATTCTGGCCGATCGGTTATCGTTGTTGGTCCAAACTTGAAGCTCGACCAATGTGGACTGCCGAAAGTGATGGCTTTAGAGCTCTTCAAACCATTTGTTATTTCCAAGCTCATCAGTGAGGGTTATGTTCATAATGTTAAAAATGCCTCCCGTTTAATCGAACGAGGCACACCAGAAGTCTGGGAAATTTTAGAAGCAGTAACCAAAGACGCTCACGTCCTCTTAAACCGAGCCCCAACCCTTCACCGACTCGGTATTCAGGCCTTTAGCCCGCTCTTAATTGAGGGCAAAGCCATTCAGCTTCACCCGCTTGTTTGTGCCGCCTACAACGCTGACTTTGATGGTGACCAAATGGCTGTCCATGTTCCACTCTCAACCCAAGCTCGACACGAGGCCAAAGAGTTGATGCTTTCCAGTCACAATTTGCTCAAACCGGCTTCGGGTGAACCGTTGGTCACCCCACGACTGGATATTGTTTTTGGTATTTTCTACTTAACCAACGAACAGGTTGGCATGGCTGGTGAAGGACGCATCTTTGCTTCGGTTGAAGAAGTTGATCTTGCTTACCAGCGTGGCGGAGTTCATCCTCAAGCCAAGATTCAGCTTCGGACCAGCGAAGGTCGAATTGAAACGACTGTTGGTCGGGCGTTGCTAAATGCCGTTCTGCCAGAAGGCCACCCCTTTGTTAATGAAGCTCTCGACACCAAACTGCTAAAAGTGATTATCCGTCAAATCTATAAAATCTACGGCCAGGCCGAAACGGCTCGCGTGGCTGATGATTTGATGCGTCTTGGCTTTAAGTTTGCCGAGAAGTCTGGTATGACGATGTCGATTTCAGACATCAATGTCCCCGAGCAAAAGCCCAAGCTTATCGCTGAAGGCGAAGAAGCCGTCGACGAAATTATGAAGCGCTACCGACGCGGTTTGATTACTGATGACGAGCGCCGCAAATTGTCGATTGAAAAATGGACCGAAATTCGTAACCGTATTCAAAAAGAGGTTATGAACGATCTACCTAAATCACGCTCCATTTACACGATGGTTACCTCTGGCGCTCGTGGTTCGGGCAACCAGATGACCCAACTTTCCGGTATGAAAGGCCTGGTGGTTAACCCAGCTGGAGGCATCATCGAAGTGCCAATTATCTCTAACTATAAAGAAGGTCTGTCGGTCTTGGAGTATTTCATTTCCACTCACGGTTCACGAAAAGGTAAGTCTGATACTTCGCTCAAAACTGCTGATGCCGGCTACTTAACTCGTCGATTAGTCGATGTGGCCCAAGATCTAGTCATCACCATCGAGAACTGCAACGCCGAGCGTGGCAATGTCGTCCGCGAAGCAGAGTCGCAAGAATATGGCGAAACATACCAAGAGCGACTACTCGGTCGGGTTAGTATGGAAACTGTTAAAGGCAAAGATGGAAAAACCATCCTCAAGGCCGGTCAGGAAATTACTGAAGAGATTATTCTCGGCCTAAACACGACCGACAAGACCGAATTATTGGTTCGCTCTGCCCTCTACTGCCGAGCGCCGTGGGGCATCTGCCAGAAGTGTTACGGTCGCGATCTCGCCACCGGCGAACTAGTCGCTATCGGCACCGCCGTTGGTATCATGGCCGCTCAAGCAATTGGTGAGCCAGGCACCCAGCTGACAATGAAAACCTTCCACATGGGCGGTGTTTCAGTCGGCGACATTACCTCTGGTCTACCGCGGGTAGAAGAGATTTTCGAAGCCCGCCCACCTCATAACCCCGCTATCCTGGCCGAAATTTCGGGCAAAGCTCTTGTCAGTGAACATAAAGACAAACAGCTGATTGAGATTATCTCCGACGAGATTCTTAAAGAATCCTTCGAGCTAATTGAAGATTACCAACCGTCGGTCAAGAACGGTGATGTCGTCAAAGCCAAACAAGCCGTCGCCATGGCCATCGATAAAAAGGCGATCCGATCCAATATCGGCGGTCGCGTCAACATCAAGGGCAAACACATAACGATCACTTCGCTTGAACCGGTTTCAGTAAATTACACCGTTTCGCCAGATATCAATGTGATTATCAAAAACGGCGATATGGTTGAAAAGGGCGCTAAGCTGACCGATGGCCATATTGACCTCAATCAATCGCTCGATCTGCGCGGTCTAGAAGCAACGCAGGCCTACATTATTAAAGAAGTTCAGAATATTTACGCTTCTCATGGTGCCGCCGTTAACGAAAAGCATATTGAGATTATTGCTCGAGCCATGTTCGCTAAAGTCCGGGTCTTGCAGGGTGGCGACTCGACCTTCCTGACTGGTCAAGTCATCGACAAGCTCGAGTCCGACAACATCAACCTACGATTGAAAAAGGAGAATGTTCAGCCAATTGATTACGAGCAAATTGTCCTTGGTATCACCCGCGCATCGCTTAACACCAAGTCGTTCCTGTCGGCGGCAAGTTTCCAGGAAACTACAAGCGTCCTAATTAAGGCCGCTATGAAGGGTCAAGTCGATCCGCTCCGCGGTCTCAAGGAAAATGTCATTATCGGCAAACTCATTCCGGCCGGTACTGGTTATGGCGTTGATGTCAAAATCGACCCGACCGAAGTCGAAGTTGGCACTGCTCTCGCTAGCCCTACTGTGAGCGCAGCGAAAAGCGAGCGAAGCGACAAAACCACCCCGGAGGTTAAGGCTTGAGCCCAGCGCCAGCTCAAGGTATACTAATCAAATGCCAACCATAAATCAGTTAGTTAAGTACGGACGCAAGAAAACGACGGAAAAGTCCAAGTCTCCGGCCCTTCATCGTGGTTTCAACTCGTTGAAAAATAGACCGGTCGAATATCCGGCTGGTCGCCCGTTCATGCGCGGCGTCTGCGTTAAGGTAACTACAACAACTCCAAAGAAACCAAATTCGGCTTTGCGAAAAATTGCTCGTGTTCGCCTCACTAGCGGACAAGAAGTGACGGCTTACATTCCCGGCATCAAACACAACCTTCAAGAGCACGCCCTGGTCCTGATTCGCGGCGGTCGCGTCAAGGATTTGCCTGGTGTAAAGTACCACATTGTTCGCGGCGTCCTGAACGCCGAAGCAGTTGAAAACCGCCGCCAAGGTCGCTCAAAATACGGCGCTAAGAAACCAAAGTAAGATGCGTGGAAAAGTTACTATAAAACGGCCGCCAATAAACTTAGATCCTAAATATCAGGATCCCACCCTCACAAAACTCATTAATAAAGTGATGATGGGCGGTAAAAAAGAAACGGCCACAGTCATTGTCTATTCAGCTCTTGAGCGTCTGGCTGCCGAACAAAAAATGGAAGTACCGGCAACACTTAAGCTAATCATCGAAAAAGCTTCACCAATTCTGGAAGTAAAATCTCGCCGTGTCGGTGGTGCTAACTATCAAGTACCGATGGAAGTTCGGCCAGCTCGTAAAGTCATTTTAGTGATGCGCTGGTTAATTGCTGCTTCCCGTAATGTTAAGGGCAAGCCAATGGCCGATGCGTTATATAATGAAATGAAAAACATTCTCGAGGAAACCGGCACGGTCATGAAAAAACGCGAAGATCTGCACAAAATGGCCGAAGCCAACCGCGCCTTTGCCCACTTCGCAAGATACTAAGGAAATGGGTAAAATCTCTCGTCGCGAAAGTCTACTTATTTTGGTCTTCGCCGCGTTTGTTTATATCGTAATATTCTTCGTTTCTGGCAAAGAGCACCGAGGCGATATTAGTATGGGATTCACGCTTGGATTGCTTTTTGCCATTGCGATTTCTTTGATCAAACCAAAGGAAAACAATGGCTAGAGCATATCCCCTCGAAAGAATTCGTAACATTGGCATCATCGCCCACATTGACGCTGGTAAAACGACCGTTTCTGAACGGATACTTTTCTACACCGGCAAAACCTACAAAATGGGTGAGGTTCACGAAGGGGCTGCCGTGATGGACTGGATGGAGCAGGAACAAGAGCGGGGGATCACTATTACCGCTGCCGCCACAACCGCTTTTTGGAAAGAACACAACATCAACATCATCGATACGCCGGGACACATTGATTTTACAATTGAAGTTCAGCGATCTCTACGTGTTTTGGATGGTGCGGTCACAGTTTTTGATGGTGTTGCGGGAGTTGAAGCTCAAAGTGAAACTGTTTGGCGCCAAGCAGATAAATATAAAGTTCCACGAATTTGTTTTGTTAATAAACTCGATCGTATTGGGGCTGACTTTAAATACGTCGTTAAAACAATTCAGGACCGTTTGGGCGCTAAAGTGGCTGTTATGCAACTGCCGATCGGTGAGGAAGAGAATCTCAAGGGTGTTGTCGACTTAATCAAGAATAAAGCTGTCGTCTGGAAGTCCGACGACTTAGGCAAGGAAGCAACTATCGAAGAAGTGCCAGCCGACATGAAGGAGGAAGTGGAGAAGTATCGCCACAAACTCATTGAGCAGATCGCCGAAACTGACGAGGCATTGATGAGCAAATATTTCGAAGGGACCGAGTTGACTGAAGCCGAACTCAAAGCCGCATTGCGCGTCGCCGTTTTGAAAGTGGAAATATTTCCAATTCTGGCTGGTTCAGCCCTTAAGAACAAAGGCGTCCAAACACTTCTTGACGCCGTCGTCGATTACCTGCCTTCACCGCTTGATGTCCCGCCGCTCAAAGGGACTGATGTTAAAGACGAGGAAAAAGAGATAGTTCGAGCCGTCTCTGACGACGAACCGTTTACCGCCTTAGCTTTTAAAGTGGCGACTGACCCGTTTGTCGGCTCCCTTACCTTCTTCCGGGTTTACGCCGGTAAGCTTTCCGCTGGATCTTATGTGTTAAATAGCTCCAAGGGCGACAAAGAGCGAGTCGGTCGGATTGTTCGCTTGCACGCCAACTCCCGCGAAGATGTGACTGAAGTCTACACTGGTGACATCGCCGCCGCCGTTGGCTTAAAAGGTACTACCACCGGTGACACTTTGTGTGATGAAAAATCTCCGATCATTTTGGAAAGAATTGTTGCTCCAGAGCCAGTTATTAAAATGGCGATTGAGCCGAAAACGAAGGCCGATCAGGAAAAGATGGGAGCCGCTCTGATGCGTTTGGCGGCCGAGGATCCAACCCTACGTTTAAGCCAAGACACCACCACCAACCAAACTTTGATCGAGGGAATGGGGGAATTACATTTAGATATTATCGTCGATCGAATGCGACGAGAGTTTAATGTTGAAGCCAACAAAGGCGCCCCGCAAGTTGCTTACAAGGAAGCGATCACCAAATCAGTCAAACAAGAAGGCAAATACATCAAGCAAACTGGCGGTCGTGGTCAGTACGGCCATGTTTGGCTGGAGATCGAACCCTTGGAACAGGGCGGGGGATTTGAATTTGTTAATAAAGTTTTTGGTGGCGCTATTCCGCGCGAATTTATTCCGTCGGTTGAAAAAGGCGTCCGAGATGTTCTAAGTAAGGGTGTTATTGCCGGCTATCCGCTCGTTGATATTAAAGCCACTCTTTACGACGGCTCGTATCATGACGTCGACTCCTCGGATGTCGCCTTCCAAATTGCTGGGGCGATGGCTTTCAAAGCCGGCGTTCGTAATGCCGGACCAGTGATTCTTGAGCCGATTATGAAAGTTGAAGTGACGACGCCAGACGAGTTCTTCGGTTCGGTCGTTGGCGATTTAAATGCTCGTCGCGGTAAGGTGCAGGGTTCGGAAGAGCGTGGCAATTCTCATATTGTCGACTGCCAAGTGCCTTTGAGTGAAATGTTTGGTTATATCACAGAGCTTCGCGGCATGTCCCAAGGTCGGGCCGCCTACACCATGGAATTCGATCACTACGAAGAAGTTCCCCGCAACATCGCCGAAGGCATCATCGGGAAGTCACCGACTGCGAAAACAGACGAAGAGTAATACACCCCATACGTCTCGGAGGTGTAATGGCGCTGACCCCTGTAATTATCTGACCCATAACTACACCCCAGGGGTGTAGTTATGGGTCAGGGGTGTGATTTTGAATAAATAAAAGGCCTCGGCGCAGTTGCGCTTCGGCCCTATTGACTTGGCTAGAATTTGGGGGCTCTGGAATGCTGAAGATCTTTTGCAAGGTCTTCGGGTATGCGCCCTGTGAATAGAACGCGAATCGCTACCAAGAATGCCCAAAGTCCAAATCCGAGGTCGTGCGAGAGATTTTCCCAAAATGAAGAGGTACGTTTCATAATGTCCACTCCTTGAGTTTGTCTAGAAGCATTATATCATTCCAGTACTAACGCCTACTAGTATCGGAAATAAAACAAAAGAAAAGGGCCTTGGGGTATTGACACCCAAAGGCCAGGGAATACACACTACTTCGGTGCCTTGTCTGTCGGTTCGTCTTCGAGCCAGTAATGAACCGATGTCGCAACTCCCACAAACGCCGCGACGATCCCGCACGCGAAAAGTCGGACAGCCCACGAGCTAGTAGTGGGTTGTGGAAAGAGCAGGGAAGTTGCGATCATCCCCACACCCACCGCTAAAAGACCGAGTCCCAATTTCACTCCTCTTCTCATAACCCCTCCAACGACCAAAGATTACTGACATTGTATGTTCTAACCCCAGTTTAGTCAATCCGTAATACGAAACCATTACGGACTTTGCGGTGGAGCGTTACAGACAGTTGACGATTCCGAGATATACCTGTTACAATTGAACTCACTTTTTGTTACAATCAAGTTAATTATTAATAGCTAAGTCAAAGGAGAAAGGTAATATAAATGGCAGACAAATTTGAACGCAATAAGTTACATGTCAATGTGGGCACAATTGGCCATGTTGACCACGGTAAAACCACCTTGACTGCCGCGATCACCAACGTGCTCGCGAAGTCGGGCAAGGCCGAGAAACGGGCCGTTGATCAGATCGATAACGCGCCAGAAGAAAAATCTCGCGGTATTACCATCGCTACCTATCATGTCGAGTACGAGTCCGACAAGCGTCACTACGCTCATGTCGACTGTCCGGGTCACGCTGACTATGTCAAGAACATGATTACTGGCGCCGCCCAAATGGACGCCGCTATCTTGGTCGTTTCCGCCCCTGACGGTCCGATGCCCCAGACTCGCGAACACATTCTGCTGGCCAAACAGGTTGGCGTGCCATATGTTGTTGTTTATTTGAACAAGTGCGACCAAGTCACCGACAAAGACCTCTTGGAATTAGTTGAAGAGGAAGTCCGCGACTTGTTAACCAAATACGACTACCCAGGCAAAGACACTCCGATTATCAAGGGATCAGCTTTGAAAGCCCTCGACGGTGACGCCGAAGCCGAAAAATCTATTAACGATTTGATCGAAGCGCTGGACACTTATGTCCCAGACCCTGTCCGTGAAACCGACAAACCGTTCCTGATGCCAGTTGAAGATGTCTTCTCGATCAAAGGCCGAGGCACCGTTGCCACCGGTCGAGTTGAACGAGGCACTGTCAAGATTGGTGAAGAAGTCGAAATTGTCGGCTTGCATGCCACCAAGAAAACAGTTGTTACTGGTGTCGAAATGTTCCGCAAGATGTTGGATTCTGGTCAAGCTGGCGATAACATTGGTCTTCTAGTTCGTGGTTTGGAGCGTACCGATATCGAGCGCGGCCAAGTCATCTGTAAACCTGGTTCAGTCACACCTCACACCGAATTTGAAGCTGAGTGTTACATCCTTAAAAAAGAAGAAGGTGGTCGCCACACTCCGTTTACCAAGGGTTACAAACCCCAGTTTTACTTCCGTACGACCGATGTCACCGGTGAAGTTGAACTGCCAGAAGGCCAAGAGATGGTCGTTCCTGGTGATACCGTCACCTTCAAAATCAAACTAATCCAGCCAATCGCCATGGAAGAGAAACTCCGATTCGCTATCCGCGAAGGTGGCCGAACCGTTGGTGCCGGTGTTGTTACTAAGATCACGAAGTAAGGAATATAATTCGCACCTTATCAAACTCGAAACTTAAAACTTGATTGCATGGCAACATCAACAAAACGGGAACAAGCCAAAACAAGCATCCGGATAAAGCTCAAGGCCTACGATTATAGGGTTATTGACCGGAGCGCTAAAAAGATTATCGAAACAGCTGAACGCACCGGTGCTGTTGTCGCCGGGCCAATCCCTCTGCCGACCGAACGATCGTTAGTGACGGTCAACCGCTCAACCTTCGTCCACAAGGACGCTCGGGAGCAGTTCGAAATCCGCATTCACAAACGCATCATTGATGTTCTGGATCCAAATCCAAAGACGCTTGATGCCTTAATGAATCTAGATCTACCGGCTGGTGTCGACATCGAAATCAAGACTTAAAAACCGAAGAAACTAAAAGCAAAAAGCCCAGGTAAACTCCTGGGCTTTTTGTCGGGCTCCTGGCTGTGTTACGCTCAGTGTCATGTCGCTAAGCTCGTCACTCACTAATCGTTCAAGATGTCGCTATCGCTCGTCTTTCGCCTGCAGCTCAAGATGACCCAAGAGGAAGCCCTCAATATTCTCAAAACTGGTGCCAATGTCTTTCTGACCGGCGAGCCGGGGAGTGGCAAAACACATACTATTAACGAATATGTTAGATACTTGCGCTCTAACGGAATTCAACCGGCCGTGACCGCCTCGACTGGCATCGCTGCCACCCATATCGGCGGATTGACGATTCATTCTTGGAGTGGCATCGGCATCAAACACAGTTTAACTAAACGCGACCTCAGCAGTATTGCTGACAACAAGCGGGTTGCCAACCGCATTAAAAAAACCAAGGTGCTAATTATCGATGAAATCTCGATGCTGTCAGCCGAAACGCTGATGATGGTCGAAAAGGTCTGCCGAACAATTCTGAACTCGAACCTACCTTTTGGTGGGCTCCAGGTTGTGCTAGTCGGCGACTTTTTCCAACTGCCACCGGTACAGCGCCGTGTCGTCGTCACCGACGAGCAGAGTTTTTTTCCTGACACTGAAGATGAGACAGCTCTTTTTGCCTTTGGTTCACCAGCTTGGCAGGAACTCGACTTGACGGTTTGTTATTTACTCGAGCAACACCGTCAAGAAGATCTGGAATTTCTGTCGGCCCTCAACGCTATTCGATCTGGTGCAGCGACTGAAACCGCCAGGGCTTGTTTTACCGCCCGGGTCATCACTACCATGCCCGAGCGATCAGCCACCAAACTCTTTCCCCACAATGCCGCCGTCGATCAAATCAACGAGATTGAACTGTCGAAGCTCTCTAGTGCTTCACACTCTTATTCAATGCACAGCCGCGGAGCGCCACCGTTGGTAGAAAGTTTGCAGCGACACTGCCTATCGCCATTTCAGCTCGAATTAAAGATTGGCGCCAAAGTGATGTTTACCAAAAACAATCCTGAACTAAAGTTCGTCAACGGGACGCTCGGCGAAGTGATCGGTTTCAGTCACGACAATTCTCAACCGATTGTCGAAACTCGATCCGGCCGAACGATTATGGTCGAACCGATGGAGTGGGCTATTCAAGATGATGCCAAAGTACTGGCCGCTATCAGCCAGTTTCCGCTTCGGCTGGCCTGGGCCATTACTGTTCATAAAAGTCAGGGGATGTCGCTCGATGCCGCCGTCATGGATCTGCGACAATGCTTCGAATACGGCCAAGGCTATGTGGCGCTTTCTCGTGTCCGCACGCTCGATGGTTTGTATTTGCTCGGCTTTAATGACCGAGCGCTGGAGGTTCATCCAACTGTTTGCGAACAAGATGCTCGCTTTCGGACTGCTTCCGAAGAGGCCCGTCAACAATTCGGCGCTATCGATCCGTTAACACTAAAGAAACGCCAACACGATTTTGTCAAAGATTGCGGTGGAACGATTGGAGCTGGTCTAACGCCGAAAGTTATTAAAGACTCGACCCATCAACTCACTCGACAGTTAGTCATTAACGACAGATTGACTTTGCAAGAAATTGCCAGAAGCCGCGGTCTAACCATCGGGACGATTATCGGACACCTGGAAAAGCTGGTTGCTGAACTCGATCTTGTTGCCGCTTCCGACCTGGCCACTATCAAACCCAAATCCTCCCGTTTTGAGCCAATTAAAAAAGCACTGGACGCTGTTCAAAGGAAAGAAGGCCAGATGTTTCTTTCCCAAACCCGTGAACTGCTCGGTCCCGACTATTCCTTTGATGAAATCCGTCTGGTCCGCCTGTTTCTGTAAATTACACAACACAAACTAATTCATGTGCACCTGACGGGTGTTGAGTCGTTTTTTACCAAAGATCCGGAAGATGATGTAATGTATTTAGATAATACTAGTAAGAAAAGGAGGATTAATAATGTCTATCGTGGAAGAATCAGAATTTAAGGGGAATGCCATGATCGTGCTGAAGAATGATGAAGAAGACAAGTTTCCGTTTCAGTTCGGGGTTAAAAAAGCCAAGCTGATTGTCGAGAATTTTGACGCCATCAAAGCGTTCGTCTCCAAAAACGATAAGTAGAGCCGATACAGCTGTCTTGAATTTGTCTACTAGAATTGGGCCGGGTTGTGCTCTTGCACATCAACCACCCGGCTAGGTTGTTGGTCCAAATTTGCCTCCTACTGTCAGAGTTTTAGAGAGGACCTTCTCCATCAATAATCTAACCAGAATATCGATTGAGAAGAATAGCGAAGTTGCCAAAACTAGCGGGTCAAATCCATCATCTTTTCAGCAATTACTCTAACTTGTATGATGGCGTCATGTTTCGTGATCAAAACTTTTAGCTCGAAAAGGAATGAAGATTTTCGTTAAGGTAAAACCAGGATCTAATCAGAATCTCGTCGAACAGATTGATGCGACACATTATGTTGTGTCGACAAATGCACCACCAGTGCGAGGTAAGGCTAATGCGGCAGTGATTGAGTTACTGGCAGATCATCTGCATTTGGCCAAAAGTTTGTTGTCTATCAAGCGCGGCGCCAACACCAAGCAAAAAACCATCGAGATCACTACTAACCAAGAACTTTTTGAATAAAAAAGTCCCCGCACAAGGCGGGGTTTCGGACCAATTGTGGCGGGGTCAGAAGTTGAACTTGAGTTCTGGATTACCGCAGCCGTGCTTCTCGCAGAACCGCTCCACGGCAACTCGTGTATTTTCCCTAAGTGCTCTAGGGATATCGTCGTTGACGCCAGGCACGATTACCTCGGCCAACTTGCTGGATCTTACAGGTACACCTTCTGCGGCTACGGTGACTTCGAGAAGGTTTGGGTCTGTCCGTTCCTCGCCAATCCAGGCCGAGATATAGCCAGCCTCTCCTCGGAGGACCTGGATCGCATCGAATCGTGCGCGTAGTGTTGAGATCAGTTCGTGCAGCTCTTCGTTTCCGATCTTCTCGTGAAACACATCTCCCCAAAGCGTTAGTGAAAAGGTCAACATGTGCGAACACCTCTGCTGCATATTTTACCATAGACTCGAGGGAAAACCAAAAAGAGGGTATTATAAATTCGAAGGGAGCGTGAATGAAAGGATATTTTGGAAATATTGAAGAGCTGACCATCGCGAACGAGAATTTTCGACAAGTGTTATACACCGGCCCACACAGCCAACTGGTTCTGATGAGTCTCAAGCCAGGTGAAGAAATCGGTGAAGAAGTGCACGAGGTTGATCAGTTTTTCCGTTTCGAGCGGGGGACAGGGAAGTCGATTGTCGATGGACATGAGTATGTTGTGGGCGATGGTGATGCGATCGTCGTGCCGGCTGGCGCTAAACATAATATTATTAACACGTCAGACGCTGAATCGCTCAAGCTTTACACGATTTACTCACCGGCCAATCATCGGGATGGCGTCGTTGCCGAGACCAAGGCTGACGCCGAGTCTCATGAAGAGCACTTCGACGGTAAAACTACGGAGTAAACCTTAATGAGATTGTTTGACTAGACAGATTGGTTTTGATTCTGCATGATCAATACATGGGAAAAAAATGGCTTTGGATTTTAAGTTCGTTAGTGATCGTGGTCTTGATTATCGCGGGAATTTGGCTGATAAGGAAGCCAGTTGAGCCAGCAGTTACTAATACTACCGCTCCAGAGTCCACTGCCAAAACTGACACTCCGACAACCTGGACAAAAACTGGCGCCGCCGTATCGGGTCAGTACGCCGATGCCGACACGGTCAAGCTAGCCGACGATAGCTATCGAATGTACTACGGCATCCAACCCGAAGTTGCCGGCAATAACTTCGAGGTCTATTCATCGACTTCTGTTGATGGTAAAACCTGGACAAAGGAAGCGGGAACTCGCAAAACCATGGCGACCTTTCCCGAGGTAGTCCAATTAGTTGATGGAAAGTTTCGGATGTATTTCCAGTCAGCTGGCGTAATTAAAAGCGCAATTTCCACCGATGGCCTATCGTTCACAGACGAAGCGGGTTCTCGAATCGACAAAACCAATGATTTGAGCTTGATCTTTGATAATGTCGCCGCTCCGACAGTTATTACTCCGTCGGTTGATGGAGTCTTTACGATGGTTTACCGTGGTACCATTAACACCCCATACGCTGGCGAGAAGGTGCCTAATCAAAATACTCAAATCTTACTGTGGGCAACCTCACCCGATGGATTAACTTGGACTAAAAAGGGTCTAGCAGTTGATAGTCGAACATCTTTATACGGCTTGGCCGATGGACCGGAACTCTTTACCTGGAAAGACGGGACAACCAGACTTTCGTTCTGGAGCTATGCCGGAGTTTTCTGGTCAACATTTAAGGATGGGGGGTTTACCACTCCCGAAAAAGTTTTTGCCTTAGCTGAAGCCACGGCCATGAATAAGTTCCCGACCCCCACTCCAGGCGACCCGACTTACGCCGAATTCAACGATGTCTGGTATATGTACTACGGTCAAAATACTAGTATCGATTACGCCGTCGCCAACAACTAAGCTACTACTATGGTTTTTCGAGGATCATTTCGAGACTTGTGCCTTGATATTTCGTCCTCGAGAGACTAGAATGTTTTCATCTACTGTCCGCTAGTGTCCTTGGGAGGAATGTTACAAGTGGATGTACATCATATGTCATGCCTTGAAATCGTCACTGAAGTCAAACTCCTGAATTCACTTGAAGTCATTGCTTTCATCGAATTTCAGGACTCGTTGGACATTGGATTTAGGTCCCCAAATGAATCTGACAGCCGGAAGTTTCTGAACGCTCTTGAGTCCGTAAAGATAGAGCTCAAGATCGGTCCGCTAATGTCAGATAAGCAGATTCGTTTCGCGTCTCATATCGAAAAAGACCTGCGCGAGTTCAGGACTTGGGGCGCCGCTGATGTTGAACGCTCTAAAAATCGGTGCCTAGTCATGGTCTACAACTTCGGTAGACTTTCGGATTATGGTAGAGCCCATCTACGAGAGGTCCTGGCTGAATTTGGCGAGTACTTTCGACTCAAACCCCAAGTTGACTGGGACTCTTGGAGTGGAAAAGCCCAAGTTTTAGCTGCTGTTCAGCACAAGCTAACACTATAGCTCGGTCCGTCACGGCCGAGCTAGTTTTAAATTAAAAATTAGCCCTCGCTCGCGATGCGAAGGCCATTGGAGAAGCGGGGTCCTTTCCCGCGATGTTGCTGTCATAGTTTCCCTGCCGTCATTTCCTCGCGAAGCCAACAACAACGCTAGCTTAACAGGTCGTTAATAAAAAAAGAAGCCTCATCTATTTGCGTAGACGAGGACTTCTTCCACGATTTGCACCAAGGGTGGGTTAAGATTGACAACGAGCTCGTTGTCGTCGGGCGAGGCGCAAACTCCGCCACCGCTCTCCCTAAACACACTTACCCCGTGGGAGGATCCAGCTGTGTTTTTTAGAACAACCTCATTTTAACTTTTTCATAGTAGCCGATTCACATTGTTGTTCTTGATGCGCTTAAGATGCGTCGTAGCAACGGCAGAGTGACATTATCAGCTCTGTGGCCACTTGTTGACCTTACTCAATATACACCCTTTTTGGCAGTTGCAAGAGCAGAAATGTCACTACCGAAAACTAATGTTGACAGCGGCTGTGTAAGGAATACAATTCAGCCTGGATCGGATCATTCCTGATGTGGTCCAAGGATCCAAGTTCAGCTGGTTTTCGGTACCGGCTAACTGTGCAAGTGAACCTGCCAAGCAAGGAGTCGCCTACAAAGCACGCGCTACGGCGGCTCCCTAACTTCCGGACCCTCCTGTGGCTCACGCGATCGCGTGGGCCACCCTTCTTTTTTGCCGATATTTTACGAGCTAGTCAACCAGTTGACTGAAGACAAAAATCTTGCCATAATATCTAATATGCTTGCGCTAAGAGCGGAGTTAATAATTATTGAAATTCATGAAAGCAATTCTTGGCCACAAAGTGGGAATGACTCAACTTTGGAACGACGCCGGTCGGCTAATTTCAGGTACGGTGATTCTAGCCGAAGACAATAGTGTTATTACGAGAACTGATTCTCAAACCACTATCGGCGTCGCTACAACAGGAAAAACCCAGAAACCCCAGCAAAAGACGGCTGGGATTCTTGGTTCTAAACGAGGGATTTGGCTAAAATCTTTGCCGGTTAATATTGATTCCGACAAACTTTCGATCGACCAGTTTATCGTCGGCGATAAAGTCAGTGTTACCGGTATCACTAAAGGTAAGGGATTTGCCGGAGGTGTTAAACGCCACGGTTTTCATGGTTGGCCAGCTAGTCACGGTCACTCTCATCAACGACGAATCGGTTCGATCGGTGCTCAAAGACCACAGCGCGTCGTCAAAGGGCAGAAAATGCCCGGTCATATGGGAGCAGAGCAGTTTACCAGTCGCGGTAGCACCGTTTTGGCTGTCAATACTAGCAATCATACTATCGTCGTTTCCGGTGCCGTTCCTGGCCCAAGAAAGGGTCGGGTTTTTATAAAAGACCAGGTTAACAATGTCAAGCAAAGTTAATCGTATTTTAATTAAGCAGGCGGTCGTGGCTATGCAGGCCAATACTCGCCAAGGCACTTCCCACACCAAAACGCGTGGCGAAGTTTCTGGTGGAGGCAAGAAGCCCTGGAAACAGAAAGGGACCGGTCGGGCTCGCGCTGGTTCATCACGATCCCCGGTTTGGGTGGGCGGTGGTATTACTTTCGGACCTTCTAAGGAGCGTAATTTCAAGCAAGCTCTACCAAAAAGAATGGCCCAAAAAGCGAAAAGCGAATTGTGGCAATTAATTAAAAACGAAAATCGTGCCATCAGCGTCCCGCCGATGCATTTGAACGAACCCAGAACCAAATTGGCTATTAAATTACTGCTCGATATTAAACCCAAAGGCAAAACGCTACTAGTAACGAAAGCTGTTGAGCCAGAATTGATTTTGGCAACGGGCAATATCCCCAATGTCGATGTTAAGCCGTTGAGCCAGGTTTCGATCCTAGACCTGGCCTATTACCAAACATTGGTGATGGAGAAAGATTGCTTTGTTCTGATTTACGCCGCACCCAAGACTGTCAAAAAGACGGCAAAAGCCGCAACTGTAACAGATGAGGTGAGCGTCACATGAATGTCATCATCGGACCAATTTTAACGGAGAAAGCGGCATTAGGCCTAGACAAAGGTCTTTATGTGATGATGGTTGAGCGCTCGGCCACCAAAAATTCGATTGCCAGCGAGCTAAAGACACAGTTCAATCTAGATGCCGTGTCAGTCCGAATTGTTAATTTACCAGCCAAGCGAGTGAAATTTAAGCGTATTCCTGGAGTCCAGAGCGCTCGTTGCAAGGCCTATGTCCAGCTTAAGTCCGGCCAAAAACTACCAGGATTTGAATTACCAAAGCAGAAAGAAGAGAAAGCAGAAAGCAAGTAATGAATCACGAATCACGAATCACGAATTCTAAATTTGGTTACTTCGAACAAAGTGAGAAGCGAGCGCAGCGACATTCAGTTTCTGGAGGAAACTGCTGATGCCCCGTTTAATCAAACCAACTACCCCAGGTCAGCGCAAGAAAAGCTTCGGCGATTTTGAAACGCTAACAAAAAAACGACCAGAGCGCTCTTTGACTACCAGCCTTAAAAAGCACGCTGGACGGGACAAACACGGTCGCATTAGCATTTGGCATCGTGGCGGTGGGGCGAAACGACTATATCGATTGATCGACTTCAAGTTCCTTCCTTTCGAAGGCGTCGCTACTGTTGAGGCGCTCGAGTACGACCCAAACCGCTCGGCTTTTATTTGTCTGCTAGTGATGCCCGACCAATCCAAGAAGTACATTCTCGCGGCCGACAAAATGGAAGTTGGTCAAACCGTCACTTCTGGCGCGACTAAACGAATTTCTCTAGGTTCGAGAGCCAAATTAGCTGATCTCGGCGTTGGCGTGGCAATCCACAATATTGAGCTGCAGCCCGGTCGGGGTGGACAAGTTGTTCGTTCGGCGGGCAGCGACGCCAGTATCACTGCTAAAGAGGGTAAATATGCTTATGTCAAAATGCCTTCTTCAGAAATCCACAAGATTTTGCTAGAATGTATGGCGTCAGTCGGAAGTGTCTCTAACTCCACTCACAATCGTATTCGGATCGCTAAAGCCGGCCGGACAAGACATATGGGGATTCGTCCAACTGTTCGTGGTAAAGCCATGAATCCAGTTTCTCACCCGCACGGCGGCGGTGAAGGTGTCAACCCGATTGGTTTGAAACATCCAAAGACTCCTTGGGGTAAGCCAGCGCTCGGTTACCGAACTCGACGCAACAAGCGAACGACCAAATTTATATTACAGCGGAGAACTAAGAGATAACAAATGTCACGATCAATTAAAAAGGGTCCGTTTATCGACCTCAAGTTAATGGAGAAAGTTAAGAAGATGGCCGAAGCCGGAGTTAAAACCGTCATCAAAACTTGGTCGCGTCATTCGACAATCTTCCCAGAAATGGTTGGCTTTACTTTCGCTGTTCATAACGGCCGAAAGCACATCAATGTCGTGGTTTTCGAAGAAATGGTCGGTCATAAATTAGGCGAGTTTTCACCAACTCGTACCTTCCGCTCTCACGGCGGTAAGATGGCTAAAGAACAAGCCGGTAGCAAGTCGAAAGTCGCCCCAGATGCGAAGGGTGGTAAGAAATAATGACCGTACAAGTGAAATTAAACTACGTTCGTCATTCGGCTCGGAAACTTCGACCGGTTTTGTCCGTCTTTGTTGGTCAGATGCTGGAATCGGCCATCGACAAAACTTCGATTATGTCACAAGATTCGGCTCGGTTTTTGAACAAAACCCTCAAAATGGCTAAGTCAGCCGCCGAACAAAAAGAGTTTAGCTCCAGCGACATGTATGTGGCCCAAGCTTTTGCCACCGAAGGCCCACGAATTAAACGGACTAGACCCAATGCTCGCGGTCGATCTAATCGCTATATCAAGCACGTTGCTCACATCACCGTCATGCTCGAAGAACGAAAAGGTTCAAAAACCGCTGCAGCCGCTCCAATCGCACCGAAAGGCAAAGTGGAAACAAAAGTTAGAAGCAAGAGCAAAAGTTAATGAATTATAATAACCCGACCTTGACATTAGAAATTGTAAATTTGAAATTCGAAATTCTTAATTACGGAGTAATTAAGTAATGGGTCATAAAATCAACCCGATTAGTAATAGACTCCCTATCACCTTCGCTTGGCAGAGTCGTTGGTTCGGTGGTAATAAATTCAAGGAATATTTGATCGCGGATTTGAAAATTCGAGATTTCATCAAAGCCAAGCTTAATAACGCCGGTGTCAAATCAGTGGTTATTGTTCGATCGCGCGACAAACTAAGTATCGAGATTGCCACTAGCAAACCTGGTTTAGTGATCGGCCGAGGCGGGCAGGGGATTAGTGACTTGAAAGCCCTCGTCCAAAAAACTTTTTATCCGACTGGCTCACCGGTAGCGCGAATCGATATCGTCGAAGAGCGTAATCCCGAGTTGTCGGCTGAATTAGTAGCTCAAAATATCGGTAATCAAATCGAACGACGGATTCCTTACCGCCGAGCCTGCAAGCAAGCGCTCGAAAAGACGATGATCAAGAACGCCAAGGGCATTAAGATTATCGTTTCGGGTCGTCTTAACGGTGCTGAGATTGCTCGAACAGAAAAATTCCAGACCGGCTCAATCCCGCTGTCGCGTTTTAACATTAACATCGATCATGCTGTCTATCACGCCAAAACCACTTACGGCGTCACTGGTGTTAAGGTTTGGATCAATTTAGGCCCACATCAAATCGTAGAGGAGGAAAAATAAGATGCTTTTACCAAAGAAGCTTAAGCATCGAAAAGTTTTCAAGGGAACCTATGCTGGACCGGCCACTCGAGGGACCGAGTTAGAGTTTGGCGATTTTGGGCTAAAAACGATCGAAAGAGGTTGGTTGAGCTCGCGTCAGATCGAGTCTTCTCGAAGAGCGATGACCCGCTATATCAAGCGCGGAGGCAAAATTTGGATCCGCATCTTCCCTCACAAACCTGTTACAGCCAAACCGGCTGAAGTTGGTATGGGTGGTGGTAAGGGCGGCTTGGATCATTTCGTGGCCGTCGTCAAACCTGGCAACATCCTCTTTGAGATGTCCGGAGTCGAAGAAGCGATTGCCGCTGAAGCGATGCGTTTAGCTGCCCATAAGCTTCCCGTAAAAACTAAATTCGTCAAAAATAGTTAAAATCAGATAAAAATGAAAAAAACTGAAATCTTAGACAAAGCCCGTCGATCGACACTCAAGGAAATTTCTGATAAAATTACCGAGAATCGAAAACAACTATTTACCCTGAACCAGGAGAAAATTTTGGGTAAATTGAAGAATGTAGCCGAGATCGGGCAAATCAAGAGAAATATCGCCCGACTGTCGACAATATTAGACGAAAAAGTTAGCGAATCAGTCAAGTAATCATGAATACATTCATAATTCTCAATTGGGTTTCGAAATAATTATTTTAATACAATGCAAAGATATTTAACGGGAGTTGTGGTGACCAATACGGCCAAAGACACGGCCGTTGTTGAAGTGAAGTCCTGGAAAACTCACCGAATTTTCAAGAAACGCTACCAAAGATCCAGTCGTTACTTGGTTCATAACCCTGATAACGAGATTGTGGTCGGTGCAAAAGTTGAAATCATTCCGACTCGACCGATCTCAAAGCGAAAGTTCTGGCGAATTCAGCTGGTAAGTGAAAAGATTCCGACTTCACCTGCGAAAAAAGCAGTTACTAAAAAATTCGCCGCTAAGAAAACGGCCGCCACTAAGGAGACTAGCTAATGCTTCAACTACTGTCTCGGATTAAAGTCGCTGACAATTCTGGCGCCAGAGTTTTAGGATTAATTAAAGTTGTCAAACAGGGTAAATTCGCTGCTGCCCAGATCGGTGACGTGGTGGTTGCTTCAGTCAAATTGGCTACTCCGCTCGGAACAGTTAAGTCTCACGAAGTCGTTCGAGCCGTGATTGTTCGCCAGACCAAACCAATCCGCCGATCCGACGGGTCGAGTATTCGTTTTGACGACAACGCCGCCGTGGTCATTAACGATGACGGTACTCCCAAGGGAACCCGTATTTTTGGTCCAGTTGCCCGAGAGTTACGAGACAGAGGGTTCATGAAGATTGTGTCATTAGCTAAGGAAGTGCTTTAAAATGTCCAAAATTCGCAAAGGCGACAAGGTTTTGATCATCGCTGGTAAAAATCGCAATCAGGTCGGGACAGTCGAACTAGTTTTGATTAAAAAGGGCAAAGCCATTGTGGCTGGCTTAAATATGGTCAAGAAACATCTCAAACGTTCAGCCAAGAACCCTCAAGGCGGAATAATTGACCAGGCGATGCCGATCCAACTTTCAAATTTAATGATTCTTGACCCATCGAGCGACAAACCAAGCCGTATCGGCTATATCTCTGAAGGAAATAAGAAAATTCGGGTCGCCAAACTCAGTAATCGCGATTTATCATTAAAGAAAGATTAATACCATGACTAAAATCGATATCAAAGAAAAGGGTTCAAAAATCAACAAAGCACTAACTGAAGCGCTAGGCATTAAGAATGTTAACGCTTTACCAAAACTCAAATCGATTAGCTTGAATGTTGGTTTGGGACAAAATCGCCTCAACAAAGACATGGTCGCCTATATTGTGGCCAGTTTGGGTAAAATATCTGGACAAAAACCGGTCATTACCCGAGCCAAAAAGGCCATTGCCGGTTTTAAGCTCCGCACCGGCGACGAAGTGGGTGTCCGCGTTACCCTACGAAACAATAAGATGTACGATTTTACTGACCGTTTAATTAATGTTTCCTTGCCTCGCATCCGTGACTTTAAGGGCATCAACCCAAAATCGTTTGATCAAAGCGGCAATCTTACTATGGGCTTCAAAGATCAAGTGGCCTTTGTCGAGCTTGGACATGACGGGTTAGACAAGCCGTTTGGGGTTGAGGTCACCTTCACAATTAAAAATTCCAACCCAACAGCATCTGCCCAGTTCCTTAAAGAGCTTGGCTTTCCGATGAAAGTAAGCTAAAGTTAACAGGTTAATATGGCAAGTAAACGATTTATGATAGGCAAAGTGGAGAAATTCAAAACCCGAGAAGTTAATCGGTGCGCTTTGTGCGGTCGCAATCGTAGTTATTTGCGTAAGTTCGGCATCTGCCGAATCTGTTACCGAGAACGAGCATCGGTCGGTCAGATCCCCGGTGTTAGAAAGGCGAGTTGGTAATGTATAATCGCTCAGCTCATGAACATTCGCAAGGAGCTCATGTATAACGACACGATCGCTGACTTTTTGACTCGCTTGCGTAATGCCACGATGGCGGGCAAAACTGAAGTGCCGATTCGATCCAGCAAAACCGTTTTGGATATCGCCGGTATTCTGAAAAGCGAAGGATTTATTGCGGCCATCAACACCGAAGAGGATCAAGTTACTATCAGCCTTGATAAAGATTGGCCGATTACTCATATTAAGCGCTTAAGTAAGCCAGGCGTCCGTATTTATGTTAAAACCGATAAGATTCCCCGTCCCCGAGGCGGAACTGGTGTTGTAATACTATCAACCCCCAAGGGTCATTTAACCGGCAGTCAGGCTCGCAAGCAAAAAGTCGGCGGCGAACTAGTTTGTGAGGTTTGGTGATGTCGCGTATAGGAGTCCAACCAATTACCTTACCGGAGAGCGTCAATTTGACTCGTGACGAGCGTGTCCTCACCCTGACAGGGACAAAGGGACAGCTGTCACTGTCGTTACCGACTGGTGTTGAGGTTAATCAAAAAGACGCTATCCTTTTGGTGACTCGATTGAGCGATCAAAGTGAGCATCGAGCCCTTCACGGGACGATTCGAAGCTTATTGGCCAATATTGTCACCGGTGTCACCGAAGGTTTCATCAAGAAATTGGAGCTGATCGGCATCGGCTATCGTGCATCGATTGAGGATAATCAGTTGGTGCTATTAGTTGGCTTCACTCACCCAGTTAAGCTGACTGTCCCGGAAGACCTGGAGGCAAAAGTTGAAAAAAATGTCATCACCATTTCCGGCATTGATCGACAGAGAGTTGGCCAATTCGCGGCTATCATCCGCGATGTCCGACCGCCCGAGCCATATAAAGGCAAAGGTATCCGTTACGCCGGGGAAAAAGTCAGAATGAAGCAAGGTAAGGCCGTTAAGGCAGGATCATAGTTAAGTAACGAATCACGAGTACAAAAATAATGAACAATCGACTAAGAACACACAAAAAGATCCGTCAAACCGTTATTGGTAGCGCCGTGCGACCACGCTTGGCTGTTTTTCGAAGCCTCAATAACCTAACCGCTCAACTGATCGATGATTCGACCGGCCAAACATTGGCTTCAGCCAATTCGATTAAACAAAAAGGCACTAGAACCGACAAAGCTAAATATGTCGGGGAACAAATTGCCATTGCCGCCGTTGGCGCCAAAATAAAAACGGTTGTCTTTGACCGCGGTGGTTTTGTTTACCAAGGTGTAGTCCAAATTCTGGCCGACGAAGCCAGAAAGGGAGGATTAGATTTTTAACCATGATTAAAGTTGCCCCCAAAGAAGTTAAGGAAATTACCCAGGAATTTATCCCTGAAAATGTCGAGATGTCGGAAAATGTCGTCTCGATCGACCGAATCTCCCGAACGGTTAAAGGTGGTCGTCGAATTCGATTTCGAGCGATCGTAGTCATCGGCAATCGGAACGGTCGAGTCGGTGTCGGTACCGGTAAAGCCGCCGATGTCCAGGGAGCAATTGCTAAAGCCAAGCACGATGCCGAAAAAACGATGATCGATGTTCCGATTGTTAACGGCACCATTAGTCACCCAATTATGGAAGTCTATGGGACGAGCCGAGTTATCCTTAAGCCAGCGCCGCTCGGGCACTCGGTTATTGCCGGCGGTTCGGTTCGAGCAGTTGTGGAGCTGTCCGGTATCGCCAATATCGTCAGTAAATCAATCGGCAGCGCCAATGCTTTGAATAACGCCATGGCCACCTTCCACGCCCTCAAGAAACTTTCCCTGGAAAAAGGCCGAAAGAAGGATTTTAAACCATGAATATTTCAGCCCTGTTTGAAGGAATCCGTACACCAAAAAAACAACGCGTCGGTCGTGGTACCGCAGGAGCTGGTGGTAAAACCGCCGGTCGCGGCACTAAAGGTCAAAAATCTCGAAGTGGCTCTGGCCGAAAAGTCCAAGAGTGGTTTGAGGGTGGCCAAACACCGTTGTATCGAACTGCCGCCAAAAAGCGTGGTTTTAACCACAAGGTTGTTAAGGATATCGCTGTCACCACCGATGTCATTAACCTGTTCTATAAAGATGGCGAAACCGTTTCGCCAACAACTTTAGTAGAAAAAAAGATTCTCCGACAATTCAAGAATCGTCAGGGAGTCAAAATTATTCAGCGTTCACCCCTAAAGTCAAAAATTAAATTCGAAGCAGTCAAATTATCTAAATCTCTCGGAGGTTGATGTTCGGTTCTCTGAAGCAGATCTGGAAAAGCAAAGATCTTCGAACCAAGATCCTAATATCTCTGGGGATTCTGGCTTTTGTTCGAGTTATCGCCCACATTCCTTTACCCGGTATCGATCGAGTTCAGCTCGAGAGTTTCTTGGGTCAATCACAAAACCAGGTTTTTAGTGTTTTGAGCGTCTTTACTGGTGGCTCAATTTCCAACATCTCTATCGACTTAATGGGTGTTGGTCCTTATATAACAGCCTCGATCGTTGTTCAGTTGATGACTAAAGTCATTCCTGCCTGGGAAGAGATACAGAAAGAGGGGACATCGGGACGCGAAAAACTCAACCAATACACTCGCTATCTGACCGTTCCGATGGCCTTGATTCAAGGCTACGGCATGCTGATTTTATTGAAAAGTCAGAACATTTTGACAACCATCACCACCAGCGAGATGATGACGATGCTCTTAATTATCGTCGCCACCAGTGTCTTTGTGATGTGGCTGGGTGAACTGATCTCCGAAAGAGGCATGGGTAACGGTATCTCTTTGATCATTGCTCTGGGAATTGTCGCCGGTTTGCCGCAACAGTTTGTCAATACGGCTAGTGTCGCCAGTGCTGGAAACATATCGACACTGATTATTATCGGGTTACTCGCCCTAGCGACAATCGCGGTGATCGTGATTATGAACGACGCTGAGCGAAAAGTTCCAGTCACTTATCCGCGTCGGGCCGTTGGTGCCTCTGGTGGCTCGGGAGTCGATTCCTACTTACCATTGAAGGTGAACACCGCCGGCGTTATTCCAATTATTTTCGCCTTAAGCTTTTTGACTTTCCCCACTATCATTGCCCGGTTTCTCTCGACCGCTCGGTCGGAATTCTTACAAAGATTTGCAGCGGCGGTAACGCAATTTACCGCTAATGAGCTCTACTACGCTATCAGCTATGGCTTGCTAGTCTTCATATTTGCTTTCTTCTATACCTATATTGTTTTCCAGCCTAAAGAAATTTCAGAGAATTTACAGAAACAGGGCGGTTTTATTCCGGGTATTCGTCCAGGCAATGAAACAGCGGGATTTCTGAGCTACACCATCGGCCGACTAACTTTTATCGGCGCTATCTTTCTGGCAATTATCGCTATCTTGCCGAACATTCTCTCAACCACGACTGGTATTCAGACCCTGGTGATTGGCGGTACTAGTATTCTAATCGTAGTTTCGGTCGTCATTGAAACAAGTCGTCAGCTATCAGGGCAGTTGTCGATGCGCCGCTATGATACGATTACTTAATGATTCTACCTCGCTCAGCGTTACTGGTGCTGGTTTTAATCATCGGTTTTTTGACGAGTTCGACGGTCTATTTTTACGCTAAAACCCGAAGTTCTGAAAATAAAAATAATTCTAGTGAAGCCACTTTTGGGGCGGAGCTGCCTCAACTGACCGCCAGTCAATCAAGTCAAAAAGTGGACGAGCTAACCAAGCCAGCTGCCTCCAAGGGCCGTTTAAGCTACCCCGTTAATGTCTATACCGTCGAATCTAAAGAAACATTGTTTGGTATTGGGACGAAATTCGGGATCGATTGGAAGTTAGTCAAGCTAGCCAATGGCATCACTAACGAGAACCTGATTCAAACCGGCTATACCCTGGTCATTCCTCGGATTGAAGTTACTACTGATCTTTATCGCGTCAATTTTCAGATCGACGAAGATCAAGCCAGCCAAATCAACCGTGATTTGCGTGATAAAACTAGCGACCCGCTCTTCAATCCAGTCGAAGTCTCTAAGAAGAATGCTGTCCCTTATTTTGGCATCACGGCCGAAAATGAGTTCACTCTTCTTGAACAAGACGAAAGTCGCGGCACTGCTTTGGTTCAAGTGAAGAGCAATGATAACTCAATCGTAGTCGGTTTATTTCAGCCAAAAGAAAAGGGCAAGAATGGTTTCTGGGCCGTTCTGTATGTTGAACTTCGAGACTGATGAATACATTACCACTAACAATTTTTGTCGTTTTTGGTCCTCAAGGCTCTGGCAAAAGCACTCAAGTTGAGCGTCTGGCTGAAAAATTAAGCTTGAAAGTATTTGAAGCCGGTGAGGTCCTGCGTGCTCGAGCGGAAGTGGATGAGAAAATTCATCAAATCCTCAAGCAAGGCACTTTGGTCAGCGACGAGACGATGTTGGAAATTATTGATGAATACATGACCGAGCATAACAGTTCAACCGGTTATGTTTTTGATGGTTATCCGCGTAATCACGACCAGTTCAACGGTTTCATAAAGATTATGTCACCGCTCGGTGCTCGAGTGGCAGGGATATTCATTAATTTATCCGATACTTCTGCCAAAGCAAGATTAGCCAATCGTTTTACGATAGTTGACGGCCAGCGCGTCAGGCGTGAGGACGATCAGCCAGCCATTGTTCAAAAGCGCCTCGACACCTTTAAGGCAGAAACGCTACCGCTCAAAGAACAGTTCGCCCAACATTTTGAATTACTAGAAATTAATGGCGAGCCATCGGTTGACGAAGTGACTAAAGAAATCAACGCAGCTGTTGATGAATTCCTCAATGCCAGAGATTAACCAGGACCTTATTGATGCCGGTCGTCTGGCGGCTCAAATCCACCAAGATATTGCCAAATTAATCGCGCCCGGTCTGAATTTACTGACGATTGAAAAACGAATCGCCGAGCAGATTGCGGCTTCTGGAATGAAACCGGCCTTTCTGGGTTACAAAAACTACCCAGCGGTTAGCTGTTTATCAGTCAATTCAGCGGTGGTTCACGCTATCCCTCAAAACTACAGCCTTAAAACAGGCGATGTCTTGTCGGTCGACTTAGGTGTCGAGAAGAACGGTTGGATTGTCGACACCGCTCAAACACACGCCGTCGGTCAAGTGTCGCCTCGAATTGTCAAATTACTCGAGGTGACTAAACAGGCACTGACCGAAGGTATTAAAGCCGCTTCAGCTGGTAATCGAACCGGCGATATTGGTCATATCGTCCAGAAAATCGTCGAGTCAGCCGGTTTTTACATCATTAGAGACCTAACTGGACACGGGGTGGGCAAAAAGCTCCAAATGCCACCAAGTATTCCCAACTTTGGCCGGTCTGGCAGCGGCGCCCTCATCAAAGAGGGGATGGTTTTGGCGATTGAACCAATCACCGCCCTTAGCCCAGTCTCACTGACAGTCGAAAAAGATCAGTGGACCATTCGGGCTCACCCCGATGTTGTTTGCGCCCATTTTGAACATACGATTATGGTTACTAGAAATGACCCAGTCGTCTTGACTGAAGTAGCATAAATCAGGTAGAATATTGAAAGATGTCGGAAAAAGAAGGAGTGATTGCGCTTGACGGGCTAATTTCGGAAGCCCTGCCAAACACTCAATATCGCGTCGCCTTAGATAATGGACAGGCCGTATTGGGCTATGTTTCCGGCCGCATGCGCAAGCATCGGATTCGCATTCTCCCTGGAGATCGAGTCACCGTCGAAATGACACCGTACGATTTAACCAAAGGACGAATTACAAAGAGACTGACATAAATAAATTACGAAATCCAATAACGAATTACGAATAATAATATGAAAGTACACGTAGGAGTTAAGAAGCGTTGCCAGAAGTGCAAAAATGTCCGCCGCAAGGGGGTGCTTCGAATTATCTGCGAAAACCGCCGCCATAACCAACGTCAAGGTTAATATGCCACGAATAGCCGGAGTAAATATTCCAGATAACAAACGAGCCGAGATCGGCTTAAGCTATGTCTACGGATTAGGTTTGTCGCAAGCACAATTTATTTTAAAACATCTGAAAATTGTCGGAAATCCTAAGTTCACCGACATGACTGACGCCCAAATCGACCTAGTTCGCAATCACATCGAGAAGGAGATGACTGTTGAGGGCGACTTAAAGCAGGTGGTCCAGCAGAATATTCGTCGCTTAAAAGAAATTGCTAGTTATCGAGGCGCCCGACATGCCCACAACTTACCCGTGCACGGCCAAAGAACAAAGACGAACGCCCGAACCAAACGCGGCAAAAAAGTAACTGTCGGTTCTGGTCGTAAGAAATCATCGGAGAAGACCTAAGGATAACTCAAAGCTCAAAAGTCAAAACTTAAAACTATTGAATTAATAAGATGGCAACAAAAGTAACAAAAACCAAAAAGAAAGTTCTACCGATCGTTGATGAAGTGTTGGTCAGCGTTCATTCAACCTTTAACAACACGATTATTACTGCCAGCATCGTTGCCTCTGGTAATGTTATTGGCTGGACTTCGTCGGGGCAGGCCGGGTTCAAAGGTGCCAAAAAGGGAACGCCGTACGCCGCCACGACAGCGATGAAAATCCTCCTGGATAAAATTGCCGAATATCAACCTAATTCAATTCAAATTCGAGTAGTTGGGGCTGGTAACGGCCGTGATGCCGCTTTGCGAGCCATCGCTGGATCTGGCTACAAGGTCACCTCAATCGCTGATGTCACACCGCTACCGCACAACGGCACACGACCGAAGAAAGCTAGGAGAGTATAATGTTACAAAAACCACCACAACAAAAAAGACGGAAAATCACTGAATACGGCTACCAGCTGCAAGAAAAGCAGAAAGCTAAACAAGCTTACGGCTTGCGAGAGAAACAATTCCGTAGTTATTTCGCAGCTGCAGCTAAAAACCGGGCTGAAACCGGTCAAACCTTCCTGCAAACCCTGGAATCACGACTCGATAATGTCATTTTCAGAGCTGGGTTGGCGATTAGCCGGTCCCAAGCCCGTCAATTAGTCAGTCATCGTCATTTTGCCCTCAACGGCAAACGAGTCAACATCCCCTCAATCCTAGTTAAGCCCGGTGATGCTATAGTGCCAAATACCACTAAAACCGTACATTTTGAGGCTGAAAGAGGGATCGCTCCATGGCTTGATTTAAATAAGAAGACTTTAGCGATCACGATTGAGCGACTCCCGAACGCCGAAGAATTGCCGCTAGAATTCGACACCCAAAAGATCGTTCAGTATTACTCCAGGTAGTTGGGGAAGTCAAAAAGTATGGAAATTGTCCTTGATTTAAATCTGTAAAAGTGTTAAGGTATTTAAACAACTGGAGGTAAAAAAACAACAAATGTCACACAAACTATCTGAAGTATCGTTAATGCAAGTTAAGGAGGATCACGCCGACGGCGATTCTGCCCGATTTATTGTTGAGCCGCTTAACCCTGGTTTTGGTTTGACTATCGGTAACGCCATTCGTCGCGTCCTACTTTCTTCACTGCCCGGTGCCGCCATCACCTCGATTCGCATCGACGGTGTCGCTCATGAATTTTCAACAATTAAAGGTGTGACCGAAGATGTTGTTGACCTTATTCTTAATCTGAAACAAATCCGTTTCAAGCTCGACTCGAGTGAGCCGCAAGTTGTGGTTCTGGACGTAAAAGGTCCACACATCACTACCGCAACTGACTTCAAATGCCCAACTGGTGTCAAAGTAATTAATAAAAGTGCCAAAGTGGCTGAACTCGTTGCTGGTGGCAAGCTCCTACTCGAAGCAACTGTTGAAAAGGGTCGCGGCTACCTACCTACCGAACAGCGCAAAGAAGAAAAGCTACCAATCGGCGTTATTGCTATTGATGCGGCTTTCGCCCCAATTAAGCGTGTAAATTTCGAGGTCGAGAACACTCGCGTTGGTAAAATGACTAACTTTGATCGTTTAATCGTTGAAATCGAGACCGATGGGTCGATCACCCCGCAAGATGCAATGAGCCAGTCGGCCGATATTCTTGTTGATCACTTTTCTGTTCTAGCTGGATCGTCCTCTCACGCCTCAAGTCCCGCACCGGTTACTAGTACCGAGGTATCAGAAGCTGATGCAGAGGAAGATCTTAACGACGAGCCAAAAACCAAAAAAGCGGTTGCTAAAACAAAAACAACCAAACCCAAGCCGGCCAAAAAGGACTAAAGATGTGGCGGGTCTTGCGTAGTCAATCAGATTTTGCCAAGACCACACTACGGAATCAGCTGACTTCGCTGATACTTTATGAGGCAATCACCACCGGTCGACTGAACGGCAAGAGTCTCGTGTCGTTTGCCGATCGCTTTTTTCATAAAGTAAAAGCTGATGATTTACTGGCTCGCAAATACGCCCACTCGGTACTGCTAGACAAAAATGCCGTCAAAAAAGTTTTCGAGGATATCCTACCTCGTTACGAATTGTCTGCCACTAACTATGTTCGCTCGCTGTCAGCCGCCCCACGCCGAGGCGATAACGCTAAGCAACTGGCGGTGATGCTTATTAAAGAAGCGTCGATTGAACCTAGTGCCAAGAAAGCTACCGCTGATGTCAAAACTTCAGAGAATCGCTCGACGGACAAGCCCGCAAAAGCGGTCAAGGTTGCTAAAGCTAAGGCAGTCGTAGCGAAGAAAGCTAAATAATGTCAGTAATGTCGAGCCGCTTGTCGGCAAGAGCTAGGAACGGAGTGACTATAACTCGCCAAACCCACACAATTGACGCCACCGACCAAATCCTCGGCCGTTTAGCAACGCAAATCGCTACCAAACTTCGAGGCAAGGACAAAGTTGGTTTTACGCTCCATCAGGATCACGGTGACGCCGTTGTTATCACTCACGCCGAGAAGATTGTTGTTACTGGCAATAAACTAGAGGACAAAATGTATTACACTCACTCCGGTTACCCAGGAACCCTCAAAAGCAAGCCATTAAAAGAAATGCTGGCGACGAAACCAGAACGAGTTATTATGCTGGCAGTCAAAAGAATGCTTCCTGACAACCGCTTGCGCCAGCACTGGCTGGAGCGCTTAACTTTTGTTAAAGGAGATAATGCCTAAGCTAGCCCTAGCCGCCTGGTTTAAGGGCGTTGGCCGACGCAAACGGGCGGTGGCGCAGGTTCGTTTGGTTAATGGCTCTGGCAAATTAGTCGTTAACGACAAAGAAATTGAACTGCCTTTAAAATTAAAGCATGTCTTTGAGTTAGTCGATCGTTTCGGTCAATTTGATGTTTCGGTCATCGCTCGCGGTGGGGGAATGCAGGGGCAAGTTGATGCTATTGTTCTGGGTGTTGCCCGCGCCTTGGTCGAAATCAACCCTGATTGGCGCTCAACTCTGCGTAAAGGTGGCTATATGACCCGTGACGCTCGCATCAAAGAACGCAAGAAACCCGGCCTGAAGAAGGCAAGAAAAGCTCCACAGTGGGCGAAGCGGTAATCCTCGTAGTCCATCAATAAGTTTTATTGGTATAAAGCAGGACACTGGCTCGACATTTCTGGTTATGTCAGTAAAATTATCCTATGTCGACGAAACGAAGTGTAGGAGAGCTAGGAGCAGAGTGACTATGTTGACATCTAACAATGGTGACCGTAGTAGCGGTTTGAAGAAGTTAATAATTAGTATTGTTGTCGGTGTTGGTCTATTGGTCTTGATCCGTCTAATCGCCACGCCAGAAGAAATAGTTAGCAACTTAACTAACTGGTATGAGCAGTACGGTTATTGGGTAATATTCATTTCAGCTCTAGTTGAGGGCATTTTCGTTGTCAATCTCTATTTCCCTGGTTCAACGGCAATCTTATTGGGTGGCGCGCTTTCTAGTCAGAATGAATTATCGGCGATTCTGCTAGTCCTACTAATAATTCTCGGATTTTTTATTGCCTACGTCTTCAACTACTTCATTGGAAAACATGGGATGTATAGGTTGCTTCTGCGATTTGGTTACAAGGACACCATCGAGGGAACTCGACAGTCGTTAGTTTTGAAGGGGCCAAAGATGATGCTCGTTTCCTTTTTTCACCCGA
>JBBUAP010000002.1:0-85879 GCA_038058635.1 Patescibacteria group bacterium
CACCAATTCTGGGGGCAATCTCGATTAGTATCTCTGCCAGTATTGATTTAGGTTTGGCTTTTGCCATTTTTATACCCTCCTAGGTGATATGCTCGATGTTAAAGAGCATACGGCTATTGTAGAGACGAGCCACCAAGAAGTCAATCATCTGTCCTGGTTTCAATCGTCGTCAGGACCCACCGGTATTTAAATTCCAGAACCATCCCCGCCCAAATCGAAACCGTTCCCAAAGGCGTACCAGCGATCGTGGCCGAATCGAGTAAAGCGAAGGCTTGAAGCGGTTGTGGAGACCTCCGAAGGGATTTTTTATGCTAAGCTATACCTATGCCCAATAAGGTTATTGCTAGATTGAGTCAAAATAAAAAACTGTTTGAACGAAACGGCCTGACTTTTGTGGGCGTTTTTGGTTCGCAGTCGCGTGGCGATCAACAACCTAACAGCGATATCGACATCATGATTGATTTTAAAAAAACTAAATCGCTTTTTGAATTGGCACGGATCAACTTAGCCCTTGAAGACTGTTTAGATATGAGGGTTGATCTCGTACAGAGAGGGGCTGTAAAACCGACCCTCAAGCCTTACATAGACCGAGATCTTGTCACCGTCTATAGTCGCCCCGCTTCTAGCTCTCGCAAACAAGTTGCTCGACATGAAAAAAGATAACTCTGTTTATCTAGAAGATATACTCTTGGCGATTGAGAAAGTCGATAAATATACCAAAGGACTTTCTTATGAGAAATTTGAAGAAACCGAGCTGTTTTACGATGCGATTATCCGGAATCTCGAAATAATTGGTGAAGCCGCAAGTAAGTTGTCTGATGAATTTCTAGTTGAACACCCCAATTTGCCAATCAAGGAAGCTGTTAGAATGAGGAACGCACTAATTCACGGTTACGATCAGATCAAACCAGAAGTTGTCTGGCAGACTATCAAAGAAGATTTACCGCAGTTAAGAGAGCAGGTTAAGGAACTTCTTAAATAAGGGGGTGGAATGAAATTAACTAAAACAGCAAAGAATTACTTTGCACTTTCAATATTTATTATAGCCGCCGTCGGTTTTATCACTTATTCGTTCGGTGCACCCCTTCACGGATTATTTCCTCAACAACAAGGTCAAAGCATTACGCCCATCACGACGGAACCACTTGGTCCAAAGTCTATCAGGCACATTATTAAACTCGATTCAACCACAAACTTGACTAGTTTTGCCGTTGATGGTTCGGGCACTTTTGCTGGCGTGGACTCGGGTCTAAGGGTAGTCCTTAAAGCTCGGCAGAATGGCCAAGAAAAGAACTTTCTGGTTTTTAATAAGTTTAATCTCACTGGTTCCCCAACAACTTTTAGCTTTGAGGGTGCAAATATCGAAACGAGCTCGTTAGCCAATGTTGAGCCGATCGAACTTCGATGGGAATCAAACGATTCAAGTACTCTGACGATTACCCATCAAACCATCAATACCGTGGCAACGCGAGGACTGAACGAACCAAATTTCAGCTCAAGCGTTCTCAAGGTCATTGGGGGTAGTGATGATACACCCCCGTTACAGATTTCTAAAGCCGAGTACTTGAAGCAAGCGAGCAATGAGATTAATCAAAGTACTATCTCACTGACTCGGGGTGTCGGTCAGCCAAAAACCTGGACCGCCGCCCGGACGAATGTCACTGATAAATCTTTTCAGCAATTATCCGATCTTTTTGCTGGGGACCCGCCCCTAAGTGCATCCGGACAAGAGTTCGGCTGGTATAGCGAAGGAGTGTTCAATATTGGCAAAACCAATTCGTACAAGGTGGATAGTAATACCACTCTTCCTAAGGTTTTTGATTGGCGTAACTGGCACGGGGGCAACTTTGTCACGTCAGTCAAGGATCAGGACGATCCAGTTACATGCGGTAGTTGTTGGGCGTTCGCTGCGATTGCGTCTATCGAGTCGGCGGCCAATATTCGCTTTAATCAGCCAGTTGATCGAGATTTGTCGGAGCAACAATTGGTAACAGCTCTGCCAAAGTACTGCCAAGAAGGTTGGCCAACGAGCGTGTACGAATATGCCAAAGTGATCGACATTCTGACCGAGGCAGAACATCCGTATTTTGCTGACAGCGCCGATCACCGAACAAGCGTACTTGACCCGACTAACCACATTCAAATCATCGGTAGTCGAAGCACATCCGGTTTCTCAAAAGCCGAGACGATTATTAAAAATCTTATTCGTCGAAGTCCCCAGACTATTTGGATACCTTCCCTCGAGCATATCATGACAATTGTTGGCTACGATATTGATCCCGAGGGTTATGTGACTTGGCATATGAAGAATAGTTGGGGTCAGCGGTGGGGAGAAGAGGGTTATGTCCGTATGACCCTATCAAATTCAGTAGTCAAGGAAATAATGAACCCCGTTATTCCTTACTTTCCCAATAACTTAACCCAGCAACCAGCCTGTACAGATCGAGATAATGATGGGTATTATTTCTGGGGATTGGATCAATTTAAGCCCTCATCTTGTCCAAAAGGATCATCAGATATGGAAGATGCCAATGATGGCGATCCAACCGTTCATACTTTCGACACCAGCTCCGGACTTAATACTTTGTTATCGACTCCCGGCTTAACTCTAGGAGATCTGACCGTAGATAACACCAGCAAGGTGAGAAACAGAATAAATAAGCATAATTCAATTCGTGAGGCCTCTGTTATTAGGATTAATTTTTCAACAAATTACCCTGATGCCTTGAATATTGAATACAGCCTGTTTGATAGCAAACAACTTAACGCCAAGCCGATTTACAGCGGAACTTCTTCAGTGAATATTGCGAGCCCTAACGCTAAGAGAACAGTTGATTGGGATCTTGGGAAGACGCTAAGTAGGGGTCGTAACTCCTCCAACGAATATAGTCTACTTCTTAAAATTACTAATAGCTTTTCGTCAGCCAGCAAGAAAATAAACTTCTTCGTCACTAGCCCGTAAGGACGGATTTTTTGCCCCAGAATGGCTTGACAGAATCGATCTTGGCTGTTATCATTTGGCTCAAGTTTTGCTAGGAGGTTGCAAATGAAACTTATAGGTTTGATAACCGTGATGCTAACATTAGCAGTCGTTGGTTGCGGCGGTGGCTCATCAGGACCTTGGTTGCATGTTATGACGCTGGAGGTTCGGGACAACAACGGATCACCGACATTTACCAACAGTAGCGGTACGGTCTTTGACGCTCAAAGCTTGAGAGTGGTAGTCAGAGAAGGTATCAGCAACGGTGCGGACATCACTCTAAGCTTTGTCCCCGTCGATCATTCACGGAAATGGTTCGTCAAACGCGATAGAAACGAACTCTTATACATAGTGAATGATGTCGTCACCCGGATCCAGCACGACAATGTTCAAAACTATGTGAACGGTTCCGGCCTGCCGATTGAGGAGAAAGACTCCCTACTGGCATCAAACATTGCATTCTGGTAAAGCTGCTACGGCTCACCACCCCCCTCGGCCAATCTGGTCGAGGGGAATTTCAAAAGAAGTCTTGACAAAATACTTAAATTATACAATAATTATATGTAATGAATACAAAGATTGTTAATTTATCTTTACCGAAGAAACTGCTCGATATGGTTGATGAAGCAGCTAAGGCGGAATATCGGACCAGAAGCGAATTAGTGCGGGAAGCACTGCGACAATATGTTGGCAAGGAAAAGTTTTCAAAACTAACGGCTTCGCTTGGGGAATTCGCTGCTCAACAAGGGTTCAAACCCGAAGATGTAAACCGTCTGATCAAAGAATATCGAGCCAAAAAAGTTGGTCGATGAAAGCCACCTCAACTTTTGTGCTAAAATATATTCATAATCAAGCTGGCTGTCCTTGAGACCGAAGTGAAAAAACTCCGCCAAGAAGTAGCGGTCTTGCGTCGTAGTGTCGAATTGAACCAAACCGATCCTGAAGGCGAATACCGACCAGAGTTTGTTGAGGAGATATTAAGAACCTCTAAAAATCCCGGCAAGCTAACCGAGTTTACTAACAAAGAGGACTTCCTAAAAAGAGTTGAGGCTCATCGCTCACAACACCTACCATCAAATTAGGCGGGTATTGAAACGACAGTTACATTTGGTAGGGTGATAATATCATGACCGATACATTCAAAAGCATTCTACTGGTTGACGACGATATGACTCTGCGAGAGATGTACGCCGAACGGCTCAAAGCCGAGGGTTTCCAGGTGAACATGGCTAAAGATGGTGAAGAAGCCCTGAAGATGGCGACCGAAAATCACCCCAATATTATTTTGCTGGATATTATGATGCCGAAAATCAATGGCTTGGATGTTTTGAAGAAACTCAAAGAGCAGCCAGACACTAAAAATATTCCGGTGATTGTCCTAACCGCTCTGATTCAGGATCGCGAACGGATGGAGTCGGTCACTCGTGGCGCTGACGACTATATTGTGAAATCCGAAACTATGCCGGGTGAAGTAATTGCCAAAGTCCACGCCCTCATCGACAAACCCGCCTCACCCTCTGGCGAACAACCAGCAACGCCGAGTGCGGCCTAGTCTACTTGTTCGATAATTGCGCCAAGACTTTTTAGCTTGCCAACAAAGTTTTCGTGCCCTCGATCTAAGCTGTCAGCGCTAGTAATTGTTGATTTGCCGTCAGCAATAAGGGCTGTCATGATCAGTGCTACCGTTGCCCGAATGATATAGGGTGCATTCACCCGGGCTCCCTTGAGGGTATTTCCGGCTATAGCCATAACTCGGTGTGGGTCGAGAATAGTGATATTAGCCCCAAATTTCAGAAGCTCGGTAGTCCAGAACAAGGCGGCCTCGTACATCCAGTTATGGAATAGCACACTCCCGGCCGGAGCTTCCAAAGCCAACGGAATGAATAGGGGGAGCATATCCACAGGCAGGGCTGGCCAGGGTTGGGGGCGAAGCATAGTGGTATGACCCGCATTTTTACCTAACCTCACTTGCTGGCCTTTGGCGACAACAGCGGTATCGCCCTCGTAGTGGATATCAATACCGAACTTAGCAAACTCTCTGATGATCGGTTTAAAGTGTTTTGGCATAGCATTATGAACTTTGATTTCACCGCCTGTGCAGGCAGCTAAGGCGAGGAAGGTCGCAATCTCGTGATGGTCGCTGAAAATATCATATTCGGTCGTTTTGAGATCAACGCCACCCTCGACAGTAAGAACATTTGATCCGACGCCAGATATTTTAGCGCCGGCAGAGTTCAAGAAGCCGCAAAGGTCCTGAACGCTTAATTCAGAAGCCGCTCCAACTATCTTAGTGGTTCCATTGAGCTTCGTTGCCAACATAATGACATTAGCAGTTGCGGTCGGGCTCAGTTCTGTTAACCACACCTCAGCAGGTTTGGCGGTTGTAGAATCCATCGTTATTGACGAGGCGTTCTCTGATATGTCGACCCCTAAATCGCGCAAGGCCACAAAGTGGGTATCGACTGGTCTGGCGCCTAGGGTGCATCCACCAGGAAGTTCTTCAAAATCACTTTTCCCAAAGCGACCCAACATTGCTCCCCAAAGCATGGAGGTTCCTTTCATATCGCCAAGGTCTTCTTTAGTAAAGCGATGAAAATTCAACCCAGAATTGTCGATGTAGAGCTTGTGATCTTCCTTGTCCCAAGCGACTTTACTCCCTAATTTTTCGAGCACTTCAACGACAGTCTTGACATCGCTAAGACTGGGTATATTTCCGAGAGTTATCGGTTTATCAAAAAGTATCGAAGCCGTTAACACGGCTAGAGCCGAGTTCTTACTACCAGACGGGATGATTTCACCAGAAAGCTTCTGTCCACCAACGATTTGGATATTCATTTTACACAGTAAACTGTGGCAGAAAGTGCGCTCTGTTACAAGCTGAAGCCAACTAGAGGATTGGCTCTTCCTTCCAACTCAAAATTGCAAATGAGCCAGTGGTGGGATATTGGGGCGGGGGATTGAGAGCCAGATAGGTATCGTAGGTCTGGATGGTTGTTTGATAACCAGAAGTAACTTGATTACTACCGTTGACCCAACTCCAGGTCCACCAGGAGGCGGAGCCGATACCACCATACACGCTGATTTTAGTTTTGACATTACTCGGGTAATATGGTCGAAACACTTTACCTTTTTGGCTCAAAAGATAGGCGTCGATATTGAGATCGGCTTCAGAGGAAGAGTTAACAACTAAATCACTCTGGCTAATTAGTCCGAGTGCGACCGTGCCGTTTTTGGCGGTGTAATTAATATCGTTCTGCAAGAAAATGTTGGTATTTGTGCTATTAGAATCAGGCAAGCGACCGGAGGCTAGGGTGATGCGTGAACCAATCGTTCCCCACACCCAAGCGTTATCAGCGACGAAAATGACACCGTTAGCCGGCAAGGCCCGGTTACTCGTCTCCCAAACCACTGATTGCATCAATGAACGGTATCTACCGTGGTTAACACAGTTACCGCCAGTCCCGCCGTTATCTAGCGAGGCGGTGACTTTGCCAACGGTGACGGTATTGCCAGCATTGAAACGGACGGCATAACCACTATAGGTTTTCTGACCCTGGTTATTGAGCAGAGTTGGTAGAAAGATCCCGTTAGCATTCGCGGAGGTTTTAAGGTCATTCAAATCCGTCGTCAGCTGGTTGAAATCCACCTGCGGGACCGGAAATTGCCAGTAAGTCGTCGGTCCGCCTGTCCCCCAAATGCCGTTTTTAGTTGTACCGTTACCGCCGAAACAACTCGCCGGAACATAAGTATTGACGGCCGCGGCGACAACGCCGTTGGCGGTGCCGTCGTAGTGAATACCGCGGTTAGAATGGACCAAGCCGTTGGTCGACTCGGTATCGCCAAACCAGGCCTCGGAGTTAGTGACGAATGAGTACTGGGCGAACGAGGGGATGCCGAGCGTCGCCACGACGGTCCGTTTTTCGCCGCTGGTGGTGACTCCCTCCGCTCGCACCGAAACAACCGTATTACTGCCTTGGGGCGGGGTGATAGTGACGTCATAACTTCCCAAAACCTCACCAGCGGCATTTTTGTAGGTGTGGGTGTACGGCCCGAACGGCCCAGCGCCGTTACAGGCCTGACCGTCGCAGTAATCAAGATTGTTATGAGACAAGTGCCAGAGATAATAATTGATGCCAGCTTCGGCGATACTTAAGGCCTGGGTGGACTTGACCTGCCGTTTGACGGTCGAGTAATTACTGTAATTTAAACTCATTATCGCGCCAGTCGTAATCATCATCACGGCCGCAAATGCGAGGAGCATGGGCAAGAAGTAGCCAGGGCGGTAGTTTTGACTTTTGTCCGCCAGCTGGCGGATTGACTTTTGACTTTTCATTAGAGGTTTGTCTTAAAGTTACGCAAAGTTATCTTCGTTGTCACGATAATCGGGTTCGGCAAGACATTTTTGGTGTCTAGAGCGCTAAGATTTGGCTCGACAACTTTGATACTGGCGATAGAAACCGGAAAAGTGAGCACGGCATTCTGGTCATTATAGTAACGGAACGACGGGTTGGCGGTGGAATTAGAAGTTTTGCCGAGCAGAGTATAGTATTTGGCGCCTGCCGCATCGTAGGTGTAATTAGGCGCTGTTCCGGTCGGTGAAATAACCGAATATTTAAGAGCGCTATTTTGAAGGTAGAAATTAATTTCACTCGGGGCGTTTTCAGCCGAGTTGGGATAGCCGCGAATTTTTAGGTTAGTTTGGGTCGCCTCAAGGATCAAAGTTGAGCTGCGCAAGACTCGACTGAGTTTATCAACGGCCAGGTTAAGTTCAGTTTGAACGATTGACTGGGTTTCAACCAGACGGTTGTTGGCGTAGCTTTTGAGAATAGTGCTGGAAACCAAGCCGGCAAACAGCGAAACAATAAACATGACCAGGATCAGCTCCAGGAGCGAATAGCCTTTTCTTTTTAAACTTTTCATGATGAGACGATAAACCCACCAATTTGGGTAATAATTTGGCCGTTCGAGTCAAGTATAAAGTCCCATTCGTCGATGGCCGCTCCTGTCAAATCAAAGGTGGCGGTGACCGCTTTCTGATTAGGATCAACATTAATGATGGTTGGAAGAATATCAGCGGAGCCGACTTTGCGAAGCAAAACGGTGGTATTGCCGGTAAAGTTATAGCCCTCGATAATGACTTCTACGATCGCGCCAGTAGTGCCAGAAGCAGGGCTAACGTTGGTTATTCGCGGCCAGTTGGGATTGGTCGTCAGAACTAGGGCTACAGACAGCGTCGTATTAGGGTTGAGGGCAACGAGTTGGTAGGGGCTGGTGCTAACAACATAATACCCAGATTGAGGAGCTAAAATGTAAGAATCCCACTCAAAATTCGGCCAAGTCGCCACACCATTGGTGTCGCTGACCCGGGTTTCAACGTGTTTTGGTGTGTCAGGATTAGTCGCGGTGATCTTGGCGGAAGTGGCGGTGATACTGATTCCGTTTAGAATCTGCCCGGTTTCGTTGGTGACGGTCACGGCCATAGTTGAGAGCCAATCAATCGCCAAAGTCTGAATCGTGACTTGTTGGATATTGATATCAACATCGGGCTGAATCTGGTTCGGGTTCTGGCTGGTTCGGCTGGTGGTTAGGTCAGTCGAATAACCGGTTTTGGTGGCGACGATGTGATAACCGTTTTGGTTATCTGGCGTTAAATTGGCGACGAAAACATAGCCCTGTGCGTTAGTTAGGCCGGTCATAGAGGTATTGGTGGCAGTGTTATCAACTGTGACGGTCGCCGACGCGACTGGCGCACCTTGGGCGTCGATCACCTTAACTAGCATCATGCCGGTGTTCGAAGGAGTTTCGGCGGCTTTAGCAGCGGCGTTACTAGAAAGTTTGATTAGAACCGTCGGCGTACCGACTTTGAGTGCTTCAACATTGATTCGTTTGTAATCAACCGGCACGACATCGAAAGTGGCGGAAGTACTGCCGTCGGTACATTGCCACAGACTGGGGTTGGCATCGACGGGAATGACACAGCCATCAAAGGGATCGTCAACAAAAATAATCATTGTATCGAGCTTGAAGCTGACGCCGCCACGGGTGACTGTCTGGGTGTCAGGGATACTGCCCTGGGGGATGATTAGGCCGTCCTGGGTCGAGAGCGAATCGTAAGGAATATTACGCAAGTACTCCATCTGCTCGTTGGCCAGAGCGCTAGCCATGGTTCGGATTTTGCCGGAGTTAGTGGCGTTCAACATCACCAAGAAAGAGCCGATAACGGCACCGAAGATAATGGTGATAACAAAAGCATCGAGAATAACCTCAATCAGCGTGAAAGCTGGCGCAGAATTTTGAATTTTGAATTTTGAATTTCGAATTAAATGCCTGAATTTCAAATGAAGCATTTCATTAGTAATTAGTAATTTGAAAATTAGTAATTTCATCACTAGGATTTATCATAATTATTCCAAATTAAATGATTGGCTAACTTGTTACTGAAACGGATTGCTCTTGCCAAAATTTCCTTCCTTGGTGACATCGGGGGTGGTGGCGTAGGTTTGGTAGCTACCAAACAAAGTTTTGGCTTGGGTGAGTAGCTCTTTAGCCGAGCCGGAAAATTGAAGATTACTAGAAGGCGTCCAGAAAACTTTGCCGCTGATTGTTGCCGTCGATTTGTCGGCGGCGGCGGTGATATCGATACTGGTAACGGCGTTCCAACGGCCAAAAGTTTTGAGTTTGGTCAACAACGCTAAAACAGTTGGGTAGTCCCACTCGCCGCCGAGCGACCAATCGGTCTTGGTACCAGTGTCGGAACTGGTGATAATTGGTTGAGTGCCACCGGCTGAACCGCTCCCGGGCTTAATCTCCTCATCGCTAGCTGGAGCGGCTGGAGCGGCGACTTGAGCCGCTAACGATCCTTCCGAGAAAGGAACGGTGATAGTGGCATCCAGCCCCAAACTTTCGGTCAGGCCGTCAAACTGGAGGAGCAGGAGGTCGGCTGAGGGTGAGCTCGGTAGGGCCAGCGACGCCTTATCGTACAAATCAGCGATCGTTGTCTTCGCCGCGACCAAGTCTTTGACTCCAGCAGCGTCAGTCTGACTGGTCTGGATCTGTTCGGCCAACGAAAGCTTGGCGGCCTTATTTTCATTGAACAGTCGGATTGCTGGCGGAAAGAACAACCAAATAACACCAATGGTGATCACTAGAAACAGGCCGGTAACAACGAGAAAATATTTATTAGTGAGTAAATTGTGCATTTTACTTTTTGGTGATGCCAACACTCATCGAGAAAGTGTAAGTTTTGTTATTGTCGGCGGTTGATTCGGTAATGCTCGAGATACTAGTACCGCTGAACGGCTTGGTGAGGGCCAGCTTGTCTTTGAGGAGAATGATACTTCGGCGTTCGACTGTTGTACCAGTTATAGCCACGGTAGGCGGCTTACTCTGGTCGCTAGAGATTTTAATTGAAGTTAGACTGACATTAGTCGGGGTTGAACTGGCGACGGCGGTCAGAATCTGGTTCCAGTCGTAAGCCGATTGGTAACCAGCGGCACTTTTAACCCGATTTTGGATCAAGGCGGCCTGGCTCAAGATAGTTTTATGCTGATTCTTTTCCGCGATCAGACGATCCAACTCGGCTTGCTGGCTACCCAAAGCGATTTTTTGGGTGTAGTTGTAGGTGGCTAAGCCCGCCAAACCCAATAACAACACGGCCGTTAGCACGATGTAGCAGAGGGTGACGACATAGGTTAATGATCGAACGCCTTTGCGTTTCTTGATCTCTGGTGGTACTAAATTAATCATTTCTGGTTGGATATTCGTGATTCGTAATTCATGATTCGTTATTCCTCTGGGCTTCTCATTGCTAAACCGATCGCGTCAGCGAAGGTATGAGTTAATTCTAGCGGAACTGGAAAATGATGGTTATCGACATTCTTAAATGGCTCGGCTAGAGCGGTTGGTAAACCAGTTTCTTTTTGAAAAACTTCGGCAACGCCGGGGATGCCAGCACCGGTGCCGGAGATGATCAGTTGTTCGATTTTCAGCCCTGGGCAAACTCGATTTTCAAAGAATTTAGTGACATGAACCAGTTCGTCAAAGACCGGTGCCAGTCGTTCGCGTAAATCTGGGACCACGGCGGTGATAGTTTGGGCGATAGTGTGAGTACCCCAAGGAACGGTCGAGGTCACGCGCAAACTTTGGCCCTCGGCGACTGATGCGCCGGTTCCACCAACCCCCATATCAACGACAATGCGGGCCTTTTGGTCGCTAGCAGGCATAACCGAGCGGATAATTGCTCCGGGTTTGATATCAATGCCGGACAATTCCAGATTGGCCTTCTGGCAGAGCTCAACAATCGAGTCGACCAGAGTCTTCTTGGTCGCAACGGCAAATATAGCGACGATTGGGCTGGTAGGAGTAGTACCTTTGGCCGGCTCTTGGCTGGCTTTGGCGCCCTCTTCAGTTAACTTGGTGGCCGTGGCTTGATCGATTGGCATACACTTACCAGAGATTTTTTCGTAGTCGATATGATACTCCTCGGGGTTGATCGATAAGTGTTCGGCTAGTTCAAACGGCAGGGCTTTTTCCAGCTCACTTGGCGGCAAATCGGGCATAGTAAGAGTCGCGGAAAAGATGACCGATTCCGGTAAGGCAAACATTGCTTTACGACTGGTGATGGCATGTGGTTTAGCAACACGAAGCGCTTCGACGATGACTTTAGCGATCTCGTCGATATTCTCAATTTTATCAATTTTCCAAGAGCCGGGTGGAATATTACCCAGGTGCATACCCTGGAGGCGAAATTTTTTACCCAAATGCTCAAGACTGGCAATCTTGACTGTCTCGTGACCAATATCTACACCAACTACAACTTTCGCTATCCTTCCCTCCCTAAGATTTAGTATCAAGTATCAAGTGAAAAGTTTCAAGCGAAGATACTGGAAGTAGTTTTCTTAGAGCTCGACTTCGGATAGGCCATCAACAACATACGAGAAGCCGTTACCGTTCGTTGTCTGTCTAATATATCTCGAGGTCACAGGGTCGTTACCATTGCGGAAGGTATATCGATAATAAAATCTATTACCTGGGCCGGAATCGAAGCTAAGAAAGTCAGTTATTGGGGTAGCGAATGTATTGACAACTAGAGTTCTCGTCCCTGTATTGGGGTCGATAGTGTAAAATCCATTTTCTGGATCAGTGAGGGATTTGAAATGGCGGTAGACAAGTTCCTTGATCATACCCCCGCTCTGATCGACTCCGTACCTCATCAAAATATAATCGGCCACATACTTGGTGTTGGTTACAACTTTCGGAGTTCCTCCAGCGAAAGGTACGGTAGTAACCTGTATACCTGAGCTACCGAAGTTCTGTGGGGAAAGAGAATACAGCAGGTCCTTTTTGAATGATTTATCAAAAACAACTTTGCCAAACATTTCATAGGTGCCAGGAATGATTTTGATGACAGGGTCATAGCGTGGGGATGGGAATGTCACTTTTACTAAGTGGGGATCCCTCTCGAAAGTACTAAATGCCTGGGGGGCATACCAACCAAGCGCTGATTCAACATTGATATCACGATATCTATCGGGACTCAAGAATCCGACCTTTTTTATAGAAATTTTCTTCTTGCCTAATAGACTGTTGTTTAGAATCACGTAGCGAGGGACGAAGTTACCATAATCATAATCAATAATGTGCTTGAAGATCATTACCGATCCGTCTGGAGACCAGCTAAAGGGAGCCGAACAGCCGCTAGGTTCATTAATGGTCGGTCCTAGGTTGGGGAGCTTCTTTAATTTAGATACATCGTAAATCTCCAAAGTGCAGGAGTTGTAATTTGGGGTGTTGTCACTCTTTAGTTTAAAATTACTATAAGCAAGTATTTTAGTGGCTGGAGAATACGCAATTTTACCGACAGCGCCGGTCAAGATTCCTGGTAGTTTTTTCTCTGTATTGTTCGCGGTGTCAAAAATATAAAGGTCTCTTAAAACAGGGTTAGTATTCTGATTGGCTTTACTCATCTTAGTGTAGACAAGTAGCTGATCGTAATGCCAACCGCCAGTCGGAATTCCCGCAGCACTGAGGCGACTGTTCAAAAAGAGAGCGAAGCCAACAAGTAATAGCGCTGCCACCCCACCGATTGCAACCTTCCGCCTCTTATCCATATTTCTACGCTACCCTCCTTATTGACGCTGTCAAGCAACTTTTAGCTCAAGTAATTCTAAAATGCATTCACCAGCCCGTAAATTGGGCCTAAGACCGAAGAGACGACGAAACCGATGCCGACGCCCATCACAATCAACATAATCGGTTCGAGCAGGGTGGTCAGGTTCTTGGACATCGTGTCAACTTCTTTATCGTAGAAGTTAGCGACATCAAGCAGAACGGCTTCCATGCTGCCGGATTCTTCACCGAGACTAACTAGCTGACCAACCATCGGCGGAAACAGTTTCTCTTTATTGATCGCCATCGACATCGTTTTCCCAGACTCAACCTCTTTTTGAATCCGTTCGAAGGCCCGGTTGTAATGAACATTACTGATAGTTTTGCGAATAATTTCCAGCGATTCCAAAATCGGCAAGCTGGCCTTAATCAACATTGCCATAGTGCGAGCGAACCGAGCCATATAAACTTTTTTCGTCAAAGCGCCAAAAACAGGAAGCTTGAACTTGGCCTTGTCGTAAATCTCTCGGCCGGAAGGAGTTTTAGCCCAAAGCTTGAGTAGAAAAAACATTCCAACGAGGATAGGCACAATAATCCAGTAGTAACCGCGAATGATACGACTTAATCCTAGGAGCATTCGGGTCGAGAGCGGCAAGGTTGCGCCAGATTCGGTGAATATACTTTGTAGTGACGGGATGACGAAGACGACAATCAACACTAAAACAGCGATTAACAGGCAGAAAATAATGGCCGGGTAGATCATCGCGCCCTTTACCTTGCCGATGAGGTCAGCTTCCTTCTCTTGTTGGTCGGCCAAATTGAGGAGGACTTCGGAGAGCTGACCGGTTTGTTCGCCGGCTCGAATGACGGCGACATAGATTTCGGCAAAGACCTTGGGGTGACGAGCCATCGCCACCGAGAGTACTGTTCCACCCTTAACCTGCTCAATTAAATCGTGAATAATAGTTTGAAAATACTGATTGTTAGTCTGACGGCTTAACGATTCCAGGGCTTTCACTATCGATAGACCAGCCCTCGTCATTACCGACAGCTGTCGGGAGAAGATTATTTTTTCTTTCAGTGGCACTTTGGTGCGCTTGAAACTAAAGTGGAGCGCTGAGGTGGATTTTTCGTCATAGAGAGAGATGTGCAACACGATATTGCCCTGGGCGCGCAGGGCCTTGTTGGCTTCCGGCAGTGATTCGGCGTGCAGTTCGCCCTTTTCAACTTTTATCGCACCCGGTTTTTTGACTTGGTAGGTGTAAATAGGCATCACCAAATCCCTCCAGGATTTGGAATTACGAATGTCGCTAACGCTCGCTTCTCGGTAACACCTTGAAGTGACGAATTACGAATTACGAATCTTTGCCACGATATTTTCAACATTTTTGTCGGAACCCTATTCATTATTCGTTATTGGAATTTCGTTATTGTTGTTTAGTCTCTTGCTACTCGCCAGACTTCTTCGATCGTCGTTAGCCCGTTGAAGGCCTTGAGAATGCCATCTTGTTTCATAGTGATTAAGCCCTCCTGTTTGGCCAGCGTCATAATCTCGCTGGTACTAGCGTGCTTGAGGGTGAGCTGCTTGATCGGCTCGGACATATTGAGAATTTCGTAAATGCCAATTCGGCCTTTGTAGCCGCTATTGTTACAGGCTTCGCAACCAGACCCGACATAGAATTTGTTGCCCTTCTTGGCTGTCGACTTCTCTGGTTCGGGCAGAGTGTCAATCTCTTTTTTAACAGCCTCTAAATCCTCGGGCTTGATTTCAGCTTCTTTACGGCACTTGTCGCAGATTTTACGAACCAAACGCTGACCGACAACGGCATTGAGCGATGAGGTAATCAAAAACGGTTCGATACCCATATCGAGCAAGCGGGGAATGGCGCCGCCAGAGTCGTTGGTGTGCAAGGTCGAAAGCACGATATGGCCGGTTAGGGCGGCATTAATAGAAATGTCGGCCGTTTCCTTGTCTCTAATTTCTCCGACCATAACGACATCAGGGTCTTGGCGCAAGATCGAACGCAAACCAGTGGCGAAAGTAAATTCAATCTTGGCGTTAACTTGGCTCTGGTTAACTTGTGCCATCCGGTATTCAACTGGATCTTCCATGGTAATGATATTAATGTCGTCGGACTTAATTTTGTTAATGACAGCGTAAAGCGTCGTCGATTTACCTGAACCAGTCGGGCCAGTGACCAGAATCATCCCGTGGGCCTTTTTGATGTTGTCGTTGATTGAAGTGAGATTGCGTCCGTCGATGCCTTGATCTTCAAAGCTCATGACGCCCTTAGAGTGCATCAAGACACGAGCGACGACTTTTTCGCCGTTGACGGTGGGCAGGGTTGAGATACGAAAGTCGACTTTGTCGCCGTCGAGCATAATTTGAATCCGGCCGTCTTGGGGCAAGCGCGTTTCGTCAATTTTCATATTGGAGAGAATTTTGATGCGGGAAACGATGCCGGTTTGAACCTGTTTGGGTAGGGTTAAGACTTTGCGCAAAACGCCATCGACTCGGAACCGGACTTGGACCTCTTCTTCTAACGGCTCGATGTGAATATCAGAGGCCTTTTCGCGAACGGCCCGTTTAAGGAGCGAGGCAACTATTTTGGCCGCCGGCGAAGTTTCTGTTATTTCGTCATCAGCCTGCTTTTCCTTCTCTTCCTTCTTTTCGTCAACGGTCTCTAATTCTTCGCTCGACTCCACCAGTTCATTCAAGTCGGATTGGAGCGAAGTGTATTGATCGAGAACATGATTGACATCATCTTGGGTGGTGATAAACGGCTTGACGATTTTGCCACTCGCTTTGCGAATAGCATTGAAGGCCTCTTCGTTTTCCGGATCTGTCATCGCCACAAAAAGAGTTTTGTTCTCGAGGGAAAACGGCACAGCCAAGTATTTACGGGCTATCGCTTCCGGAAATTGGGTCAGGATTTCTTTGGGAATCGTCTTGCCGGCTAGCTCGATAAATTGAACATCGGAGGCACGATTTTGAAGCGAGCTGGTTCGAAAATCGGCCTTAACATCGGTTTCGGCCGCTTCTTTCGGGCGACCAACTTCGGCTTGGAGCCCTTCGTCAACGACAAAATCGGGCGTCGTCATCGCCGCCAAGGTGATATTTTGCTTCTTGCCGTTAATGTTGGTTTGGACTTTGCGAGCGGGAAGACGAAGGAGCTTGAACTCACCAAAACCGGCTAAGGCGACTTTGTCGCCTTCGGCTAAAGTATCGCCGATAATATCGGTCAGACCCTTCAGATAAGCCCGCGCCCGAAAACCTGGCTGACCAGTTTTCTTAGCTAAAACCTTAACTATATCGTTAGTAACAGCTATCTTCCCTCCTAATTACCATCTTAGCAGGAAACATCGGTTGTTAAATCGGATAATAATTTGCGGCCTGCGGCCGCCTGGCTTCAGCGAGGACCAGGGGGCTGATTTGCGAAGCCGAAACCTACTGCGAGCAAGCTTTGCTTGCGAGAAGCGAGCGTTAGCGACATCCCCTCGCGCTCCCTACCCCCGCCCGCTACTCACAGAGGTGTGGTGAAAAACCGCTCACTGACCTGCTTTTGATGGGTCATGGCTCACGGTTTTTCAGATCACTTGTGACTAAGTTAATTCCAAGTTATATCTAATTTGTAGTGATCGATAACTATGTTTCCGTCTAGAGCCGTTACAGTAAAAGGGGTGGTAGCACCAGCCAATAGAGGGGTTGAAGCAGTATCGCCAGCATAAGTGAAGTCTGTTCCGGTGACATCACCAGCTTTATCGTAAAATGTGGCGGTTACCTTAACAAAGCTCACGTTTCCGCCGGTATTATTCACAACCTCTCCAACCACTTGTTTAGTGCCATAGACCGTCTTCAACTGGTGGCTTTTCACCTCAACTTTACCAGCTGCAGGAGTTGGGGCAGTTGTTGAGCTGGGTGCAGTACTAGAATTTGTATTGGTAGTCGAAGACTGATCGCTGGATTTATCGCCTGATGAGACAACGCTAATAACGATCAAAATAACTACGAATATGACAATACCCGCACAGCCTCCGATTCCCAAGCCGAGTCCTTTTTTGAGGTGACCTCCTAGTTTGTTTTCGTTTTCCATATTCCTCCCTTCAGATTATATACTACCCATTGGTTAGTGTTAGTCAAGCAAGCTCTTCAATAAGTTGGCAGTAAGATGCCATCAAAAATCACTCCCGAGGAAGCTGAGGTTTACCGGAAAATTGGCAAACGCATCCAAAGTATCCGAAACGAAAAGAAGATGACCCAAGAAAGAGTAGCTGAAGCAACTGGTTTAGCCGCGAAGTATATTGGTTTCATTGAACAGGGCAGAAAAAGACCAAGGATTCATATCCTCATCAGTATCGCAAAAGCGCTTAATACGAGCATAAAAGATTTTTTCTAATAATCGAAAACCGAGAACAGAACCCGCGACACTTCCGGATCTGTTCTTGGTTTTTACTTCTCCCCGAAGGGTAGCGTGCGGGGTAGGGAGTGTGAGGGTGTGTCGCTAGCGCTCGCTTCTCGCAAGCAGAGCTTGCTCGCAGTAGGTATCTCTTCGCAACTAACCCCCTCCACCCTCACAAAAAAGCCGGCGACGCAGTCGCAAAAACTCTAATTGTCCAATTAACACTTCACCCTTTGATTTTAATGGGTATTTTTGACAGTATCTTAGAGCATGGCATCGCTGTATAGAAAGTATCGGCCGAACCAATTCTCTGAAGTTATTGGACAGGATCACATTCGTGATTCAATTGAAGGAATGCTGAAAGCCGACCAAATCGGTCACGCCTATCTTTTTTCCGGACCGCGCGGTACTGGTAAGACCACCCTGGCTCGTCTGCTGGCCCGGGCGGTCAATTGTGTTGGCAAAAAGAAGGGCGTTGAGGCCTGTGGGGTCTGTGAGATTTGTTTAGAAATTCAAAACGGTCAGTCGGTCGATGTGATGGAAATTGACGCCGCCTCCAATCGTGGCATCGATGAAATTCGCGATCTGCGGGAAAAAATAATGTTTGCTCCGACCCGATCAAAATACCGAGTTTACATTATTGATGAATTTCATATGTTGACCCGAGAAGCTTTCAACGCTTTCTTGAAAACCCTGGAAGAGCCGCCAGCCCACGCCATTTTTATTTTGGCGACGACCGAGTTGCATAAAGTACCAGAGACAATAATTTCCCGCTGTTTGCGTTATGCTTTCCATCGGGCCGCTCCCGACAAAATTGTGAAAATTCTCCAGGAAATTGCCACCAAAGAAGGGTTGACGCTTGACGACGAGGCGGCGCAGGTTATCGCCGAACGAGCCGAAGGGTCCTATCGGGACGCTCTGAGTTTGCTTGACAACGTCAGCGGCGAGAAAAATTTAACGGCCGAAAGATTGCGAGCGTTGATTGGCTTGCCCAGCGCTAACGTCATCAATCAGTTACTCTCAGCCGTGGCAGGCGGCCAAGCATCGACGGTAGCCAGCTTACTGAAAGATTTTATCGACCAGGGTTTGGACGTGGCCGTTTTGGTTCGAGCGATGGCCAATTCTTGCCGTCAAAAAATATTTGATTCAGGCGCGGCTGATGTGGCGGTAAGCGCGCCCTTACTGGAAGAATTGTTACTGGCGTTGGTTAAGGCCCGACAATCAATTGATGCTACTTCATTACTCTGTGCCAGTTTAATTTCGTCGGCGTTGAAGCGAGAAAATGTTCAGGTAGCGACGACCAGTCATGCTCCAGCAACCGTCATCGAGCCCTCCGTTGGTACGATCACCGATATTACCGAAAAAGAGACACCTCCAGTGCCAGCAGTTGACACGGTCAGTGCCACCCCAGTCGTAACCAACGACCCCGCCTTGCCCGCCGAAGCTTTAGCGAAGGCTGGAGCGTTTTGGCCGAATTTTCTTTCGGCCGTCCATGAAAATAACCACGCCCTCTACGCCGTAGTCAGTTCCGCTAAATTCGAAGGACTGACCGACGACAAGCTAATTATCGCCGTCAAGTTCCGTTTTTATTCCGAACGACTGTTCGAACTAAAGAACCGCAAACTAATTGAAGCGCTGGCCAGCGAAATTGCCGGCCGCAAGCTGATCCTAGAGTGTTTAGTTAAGCCCGACCTTGACGCAGGAACTAATAAAGAAGAAGACTTACTAAGCACAGTGGTTGAGGTATTTGAAATTAATGAATAACAATGGCTGATAAGAATATCGGGAAATTACCGCCGCAAAACTTGGAGGCCGAATCGGCGGTTTTGGGTGCGGTTTTGGTCAACAAGGAAGCGATGGACAAAGTCGCCGATATTTTAATTTCGGAAGATTTTTACAGCCAGGCCAACCAAGCAATTTTCCGGGGGATACTGCGTCTGTACGAAAAACGCTCCCCGATTGATCTAGTCACCCTTACTAACGAACTCGAAGGCGTCAAAGAACTGGACATGATCGGCGGCGCCGGCTACTTGGCTGATTTAGTCAATTCGGTGCCGACGGCCTTGCATGTCGTCCACTATGCCGAGATTGTCGGGCAAAAATCGATCCTACGACGGATTCTTCACGCCGGTCAGAAAATTGCCGAACTCGGTTACGACGAGGATAAAGAAGTCCAGGTAATTATGGACGAGGCCGAGTCGGCGCTGTTCAATGTCTCGCGCAAAATGGTCTCCGACAACTTTCTGCCGATCTCCGATATTCTGGCCGCTAGTTTTGACCGCATCGACAAGCTCCACCGTGAGAAGGGTTTACTCCGAGGCGTAACGAGTGGCTTCAGGGAATTGGACAACAAGCTCTCCGGCTTCCAGCCGTCGGATTTGATTATTCTTGCTGCCCGGCCCAGCATGGGAAAAACCACGCTCGCCCTTAATTTTGCCCTCAATGCCGCTGTTAAGGCCAAGGTCCCGGTTGGCTTTTTCTCGATGGAACAGTCTCGGGAGCAGATTGTCGATCGATTACTTTGCGCCCAGGCAATGGTCGATGGTTGGAAACTTCGCACCGGCAACTTGAGCGAGAGCGACTTCCCAGCCATCGGAATGGCGATGGGAACGCTGGCCGAAGCGCCGATTTTTATTGATGATTCACCGATTTTGACGCCGATTGAAATTCGAACTCGGGCCCGTCGTTTGCAGGCGGAAAACAAGCTCGGCCTCATTATCGTCGACTACCTCCAGCTACTGGAAGTTCGGCGCGGTTATGGCGACGGCAATCGGGTTCAAGAAGTTTCGGAAATCTCTCGTTCGTTGAAGGCGATTGCTCGGGAATTGAATGTGCCGGTTATCGCGCTGTCCCAACTTTCTCGAGCGGTGGAAAGTCGAGAAAAGAAAATGCCCCAGCTATCGGACTTGAGAGAAAGCGGATCGATCGAACAAGATGCGGATGTGGTGATGTTTATGTACCGCGAGGATTATTACGATAAGGATACCGAGCGTAAAGGTGTCACAGACATCTTGATTCGCAAGCACCGTAACGGACCGATCGGCGAAGTCGAGCTCCACTTTAAAGCCGAACACGCCCGCTTCTACGATATCGACCGCAAAAAAATCCAAACGAAGTAGCGGTTAGCTCTTGATTTTCCCTCAAGTATAGAGTAGAGTTATCGGGCATTGACTTGCGGGAGGATTACCTTGGAAATGGTAGACAGAGCATTCGTCGTTGGACCGAAACAGCGCGATCCTGGTTCGGCACAAGACTGGTTTGAGTCGGTTGCCGAAGAGGTGAGACGAGAACTTCCCTTCGCTTTCGTGACTGGCACTATGTCGAAAGAGGAGTCGGATAAGTTCGACATGATGTTTGGTCGAGTAACCCCTCTCTTCTCGCCACAGACTGCAACGAGGATAACGCTCAAGCAGCTTCACCATCCACACTGTGGGGTGCACAAGATTGGCGATGGCTTCCATCCCATTCTCCTGGCCGGGTTTGAGTATTGAGCGGATTCAAGTTCGGGCGCTTCGGCGCCCACTTTTTAATATTTTGAGAGGATAGCTACTCCTAACAATGCGAATAAGATACCAACGATTTTTACTGGCGACATCGGCTCATGCAAAAAGATGGTCGACATAATTACGGCTAGCGCTACTGCCAAAGCGAAAATCAGCGGCAAGACAACATTTAGTGATTGACCGCGGGAAAACAGTATTAGGTACAGCAGGTCGGCGACACCCGTTGCAATTCCAGCGAGGATAATGAAGGTTAACCCGCTTTTACTAGTTTGGACAACCGGCAGATAATTCAGTGCCCGTAAAATTAGCAAGGTTATACCACTAACAACAGTTGCGGTTAAGGTTAGGTAGAATACTGCCAAAAAGGGGTTGATCTTGTCGGCCGCGACCTTAAGAAAGAAGTTGTAAAGGGCGAATCCTACTGAAGTCGTTAGCGCCAGTGCCAGCCAATTCATACTCCCATCCTAGACAATGGAAGGCTTTCTATCAAATCGAATGGGTTTGGTTTGTGCGAGCCTTACTTTCCCCCTAATATAGATATTCATGTCAGAGTCCAAAGATTTATTTGAGGGTTTGAACCCGCCACAGCAAGAAGCAGTTAAGACAACCGAAGGGCCAGTCTTGATTTTTGCTGGGGCTGGCTCGGGTAAAACTAAGTGCCTGACACACCGATTGGCCTATTTGATCGAGCAAAAATTGGCCGCGCCCGATCAGATCTTGGCTATAACATTTACGAATAAAAGTGCCGGTGAACTTGCGCAGAGAATTCTTAAGCTTCTTGGCCAAGAGCACTTACTAGAGGTGAAGCACAGTCAGCTGGCCATTCGCCGGCTCTTACCCTGGGTTGGGACATTCCACTCCATCTGCGTTCGGATTTTACGCAACGAAGCGACCAATATTGGGTTAAATCAGAACTTTACTATTTACGACACCACTGACACCCTGTCGCTAATCCGCCAGATTCTAAAGGAAATGAATCTAGACAGTAAGCAGTACTCGCCGCAGGCCATTAAGTCGATCATTGGTTCGGCCAAAAACGAGCTAATGAGCCCCGAGCAGTACGCTCCGTACGCGGAAGGGCATTTCCAGGGAATCGCGCTCGAGGTCTACAAAAAATACCAAGCCGAACTCAACAAGGTTGGGGGATTGGATTTTGACGATTTAATTATGCGGACAGTCAAAATGCTGGAATCCGACAGTACTATTCGGGCGCAATATCAGGAGCGATTCCGTTATGTGATGGTCGATGAGTATCAAGATACCAACCAAGCCCAGTATCGTTTGACGGCACTCTTGACCAATCCCACCAGCCGTAATCTTTGTGTGGTCGGGGACGACTTTCAAAGCATTTACTCCTGGCGGGGGGCCAATTTCCAGAACATTTTGAACTTTCAAAAAGATTTTCCTAACACCCAAGTCTTTAAGCTTGAACAAAACTATCGTTCGACTAAAACTATTCTCTCTGGCGCTGGCCACATCATCGAACGCGTCAAGCGTAAGAGTCAAAAGAAACTTTGGACCGATAACGAAGCCGGTCCGCCGATTACTATTTTCGAAGCCAACAACGCCTACAGTGAGGCCGATTTTATCTGCAGTGAAGTCCGGACACTCCGAGGTCTGGGTTATGACTGGAACGATTTTGCCGTTTTATATCGAACCAACGCCCAATCGCGGGTTTTGGAAGAAGTCCTGCTGGCCGAAGGTCTGCCGTACCGTCTTGTCGGCGCCATCCGTTTCTACGAGCGTAAAGAAGTCAAAGATATGCTGTCGTACCTGCGTTTTATCTTTAACCCAGATGATTCCGTCGCAATGAGCCGCATTGTCAATGTCCCGCCACGAGGAATTGGGCCGGTTGCCCTCAAAAAGGGTGGCTCGAAATTGGAAGGTTTTTATGAGGCGATGGCCAATGTTAGAGACAAGGCCTTGTCAGTCACTCCACTAGCGGCGCTGGAGCTGATAATAAAGGAAACTAAGTACCAAAAGTTTCTCGATGACGGTTCGCCAGAAGGCGAGGAGCGTTGGCAGAATGTCGAGGAGTTACTCAATTTAGCCAGTGAATTTGAGCGGGTAGAAGAATTTTTGGAGCACGTCGCGTTGGTGAGTGATGTTGATAACTACGATGGCTCGTCTGACGCCGTTACTTTGATGACTTTGCACTCATCCAAGGGATTAGAGTTTACGGTTGTTTATATGACCGGTTTGGAAGAAGGGCTGTTTCCTCATATGCGCTCGCTCGAGGACGACAACGAAATGGATGAGGAGCGACGGCTTTGCTATGTCGGCATGACTCGGGCTAAGAAACGGCTCTATATGACTCACGCCCGTAGCCGTATAATTCACGGCGGTCTAACCGCCACCATGCCCAGCCGATTCTTGCGCGAAATCGACGAAAGCCTATTAGATCGGGTTTAAAATCGTCGCCCCGACCGGTGAAGGCCGGGGCGCTTGAAAAAGGATGGCTAACCGCCGCAGAAGCACGGCGGCCTGATCCACTTCAAGGCCTGCCTCACCATCAGTTGGTGACGAAGCGGCATCGATGGTGGAGGCCGTTCCCGGAAACGGCTGGGTGCAATGCAGTAAGGTTCGAAGTCGAAGTCCAAACAAGCTAACGCAAAAGCAAAGTGTGCAAAAATTGACATACTCGCGCTTTCCCTCCCTTGGGATAGTTAGTATTCTATGCCTGTTTGTCAAATTTTTCCAGCGATTGGCTTGACACCATCCGCTAGTCGGCTAGTGTAGATAGTACGCAATAATATGACGACCACGAAGAAGTGGGGGGTGGGAACTTTATTGATTTCAGCATTAGGCCTACTGGCCTTTTTCACTGTCACCTCACCCGAAGGTAACGGCAGTGTAACATTCGCCCAAGACGCCACGCTGATTAGTGCCGCGACCGATTTTCATCCGACCGAAGTTTTCTCGGTTTTTCATCAAGCTAATTCGCTCCTAGAAGCATTTCAGGCGGCCGGAGTCGAATACTTCCCCGAAGATAAAATCGCCTATTTTCCCGACCCGAGTTTGGGTATCGGGACTGTCATCACTGCCCAGCGCGCTCTGCCGGTAACCGTCATTGACGGTAAGAGAACCAAGGTCTTACGAACCTGGGTGACGACTGTCGGCGAACTATTGAATGAGAAAAAGATCGAACTCGGCACCGACGACAAAATCGCCCCGACTCTTGTCACACCTTTGGCCAAAGATACGGTCATCACCATCACCCGAGTCGCTCGCACCAACGTCACCGAGACTGAAGTCGTCCCATTCAAGACTACTATCGAAAAAGATTACAGTCAGTTCGTCGGTCCACAAACAGTGGTCAAAGCCGGGGCTAACGGCCAGCTGGAAAAAATATATCTTCTAATTAGAGAAGACGGTGAATTGGTCAGCAAGACTCTAGTTTCCACCAAAACGACCAAGCCAGCCGTCACGGCACAGGTGCGTCAGGGTGGGTTGAACCCGGTGCCGAAGCAGTGTCTGTCGATGAAAGACTGGGTGGTTGATGCCAGCACCAAAAACAAAATCGATCCAAACGCTCTCTTCTATCGAATTGTTCGCGAAAGCAACTGCCATCCAAACTCGTCTGGGGCCGGCGGGAAGTATTTAGGGCTTTTACAGTACGATCCTTATTTCTGGAATTCAGTCTCTGCGAAGGCGGGTTATCCGGGTGGTGACATTTGGGATGCCCGAACCCAGATTTATGTGACCGCCTGGGCTTGGGCACATGGTTTCCGCGGCCGCTGGCCAGCGCCGTAAACGGCAGAATCAAGATTTAAGAATCTAGATTTAAGAGCAAGAATCCGAGCGCCCCTTCTTGAATCTTAAATAATAAATCTCTATTCTTCTCCTATGAAGCCCGCTGAGATTCTACGAGACTTGAAGAAATTCCCGAAAAAGCTTTTGGGGCAGAATTTTTTGGTGGACGAATCGGTTATTCGCGATATGATTGCCGCAGCCGAGATTACGCCAGAGGATACTGTCGTCGAAATTGGTCCGGGTCTTGGGGCGCTGACCGACGAGCTGGCAAAAAGCGCGAGGCAAGTGCTGGCAATCGAAATGGATCAGGAGTTGGCAGATTACTTACGGCAGAAAAAACGACGCCAGGTCAAAATTATTCACGGTGACGCCTTGAAAATAGATTGGGCAGTGACACTCGACGGTCCGTACCGGATCGTTGCCAACATTCCGTACTCGATCACCTCTCCGCTGCTCCGGAAAATATTTAGCATAGAGAATCGGCCGACTAAGGTCGTTCTGCTGGTTCAAAAAGAAATGGCCGTTCGAATTACGGCCGAGCCTGGTTCGAGCGAGCGCGGATTTTTAACCTTGCTTTGCGAAGCCGCCGCCAAAGTTAAAATTATTCGAACCGTCAAACCAGGCAGTTTTTATCCTAGTCCCAAAACCGATTCGGCCATCATTGCGCTGACATTACTGCCAGAAAACCGAGCCGATCAGATCTACTGGCCAGCTATCGAAGCTGGTTTCAGTCACAAGCGCCAAACCCTTTGTAACGGCATCAATAAAGATTTGAAAATTTCCAAAGCCGAAATCATCGCCATTTTGGAATCTGCCAAGCTCGACCCGCTCATTCGTTCCCAGAACCTGTCCTTTGACGACTGGATAATCGTTTCCAGACGGATTGAAAAGTTGATAAAAAAGAGTTAATATTCTCTCGAAGCCGAAAGGCGAGGAGGTGGATATGAACAGTACAATTGACTCGTGGGCGGAAATCTTAATCGCTCTGGTTGTTGGCGTTATCGTGGCCGGCTTGGCCAGCTGGCTTTGGCTGGGCTCGTTCAGTCCGCCAGTGCTAGTCATTTTCGTCAGCGTGACCGTTTTGGTGATGTTGTGGTTTGCTCTGCCGAGACGACCCATGAAGAGGCGTTATCAAGGATCAAGAGCTCGAGCGAATCTTGAAGATCGAGGAGGCAGGAAAGTGAAGAAAATCAATAAGCATCATACCGCCTTATTTGGCCGGTTGATCGTCTCGACGATTGTGGCGGTGGTTGTCTGGGTCATCGCCTGCTTGTTCGCTGACTGGTGGACGCGACCGAGTACGATCGCCTTCGTGGTCGCATTCTTGATTGCCTACATCCTTCTGACAAAGTTGGAAGCGGTTATCGACCGCGAAGATCAGGCGGCCAGGGGCGAGCTGGTTTAGCCACGTTTCGTTGTCCCAAGACCGGCCTGATGACTTCGGGCCGGTATTCTCCTATACTAACGCTAATGCTTTACATCATCGCCACACCGATTGGTAATTTGGGGGACATTACATTTCGAGCAATCGAAACGCTCAAAAGTGTTGAAAAAATTTATTGCGAAGATACTCGCCGCACCGCCAAACTATTGGCCCATTTTGAGATTAAAAAACCGCTCGAAAGTTTTCACGAGCATTCGGAAGGCAAGATCGAGCGAATTGTGACCGAACTCAAACAAGGCGGCGAGATTGCCTATGTTTCTGATGCCGGAACGCCCGGCATTAACGATCCTGGCGGCAAACTGGTCGCCGCCGCCCGCGCAGCCGGAATTGATATTTCGCCGATTCCTGGCGCCTCGGCTGTGACAGCACTGCTTTCGGTTGCCGGTATCGCCGCCGACAAGTTCTGCTATATGGGTTTTGTGCCGACTAAAAAAGGTCGCGAGACATTCATCAAAAAAATGCTCTCCTCCGAGATGTCGGTGGTTTTCTTCGAAACCGCCCCACGGCTACCCAAACTTTTCGACCAATTAATCGCTCTGGGCGGAGAGAGCCGAACTCTAATCGTCGGCCGCGAGCTAACAAAGAAGTTTGAAGAAATCCAAACTGGCACACCGGTCGAGCTAAAAGACTACTTCTCCAAACCCCTCGGGGAATTCGTCCTTGTCTTAACAACTTAATTTCAGGCATAATACAGGGGTGAAAAACACTTATATCACCACCAGCATCGCTTACTGGAAAAGCTTGTACCAACAAGTCTTTTCAAGATGTGATGGAGAATAATGAATAAATTATATATCACTACCTCTATTGCATATGTTAATGCCGAGCCACATATCGGTTTTTTGTACGAGCTCTTGGCGGGGGATGTATTAAAGCGCTACCACCAATCTCTGGGAGAGGAAGTCTTTTTCCTGACCGGCACCGATGAGCATGGCATTAAGGTCGCTCAAGCGGCGGAAAAGTCCGGCCTAGAACCGCAACAATTCGTCGACGAAATTTCCAAAAAGTTTGAACAATTAGGCCAGGATTTTAACATAGGTTTCGACTACTTCATCCGCACTACCAATCCCGACCATCAAAAATTCGTTCAAGAAAAGTGGCTACAACTGGAAAAAGCCGGGGTCTTGGAAAAGAAAAAATACAGCGGTCTTTATTGCTCCGGTTGCGAGGCGTTCAAAACCGAAGGCGAGATCGAGGACAGTAAATGCACGATCCACGAAAAAGCACTCGAGTTGGTTGAGGAAGAGAACTGGTTTTTGGTAATAGCGAAATACAAATCACGAATAACGGATTGGATTAATGAATCGGTTTTTCCAGAGAGTCGCCGACAAGAGGTGATAAACATTCTCAACTCGGGTGCTTACGACAAGGTGTCGCTGTCGCGTTCGCGCGAGCGCTACGGTTGGGGCGTGCCAGTGCCGGGCGACGAAAGCCAAGTCATGTATGTCTGGGCGGACGCTTTGTTCAACTACATTTCGGCCCTGGAAATAAACGGCAAAACTGATTTATGGCCGGCGGATATTCAGATTGTCGGTAAAGATATTCTAAAGTTTCACGCTATTATTTGGCCGGCCTTGCTGTTGGCCTGCGGCTATGAACTACCCAAGAAACTACTGGTGCACGGGTTTATTAATGTTGACGGCAAAAAGATGTCTAAAAGCTTGGGTAATGTTATCGCTCCCCAACAGCTACTCGAGCGCTACGGTGTGGAGGCAACGCGTTACCTAATTTTCCGCGGCCTGTCCTTTGACGACGATAGCAATTTTACCTGGGAGGATTTCGATCACTTATATAACGGAGAGTTGGCTAACGGGCTAGGTAATTTGGTCGCCAGAGTTATTGGGATTGGTAAAAAAGCCGGTAAATTTGCGTTACCCAAGAGGGCAGAAACGGCGAACGAAACAGAATTTAGTTTCAAATCTTCGCTCGAGAAGGCCAATGCTCTAATAAACCAAGCAGATGGAGTCATCACCGCCGAGAAACTCTGGGAAAACCCCAGCGACAAAATCGCGAAGCTTGAGGAAGCTGTCTGTTGCTTGCTACAAGCTACTAACCATCTCGCCCCCTTTATGCCTGATACCGCCAAAGAAATCCACCGCCAATTGACCGAGCTGGACTCCCAGCCTCTCTTCCCTCGACTAGTAAAGTAAAAGGGGAGGATTAATCCTCCCAAGATTCCTTCATTCTTAAGTCTTAATTCCTAAATCGTAAATCTTGCTCTACTATTAGTAGAGAATGTTCTCTGCACTCATCTCCGCGGTTTCGGCCGCGGGGGGCTTGATTATAGACAAAATCATCCTGTCTCGGCGGAGCGTACCCTTGCGGATTTTTATTCCTGTCGTTTTCACCTTTCTGTTTGCTTTCACCATCATTTTCACCCCGCTCTTTGGCTTCATCGATTGGCAGACGGCTCTCTTGCCCAACAACCTCTTTCTTACCCTACTGATGATCGTGATCGCCGTTGCTTGGAATGTCTTGGCCTACCAAAGCTTGCAGCGCGAGTCGGTTCACCAACACGAAGTCATTCTAATGACCGGGCCGATTGTGACGATATTGCTAGCGGCGCTGTTCTTCCAGGAAGAATTTAACCTCGTAATTTTCATTCTCGGGTTGGTCGCCAGCTTGGCGATGTTGATTGCTCGAACAGAGAAGCACCATTTTAAGTTCGACAAGATTACTTACAATCTTTTCTTGGCCGTTATTCTGATGTCGATTGAAAGTATTATTATTCGGGAGCTGCTCTATTCCTACTCGCCGATTTCGCTCTACGCCATCCGGACTTTCTTTTTGGCGGGATTTTTCTGGCTCTATTATCACCCGAAGCTTCCGGAAGTTGGTCGGTCGCCGGTCTGGCTATTAGGGCTGTCCGGAGCTGTTGGGGCGTTGTCGATGATTACCCGCTTTTACGCCTTTGGTTCGCTTGGCGTCATTTTCACTACCCTCATTTCGACCCTAGCGCCAATCATTGTTTTCATCGGCTCGTGGGAGATTCTTCACGAACGAATCCGACCGCGTGTGATTGTCGCCTCGATAATTATTTTAATCTGTGTGGCAGTGGCAACAGCGCTGACTAATATTCTCTGATGCGCGCTATCGACACCCACGCCCATCTAGATTTTCCGCAGTTTGACGAGGATCGAGCTGCCCTGATTTCCCAACTGGCCGAGGAAGAAATCGGGGTGATTAATATCGCTACTGATTTTGAATCTAATCAAAAGGTCATTGACTTAGCCAGTACCAACAGCTTAATTTGGGCGACGGTTGGCATTCATCCAACAGAAATCAACTCTACTACTCTGGCTGGTCTAGCCGATCAATTAGAATCGCTAAAAGCCCTGGCTGAATCTAGCCCAAAAGTGGTTGCCATTGGTGAGGTTGGGCTGGATTACTACCGAAAAGAATCGGCTAGTCAGGCCGAGACCCAAAAAGCGGTTCTGCGTCAGTTTCTAACACTCGCCAGCGAAATAAATTTACCGGTAGTTTTTCACTGTCGTGAAGCTTACGGCGATTTACTAACGATGTTGGCGGATTACCCGGGCACAAGAGGGGTGATGCACTGCTTCACCGGTACAGTCAAAGAAGCCAAAAGTTTCTTGGATCTGGGAATGTATGTCTCGTTCACGGCCACGGTTACCTACCCGGCAAACGATACCCAACGCGAAACAATCGCCAGCGTGCCACTAGAAAAAATGTTCCTAGAAACTGACTGTCCTTTCTTGGTTACTCAAGCGCGTCGGGGAACTCGCAACGACCCCCGAACCATCTTTGAAGTCGCCCAAACAATCGCCGCGGTTAAGAAAATAAGTGAGGAAGAGGTTTTGAAACAAACAACGCAAAATGCGATAGCATTTTTCGGTTTAAAATGACAATTCCTTACTTCAGACTTCAGCCTTTAGACTTTAGACTTCTGCCCGGAGGGCAGTCATGAACTGGGTTGACCTTCTTATTCTCGGAGCGTTTCTGTTCTACTTCTTCGAAGGTATTCGTCGAGGATTTATTGAGCAATCACTGGAACTGATCGGGTTTTTCATCACCATTTTTCTAGCTCTGCTTGGCTATCACTACTTTGGGGCCGTAGTGATGGAAAAAACCGGCATTCAAAAACAAGCGGCCGACCCGATTGCTTTTATTATTCTTTGGTTCATTTACCAAGTTATATACTCGCTGATATTACGCTACAGCTACCCCAACATTCCGGCCCGGATCCGCAATACCTTGCCCAATAAGCTAGCGGGATTGATTCCAGCGTTTCTGAAAGGGATGGTTATCCTTTCGGTGATACTGACCGTGGTTATCTCCGTACCAGTACCTCCGAAGCTGAAATCGGAAATCAGCAACTCATGGCTCGGCAGTCGATTCATCAACAATTCGGCCACGGTCGAGCAGTATATTAATACCATTGTCGGTGGCGATTTAAAGGAGTCGTTAACATTCTTGACGGTTCCGGCTCAAACCGAACAGATTATCGACCCGAGCGAAAAAGTCGATCTAAAATTTACTACCACCGAAACAACAGTTGATGCCACTTCCGAAAGTAAAATGTTCCAATGGGTTAATGAGGAGCGAGCCAAGGCCGGCGTCAAACCGTTAGTAGTCGATGCTGGGTTAACAGGAGTGGCTCGAGCGCACTCAAAGGATATGTTCAATCGCGGCTTTTTTGCCCACGAAAACCCCGATGGCCTCTCGCCATTTGATCGAATGGATAAGGGTGGTGTCAGTTTCCAAGTCGCCGGTGAGAACATTGCTTACGCCCCAACAGTTGAACTGGCCCATAACGGCCTGATGCGCTCGCCTGGGCACCGAAAAAATATCTTGAGTCCGGATTACGGCCGAGTTGGCTACGGCATCATCGACGCCGGCATCTACGGCAAGATGTTTGCGCAAGAGTTTGCGGACTAGGTTTTAGTAAAAACCTTCTTACTTCGCGGCTTGCAGCCGCCTGGCTTCAGCGAGAACCAGGGGGCTAATTTGCGAAGCCGCCCCCTAAGTTCTCGCGCTCTTTACCCCCGCACGCTACCCTTTGGGGAGAGGTGAAAAACCGCTCGCTGACCTGCTTTTGATGGGTCATGGCTCGCGGTTTTTCGGTTAGTTAGGATAAAAGAAGGGCCGGGCGAGACTTGCGTTCCGTCCGGCCTGATGAACCAAGATAGTGTTCTTGAATTGAGACCCCCTAGGAATATTTCTCGGCTTGGGCAATAGCCGACTCGCACCATTCGCGCTCTCCATCAGAGAGCTCTATGAGCGATTCTTCGCCGAGATCCCAGTAACCTACCCAGTTTCGACTGCGTTCAGTGGCGCCTTCTGGCCCGACTCCGCCGATTTCGCAAGTAAAAAACTGGAGTTTTCCATCCCTCCGTCTCAGGCAGAGTAGGTTCGTGTCGAGCGCTAGTGTGACCCCCGGCCTGAACCCTAAACTTTTCTCCGCCTTGTCGAGAACTCTCTCGAACAATACATTGACATGCTCCCGAATCTCATCAGCTTCCAATAACGGTGCTGGTATTAAGGGACGAGTTTCCATCCATCACCTCCATGACGACTTGCCGCAACTATAGGGGTTTACCGTCTTACTGACAATCCCCAAATCTTCAGATACAATTGACATCAAATGTCACGGGTGGCGATGTTAATGAGTGGGGGAGTAGATTCTTCGGTTTCGGCCGCGCTTTTAAAGGAGCAGGGCTACGAAGTGATTGGCTTCTACATTTTAGGGTGGCTTGGCACACCGGAATTTCCGTGTCCGTGGCAGAAAGAGGAGAAGGATGCCCGGGCCGTCGCCGATTTGCTTGGTATTCCATTTCACACCATCAATCTGTCGAAAGTTTACGAGCGTGAAGTAATTGACAGGTTCTTTGCCGGCTATCAGGCCGGGGTAACACCTAATCCGGATATTTTATGTAATCGAGAGATTAAATTCAAAGCTCTCTGGCAGGCGGTCCGGCAGTTTGAGTGCGATTTCTTGGCAAGCGGGCATTACGCCCGTTGCCAACAAGTTCCAAGTCTCAAGGCTAAAGTCTCATTTGTCGCTGGCGCTCGCTTTTCACCGCCTCCGCCAGTTGGCGGAAGGCGATCGGTTCAAAGTAAGGCTCAAGTATCAAGTATTAAATCAAATGACAACCATCCACACTTCAGACTTCAGACTTCAGACTTAGAGCCTTCTTATCCAGCTATTTTCAAGCCCGCGGATAAGGAAAAGGACCAGACCTATTTTCTCTGGGGGATTGAGAAGGCGATGTTGCCGAAAATCATTTTCCCTCTCGGCGAGCTGACCAAGCCGGAAGTTCGCCAACTTGCTAAGAAATATAAGCTCCCGACTGCTACCAAGAAGGATAGTCAGGGGATCTGTTTTGTCGGGCCACTGAAAGTTCGGCAGTTTCTCGCTTCCAGAGTCAAAACCAAACCTGGCGATGTCTACTTAACTGACGGGCGGAAAGTGGCGACTCACGAGGGCGTTGAACTCTACACCATCGGCCAGCGATTAGCCGCCGGTTCGGTCGACTGGACAGGCGATGTCCCGCCGCTGTTCGTGATCGCTAAAGACATTACCAATAATCGTTTGATTGTCGGCGCCGATTCCCAAACATTCGGCATCAAATTAACGGCGGGCTCGTTGATTTGGCTGTGCGACTCACCCTTCGATTCCGCTCAGGGTGGCTTTCACCACGAAATTGTGGCGAAAGCCAAAATCCGGTATCGTCAAGAAGATGAAGCCGTTCACATCCGCCAAGTTAACGCCAAATTATCAGTTGAATTTGTCAGGCCTGTCCGCGCCCTTACGGCCGGTCAATCAATCGTTTTCTACTCAACTGAAGGACAATTACTCGGCGGCGGAATTATCGAACTAGTACCAGAGCAAGATGAGACAGTTCAACAACTTACCAAGGCTCTCGACCAAACCAAAATTTAGATATCTTCGCCAGCTTCTTTTAACCTTAGTGCTGGTGCTAGTCCTCGGAGCCGGCTATGTTCTGGGCACGACCGCCACCAATGCTCGCCAGCAACTGGATTTAAATCAATTCTGGCAAGTATACGACATCATTAATCGACGCTTTGTCGGTTCATTGGATCAGTCCAAGGCCTCCGAGGGCGCGGCAATTGGGTTGGTTCAAAGTCTCGGCGATCCTTACAGTATGTATTTACCCGCCCAGGCCAGGAAAGACTTAGACGCAGAACTTAAGGGCGAATTTGAGGGCATCGGCGCCGAATTAACCCAAAAGGACGGCCTAATTACGGTTGTGGCACCACTCGATAGCTCACCAGCGGCCAAGGCCGGATTGATGCCTCAAGATATAGTATTGAAGATCGGCGACGAATCGACCGAAGGCATGACGATCGATGTAGCAGTCAGTAAGATTCGTGGCCCCAAAGGCACAACCGTCACTCTGGAGGTGGCTCGCCTCAAAGTTAACGAGCCGCTGAAGCTGGCGATTACTCGCGAGGCCATTCATATTGACAGCGTGGAGTACAAGATGCTCGAAGGCAATATCGGCTACCTAGAAATTCGCCAATTCGGTGATGACACAGTCGATTTAGTCCAAAAGGCGGTGGCCGAGTTAGCCAAGAGCCAGCCCAAAGCCGTTATTATTGATTTACGCAACAACCCCGGCGGTTATTTGGACGATGTTGCCCCGATTGCCGGCCAGTTTATCGCTCCTAATGTCGTCGTTAAAGAACGATACAAAGACGGCCGAACTGATTTGCTCCGTTCAACCGAAGTGCCGGTTCTGCCCAACACCCCGCTCTACATTTTGGTTAACGGCGGCTCGGCTTCAGCGGCCGAGATATTGGCTGGCGCCCTGCAGGATTACAAACGAGCAACCTTGGTCGGACAAAAGACCTTCGGCAAGGGCTCGGTTCAAGATATTATCCCACTCAAAGCTGGTGCCGCCTTGCGGCTGACAATTGCTGAATGGCTGACGCCCAACGATCGTCAAATCAGCAAGAAAGGCATCGATCCCGATGTCGTCGTTGAGGGGAACAAGTCGTCCGACAGCGATCCGGTGTTGGCGAAAGCGCTCGAGCTGGCAGGCAAGTAACCAGCAGTGATCAAGTCTGAAGGCTAAAGTCTAAAGTAAGTCTTAATTATCAAGTTTCAAGTAAATAACACTTGATACTTGTACTTACTTTGAACGAAGTGAAAAGCGAGCGCTAGAGACAAATCAGACTTCAGACCTGAAGCTTTAGACTTGTCGGTAAAATGATGGGTTGCTTATTGCGGTCATATTACCGATGATAAACGTATGGCAGAATCACTCATTACTCTCCGTGAGGCGGATGAAATTGTAAGCGCCCCAACTGGTGCGGCTAAACAGCTTCGAACCCCAATGATGGTTATTCTGGGTGCGCTGATGATAGTAATAGCCACCCTCCTAATTTTGGTCATCTTATCTCTGATTGGCTCGCGAACTGGTTGGGAGTCGATTCTGCCCTTTTTAGATTCCCAGCCGACCAACAGCTTGCAAACAAATTAGCGAACAACTAAAATCATAATATGACAACAACGATTTGGATTATTCTCGGTTTAGTCGTTCTCTTTCTCCTTTGGCTCGTCGCCACCTACAATAGCTTGGTCCGCCTCAAGAATCGAACCGACGAAGCGGCCAGCGATATTGATGTCCAAACCAAGCGTCGTTATGACTTAATTCCGAATTTGGTTGAAACTGTTAAGGGCGTCGCCAAGCAAGAGCAGACTGTTTTCATTAAAGTCACCGAAGCTCGAGCTGCCGCTATGGGAGCGCACGGAATGGCCGATAAAGCCGAGAAGGAAAATATGTTGAGCGAAACGCTGAAGTCGTTGTTCGCTGTTTCGGAAAACTATCCTGATTTGAAATCGTCCCAGAACTATCTTCAGCTTCAAACCGAATTAACCGATACCGAGGACAAAATTCAGGCCTCAAGACGTTTCTACAACGCCAATGTCCGCGATATCAACATCAAGATCGAGCAGTTTCCAACCTCGATCTTTGCTGGCATGCTCGGCTACATTAAACGCGAATTCTTCGAAGCCGCCGGCGCGGAAAAAGAACCAGTCAAAGTTGCGTTCTAGTTTTTGAGGCGGTGGAGGTGGCGGCGGGAGCTAGTGAAGCCCGGTCACAGCTGAATCAAGTTCACGTCTAGACAGTATGAAGCGACGCCTCGCTGAAGCGAAGCGTCGTTGTGTTGGTCGGGCTACGACCCCGTTGGTATGTCGCTGCCGTCGTCGGGCAACTCCCTTTCCATGATTGTGAAGTGGATTTGTTTGTCGGGGTTCGATTCACCGTTCGTACCATAGCCCGCAAGCCTGAAACCTTCGCTGCCACTTTCGTTGAGTTGCCTCTCTAACGACCCAGCATTATAAGCCTCAAGGACCTCGAATTGAAACTTCCTCATCTCGCCCTCCTGGACAGAATGTCCTTCGAATAGTACCTCAAAACAGGTAGAATATCAATGATGTACAACCAAATCGACTCCAACAAACGGCGGACGGTTTATCTGTTTTTATTCTTCTCGTTATTTATTATTGGAGTTGGTTGGGGGTTTAGTTATGTCTACGATTCGCAGGCGATACTTTTTATCGCTGTAGCGATTGCCGTTTTTCAGAGCTGGTTTAGCTACTATTTTGCAGATTCCGTGTCGTTGGCTGTAGCTGGGGCGAATGTTGCTCCGGCGGCTCAATTCCCAGAACTCCATCGCGTCGTTGAAAACCTGGCTATAACTTCTGGTCTACCCAAGCCGAAGATTTATGTGATCAACGACCCGGCGCCGAACGCTTTTGCCACCGGCCGCAATCCTCAACACGCCTCGATTGCTGTGACGACAGGGCTGTTGGAGATTATGGAAAAGCGCGAACTTGAAGGGGTTTTGGCGCATGAACTCTCACATGTCGGTAATTATGACATCTTGGTGATGACGGTCACCGTCACTCTAGTCGGAGTGATTGTGCTGTTGTCGGATATCTTTATGCGCTCGCTCTGGTTTCGAGGTCGGGATGATAACGATCGTGGCGGCGGTTATCTGATTTTGATTGGTATTGCTTTGGCGATTCTGGCACCAGTCTTCGCCAAATTAATCCAGCTGGCTATTTCTCGTAAACGGGAGTATTTGGCAGATGCTTCGGGTTCACTGCTGACTCGCTTTCCGGAAGGACTGGCGACAGCACTAGAGAAAATTGAAAAATACGAACAGCCAATGAAGCGAGTCAATCGGGCCACTGCCCACCTCTATATCAACGAACCGTTCGGAGTCGACGATCGCAAACAATCATGGCTAACGACAGTAATCTCAACGCATCCACCGATCTTTGATCGAATTAAAAAGCTCCGTGAAATGGCGTAATGGTACTGAATCACGACGAGGCAGCTAAGCGGGTAGAGAAACTCAAGGAAGCGGTTGATGACTATCGCTACCGCTACCATGTGTTAGACGATCCGTCGGTGACTGACGCTATTTACGATTCGTTAACTCGAGAATTGAAACAGATTGAAGAAGAATATCCCGATTTGTTGACGACTGATTCGCCAACCCAACGAGTTGGCGGCGAGCCGCTCGATAAGTTTAGAAAAATTAGTCACTCCACGCCGATGCTGTCACTTAACGACGCTTTTTCCCCTAACGAAGAGATAGAATGGCTTGAGCGCATTACTAAGCTCGAACCCAGGGTCGCCAAGTCAGTCTTCTATTGTGAGCTCAAAATGGACGGCTTGGCTTGTTCGCTCAAGTATCGAGACGGTCTTTTCTACCAAGCAGCCACTCGAGGCGACGGTTATGTCGGAGAGGATATCACTGCCCAAGTCCGGACGATTCAGGCGGTGCCGCTGCGTTTACGGGGCGAAGCCAAGGGTGAGATTGAGGTTCGGGGCGAAATATATATGCCCAAGAAATCGTTTGCCAAACTCAATACCGAGCGGGAAAAAGCTGGCCAACCACTGTTTGCCAATCCTCGTAACGCCGCCGCTGGCTCGGTACGTCAGCTCGATCCAAAACTGACCGCTAAACGGGACTTAAGCTTCGCGGCATACCAATTACTACTGCCCGAACCGGTTCGTCACCATCACCAGGAACACCAGGAGTTAGAGGAGTTGGGTTTCCGCGCCAGTGTCAAGGAAAACAGAGTCGTCAGCTCGCTAACACAGGTTCTGGATTATCAACACCACGCTGCCAAAATTAGGGAAAGTTTGCCGTTTCAGATTGATGGAGTGGTTGTTCAGCTCGACGATCGAAAATTGTTCAGAAAGTTAGGGGTAATCGGCAAAGCCCCGAGAGCGGCGATTGCTTTCAAATTTGCTCCGACCGAAGTCACAACCAGACTACTCGACATTTTAATTCAGGTTGGCCGACAGGGGACGATGACGCCAGTGGCGGTACTCGAGCCTGTTGAGATTCACGGCGTCACGGTCAGTCGGGCAACGCTTCACAACGAGGACGAGATTAAGCGCAAGGATATCTTGATTGGCGATACCGTTATCGTTCGTCGAGCCGGGGATGTTATTCCGGAAGTGGTTGGGCCGGTTGAGAAGTTGCGGACGGGTGAAGAGAAAGAGTTTCATTTTCCAAAGACCTGTCCAGTTTGTGGTTCAGCTATTGAACGAAAAGAGGGCGAGGCGGCGTATCGCTGTACCAATAAATCCTGTTTGGGTTCGAGAATCTTGCAATTGCGTCATTTCACCACCAAAGCCGCCTTCGACATTGTTGGTCTCGGACCGAAAGTAATCGATAAACTTTACGATGCTGGTCTGATAGCCGATCAGGCTGATATTTACCAGCTTAAAGCTGGCGATATTGCCCAACTCGAGGGTTTTGGTGAACAGTCAGGCGAGAATATTATCGCCGCCATCACTAGTAGGCGAAAAGTTGGTCTGCGACAATTTATTTACGGCCTCGGTATTCGCCATGTCGGCGTCGAAACAGCCGAAGCCCTCTCCCAGCATTTCGGCTCGCTCGATAAAATCCGCCAGGCCAAACTGGAAGAGTTGCAACAAGTGCCCGATATTGGCCCCATCGTCGCCCAGGCACTCTATACCTTTAAAGGCATAAAACAGAATCAGGAATTGATTGATCGGTTACTCAAGGAAGTGACGATCGTGAGGATGCGGCCCTTCGACTCCGCTCAGGGTCCTCTACGAGGGAAGTCGATCGTTTTCACCGGCACTTTAGAAACAATGACTCGCCCTGAAGCCCAACAGAAAGCCCGCGAACTCGGGGCTGATATTAACGATTCCGTCTCCAAAAACACCGATTTCGTCGTTGTCGGCGCCAACCCCGGCTCCAAAGCCGCCAAAGCCAAGCAACTGGGGGTGGAAATCCTAACCGAAAGTGAATTTGTTTCTCTAATTGAGCGGTAGGCTCTCCGCTGGTATACTCGAACCAATGTCTGAACTTTCGCAGGATGAAATTTCTCATTTAGCCAAGCTGTCCCGACTGACTTTGTCGGGCGAAGAAAAGGAGAAATTTGCCAAACAATTGCCGGAGATTTTGGAGTTTGTTGATACTCTGTCGGTTGTAGCTAAGCTACCGTCTGTCAGCCAACCGCAGACAGTGTTGCTAGCAAAATTACGAGCTGACGAAGAGTCGAGCGAGAAACTCTCGCTTGAAGAACTGCAAAAACTAGCGCCGGCTTGGCGCGACTCGCAATTAGAAGTACCGGCGGTATTTGGAGAAGTAACAGATGAGTGAAGATCTTAATATCTTTCTTCATAAAGATCTAGAGCCGATTGAGGGCAGTGAGGGCACTCTTAAGGGAGTGAAGCTGGCGATTAAGGATAATCTAATGGTTAAGGATTGGCCGGCTACAGCCGGGTCAAAGATTTTGGAGGGATTCGTGGCGCCGTACGACGCTACGGTCATTAAGCGCTTGAAAGCGGCCGGTGCGACGCTGATCGGTAAAACTAACCTGGACGAGTTCGCCATGGGCTCGAGCACCGAAAACTCGGCTTTCGGACCAACCAAAAACCCGTGGGATCCAAAACGCGTCCCAGGCGGTTCGTCAGGCGGCTCGGCCGCCGCCGTTGCTGCTGATTTGTGCGATGCCTCGCTCGGTTCCGATACCGGCGGATCAATCCGTCAGCCAGCCGCTTTCTGTGGTGTCACTGGACTCAAACCGACCTACGGCTCGGTCTCACGCTACGGTTTAATCGCTCTGGCCTCATCGCTCGATGTTATCGGCCCGATGGCTCGCGACGCTGAAACCGTCGAGAAAGTTTTCGTCGCCATCTCGGGTGCTGACAACAACGACCAAACTACTTTTGACTATACTTACAAACCCGTCGATACCGACCTAGCTAAACTAAAGGTTGGTTTACCCAAAGAACTTTGGGATCTCGAGATTGACCCAGAGATTAAGACCGCCGTCCGAACTGTTGTCGACTGGTTGGCCGCCAAAGGGGCGAAAATCATCGATGTTTCCTTGCCGTCAGTTGTCTACGCCCTACCGGCTTACTATGTTATTCTGCCGGCCGAGGCCTCGGCTAATTTGTCGCGCTACGACGGCATTCGCTCCCGCCAGTCGGTGATGAAAGATGGCCAAAAATTGCTTGAGCGCTATATGGACACCCGGGCCCTGTTTGGCAGTGAGGTCAAGCGCCGAATTCTAATTGGCACTTTTGCCTTATCGGTCGGTCATTACGACGCTTACTACCAAACGGCTGTTAATGTTAAAGACAAAATTGCCGCTGATCACGAGCGGGTTTTTAAGGAAGTTGATGTTCTATTGACGCCAACGACGCCCGGTTTACCGTTTGAGTTTGGCGCCAAAAGCGATCCGGTCGAAATGTACAAGTCTGATTTAATGACCGTCGCCGCCAATTTGGCCGGAGTACCAGCAATTTCATTACCGTGCGGATTTAGTCAGAGCAACCTGCCGATTGGGGCGCAGTTGATCGCCGCCAACGCTCAAGAGAACTTGCTACTATCAGTTGTCAAGAAATATCAAAAAGAAACTGATTATCATTTGAAAAAACCGGGTAATATCTAATGGGAAAAAGAGCCAGACTAAAAAAACAGGCGAAAATTGAAAAGATTCTCGAGCAAAGACAGCAAATTGAGCAACGAAAAGTTGTCGCTCGTTCGCCGATGATCCATATGCTGAAGCGTTTGTTGCTGGTGGTGATTGTGACTCTCGCCCTGCTTTATGTTGGTCAAACTGTCAACCAGAAGATTGCTAAAGCCGAAAGTAAAATTGAGGTTACAAAATGATGTCTTTCTTGCGTTGGCTTTTTGGTATCGGGAAAACGACGAAGGCCAAAATTGATTGGCTTGAAATCGAATCTCGACAGAGGCAGATCGACGCCATAGCGGCCCAAAACAACCAGCTGGCTTTTAAGCAAACGATTATCGAGTCAGACAAACTGATTGACTCGATAATGAAGAATTTAGCAGCGGGAGCAACTTTTGCTGATCGGCTCAAGGCGCTCCGACCCAAATTCCCCCGCGGGTCTTACGACCAGCTCTGGAAAGCTCATATCAAACGGAATGAATTGGTTCACGACAACGGTAGTTTTGTGGCTGATTGGGAACTCTCGACTCATATGCGGACATACAGAGAGATCGTGTCGGTGTTGAGAGGAATTAGCTTAGGATGAGAAAATCCCAAATCCCAAATCCCAAATCCCAAACAAAAAACAAACTCCAAATCTCCAAATATTTGGATAATTTGAATTTCGGTAATTGGGATTTGTTTGGTGCTTGGGATTTTGGTGATTGGAGTTTCCGATGAGTCAATACAAATTGACCATCGGCTTGGAGGTTCATGTTGAACTAAAAACTAAAACAAAAATGTTTTGTGGTTGTGCCAACGATCCTTTTGACTCAAAACCCAATGTTAACGTTTGTCCGGTCTGTTACGGCCTACCTGGGTCATTGCCACTATTAAACAAGGAAGCGATTAGGCTGACAGTTGAATTGGGCCAAGCTTTAAACGGCCAGATTGCCCCGGCTACTTTTTGGGCGCGAAAGAATTATTTTTACCCCGATCTGCCGAAGGGCTATCAGATTTCTCAATCTACTGCGCCAATCGTCGAGCATGCCAGTATTGAAATCGATGGTGTCAAACATAATATTCAACGGATTCATCTGGAAGAAGATGCAGGCAAGTCGGTTCACCAAGCCGACCAATTGGCTTCACTGGTGAATTTTAATCGTGCCGGGGTGCCACTCATGGAGATGGTGACCGAACCAGATTTCCATACGGCCGAAGACGCCAAACGCTTTTGCCAGGAAATTCAACGAATTGTTCGTGCGCTCAATATTTCTGACGCAGATATGGAAAAAGGCCAGATGCGCTGTGAGGCCAATATATCAGTGTCAAAAACAGAAAAACTTGGCGAAAAAGTTGAGGTCAAAAATATTAATTCCTTTCGAGCTGTTGAGAAAGCCATTACTCACGAGTACGAGCGACAAACGGAATTGTTAGACAAAGGAGGGTCTGTTACACACGAGACTCGTACCTGGGACAGTATTGCTAGCAAAACAGTATCTATGCGCTCCAAGGAGACCAGCGCCGACTACCGTTACTTTCCTGAGCCAGACTTGCCGATCGTAGAGATAGAGGTTGGGGCGGTAAAAAGTGCGCAGCTTCCGGAAGATCGACGTCGAGCACTGGAGGCGATTGGTACTCCAGCGGCGATCGCTCAATCTTTGGTAGATAAACAACTCGACAGTAGAGTACTGGTAATCAACAACCGAGAGCCCGAGTTAACTAAAGAAGCGGCTCATTTGATGTTAGAGTCGACGGCCTTCGCTAGTTTGGATCTTGAAGATCAGACCAAGCTCTTAAGCGCCAAGAAGTCGGGCGGTTGGACAAAAGATACCCTCGCCGTCGCGATGAAAGAGATCGGTATCGGCAAGACAGCCGAAGAGGTAATCGCTACCTACTCCGAGAAGTTTGTACTGGAACCGATTATTGTTGAGGCGATCACGGCCAACCAACCAGCTGTCAATGACTACACCGCAGGCAAAGAGAACGCTCTCCACTTCTTGGTGGGTCAGGTGATGGCCAGAACTAAGGGTAAGGCCAATATTAACGAAGTTCGAACTCAATTGAAGGATATTCTCGACCGGTAGCGGTATGCTTGTGGTACGCTGTTAATTAATGGCAGTCACATCTTTTTCCGATCGGATTTTTGAGCTGTTGGCCAAATCGTGGGATCGATTACCCCAGTTATTGCTAACCATCGTCGTTGGCTACATTATTATTAAGTTAATTAAGGCCTTTCTGCGAGGCTTGATTGGCTACTCAAAAGCCAATTCGGCGCTCAAGGGGATTGTCTTGTCAGTTCTAGACGTGGCCCTTTGGATTTTTCTAATAGCGGCGCTCTTACAACAGGTTGGCTTGACCCAAATATCATTGGCGCTATCCGGTACGGTCGCTATTTCGGCGCTGGCCTTATCGGCCGGTTCGACGGCCTTCATTCAAGACTTGGTAGCTGGTATTTTTCTGGCTCAAGACCCAGACTTTAGCGCTGGTGATCGGGTGAAGGTTGACGAAGTCGAGGGCATTGTGGAGCGGATGGATGCCCGCAAAATTCGCTTGCGTGACGACAAAGGCATCCTCCACATCTTTCCCAATTCACATTTCGACCGCACGGCTTGGATGGTTCTGAAAAAACGCTAAAATGGTTTTAGGAGGTAGATGTTAACAGAAGACTGGATTAACTGGCTTTCGATCATAGTTTTGCTCGGTTTTTTGGTGGCCCTGATCTACTTTATTGTTGTGCTCCATCGAGCCAATCGCGTCATTACCCGCCTGGATAACCTGACTGGGACTTTTGGAGGATTTGTGCAAGAAATTGTCCCAGCGATTGTTAATATGGGTACTGTCGTGACTGCCGTGCAGTCGATTTTGCGTCACTTAGTTGTTCAGGACGACGACCAGAAGAAAGTTAAGAAATTAGGAGGTAAAAAGTAGCAATGCAATTAAATTCGACTCAAAAACTGAAACCGTGGCAATCATTTAACAGTAACCACAAAGCCAAGTGGTGGAAATTTTTTGGTGGGGTACTGGTAGTAATTGCCATCGCTTTTGCCGGTTCGCTTTGGACTCTTTATATGCTTTCCGGCACGGCCGGAGGCGCGAAATTACGCGAACAGCTAGGTATTAACAGTGTCAATGGCATTAATGTTCAATCGACTCGAACCGACAAAATTATTATTGAAGAATCTTCGGCAATTATCGACGCTTCCAAAAAAGTCGGTCAAGCGGTTGTTAGTATCACTAGTACCAGTAACGCCACCCGGGATGTGTTTGGCTTCGGCCAGATTCGAGCCCCCCAGACTAGCGGTACTGGCTTCATCGTTACAACCGATGGTCTGATCGCCACCAACAAGCATGTTATTTCCTCTGGCGATACCTTTACCGTTACCACCGCTGAAGGCAAAACATTTGACGGCAAGCTAGTCGCCAAAGACCCGACCAACGATTTGGCCCTGTTGAAAATTGAAGCTCGAGGATTGCCAGTTGTGGAGATCGGGGATTCGGATAAGGTTGAAGTTGGCCAGTGGGTGATTGCTATCGGCAACGCCTTAGGGGAGCTGCAAAACTCCGTCACCGTTGGCGTTATTTCGGCTAAAGAACGCGTTGCCACACCATCAGATGGGGCTGGCAATGTCGAAAATTTGGCCGGACTATTCCAAACCGACACCGCTATCAACCCTGGTAACTCCGGCGGCCCGCTTCTGACTCTGGCCGGTCAAGTGATTGGCATCAATACGGCTGTGGCTGGCAACGCCCAGAATATCGGCTTTGCTATTCCGGTTATGGACTTGAAGAAAGATCTAGAGTCGTACAACAAAAACGGCAAAATTATCCAGCCGTATATTGGCGTAAATCACCAGCCAATTACCAAAGTCATTGCCAAGAACTACTCCTTACCAGTGGAGCAAGGGGCGTGGCTAGTGACTGGCGACGGGACAACGGCTATTGCCGTTAATTCTCCAGCTGCTGCGGCCGGATTGAAGGATAACGACATCATCACCAAGATTAACGACGACAAAGTGACCGAGACAACGCCGTTGGCGCGTCTGGTACGAAAATATAATCCGGGCGACACTGTCACCCTGACGGTCTTGCGAGATAAAGCGGAGATTTCTGTCAAACTGACGCTTGGTTCGCTGGGGCAGTAACTTGAGTTTGTATTGGGGGAGAGTAAGCTTGGGGTAGTTTGTTGTGGTCAGAGGCCATAACGAGGAGGTTCGAGTGGATTGGTTCATTAATCATCAGTGGGAATGCTTCGGAGCACTAATACTCGTCGAGGCCCTTATTGCCCTTATAGCGTTCCGTTACGCGAACTCGGATGAACATCGGCGTCGGGGGGAGCGTCAGGATCAAAAACCAGAGCTCCAGGGGACAATGTTTGGTTACATGGATCCAGTCACAGGCGTAGTGACCGAGCTGCCTCGTGAGCAGATACGGGATCTATAGGTTGACGGCATCATTCTGGCCGGCGCATGAGCGCCGGCCTTTACTTTGTTGGGCAAGCAAAGCAAAAGCGGTCTCTGCGGGCTAAATCCTGTTCAACAGTGACCTTGTGGTTCGGTAGGGCGGATTGAAGGAGCTTCTGAACTCGCGGACCGTGGGTGTCGTCTATTTCTAAAGCAACTAAGCTTCGCTTATTGAGGTACGGGCCAACTTGCGCGCAAAACCGTCTGATCCACTTCAAGCCGTCTCTACCAGCAATAATGGCATCCTTTGGCTCGAAATCTCGAACCTGACTTTCGAGAAATCTCCAGCGAGCGGCCGGAACATAGGGCAGATTAGCGATTATTAAGTCAAATTTACCTTTGATCGGCTCAAACAGATTACCGCTCTGAAAAGTTATCTCCACTTGATTCGTTTTGGCGTTTGCTCTTGCCGTTTCAAATACCGTTAATGATATATCCGTCGCCTGTACCACGGAATTAGGCAATAGCTTTTTCAAGGTGATTGCTATCACGCCCGAACCTGTCCCAACATCGAGAATTCGTGGGTGGTCGGAAAGATATTTTTTTACCAATACAACCGTTTTCTCCACTAGTTGTTCCGTTTCTGGACGGGGGATGAGGGTATGCTTATTGACGACGAAATCGTAACCGTAGAAGTTAGCAGTTCCTTCACGATAAGCCCGTGGAGTAGAATTAAGAATCATGAATTTAGAATTAAGAATAATTGGATCATCTTCTCCCTAATCTTAATTCCCGATTCTAGATTCTTAATTCTTCTCGGCTTCGGCGAAGCCGAGATTTGCTTCTTGGAGAGATTCAACTATTTGCTCAATAGCACCATCCATTATTCTTTCAATATTGTGCCAGGATTTATTGATGCGATGGTCAGTCACCCGGCTTTGGGGAAAATTGTAAGTTCGAATTTTGTCACTTCGGTCGCCGGATTTGATCATGGCGCGGCGAGTATCGCCGATATCTTGGTTTTGTTCGGCCCGAGCCGCCTCCCAAAGTTTACTGCGTAAGACGGCCATCGCTTTGGTTTTATTTTTCAGTTGTGATCGTTCATCTTGGCAGGCGATGACGATGCCAGTTGGAATATGGGTGATTCGAACGGCCGAGTCGGTAGTGTTGACGGACTGGCCACCAGCGCCGCTGGAGTGGTAAACATCAATCCGTAAATCGCCCGGGTTAATATGGACATCAACATCTTCGGCTTCAGGCATTACAACGACTGAAGCGGCCGAAGTGTGAATGCGACCAGACTTCTCGGTTTTTGGGACGCGCTGGACTCGATGTACGCCACCCTCGAACCGCAAAGCGGCGTAAGCCCGAGGTGATTTAACTAGCATTGTGGCCGATTTTACCCCGCCAATCGAATTATTACTTTCGTCAACTAATTCAATTTTCCAACCCTGTTGCTCGCTGTAGCGCTGGTACATTCGGAGCAATTCAGCGGCAAAAAGCTCGGCTTCATCGCCACCCGAACCAGAACGAACCTCAATAATAGCGTTGCGCTGGTTTTCCGGCTGGCTCAAATCAACCTGCCGGCGCAATCTTAAAATCTCTTCGCGAGCCAATTCCTTAATGTCTTTGTCTTCCGTCTGCTCAAAAAGTGTTTCGGCTTCTTTGAGTTGACGCAACATTTCTTTGTCCATCCCTGTTATTTTACCAGAAACACACCTGGAAGTCAGTAATATTTAATGGGCCGGGCGCGAACGCCCGACCCACGACCCATTCGGGCGTCTATCAACCGATAAGTTGGATACACGCCCCGAATAACCCGATACTATCCATCGACCCAAAGATTGTCAAACAAGCATCCGGGTGTTGAAGGTACGCATCTGGTTTGATACAATTGCTAAAGCAAATCATGAAGAAAGAGATTCATCCCGAATATTTTCCAGAGGCCAAAGTCACATGCTCATGTGGCAACACTTTCACGCTTGGCGCCACTGTTTCAGAAATGCGGGTGGAAATTTGCTCTAACTGCCACCCACTCTACACCGGTAAAATGAAACTTGTTGATACTGCCGGCCGAGTTGATCGATTCAAAATGCGACAAGAAAAAGCCAAAAAGTAATGCAAAACTCAAAGCTCAAAGCTCAAAACTACAACTCAAAACCAACTAGTTTTAAGTTAGTAGCTAAAATTTTGACTTTTGACTTTTGCGTTTTAACTTATCTTCAAACCGGAGGTTTTTACTAATGTTGCCAACCTTAATTGAACTAGCAAAATCTGGAGCCCATTACGGTCATCACCGCTCTTTTGTTTATCCCAAAGCCCAGCGCTTTGTTTTTGGGGTTCGTAAGAATATCGCTTTAATTGACCTCGAGAAAACCCTCGAACAACTGACCGAAGCCCAAAAAGTGATCGGGGCGAATCGCGCCGAGGGCAAGACTGTCCTATTTGTTGGCACTCGCCGTGGCGTCAAGGAAATCGTCAAGAGAGTCGCTGAAGAGTTCGGGGAGCCGTATGTCACCGAACGCTGGCTCGGCGGATTCTTAACCAACTTTGAAGGCATCCACGAGAATATCAAGAAAATGAACGAGTTGGACGAATACTTGGCCAGCGAGCATTCCAAGGGCTTGACCAAAATCGAGCGATTGCGACAAACCAACAAACTGGCTCGCTACCACCGCTTCTTGGCTGGTGTTACTAAACTTAATGCCGTACCTGGTTTAATGGTGATGGCCAGTGCCAGCGAAGACAAAATTGCCCTCAAAGAAGCCAATTTACTCGGTATCCCAGTCATTGCCATCTGCGACACCGATACCAATCCCGACAAAATCACCTATCCGATTCCGGCCAACGACGACGCCGCAACAGCCGTCGAGCTGATTCTACGAGCGCTAGTCGCGGCTCCCATTAAAACAGTTAAAGCGACGAAAGTTGAAGGCGAAGTATCACCAGCTGAAGAACCGGTCGTGGAGACTGCCACTAAAAAGATTCTAAAGCCAAAAGCAGTCAAGAAAATTACAGCCAAAAAAGTTACCTCGGAGAAAAAATCGACTGCCAGAACCAAGCCCGTAGCCAGAAAAACCAAATCTTCAATCTAATGACAGTCACTGTCGAACAGATCAAAAATCTTCGAGCCAAAACCGGCCTGGGTATTCATGATGTTAAGAATGCCCTCGAGGAATCCGGCGGCGACGAAACCAAAGCCTTGGCCTGGCTCAAAGAAAAAGGTCTATCAACTGTGGCTAAAAAATCCGATCGAGCGACTTCCCAGGGCCTGGTCGAATCGTATGTTCATGGCGGCCGTCTCGGCGCAATGGTTGAAGTCAACTGCGAGACCGATTTTGTGGCTCGTAATGAGGAGTTCAAACAATTCGTTAAAGATATTGCTATGCAAGTGGCCTCGATGAATCCGGAGAATATTGACGAACTCTTGAAGCAAGATTATTTCCGCGACCCCTCGATGACCATCCAGGATTTACTTAACGATACCATCACCAAAATCGGGGAGAATATCAAAATCTCCAAAATCTCCCGTTTCGAATTGGGAGTGTAGTTGCTTGTTGGCTAAATTTAAGAAAAGATATATTTATGGCTAAATTATCAATCGGACAAGCTCTTAGAATCAGCTGGCAGAGTAGCAAGCGTGATTGGCGCATCTGGCTATTAGTCTCACTGATATTTATGTTGGCGAACCTACCCGGAGCGATATTCGACCTCAATAAAGTTGATGTATTTTCGTTTCAAAGCCTGCTTTGGCTAGCCGTTGGGCTGGTGATAATGGCATTGTTCTCGCCCGGTATCCAACAGAATGGCCTACTGGTCGCCCGTGGTAGCGTCCCAACCATTCAGACTCTGACCGGACAGTTTAAATTAGCTGGCAAGTTTGTATTATTCTACTTGCTTTATGCTTTGATCACGACACTTGGTTTTATTGCATTGATCATTCCTGGCCTGTACTTGATGGCTCGTTACTCAATGACACCATTTATTATGCTTGATAACCCGACCTTAGGAGTTGCTGAAGCGATGAGCCAGAGCTCGAAACTGACGAAGGATAAAATTTGGCAATTGTTTGTGGCCTATTTTGTGATTGGAATCACCTATATGGTATTAGCCACAGCCAGCGGACTGATTTTAGGCATATTCCTGGCATTCTTTATTGATGGAAACACCGTCACTAACTTAATTATTTCCAATATCCTCTTTTTGATCCCGTCGGCGCTGATTATGCCTTTCAGTACCGTCGGTCCGGCCTCAATCTACGAGCAGGTAAAATCCCAGCCGACAACCGTCGCAACAGCCGACCCCGTTACAGCTGCCGCTGTCTGAATCTTGGCATTATCCTCAATTCTCGGTTAAGATAAGGCGGTAATGACAATATCTACTATTAAACAAGAAATGGAGAAAGTTTTGCAGTTGCTCGAGGGCGACCTACGGACTTTGCGCCCTGGGCGAGCCAGCGGCGAGCTAGTTGGGACGCTGCCAGTGGAATGTTACGGCAGTTCGATGCCGCTCAATCAAGTCGCGTCGATATCGGCCAACGAGCAGGGCCAGATTATCATTGCTCCGTTTGACAAAGCCGTCATTGCCGCCATTGATACCGCTATTCGTCAGAGCCAACTCGGCTTTTCTGTCGTTAACGAAGGAGCCCAACTTCGCTTGAGCGTCCCGCCATTAAGCCAAGAACGCCGAACCGAAATGGTTAAGTTAGTCGGTCAAAAAGGCGAAGCGGCCCGAATTCAATTACGCCAATTACGGGGTGATGCCCACCAAAAAGCGACAAAAGAGAAAACGGCTGGCACCATGCGCGAAGACGAACTCAATCGCTTCACTAAAGATATAGACGAAGCAATTGCGGGGTTCAATACCAAAGTCAAAGAGTTAGTTGAGCGCAAAGAAAGAGAACTGATGACCGTTTAATGATCATTACCCTCCTCGTTTTTCTCGCCGTACTTGGCTTTATGGTATTTGTTCACGAGTTAGGGCATTTTCTAGTCGCCAAAAAGAGCGGGGTTATGGTCGAAGAATTCGCCTTCGGCTTTCGACCAAAACTTTGGAGTAAAAAGATTGGCGAGACAACTTACGCCATCAATCTAATTCCGTTAGGTGGCTATGTAAAGATGTTTGGGGAAGCTGACGGTAAAACCGGTCCCAGGTCGTTTAAGTCTCAAAAACCGTTTTCGCGCTTAGCAATTCTTGTGGCTGGAGCAACAATGAATCTGCTGATGGCCTGGATTATTTTTACAATTTTGTTTATCACGGGCTTTCAGCCTTTTGCCCCTAACGCGGCAAGAAACCCGTTCATTTCCGAGCGACCGACTCCCACTATTGCCAAAATTGTCGAGGATAGCCCAGCCGAAATTAGCGGATTCCAACTCAATGATCAAATATTAGCCGTCAACGGCCAACAACTAGATGGCGGAGCAGGTTTCGTTGAGGAAATACGCGCTCTGAATGGCCAAAGCGCCACCGTCACAATCAGACGCGGCGAGGATACGTTAGATTTAACGGTCACGCCGAGGGTAAATCCACCAACCGGCCAAGGAGCGATTGGAGTGGCTATCGGCCAAACCGGAGAGGTCAGATCTCTTTGGTACAAGGCGCCGGTTGCCGCCCTTTACGAAACAGGAAGGATAATTGGAATCTCGGCAGTTGGATTTGTGGATTTTATAAAGAATTTTGTGATTAAGCAGGAAGTGTCCGAAGATGTCACAGGAATCGTCGGCGTCGGAGCGCTGACCGGTGTGGCTAGACGAATGGGTTTTGAATACCTGGCTCAATTAGTCGCGTTAATATCAATCGGCTTGGGCGTAGTTAACTTGATGCCAATTCTGCCGCTTGATGGTGGCCACATAGCGGTCTTGGCCTACGAGAGAGTCACTCGACGACCACTCACCGAGCGACAGTTCTCCATTTTTGCAACGGCTGGATTAGCTTTCATCTTGCTAATGTTCGTTGTCGTCACCCTTAAGGACTTTATACGCTTCGATGTCTTCGGGAGGTTGTTCTGATGAGGTTGAGCAATTTCTACACCAAAACCCGTCGCTCGATGGCGGCGCAAGATTCAAAAAACGCCTACTTGCTCGAGAAAGCCGGCTATATTAGCCAGGTCGCGGCTGGGGTCTACGCTTTCTTACCGCTTGCGGTGCGCTCACTCCAAAAGATCGAAACTATCGTTCGAGAAGAAATGAACGCTCTTGGTGGCTCGGAAGTTATATTTTCCGCTCTCCAACCGAAATCCACCTGGGAAAAATCCGGGCGCTGGGAAGATAAAAACTTCCGCCAGATTGTTTATCTAGACCCAGAAGCCGATATGACTTTTGGGGCGACGCACGAGGAGCCGATGACCATTGCCCTTAAACAAAGCGTCCAGTCGTACCGCGATCTGCCAGTTATTCTTTTTCAGTTTCAAACTAAGTTTCGCAAGGAATTGCGGGCCAAATCCGGCCTGCTACGAGGGAGAGAGTTTCGAATGAAAGACCTATATAGCTTTCACCCAGACGAAGAATCTCATCACAAATTTTATGAAGACGCCGCCAAGACCTACTTAAAAGTATTCGAGCGACTAGGACTCGATGCTTATCGGGTCAAAGCCAGTGGCGGTGTATTTACCGATGAATTTTCTGACGAGTTCCAGGTAATCTGTGAAACTGGCGAGGACGAGATACTGGTTAACCACAAAACAAAGACTGGTTTCAACAAAGAAGTTGAGGATAAGTTGAAAGAAACGGACAAGAAGAAACTGGAGCGAGTGAAGGCCATCGAAGTAGGGAATATTTTTCCTCTTGGAACCAAGTATTCTGACGCTTTTGACCTAAAATACCTCGATGCCTCCGGCGATCGACAATCGGTTTGGATGGGTTCGTACGGCATCGGCATTAGCCGGTTACTTGGGACGCTGGCGGAACTTTTCAACGACGAGCACGGCCTAAAACTACCGAGTCAAGTCGCGCCGTTTGAAGCAGTTGTTATCAATCTTACCAGCTCTAAAACAGGCGAGAAGATTTACAGCGATCTTACGGAGCAGGGTGTGGAAGTGTTACTCGATGACCGAGACGAGATGGCCGGAACAAAATTGGTTGATGCCGACTTAATCGGCTACCCAATCAGGTTGGTTTACAGCGCCAAAACGGCGCAGGATGGCAAAATCGAGATTAAAGAGCGCGGCTCTGGCAAAGTGACGCTGGTTAATTTGGAAGATGTTGTCGGGCGGGTGCAGAAACTACTGTCGTAGGCTAAAAAATCTTAAGTCTAAAGGCTCAAGTCTAACTTAAGTTCCAAGTAATAATTTCCAAGTAATGAGCCCCAAATACTTAATACTTAAAACTTGTTACTTACTTTGAACGGAGTGATAAGCGAGCACTAGCGACAAATTAGACCTTAGACTTGCCACTTTAGACTTGACAGTACCCCCAACCTGTTGTTACTCTGTAAAAAGGTAAGCGCCCGATCAGGGCATCCCCGCAAATTCGCGGGGGTTAAATGTTAAGGAGGTTCATATGAATCCAGACGAGACACCAGCAGTAGATACGGAAGAAACCCCAGTTGACGGTGTTGAAACACCAGAAGTCAAAGAAGACGGTGACGAAGAAGAAACAGCTCCAGAAGCCGGCGCAATGCCAGCTGAAGACGGCGACAAGTCAGACGCCGCCATCTAAGTAAAGCTTTTTAGAAAAAGGCCTCCTAACACGCGGAGGCTTTTTCGTTTGGGCTCGTCCCGCACCTCGAAACCTGATTGCAAATTTCTGACATCAGAATATTGCCAGAGGTTGAGCTGGTGTAGGGGCTTTTTTGTTTCCTCAAAACCATCTAATCTGAAGATATGAACAAGCTAATTGTTGGCAACTGGAAAATGTATCCAACCCTGTCGGATTCGCTAGTTCTGGCCGCGTCTCTCAAGAGATCTCTCGAAGACATTAACGGTGTTGAGGTTGTGCTAGCGCCACCGACGGCTTGGTTAGTGCCGATTGCCGAATCTTGGCGCCATAAACCCCAACATATATCTCTGGCCGCCCAAAATGTCTGGCCAAACGATCAAGGAGCTTACACCGGAGAAGTTTCGGCCTATATGCTTCGCAACATCGTCCAATACGCTATTGTTGGCCATTCCGAGCGTCGAGAGTACGCTGGTGAGGACAACGACCTGATCCATCAAAAAATGCAGGCCTGCCTGCAGTGGGGGATTAAACCAATTCTTTGTGTTGGCGAAAACAAGCGGATGATCGACTCTGAAGGTGTTTTTGACGCTTACCAGCTGGGTAAGGTAGTCGAGCAGTTGCTTGAGGGTATGAACGCGGTCAAGAAGGACAATTTTGACAAAGTAACGGTCGCTTACGAGCCGATCTTCGCGATCGGGACCGGTGAGGCGGCGACGCCCGAGTACACCTTAAGGGTTATAACTAAGCTGAAAGAAAAATTAACCGACAAATTTGGCGAGGGTCCGGCCGGAATGGTTCGCTTTATCTACGGCGGTTCGGTCACCACCACCAATGCCGCCGAGTACTTACGTTACCCGGACATTGCTGGTCTGCTCGCCGGCGGCATCTCTGTCAAAGCCCAAGATTTTATTAAGGTGTGCCAAATTGCTTCTAAGATTTCCTAAATTAATCGCTGACGCTCATGATTTACTCACTTAGCGTTCGCCAAATGGAGTCGAGCAATGCGTAAAAGCGTTGTCATCGTTGGCGACTCACCGCTATCGGTTCTAGTCGCGAGAATCCTTGATCGCGATCTAGCGCGAGAAACTCACCTGGAAGTTACCCATCTAACCCGAGACGACTCATTTATCTATACACCGGCGCTAGCGACTCTGTTAGGACGCAACACCTTTCCGTCAAAAAGTAAGTTGTATGGCAATGTTAATTGCCAAAAAACTACGGTCAAACAAATCAATCTAATTGACCGTCGAGTAATTACGACTAACGGAGTGCTTGATTACGACTGTTTGTTCCTAGACTTAACTCCAAGCTTTCTGTCACCAGAAATAACCAAGATGTCCCAGCAGGCGGCTCGTCTTATTAGCGAAGTTAAAGCCAAGCTAAATACCGGTCGCCAACTGCGGGCAAGGGTCACTTTTGCCGGTGTGGACGCGATGTCGTGGCAGTTGGCCCTGGCCTTAGCCACTGATATCAGCGCCTACCCAGCCGCTGTTCAGAGGGCGATAACTGTTCAAGCGCAGTACCCAGCGATCGCAAAACTGAAAGACTTTTTAACCGAAAACGGCGTACTTTCTCGCAAATCCGTGGCTCTACTCCCCGGGCTGACGATTAATGCCCCAACTACACCTGTTAAAAGCCGTCTGGTGCGAGGCGCGCTGTTAGACGAGAAAGGCAATTTTGTGCTTCGCGACACCCTTAACCCCGAAGGGCATCCAGAAACCATCGTCATCGACGGTAACGGGAGAAGCCAACAAAACATTCTCCGAGTCGATCAAACTCTGGCTGTCCAAATCGCGGCCAATATCGAACGCTTTTTAGCTGGTGACCGACAACGAACCATTAGTCACCCACGACCTTCGGGGATTTTGAAGGGTCAGGCCGGCAAATTTGTTTGGCTGGGCGCGCTCCAGAGTCGACGCCTAAAGGCGAAGATAATCTCTACTCTTGATAGTAAATTTTACAGACAACTGATCGGCTAGCTCTTGGGTACCAGCGTCGCGTGGTGGATTTTGCTAATAATTCCTAGCACCAACAACGCCACGCCGGAGACTAAAAAGCCAATACTGATGTTGCCCATCACCGTTTTCATGGCGCCAAGAATCACCGATGCCAAATCGATTACTATCGGCGCAATCGATTTTGCTTCGCCCGAGCCACCCACAAAGTCACCAATCGTTTTAGTGATCCAATCCCAGCCGACCAAACTGAAGGCAATTTGGAGTAACCCGACCAAGAGAAAACAAATAGCGAGCGAAATAAATCCCGCAGAGCGAAATATTAGTAAGTACAACAGTCCCAATAAGAGCGTTGCCCCCCAAATGGCGTAGATGATTTTAAAGGCCAGCGCCACCTTTATCTTTGCAGCCGCCAGCGAGGGCGATACTTGACTAGCCGAGAGCGTGTCGGGTAAAGCTTCAGTCAGTTTGGAAGCGGCTACATTAGTTGAGTTGGTGATACTTTTTGCCTGGAGAGTGCCGGCGGCTAATTGGCAGGAGGGCAAACTGTTCTCAAAACTCCAGTTTCTAAGCCCAGCGGTAGTACAAAGCGGTAAGCTGTAATACTTGGCCGAAAGTTTGGCAGCAGTTGCACCCTCCAGCTTTTGTTTCACTCCGCCTAGCGGGTAGCTGTAAGCGAGCGAATCGGTCTGACCGGTCAGCCACGGTAGATACGCACCGAGAACCACCCCAGTTAAATCGTAGAACTGTTCGCCATCAAAGCCGGATTTCAAAATGTCTGTGACATCAGCATTTGTTAAGCCAAAACTTTTCAATTCCTCGGAGGGGATGAACTGCCCGACATTGCCGACCAAACGCCCGTAAAGATTAACTGAACGGGCTTGCGAAATAACAAATTCGGGGTCTTGGAGTCGGTAGACCACATAGCCCAAACTGGCCAAAAACAACAGGATAGTCAAAAGAAAGATGAAGAATGATTTGATCACCTTAATAGCATATCAAAAGTTAACTATGTCCGGTTCCATCGGCAAAGGTTTGCGACTGCGTCGCGGCTTTTTTGTGAGGGTGGAGGGGGTAAAGCCAAAGGAACCCGGGGCTTCGGCATTCTTTCAGAATAGGCCTCAGCCCGTTCGACCGGTTCGAACTAAAGCAGTTTAGTTCTCTACTGCGGTCTCACCCCTAGCCCCCTCACACCCCATACCCTGTCACGCTTCTCACAGAGGTAAGGAGAAAAACGGCTCGCTGACCTGCTTTTGATGGGTCACGGCTCGCGGTTTTTCGGCTAATCATAGTGGGAATGAGAATGACAGCTGGTATATTAAGAATATGAGGTCTTTGGAGGATGCGGCGCTAGCAAGTAAAGTAGTTTTAGTTCGGATCGACGCCGATGTTCCGTTGACGTTCGGCGATTCAGTCGAGGTGGCCAACGACTACCGCCTACAAAGGTTACTACCAACCATCTTCTTTCTAATGAACCACCGAGCCAAGATTATTCTCTGTGGTCATGTCGGACGGCCACTGGCGAAAGTCGACCCAAAATTGAGCATGAAGCCGGTTTTTACCCATCTATCGGCGTTGACTAACAAAAAAATCTTGTTTGCCACCGACCCCTTCTCGCCCTTAACCAAGAAAACGATTGACGAGCTCAAAGAAGGAGAAATGATCGGGCTAGAGAATATTCGCTTTTTTAAAGGCGAAGAAGATAACTCTCGTACCTTTGCTCGTAAACTCGCTAATCTTGCCGATATCTATGTTAACGACGCTTTCGGCACCTCGCACCGTGAAGCGGCCTCCGTGGTGGCAATAACGGAGTTTCTACCATCGTACGCTGGCTTACAGCTTGAACGGGAAATGGAAGTGCTGACAAGTTTAACTCGCCACCCCGCCCATCCGTTTATTGCTCTCGTCGGTGGGGCCAAGATTTCTGATAAATTACCAGTGATCCGAAACCTTCTACCTAAGGTTGATCGAGTCATTGTTGGCGGAGGAGTGGCTAACACCTTTTTAGCTAGCCAGGGCGTAGACATAAAAAACTCTAAGGTAGAGAAAGACTATGTTGACCGGGCTGGCGAAATGCTCAAGAATTCTAAGGGCAAAATCGTTCTCCCGGCCGATTATGTTTGGGAAAATGACATGATCCTTGATGTCGGCGAGAAATCGACGCTCCAAACTATTCAATACATAAAATCGGCCAAAACCATCCTCTGGAGCGGCGTGCCCGGCAAAATTGAACAGCCACCGTTTGATAAGGCATCTACTGCCATTGCTAAAGCTATTGCCAACTCACCGGCCACCAGCATTGTCGGTGGCGGCGATACCGTCGGTTTCATTGACGGCTTGGGATTGGCCCACAAGTATTCCTTCGTTTCGACCGGTGGCTCAGCTCTGCTCGAGCTATTGGGTGGGCGGGCTCTGCCCGGCATCCGGGCCTTGGGGTAAGGCGGGCGAAGTCACCTCGGGAGTTTGCAGGGCCAGGCCCTCCGTAGGGCCTGGCCCTGTGGGAGGTATGAGAGGCGTGGGTAGTGCAGGTGGTGGGGTCGGCGATTCGATCTGTCGGACCTCCTGTTCAATAACGGCCGCGGTTTGGACAACCCGGCTTTCTAGCTGGTAAATTTTTGCCAGCAACTCCTGTTCTTTGGCTAGGGCCAGTTTTTCAGCCGCGAATCCGCGACGAACCTTGCGGCTCAAGCGCAGAATCAAGATAATCAGGACTGGTTCGGTCAAGAAGAAGAGAATGATGACCAATAAAACCCAAAATGGTATTTGCAGCTCCACATCGGTGTTAACCAGTCGTTCGTTGGCTGGTTTCGAGGGTTTGGGTTTAGCCGGCTCGAGTACTGTTAACTGACCACCGCCAGGAAGATTTATTTTAATTGTTAAATTAGTTAGAAACGGCAGGGGGGTGAATGTGACCGTTGGTTTATCATCGAGCGTCACCCCTTCGGCAACAGCGGTGAAGGTGGAGTTGCCAGGCACTTCGGAGCTTGCAGCACAACGAGCCTTACCCTCGGTATCGGTAACGGTCGCTCGGCTGTTGGTGAGGGTACTGCCTGAGTAGCAAAGAATAGTATCGACATCGCCTCGATTAGAGCTAACAGACACCTGCTTGTTCGGTAGGGCCAGACCCTCTTTAGATAGGATAGTGGCAGTCAAAACGACGGCCGATTTACCATCGGCCGGTAACTGGACAATGTCGCTAACAAAAGTGGAAATCCCGGCATTGACCGACGAGACAACGGTGGCATTAACCGTTGTGTTTTGAGCCAAGACAATTGCTGGGATAACGACCAGGAAAGCCAGTGTCGCCAGAGAAAGCCTCGCACTTAAAGATTGGAAGCAGGTTTTGAGCTTCATCGCTAACGAATCACAATCCTGGGTGGTGCTGAAATAGTGGTCGGTGGTGGGGGAGGCGGTAAAACAACTGTCTTCTGGCGGCGTTTTTTGTAAACTGCAAAAGCAATTCGCAGAGCCAACAATGTCAGCGCGACAATGAACCAGATCGGAATGATCACAAAACTGCGAGTGGCAAGGAGTTGCTTTTCCTCGGTTCCGTAGTAGAGGGCAGTGGTAGCAGTATATTTACCAATCGCTTTCCAGTTAAAGCCCCAACTGGTTTCAAAGCGTCGTTTACTGTCTGGCAAGACATTACCTTCGCCCTCATTTATTTTGATGGCGGCAGAAGTGTCGCCAAACCAGTTTCTGATCTTCAGCTCTCCCTTCGGTCGGAGGTGAATATTGCCGGTATTAGAAAACAGGACCGAAAAATTAGCCGGTGGCGCAATTAAGATTCTGGGGGCAACAAATTCTTCCAGCGTTAGTCGCTCGATGATATCGCCCGGGACTTTGGCTAACATTAGCGTTCCAACTAGGCCGACTACTCCGATCTGGCTGACATCCTCTTCTAAGGATGGTGCTTCGGTTGAAAACAAAACCGCGGCGTAGTGGCCGCCCGGATCGGCGTTTTCTGGGACGGTGATGGTGACATCGAATTTCTCGTCCTCGCCTGGTGTCACCCGAATAAAGGGTTTGGAGAAAGTTATCCACTGAGACATCGTCCAGCGCGAGGTTTTGTCCTTGGGGGTAAAGAAACTTGGCTGACCTTTATTGTTGTCGGTGTGAAAGTCCAGAGCTCTAGGGTAAAGAGTAACTTCCTTGGCAACAGGGTTTATCACTCGCAGAGTTCGGGTGGTTACTTTGCCTGGGACAACATCAAAAGTTTCAGTGACTGGGGTGACGGTAATACCGGCGGCGTCTTGGGCCTTAATGCTCGATTGGGGCGCAATCAAAATAATCGCTAACACTCCTAGGAGTAACAGCCGGTTAAGAAACCTCATGCTAGTAAGTCGCTGTGCAAACGTAGGTAATAGTGTCGGTATAGGATCCCGCCGGTGCCAAACCTGAAACAGCGGCTTTATGGACGATGGTCAGGACTCTACTGGCTAGAGCACCGGTGGAAGCAGCGATGGGAACTGCAGCGCCTGCCCCAACTTCCAGGCCACCCATCTCGTTAGCACCGCCAGAAGCGTCGAAACGACCATCAACCGTTAAGGCGGCACCGGAACCACTGGCACTGGAGGCCGATACCCCAAAACCATCGGTTCCAGCCGCCAGTGTGGCGGTATTAGCGTAAGACGAATCGGCTGAACCGATTAAGTATGTTGTCGTGGATGATTTATATAAGCCTGGGTTGGTAGTATCTCCGGCGTCATAGACGATGATATTCAAACCGCCCTGACCGTTAGAGCTGGCGGTGATGGTAGTACTAGTATCAGAAGTTGAGACTGCGCCAGTCGTCAGCGAGGAAAAAGTGGTGGTTAGTCCGGTGAAAGTACAAGTGATGGAAGGATCGACAGTGGCGTTAACTGTCACATCGTTGTCGGCGATGACTTCGAGGGCCAGGGTGCCAGTATCAGTAAAACCACCACCGCCGGTTAGGGTGACTTTAGCGTCAGTGACATTTTGGGCCGCTGATTGGTTGGTGATTTGGTCGTTACCAGCCGAGCCACTAGTAGCATTAGTGCCAATTTCAATGGTGACGACTGATGAGGCAGCAATAGTGGCGTCAGTAGCACATCGAGTAAAAGTAAAGCCAATTGGGTCGATGATATCGGCAGTGGTAATTTCAATCTCAATGGCCGCTCCAGAACAACCGCCGCTAGCAACCATTGTTTGATCTACTCCGTCATCAGTGACATCAAAATCTTCTGGTTCACTGTTCAGAAACCCAGCCGCACTAAAACCAGCCGGAAAAGCTAGCGCCAAGGTTTCACCAGCCACCCAAGTGTCGGCAATGGTAAAGGTGAAGGTATGGTTGGCGACAACGGACTCCTTCATCGTCGACAAGACATCAGAAAACGATGTTACCGGGGCGGCAAAAGCCGAGGGTGTATAAGGTAAGAGTAAGCTAAAAGTCACGACCAGTACCACCAGTCGAGTCAACTTGACCCACAGATTGTTCTTTCCCCCTCGTCGCATTCTTGTACTCAGCTTCCTGCTCTTTATTGAGAATGTCAAGGGTTTTTGAAGAAATTTAATTGGTAATCCGCCTCCGACCGGTTGGCGGATGGCAGACAAAATTCAAAACTCCGAGATCTTCAAAGGCCTGGCCTTTGAAGATCCTTCCCCCTCGTCGCATTTTTAATCCAGCGTTGCTCTCCTCGCTGAATCTGTCAAGCATCAGAATGTCCCGGTCAATATATATAGTACCTCTGTTGTATACGGATTGGCTTCTTGAAGTTCGCTAACCGAGACTTTGTGGGTGATGGTGAACGCTTCGTTGGTGACAGGACCGCTGGTGCCGTCAACGGCGGTGGTGTGATCGGCGATGATATCGCCAAAGGCCGTCAGACTTAACGGTGCGTAGAGCGTGCCGGTGCTAAACTTGTTGACACCCTGAATGGTGGTGTCGTCCGAGGTGTAGCCGTAGCCACAGTTGGTGCTAGGCGTACAAGTACCACCTGGCCAGGCGCCGGGTGAGGCGTAGGTGCCACCCTCAAACATCGGAATGGTTTTGACGCCTTTAGTCAGGAGGGAGCTAGCGTATTGGCGAATAACATAACCGCCGTAGGCGTTAGTGCTGGAGGTCAAGACCAAGGTCTTGGAGTCGCTCCGATTATTACCGTTATTGAGGTTGGCGAAGGTAATTGTAACCGCGCCGAGCGACAAGCTAATCGTTGGCAGAACCGACTGGCCGTTCGATGAAGTGACGCCCGAAGTATTGGTGGCGTTGTCGACCGCTCGAACATTGAAGAAGTAATTCTGGTTGGTTCGCAGAATCAAGCTACCCGATGTGACCGATTCGGTCGTCGAGTTATCGGTCCAGGCCTTGATATCGGTCCCACCGCTAGTCGTACCAATAGAGTATTGATACTTATTCAACCCGGAAACGGTGCAGGTGAAAGCATCCCAGTTAGCCGAGACGGCAGTGAGCGACCCATCGTTATATGAAGCGTCAACATCTTCGACCGTGCCATCATAGATACTTGAGCCGTAAGTGCAGGCGGTCGTGTCAACGCCAAAGTCACGATTGGCCTCTGGATTGGCGCCAAACGAGATCCAACCAGAGTAGCCACCAAAGGTATCCTTAACTCTGGCTTGCCAGTGGTACTCGTTGGCATCAGTGATTCCGGCAATAGTAAGGACGACCGTTACTGGTGTGCCAGAGTAGGCGACACCCGAACCGCAGGAATCCTCGGTGTTGGCAAAAGCATCGGCGATCAGATCTTTCTCGACACACAAGTACAAAGTGTCGGGATTGTCGGTATCCGAGGCGGTGGCGGTGAACTTAACTGAAGTCTCGTTAGTCCAATCCCCAACGGCCAAAACCGTGTCGTCGGTCTTCTTTTGGGCCAGGGCAGAGGGATCATTCGGGTTGGTGTTAACTTGCCAGTGGAGGAAACCAAGACTATCGCTACCGCCGTCTCCGGTGTCGGAATCGGAGGCTTCACAATCGCTCCAGCCGGTACAGGTGGAAGGATACAAGGCCCAGTAGTTGCCAGCCGCTGGAGCGCCGGTGGCTGTTTGAGTAACGGAGTATTCTGGGACATTGTCAGAGGCCTCAAGGAAGGTCATATTGTCCCAAGTTTTGGCTGGAGCACCGGTGCCTATTAACGAGCCGTGGACTGTGATGTAGGTATCGGTTGCCCCGACATTCTGGAAGTTATCGAATTCGCCGTCATCAAGATTGGTCAGCGTCGCCCCAGATTGAAGGTCGAGGCCGTTACCGCCGCTGGTACCGCCAAGGTAACTAAATTTGTAGTACTGGGCGTCGATTGTTCCGGCCACATCGAAGTGGTAGCCACCGGAGGCCCCACGAGTAACAGTGGAGAGATTAGTTGAAGTGGTTTGGCCTTTCAGCTCGAGTGTTTTGCCCGAGCCAACGGTGAAGATGTCGCCATCCTGCATCATCGTCATTGGCTTAATGGTCGAGGTAGAGTTGTCGGCGTCAAAGGCAGCGAAGGTGTAAGTGGCGTTTAGAGCGTAGGGAGTGGCACCACAGTCAACGGTGAACTTGGTATTAACGGCACCAGTCGAATCAGTGAACAATGTCCCGGTCGTTAGATCACCAACATCGGTACCGTTCCGGTAAACATCCATTACCGCTTGGCTAGTGACACAGCTGGCTCCGACACCGGCGGTTTTGGTGACAAGCATGTAAGCATACGGACCGGCCGACAAGTCAGCCGGAGCCGACAGGTCGTAAGCAAGGTTCGTGTCTTCGGTGCCAGTCCCAGAATACCCGTGCGCCGTAACCGATTTTTCCCACAAATTGTTGGCGTAGTTGAATTTGTCAGTACTCTCCACTTGTGGCGTTTCGGCTGTATCGGCCGGAATGGCATACTCGCCCCAGAGCTTGGTTGCGCCAGCCGAGGTGTCGTGCTTGCGAGAAACAATATATGCCCCAGCAACAGTTACCCCAGTCACTTCAGTAGAAGAAGAGAGAGTGGTGTTGTAGAGAGAAAGGGTGTGAGCGTTAGTTCCGGCAAAAATAATGTCCGCCGTAGTATTGGCAGTTGCGCCATAGACATCATTAATGATGACATTGCCGGTTGAGGCAGTATTGTCGCTAACATATAAACCATACGACTGACCGCCGCTCTGATTTCCGATTAATGTGTTGTTGTTAGAGATACTAAGACGAAAGCCCCAGCTGCCGTTACCCGTGGAAGTATTGGAACTTAATATATTATTACTGGAGCTGACATTCAGGAGAAAACCAGATGAAATATTGCCGGTGGCAGAGTTGCTCATTAGGATATTGTTGGTGGAAGTAGTGATAATAAACCCATATAGACTGTTGCCAATAGCGGTATTAGATGTCAGGGAGTTATTTGAGCTAGAGTCGATAAGGAAACCGTAGTTAACATTGCCGGTGGAGGTATTAGATGTCAGGGTGTTATTGTTGGCGCTGGAGTCGATACGGAAACCGTAGGAGGCGTTGCCAGTGGCGGAATTGGAAGTCAGGGTGTTATTGGCGCTGGCGTTGAGATAAAAGCCAGCAGTAGTATTACCTATAGCCGTATTGCTCGTCAGGGTATTGCTATTGGAGCTGACCTGAAGGTAGAAGCCGTAGCTGGTATTACCCGAAGCGATATTGTTAGACAAGGTATTGCTGTTGGCACTGCCGTTGAGATTAAATCCATAGAGAGTGTTACCAGCTGCCGAGCTGTTAGTGATACCCTTAGCGTTAGCGGTGTTGTTGTTGAGGGAGGCGGACAGTCGAGCGCCACGGTGGCCACTTCGTAAGCGCGATCGGTCAATGGTCACACCCTCGCTGGCGTTGGCGCCGTTGACAGAGTCGAATGTTACCCCAAATTTTAAGCTAGCATTGCGGCCTAGATCACAGACATCGGCGTAATTCATAACTGTTTCCGAACCAGCGTTGGCATGAATATAACTTTCGCCAGCCTCATCATTCGTTGCGGTACAGGCAACGCCGTCTTCGGCGGTGACATTGGCGTAGTCATAAATTTCAAAATTATCTCCAGGTCTAACTCCGTCAGAGATATCTACCGTATCTCCGGAAGTGAAACCGGAGAAAACATCGGGGGACTCAACGACTTTCAGAAGATCGTTGGTACCGGTACAAGAGGCATCGTCATTAGCCGAGTCAACAATTTGGAAGTAGCCCTTGGTACCGGTGAAGTCACGCATATACGAGCCAATTTTTTGATTATCAGCGGTGATCGAGTCGGGAATACAGACACTCATTATGCCGTTGTTGTTGGAGAGAGTCTTACTAGCACTAACGACACTAGCGGTTGAGGTATCGGCGCGGGTGATGGAGTCGTGGGTGCCGGTATCGCACTGGGCATCGTCAGTGGTGGTGGCGGTAATCGCGTAGATCTGACCGATGGCTAGACCGCTCGTTGTTCGAACATGTTTGCTAGTGTAGCCAACTGAGAAATCTGCATTAGCACAGATTTTTGTTTCGCGGTTGTCGTAGTCGGTAATGGCAGTGGAAGAAGTGGCAGCTAGTGAGAGGGCACCGGTGACATTAAGTTTGCCAGTTGAGGCGACTTCAACACCGGTGTCAGATGCGGTGGCACTCGATTTAGGAATTAGTTTCAAGATTCCGTTTTCGTTTATCGTTAAGGTGCCTTGGCCTGATCCTGATGAGGCCCCAACATCAACAATGCAGTTAGCGCATTGAGTAGAAGTATCTTTGTTGACTTGGAGGGTAATCGTACTGCCTTCAGCCAGTGCGTCCATCGTTTGCAAAATTGCAGTTTGGTCAGCGGTTGTGGCGATGTCAATCCCGCCATAAACCAACAAGTTGTCGGCGTCGCCGTTTCCGACAGTAACCGTACCGTTACTAACTACCAATGTATCCGCTGCCGGAGTACCGGCTGAAGTATCCACCAACATCGGATCCTGGATCGTCCATGCTCCAGCAACCCCGTTAAAGATGACTTTGAAGAAGGCCGAAGTACCGTTTAGAGTTCCGGAGAGAGTGTTACCGGAGTCAGTGGCGTTGAAAGTGACAGTGCCAGAACGAGCGGTGAAGGTGCCGATGTTACTGTAGTTCCCGCCGATCGTTAGCCCCCAGTTGGAACCGGAGACAGTGTCTAATGTTGCCGGCACATCAATGGTGAGATCGTTCGTCACGGTCGTATTTCCCTCAAGATCGTAGGTCTCGATACAAAAAATATTCAAGCAGCCAGTATTTAAATTATAGTAAGTCGCAACTTGAACCGTTGTATTACCTCCAGCGTTATTACCCCAGAAGCTGAAAGTAGAGGTGGCGGGAGTTAAGACTGCGGCCGGCGAAGCTAGCAGTTGGAACGGATCGCCGGCAGTACCACTTAAAATCCAGGTGCGGTTACCGGCATTGAGAGTTGTTGTCGCTCCAGCGGCATCACCAGAGGCGCCGACCAAAAGGATTGAGGATACTGTGATTCCACCAGAACCTCCAGTCTGGGTAGTTACGGTGAACGGACTAGAGGCGTGAGAATTCGAGAAAGTGAGACTGACGAAAGTCCAGGCATTAGAGCCACTAGTGGTGCCAAAATTTTTACTCGCCCCCACCCGTTGAGTAAAGAGACTCGAACCGCTCATTGTAATCGCCCCAACTCCCGTGGCACTGCCGTTGACGGTCACATCAACCCCGCCGCTCATCGTCCCACCGGCATTAGACAAATCGTTGGCAACTTGCAGTGCTGTCGTGCTGAGAGATAAGATACTGGCCCCAGAGTGAGTGAGATTATAGAACTGCTTAGTACTACCAGTACCGCCAGTAATGACCGTTTGAGTACCACTAGTGCCGGCAAAATCAACCGTACTGGTGTCGGCGTTGAATACAGCGGCATTAGAGTTGGTCCAATTGCCCTTAACCGTTAAATTGGCGGCGCCCATAGTCAGAATAGCAGTGGTAGTAGTGAAGTCGATATTACCATTGACGGTGACAGTTTGACCGTTGAGGTTGGTAATATTCGCAAGACTACAGCAGCCACCAAGTGACATATTGCCAGTGAAAGTCGTAGTGCCCTGGAATATAATACTGTAGGTACTTGGTAATTGATTGACGAATCCGGAGTTATAGGTATAGGCAGGAAAATTGGTGTTAGCGGATCCCCCAAAGATGTAGATTTGCCCGTTGCCGGTTCCCCAAGTTCCCGAAAGAGAAAGGGGGTTTGTCGGAGGGGACTGTAAATAGAATGTTTTAGAGTTCAAATCGAAAGTACCAGCCCCTAATGTCAAAACATTATCTATACCGAACGATTGTAGCATCTGAGTGGTCTTGCCACCGGCTTGGCCGACATTGAGGTTGTAAAAACGAGGTTCATACGTATTTGTCACCCCGGTCGTTATTGTTTTAGTGCCAGCTCCGTCCATTATTACTGTCGATGTTCCTTCAACGATACTTAAGCTATCTGTCGCCACCGCCGAGGTATCCCAGTTGCCGGAAACGGTAATCGTTGAGGCCCTTTCGGTCAGTGACCAAGTACCGGCGTTACCAGTCAGGTTTCCACCAATAGTTAGCGCATAGTTAAAGGTGGTATTTGTATCGAAAGTGCCGTTAGTAATATCAAAGTTATTAGTAACGCTCATTGCGTCTTGCAATGTCCAACCCCCACCAACCCCATTAAACACAAGGTTGTAAAAACTCTGCCCGTTGGAGGTAATGGTTTTGCCAGTGGCGACAGCAGTCATATTAACCGTTGATGTTCCCGGATTGACATTGACGGTGCCTGTTCCATTTAAGAATTTAGTACTTCCATAAATATTGAAGGTAGAAGTCTGTAAGTTAAGCTGATTCGAAGTCCCACCGTTACTTACCACATAAAGTGAGTCACCAGTTGAGGTCAGGGTGACCGTGCTTGAACCAAAGTTGTGCGTAGTATCTCCTTTATAAGCCGTCGACGAGTTGATACCCATATAACTGGCATTGATGGCATAATTTTGAGTATTAAATATGTATCCGGTCAAACCGGTTGTAGCTCCGGTACGAACACCATTAGTTGTAGTTAAATCGCCACCTAGCTGAAGGACAGAATTGTTACCACTCGATCGATTATTTAAATCGAGTAACCAGGAGCCGTAATTTCCTCCGGCGACTGTGTTAGTAATTGAGGCCGAGTTATTGATAAATGCCATATTGGTACTGCCAGTAATTGTGGTGGCGCTGGCGAATACAACTGATGAACCGGTCGTCGTCCTGTATAAATCGATATAATTCTGTCCTGCACCGGCTACCGTACCGCCATTGAAGGTGAGCGTCCCATTGTTAAGTCTAAAATCCGCACCAGTTAATGTAGTAGTAAATCCTGTATAGCCAATAGACAAGTTATAGAAGTCGTAACCCGATACCGTGGTAATGGTGCCAGTTCCATTAGCCGTAACTGTCGAAGTGCCATAAACAAATTTCTCGCCTGTATCCGTATAATGTCGGCTGACTGTAATAGTCGAGCTCCCCGCCGTGTAGCTAACTCCCGCGGTATTGGCCAGCGTAAAGTCTCTCGTTACAGTTAGGGCTAAGTTGTTGGCTGTTACGGCGCCGTTGGTAACAGTGAAATCGTTGGTGGCGGCGACAGCATTGCTGTAAGTCCAACCACCAGCCACACCATCAAAGGTTAGGTTGTAGAACGAACTTGCACCGGTCATTGTCCCAGCTAAGGTTTTGCCCGTAGCAGTGGAAGTGAAGGTAGTGGTGTTTGATGCCGAGGTAAAGGTGCCAGCATTGTTGTAAGAGCCGCCGATCGAAAGAGCATTACCACCCATACTAAGGGTGCCGACTATATGTAGGTCTCCGGCCAATCCAGTGGTGACGGTTCCACCCGGAGTGAAGGTCTTACCAGTTGTAATGTGGAGCGCTTTACCGGCCGTCACACTTAAGTTTCCTGTCGTCACCGTAAAGAGCATATCGGTAGCGTTCTGATCGATGTCGTAAAGATCTAGTCCCGTATTTGTTTGCGGTCCAGCGTTGTCGTGTCTAACTGCAACTTGGTCGATGTAAATGTCGACGCCGGTTTCAGTAACGGCATTAGAAAGAGTAACGGCATTACCCTTACTGGCGGAAGTTAAGTAGATCGTGACGGTCTGTCCGGCCGTTGGGGTTATTGCCAAGTAAACGGTGTAGGCGGCGGTGGAGGCAGAACAGGTAGCGGTGGCGGCCGATCCACCGTTGACCCTAGCGGTGATGATGGCGGTTGAGCCATCGCACGGCCCACCGTTACCAGAGGTGCCGATGGTCGATTCGTTCGTTAAGTAGACGATACCCTGGATACTAATACTGGAAGAGAAGTGTAAGAAGCCATAAGTATCTGCTCCGCCGTCACCGGTATCGGAATCAGAAGCTTCACAGTCCGTCCAGCCAGTACAGGTCGAGCCGAAGAACGACCAGTAGTTCCCAGCCGCTGGAGCGCCGGTGGCGGTTTGGGTGACGGTGTACTCTGGGACGTTGTCGGATGCTTCGAGGAAAATCATATTGTCCCAGGTCTTGGCTGGAGCGCCGGTCCCGATCAATGACCCATGAACCTTTATGTATGTATCTGTTGCGCCAACATTCTGGAAGTTGTCGAACTGACCATCATCCAAATTAGTTAGCGTTGCCCCGCTTTGCAGATCCAAGCCATTTGCCCCACTGGTTCCACCAAGATTACTAAATTTGTAGTACTGGGCGTCAATGGTTCCAGCGACATCGAAATGGTAGCCGCCAGTGGCGCCACGAGTCACAGTTGTCAGGTTAGTGGCGGTCGTTTGGCCTTTCATCTCTAAAGTCTTTCCGGACCCAACCGTAAAGATGTCACCGTCAGTCATCATCGTCATGGGTTTGATGGTTGAAGTGGAGTTGTCGGCGTCGTAAGCAACAAAAGTGTAAGTAGCATTCAAGGCATACGGGGTGGCACCGCAGTCAACGGTGAATTTAGTGTTAACAGCCCCAGTCGAGTCGGTAAACAATGTCCCGGTGGTTAAGTCGCCAACATCAGTACCGTTACGGTAGACATCCATCACTGCTTGAGAAGTCACACAGCTGGCTCCGACACCAGCGGTCTTGGTAACAAGACGGTAGGCGTACGGGCCGGCCGACAAATCAGCCGGAGCCGACAAGTCGTAGCTCAAATTAGTATCTTCGGTGCCGGTGCCAGAATATCCGTGAGCGGTCATGGACTTCTCCCACAAATTGTTGGCGTAGTTGAATTTGTCAGTACTCTCCACTTGTGGCGTTTCGGCTGTATCGGCCGGAATGGCATACTCGCCCCAGAGCTTGGTTGCGCCAGCCGAGGTGTCGTGCTTGCGAGAAACAATATATGCCCCAGCAACAGTTACCCCAGTCACTTCAGTAGAAGAAGAGAGAGTGGTGTTGTAGAGAGAAAGGGTGTGAGCGTTAGTTCCGGCAAAAATAATGTCCGCCGTAGTATTGGCAGTTGCGCCATAGACATCATTAATGATGACATTGCCGGTTGAGGCAGTATTGTCGCTAACATATAAACCATACGACTGACCGCCGCTCTGATTTCCGATTAATGTGTTGTTGTTAGAGATACTAAGACGAAAGCCCCAGCTGCCGTTACCCGTGGAAGTATTGGAACTTAATATATTATTACTGGAGCTGACATTCAGGAGAAAACCAGATGAAATATTGCCGGTGGCAGAGTTGCTCATTAGGATATTGTTGGTGGAAGTAGTGATAATAAACCCATATAGACTGTTGCCAATAGCGGTATTAGATGTCAGGGAGTTATTTGAGCTAGAGTCGATAAGGAAACCGTAGTTAACATTGCCGGTGGAGGTATTAGATGTCAGGGTGTTATTGTTGGCGCTGGAGTCGATACGGAAACCGTAGGAGGCGTTGCCAGTGGCGGAATTGGAAGTCAGGGTGTTATTGGCGCTGGCGTTGAGATAAAAGCCAGCAGTAGTATTACCTATAGCCGTATTGCTCGTCAGGGTATTGCTATTGGAGCTGACCTGAAGGTAGAAGCCGTAGCTGGTATTACCCGAAGCGATATTGTTAGACAAGGTATTGCTGTTGGCACTGCCGTTGAGATTAAATCCATAGAGAGTGTTACCAGCTGCCGAGCTGTTAGTGATACCCTTAGCGTTAGCGGTGTTGTTGTTGAGGGAGGCGGACAGTCGAGCGCCACGGTGGCCACTTCGTAAGCGCGATCGGTCAATGGTCACACCCTCGCTGGCGTTGGCGCCGTTGACAGAGTCGAATGTTACCCCAAATTTTAAGCTAGCATTGCGGCCTAGATCACAGACATCGGCGTAATTCATAACTGTTTCCGAACCAGCGTTGGCATGAATATAACTTTCGCCAGCCTCATCATTCGTTGCGGTACAGGCAACGCCGTCTTCGGCGGTGACATTGGCGTAGTCATAAATTTCAAAATTATCTCCAGGTCTAACTCCGTCAGAGATATCTACCGTATCTCCGGAAGTGAAACCGGAGAATACATCGGGGGATTCGATGACTTTCAGGAGATCGTCGGTACCGGTACAGGAGGCAGAGTCGTTAGCGGAATCGGTGATCTGGAAGTAGCCCTTGGTGCTGGTAAAGTCACGCATATACGAACCAATCTTTTGGTTATCTGCAGTAATGGAGTCAGGGATACAGACAGCCATAATGCCGTTATTGTTGGAGAGAGTTTTACTAGCGCTGACAACGGAAGCGGTTGAGGTATCGGCTCTAGTAATGGAATCATAAGTAGCTGTATCACACTGAGCATCGTTGACGGTTGTGGCTGTGATGGCGTAGATCTGCCCGACAGCCAGACCACTTGTTGCTCGAACATGATTACCGTTGAACTGACTACTGGTGAAGGTGGAATTTGCGCAGAGCTTTGTTTCCCGGTTGTCGTAGTCGGTTATGGCGGTGGAGGTAGTTTCCGTAAGTGAAATTGCGCCGGTGACATTAAGTTTTCCGGTGGAAGCGACTTCCACACCGGTGTCAGATGCTGTCGCAGAGGATTTTGGAATGAGTTTGAGAATACCGTTTTCGTTGATGGTGAGAGTTCCTTGACCGCTACCGGAGCTTGCGCCGACATCAACTATACAGTTAGCGCATTGAGTGGCAGTATCTTTGTTGACTTGAACGGTGATGGTACTGCCTTCCGCCAGACCGTCTTTTGTTTGTAAAGTACCCGTTTCATTAGCGACGATAGCGATGTCAATACCGCCGTAAACAAGTAGGTTGTCGCCGTTACCATTACCAACCGTCACTGTACCGTTACTAACAACTAAGGTGTCAGCCGCTGGCGTACCGGCTGAAGTGTCAACCAACATCGGGTCTTGAATGGTCCAAGCCCCAGCGACCCCGTTAAAGATAACTTTGAAGAAGGCCGAAGTACCGTTCAAAGTTCCGGAGATGGTATTACCGGCGTCAGTAGCGTTGAAGGTAATCGTACCGCTTCTGGCGGTGAAAGTGCCGGAGTTAGAGTAATTATTTCCTATTGTTAGAGCGTAGTTAGAAGCTGTCACATCCAAAATGGCGCTGGCATGGGTGATGGTTAAGTTGTTGGTAACGACGGTGTCGCCCTCCAGAACGAAAGTGTCGGCGGCGTTAAGTTCCAGATCGTAATACGAACTGGTCATAGATTGAATTGTGGTATTGCCTCCAGCATTGGCGCCGGTGTAGTAGAACTTGGAGGTGCCACCGACCAGAGCGCCGGCTGGGGAAGCGAGGAGTTGGAACGGATCGCCGCCGGTCCCGGAAAGAGTCCATGTGCGGTTACCGGCATTGAGGGTGGTTGTCGCTCCAGCGGCATCACCTGATTTACCAACCCTTAGAATATCCGAAACAGTAACACCTCCCGTCCCACCAGTTTGGGTGGTAACGGTAAACGGTGAAGAAGCATGGGAGTTAGAGAATGTTAAATCGTAGAAAGTCCAGGCAGTTGAACCAGAAGTAGTTCCGAAGTTCTTGGCCGCTCCAATTCGTTGTTCGAATGTCCCACCGGTCAATGATATTATCCCGGCCGTCCCCGCCACCGCCCCATTAACAGTCACATTCTGCGTGCCATTCAGGGTTCCTGCGGTCATGGTCAGGTCGTTAGTAGCAATAAGAGCATCTTGGGGCGTCCAGCCACCACCCGAGCCGTCAAAGATGATGTCATAGAAAGACTGAGCGTTGGAAGTGATGGTTTTACCAGTGGCGACGGCGGCATAGGTAACGGTAGAAGTCCCTGGGGTTAAGGTTATTGTGCTACTGGAGTTGACGAATTTGGTGTTGCCGTAAACAGTAACGGAAGAGGTTTGGAGATTAAGGGCGTAGGCCGTGGTGCCAGTGGCGGTTGGTAGAAGCGAGTCGGTAGTGGAAGTCAGCGAAACGGTACTTGAACCAAAATTGGCCGTCATAGCGCCGACACGAGAAGCGGTGTCACCCAGCTGAAAGTAACTGGCGGTCAGACTGAAGTTTCCAGTATTGAAGATACTACCGGTAACTGCGTTAGCCGCAACAGGAATAAAATATCCAGTGGTGGTGACATTGCCAGAGAGCTGAGTCGTTGAGCCGTTACCCGAAGTGTGAAAAGCATATAAGTTCCAAGAACCGTAATTTCCAGCTGGAATACTGACGGTGATTGCAGCGGCGTTGGCGTAGCTAGCTAGCTGTCTCGTTCCTGTCAGCGTAGTGGCGGAAGCAAAAGCAATTGGGGTATTGCTGACATTATTATAGATCTCGGTGTAGCTACTGGCGGAAGTGGCCGTACCGCCATTGAAGGTAAGAAGCGGAGTATTGCCGCTCGAACAGGCTAGGGTCTGGTAGCTGGAGAGCGTAGTGGTAAAGCCGGTGTAGGCAATGGAAAGTTTACAGAAGTATCCGTTAGTAATAGTGCCAGTGCCGTTCATTATCACCTGGTTTGCCCCCGAAGTATTGGCTTTTTGACCGACATCACTCCAGCTACCGCTAACGGTGATAGTGGAGCCACGGTACAAGAAACCAACGCCGGCGGTATTGGCGACGGTGACCGTGCCGGTGACGGTCAGGGCATAACTAGAAGTGCCGTTGGTATCGAATGAGCCGTTAGTAATGTCGAAATTATTGGCTGCTTCTAGAGCAGCGTTAAGGGTCCAGCCACCGGCGACGCCGTTAAAGACGATGTTGTAGAATTTTCCGGTAGCGCCGGTCATCGTGCCAGCTAATGTTTTGCCGGTAGCGGTGGAAGAAAATGTGACCGTACCGGTGGCGGCGGTGAAAGTGCCGGAGTTGGACCAGTTGCCGCTAACGGTGATGGCGTTAGTGGTGGAGACGGTAAGAGTTCCGCCAACATCAATCGTCACTCCTGCCACCGTGACCGAAGCGGTATCTTCAGTGATGTTGTGAGTATTTAATATCTGAACGGTATCTGCCGCTTGGGGAACCGTACCGCCACAGTTTTGCCATGATCCAGTCGCACTCCAGTTACCAGTGGCAAGTGACTGACAAGCGTTATCGGAAGCGATGAGCCAACTTCTGGGCTCCACCCACTTCGTGGGATTGTTAGTTTCTAATACTTCTGAAGGACCTAACTCAAATAAATATGGTGATATATTAGGAGTTTTAAAGGTGTATGTCAGTGGGTAAGTTTGACCGGCCTTGGCATCGATATTCCAGCTCAACTTAGTTGGGCTATCCGCAGTCTTGGTTACTTCTGCTTTGGTATCTTTAATCTCAAAATTGCTGGGAACAAATTCATCCAAGCTGTAACTGCCGGCTTTCTTAGCTTCAAAATTCAAGGTGTAGTCGTAGTCGACTGGCGGGTAAGTTCTGGTGACGCCGACTCGTTGGAGGTAGAAATCTTGATTGGCTTTGACGCTGAACTGGTCGTGAAGGGTTCTGGTGCCTTCGCCGGCTTTGGCAATAATTTTGACCTCGTAGTCACCCTCAACCGATGGTTTGAAGTTGGCTTCGTAGTCGGGTCGATCAGTTTTACCGTAAACTTCACAGTCTTTGTTGACCCGAACGGTACCATCGGCAGTGTTGAGCGTTGTGGTTCTGCCGTTTGGATCGGTGACTTCAACAGTCATTGCGGCTGTACAGACCATTTTGCCACGATCATCGAGCACCGCCAGACTGAAGAAAGCATCTTTGCCGACAGGGTAAACGGCGTAGTCGGGGTTGAAAGCTAACACTCCCCAAAGAACTTTTTGGTCGTTGAGGACAATGCCTGAATCTTTTTGGACTGTCTCGACTTTATAGGCGCCGGCTGTCAGCCCTTGATCTTTTGACTCGATAGTTAAGGCGTCTTCAGTTGTTGAAACAGAAATATCTTTGGTTCGGTCTTCAGCGCCGACTTCTTTGACAAGCTTAACTTCGGTCTGACTGATATTAGTGTCGGATTTCTCGAGCTTGATAGTATCTTCGGCTGGTACGACTTCGTAATTACCCTCGAAATATTCGTTGGGCTGGCTGCTACGGGCGGTAACTTCGGCAACAGAGAGAAACTGTGAGTCGATATCGGTAGTTTCTACGATCTTGATTTGGCTCGTATTGTCAGGATTAACTGCCTTGTCGATTTGAGCTCGGATCGGACCAAAATAGGCCAGCACCCCAAGCCCAATAACTAGAGCAAAGAAGATTGAGAAAAATCTAACTGGATGATAGGCGTATTCAGACAACACCGTTGCCCGGGTCTGTCGGTAGATACCATCAAGACGAGTTTTGGCTTTTTCAACCCGCGCCGTCATCTGGCTTTCTCCCATTCCGTGCTTGACATTTTGTGTCTATTTAGTATAATTCTCTTACAAAGGGCTTCGGCCTCGCCTCTACGAAAGTAGAGGCAAACTCTCACTCTAGTTAGGGCTTTTTTACATCCTGATATTGACATTTTTTGTGATAGGGGATATGATAACTGGGAAATAGCAACTGAATACTGCCCGTATCGGGTGGGTGGTCGTCGCAAGACAACATAGGTTGTTCCTCCCTCTGCCCTGGGCTGAAATGTCCGACGGTACGGAGGTTTTTTCATAGGTTTTTAGCTAAATTATCTTTAACCATTTTTTTAACAATATCTTCAATCTCTTTGCCACCAGTATCTTTGTGGCGAATCAGACCGGCGATACTATCAGCCAACCTGATTAAGGCACTACTTTGATCTTTGAGACCTCTAACTTTTCCGTGAATTCCGGCCCGATGCAGAATTTTGCTGGTCTTTTGTCTTTCCCTCTCATTTAGACCATCAACGATAACCGTCGCTTTGTAGCTCTTGATATGGCGTGATTGGGCGTAGAGATTAAGGGCTTGAGTAATAACAATCGCTGTCAAATCTTGGTAGGATTTGGTGTCTGTGTATTCGCGATAGAATATTTTACCCTTAAGCCAGGTCGGCTTGAGTGAGAGTTCTAGATATTTGATTCGGCGGTCGGGTTTGGTATTTGTCCATTTGATCTTTCCTCGTCCGCTCTCATGTTCGCATCGCTCCAAAAACTCCTCTATTTTTTCTTTTTCCGTTCCCGTTACAACAGCAACTACAATAAAAAGCTTTCCAAGAGTATCTTGTCCTGTTTCGTCAACAAAACAGTAAAGCTTTTCAGTTTTCGAGGACGGCGACTTTTTTGACACAGTCATACTCTAAAACTCCCCCTCTCCCCTGTAAGTGGATAAATTCAAACCCTCCATGTATATTTACCATGCCTACTTTTCTCGGGGTCGTCAACTAAATTAACAGGTTCAAAAAAAGAGATACAACCAATCTTCAAAGGCCAGGCCTTTGAAGATTCTTAATCAAGAGTCAAATGCTGGATTACCTCGAGATCGTCCTGTGCTTTGGCGTAGTCTTCGATGAAAAATTGATAATTACGACTGGTAGATCGTAGATCCCTCTTATCTTTAGCGGCAAATAACCCAAGAGGAATCCCTGGGTCTAGCCAAGGATTTTCGCGTCGTTCTAAGTAGTTCGCATATGAACAGTAGGGATAGTCGCGAAGTTCGTCTAGGGAAACGCCAAGATCTAAGGGGTTTAAGTTAATATAGCGCGATAAATGTGCTAATTGCTCATCGGTTTTTACCAGCACCGCCTTATACCTTCCTTGGAATAAACTACCGACTCGTTCGTAGCGCTTATTGAAGTAGACGCAATATCGAGATGATAAGGACTGCAAGAAATCTTTCATTGCAGTCATATTGCTTTGATGAACAAGAAGGTGGAAATGGTTTGGCATTAAAGCGAATGCTTCAAGTGTTATTACATCACCGTAGTTTCGTCGAGAATAATAATCTCCGCTCGTCTTGAGCTGGTCTTGCTTGGCATCGTTGAGAATCGGCTGGGATAGGTACTCTCTCAGATAATTCAAAAAGACTTTATAGTCCTGAGGAGAGGCGAATATCTCCCTTTTTTCAACACCCCGATTATAGACATGATAATGGCCGTGTTCGACATATGTCTTTCGTGAATTTTTCTGAGGCATATATCCATATTAGTCAGGATTCTCCAATCTTCAAAGGCCTGGCCTTTGAAGATTGGGTTTTTACTTTTTTGCGCGGGTGTAGCTGGCGGTGATCTTGTATTTGGCGATTGAGTTGTTTTCGATAACTTTTTTGGCTTCGGTCAGGCCGACATCGGAAGTAATGGGCAGAGAGTCTTTTTCAATGAAATATAGAGCGAAGACATACTTGTGGGTTTCGCCTTCTGGTGGGCAAGGACCGCCGTAAGCAAAATTGCCGAATATATTGCGACCGATCGTGCCAGGAGGACGAATGCCTTGGGTAAATTTTGTTGTAGAGGCGGGAATATTCCAAACCATCATGTGAGCTCGGTAAGGGGAGTCGGCAAACTCTTTCTTGTCCAAGTCTTGATCTTCGACGATAAAAGCCAAGCTCTTGGCTTCCGCGGGGGTATCCTTGATAGTGAACTCGGGACTAAGATTGTCGCCATCACAGGTAAACTGGGCGGGCAGTGTACCACCATTTTTGAAGGAAGGACTACCGAGTTTATTTCCCGTTTCGGAATCGGCTTCACGCTGATTATTCCACGCCATACCAGAGAAACCGATTATCACAATCAAAATCAGCATAGCGATGTTGTAGGGGTTTCGGAAAAAACGAACTATCCATATCTGAGGTCGTCTCGGTAACCAGGTCAAAATGATGGCTATGTTAGTCAGCCTCGGCAGTCGTAATTTTGGAAATGGTACTTTCGGTAGTCGCATGTTCTTAAGTAACCTTAACCAGCACTAAAGCACAAGCTGTATGGTTGCCTCAGAAAGTACCACACCATAAAGGCCAGGCCTTTATGGTGTGGTACTTAATCAATTATTAAGTGCTTAATAATTTCCGATTGTTTATTGTCTTCACCCTCAACAAACTGTCGGTAGAACCTCTCTGGAGTGCGATTCGCATTACCCCGAAACAGATCTAGAACGATATTCTTGTTCAGCCACGATTGGTGACGCTTGCCTAAATAGCCGGGGTATGAGGAGTATCTGAAGTCTTCAAGAGAGGTCACCGATTTGTCTAAATCGATCGGGTTCAGGTGAATATATCTCGAAAGATGGACAAGTTGCTCATCTGTCTTAACTGTAACCGCCTTGTACCTACCCTGGAATAAACTCCCAACCCGATCGTAGCGCTTATTGAAATAGACGGTGTAGCGCGTGGAGAGAGACTGAAGAAACTCTTGCATCGCATCGATGTTTTCTTGTCGAATCAATAAATGAAAGTGATTTGGCATTAAGACATAAGCTCCAAGCTGGATGACGTTGGTATAGCATTTTATCTGATAGCGTTTCTCGTTTGTATGAATATCATTACTCGAAGTGTCTAGAATGGGTGGGGAAAGATATTCACGGAGGTAAGTTAGAAAAACTTTATAGTCTTGCTCTGAGTCAAAAATATTTCTCTTCTCAACACCTCGGTTGTAGATATGGTAATAACCATGCTCTAAATATGTTTTGCGAGAATTGCGCTGAGGCATAATTAAATGGTACACCATACCACCACACCATAAAGGCCAGGCCTTTATGGTGTGGTGGTAGTAGAGACAGATAGGGTCACCTCTGTTACTATTGGTTGAATGGAAATCAAGCATCAGCTGTTACCCAAATCACGACTTCAATATGTTGTTGAGCTCACAGCCGAGGAAGTAGCAGTGCATTTTGAGCACGCTCTTGAGCTTCTATCCAAGTCAGTTAAGTTAGCTGGTTTCCGTCCTGGTAAAGCCCCGGCTAATTTAGTCAAAGAACAGATCGAACAGACTAAACTTCGTGAAGAGGCGTACAGCTTAGCGGTACAAGCCGCTTGGCGCGAAATAATAAAAGACATAAAAGAAATTCCCATTCAGGATCCGGAAGTTGAGTTAAGAGACTTTGAAGATAATAAAGAAGCGACGATTGTTTTTGCTTTTGATGTCCGGCCGGAGGTTAAAGTTGGCTCGTGGCAAAAAATCAAACTCAGCAAAACCAAAGAGGAAGAGGTGAACGACGCCGAAGTCAATGAACTGATTGATTCGCTCCGTCGAGCTCACGCCAAAACAATTGCTAAACTCACTCCCGCCGCGTCGGGCGACAAAGTCCATGTCAATTTCACCGGAGCACTTGGTGGTGTACGTCAAGATAAACTATCAAGTAAGGAGTTCCCTTTAATAATTGGCCAAGCTAACACCATCCCGGGTTTTGATGAACAAGTCATCGGGCTGAAAAAAGGCGACACCAAAAAGTTTGCACTAACCTTCCCTAAAGACCATTTTGATAAAACTCTAGCGGCCAAGTTAGTCGATTTCGAAGCCGAAGTGACCGAAGTATTTGATGTTATTTTGCCGGAACTAAACGACGAGTTTGCCAAGCGTTTTGGCCATACAAAAGCCGAACAATTAATTAAAGCCATCCGAGAGGATATTGGTAACCGAAAGAAAGACGAACAATTTATTAGTCAAAAAGCTCGCTGGTTGTCAGAGTTTGAAAAGCTAGTGAAATGCGACTTGCCGGAATCATTGATTGCAGCCGAAGTGGAGCGCTCACGCGAGGCCTGGCGAGCATTTTTACAAGAGCGACATATAAATGAGGGCGAGTGGCTGAAGACTCGGGAGATTACATTAGAGCAGTTAGAAAAGGATTGGCATAAGGCCGCTGAGTCCTCTGTTAAAATTGGCTTAGGTCTGGCGGAAGTCGCCAAAGAGATGAAGAAAGAGATGAAGTCCAACGAGGAATTTCAGGCACTTCTCGACGACCTCGTCAAGAAAGCGATTCAGTAACGGTTTGTGCTAAAATAACCTCATGAGCAGAGAAGCGACTAAATTACTGCGTTACCGAGCGATTTTTCGACCCGAACCAGAAGGCGGCTTTACCGTGACGGTGCCGTCGTTACCCGGTTGCATTACCTATGGTGAAAATTTAATCGAGGCCAAAGTTATGGGTCAAGAAGCAATCGAGCTTTATCTGGAAGATTTACAATCTCGCAATGAGTCATTGCCAAACGACAACGATGCCTACATGACTGATATCGAGGTAGTTAGTCCCGAAAAAGTTCCGGCGCATGCCTGATTCATTGACATCAAGCCAGGTGATTAAGTTGCTCAAGCAAAATGGTTTTCTAGAGCTTGCTTACAATCTCATCAGATAGCTACAAACGGCTAATTTTGGCTACAAAATGCGAATTAATCGTCGAGGTAGTTACGACTATCACTCCTCATAATTCATCATTTTTCGCTCAAAATTATCTCGTTTTCGCTTCAAGAAAAGATTGTAAACAAGCTCTACTGACTCGCCAAAAAGGTAGTCATCAAATTTTCTACAACTCTACCACTAAACGACGAGTCACCGTCCCGTTTCACCGTCGCGATCTACCCAAAGGCACGCTCAACGACATTCTCAAACAAGCGGGTCTAAAGTAATTCCATTGACCCATTGTCAAGTTTGCTTTACAATTTTCACCATGCCTAAAGAGATTCAAAATCAGATACTAGTGCCGATGGTCATTGAGAAAACCCAGTTTGGCGAACGGGCTTACGATATCTTTTCCCGTCTGCTGAAAGACCGGATTATTTTTGTCGGAGGTGGGATTGACGATCATGTCGCTAATTTAATTATGGCCCAGCTACTCTTTTTGGAATCAGAAAATTCCACCAAAGATATCCAAATGTATATTAATTCCCCCGGCGGTTCAGTTTCGGCTGGCTTGGCGATTTACGACACGATGAACCACATCAAGCCGGATATTTCGACAATTTGTATGGGAATGGCCGCTTCGATGGGGGCATTTTTGCTCGCTGGCGGTGCAGCCGGTAAGCGTTTTTCACTGCCGAACGCGCGGATGATGTTACATCAAGTCGCCGGTGGTATGGAAGGTCAAGCCAGTGACATTGAGATTGAAGCCAAGGAGATCGTCCGGATTAAAAAGCTGATGAACGAAATCTTGGCCAAAAACACCGGCCAAAAACTGACCAAAGTGGAACACGACACCGATCGAAATCTCTGGATGTCGCCCGACGAAGCCAAGACCTACGGGTTGATTGATAAAGTGCTGAGTTAGCACCTCTTCCATATATCGAACCAAAGATTTCTGTTAGCATAAAGCCATAATGAAGCTATCAATTACTCTTTTTAAGGACGAGGACGGGATTTTTATTGCCGAGTGTCCTTCAATTCCTGGTTGTATTAGCCAAGGCAATACCGAAACAGAGGCATTGCGTAATGTTCGAGAGGCCATTAAAGATTGCTTAGAAGTTCGAGCGGAGCTCGGTCTTCCCAGCACAGTTGCGACTAGGCAAGTTGAAGTCAGTGTCTAATGCCTTCCGTTCCGGTTTTGAAACCCCGGCAAGTCGTCAGGGCGTTTGAGAATCTGGGTTGGGAAGTTGCGAGACAAAAAGGTAGCCACATCATTTTAGTTAAGGAAGGGCAGATCGCGACTCTGTCAGTGCCGAATCACTCCGAGGTTGCCCGAGGGACTTTGAGAAGTTTAATTAACAGAGCTGGATTGACCATCGACGAATTTCTGATGGCTATCAAAAAATAATAAGAATTCTGGATGTCGCCTGACGAAGCCAAGACCTACGGGTTGGTAGACAAAGTTTTTTCTAAATTATGGCTATAAAAACTACAAACACCCGATCCCATACGCACAGCCAACAAGTAGAAGAATTAACCACGATACCGGGACAAGTATAAGGTTAAGTATAGCCAGCCACTTGAACGATTTTTTGATCGTCGCAGCAATGCTAAAGGCCAATGTGAGTGGTAGCAGAATGCTCGACATAATCTTGAAATCGAAGGCTTCACCATATGGAAGAAACATTGATTTAAGCGAAGTTATAAAGTAACCGAGCACAAAAATGGTGCCCAAAATCGCATACCACCTTGAATGGTCCGTCTTGGCTGATTCTTGAGGGGGTCGAGTACTATCTTGTGAATCCATACTTTGCTAAATAATAGCTTGCATTTATATAAATTATATAATAACTGAGAAGTGGGCGAAACAGCCCCTTGACGACTCGCTTTATATCTAATAAACTTCTACTAAGTTCTAAGTCCTTTCCGACCACGGGGCCGAAACGGAATTACAATTAGCTTATTAACAATTGACACAACCGTCAGTTGAGTGTTTTCTGCCCCCGCAGAATCATTCAAGCATTTGGCGGTTGCAAGAATGCCAGTTTACGAGAATGGTTATTCTTCGCTTCATGCGAAGAAGATGCACCAAGGGCGTAAGCCCCTGGAGCATTATTTAACTCGTACCCCTGCGCAAAGCGCAGAGCTGCTAGCCACTGGCTGGTGGCTTCTAGCTGAGTACAGGGTGCACGGAAGCTTTATGCTTCTATATATGAGAGTTTGATCATGGCTCAGGATGAACGCTGGCGGCGTGCCTAAAACATGCAAGTCGAATGGGTTAGACCCATGGCGAACGGGTGAGTAATGCACAAGAACTTGCTCCGAAGTTGGGGATATCCCCTCGAAAGAGGGAGTAACACCCAATGGTCTCAGCCCCAGTTTAAGGAAGAGACTACCAATAATTTGGTTAGTCGTTGCTTTAAACTGGAGCTGAGTAAAAATTTATTGCTTCGGAAGAGGCTTGTGTCCTATCAGCTAGTTGGTGAGGTAATGGCTTACCAAGGCGATGACGGGTAGTTGGTCTGAGAGGATGACCAGCCACAGTGGAACTGAGATAAAATTTTGTCTCCATGGTAAAGAAATTTCCATGTAAAATTTGGCTAATAACGGTGAAACCCTACTTCATATCAGGTATACTGATATGAGTATGAGGGCAATACCGTGGGAAGTCGGATGCATAAGTTAGGTAGTGAAAAGTTAGCCTACATTGCGGGGTTTCTTGACGGCGATGGCTGTATTGCCATCAATTATGAAAAACGAGAAACCTGCAAATTAGGCTATCGAGTTAGGGTGCGAGTGAGTTTTACCCAAATCTCTACTCGCAGGAAAGTGCTTGATAAACTGTTTTCCTGGATTAAGTCGGGAACAGTTGATGAATATGAGCACAATCATATGGCGGAGTATGTTATTCGCGATCAGCAGGTTGTGAATAGCCTGCTCAACGAATTATTACCCTTTCTCATTGTTAAGAAGGAACATGCGAAATTAGCACTGAAAGTTCTGGAACTAAAACAGGAAAAATACAGTGTCAAATCGCTCAATGAAATGCGGCAGTGCGCCATTTCATTGCGAAGTTTAAATCACTACCCCAAACGAATCCATCTTGACCCCGTAACGACTGAGGCTTAAGTGCCGAGACTTCGACAATTCGTTGTCGGGGTAAGACGCCAACCCCTCCTCCATACTCAAATATGGAAAGGGTGAAGATATACACTTCTAGCGAAGTGGTTTCTTCACTCCACGGTAGTGGAGAGGGTGAAGATATAGTCTGCGCCACTAGTAATAGTGGGTAACGTGACGGTCCACACTCCTACGGGAGGCAGCAGTTGGGAATCGTCGGCAATGCCCGAAAGGGTGACCGCGCGACGCCGCGTGGAGGAAGAAGGCCTTCGGGTTGTAAACTTCTTTTATGAGGGATGATTATGACAGTACCTCAAGAATAAGGGGCTGCTAACTACGTGAAACTTGAAATAAAGTTTGGCGCGTAGAAACCTGGTAACAGGTTAGAGAAAATTCCACTATATGCTGGAACACTCTGGAAATGAACAAATACTCGCCCACCTGGGCAGTGAAAATTTTGTTTAAACCCGCAAAGTCCACCGCTGGACAGCAATGGGTTCTGGAGCAATCAGCAGGGAAGAGCATCTCGCTTGAAAAGCGAGGGTAAACTCCCCCCAGAGACTACACGTGGAACCCGATAATGCTAGGATGGTGATATGTCGCTGTTAACACAGCTCGTATCATCGTTCGATGATGATATGTCGCCGCTTTGCGGCTCGTATCATCACCTCGAGCACTCGGTGATGATATAGTCCAAGCAAGAAGAATGACAGAAAGAGTGAAAGAGATATTGATTGGTGTAACCCTAGGTGACGGATATTTAACGTCTTTTAGTGGGAAGAGCCAAAAATCCAGCCTAGATATGAAAGTGGCTGAAGATAAATATCAGTATCTAAATTGGCTCCGTCACGAGCTCGCAGAGCTAGGCGGATCCGGACTGACTAAAAGAAGTGATAATAATCAATTCCGGCTAGTCACCCAAAGAAATTTGGAGATTGGTCGAATACGAACACTTTTCTATCCTAACGGAAAGAAATGTATTCCAAGTAACATCGACCAACTTCTAATCAGTCCGTTAACATTGGCGATATGGTATCAGGATGATGGTACGCTCGATTATCGAGATAAGTATCATTACAACGCCTTGTTTGCCACTCACCGTTTCTCGCATTCCGGTTGCGAATTATTGACATCGGCTCTTCAAAAAAACTTCGGACTTGATGTTCGAGTTTGCCGATGCCAGATGCGAGGCAAAGTTAATTATAGACTTTATGTCGTGTCGAAAAGCATGGATCGTTTTCTTGGCCTAATTCGGCCATATATCCATCCTTGCTTTCAATATAAAATTCGTGATCTGAAAGCAAGCCAGCAGCAGCGGTAATACGTAGGCCCCGAGCGTTATCCGGAATTATTGGGCGTAAAGTGCGCGTAGGTGTTTTTGTAAGTCGGTCGTTAAATCTCACAGCTCAACTGCGAGACCGCGAGCGATACTACAAGAATTGAGTTTTGCAGGGGCTAGCAGAATTTCTGGAGTAGGGGTGAAATCCGTTGATACCAGAAGGAATACCAATGGCGAAGGCAGCTAGCTGGGCAATAACTGACACTGAGAGCGCGAAAGCGTGGGGAGCAAACGGGATCGATGGTATCTGGTCCCCCGGTACGGTGACGTATCGGTAAAAATCTGTCTGTCTGGGTGCGATTTTCGCAAGAAAATTAAAATCCAGAAGACTGTAGTTTGTGCGAGAGCACAGACACAGGCTATATGCTGGAATCTCTGGTGTACTTAAGGAGCAATCCAACAAGTGCTTCTGTCGCAAGACGGGAACCAGACAATCAGCAGGAAACCGTTACTGATATGATAAAAGTAATGGGATCCTCAGAGACTACACGCCAGATGACTCACATGAACCAGAAACTAGCTATGCTGTTAGGATTTCTCTATACAGATGGCTGTGTTTCTCCGAAAGGGAAGAGTTGGCGAATCTATTTTGCCGTAAAATCTCAAGAATTAGTCGACTTGTTTCGGGATTGCGTAGTTACAACTTTCGCAATCGATCCGAAACGAGTTCGAGTGAGAGTTAGAACTTCAGGCCTAACGGCCGCTGTAGTTGACTCGAAGTCTATCGGCACCTACCTAACGACACGATTCGGAACATTCCGAACCTTGAAGTTTGAAAATGGTGACTTACCGAAGACGAAATTGCCCGTATCCGCCCTGAAAAAGAGTGGCTACGTGGAGGACTTCTTGAGAGTCGCATTCAGCTGTGACGGAGGCGTAAGTCTTTATCCAGCAATGCGAAACAGCAAAAACGGAAAAACCAAATGGTTGATTAGAACGGTTTTTATCTCTTGTGCCCATCCACAGATGCGATCGGATTATCTAGCTTTATTAAAAAGTCTGGGTATCTATGTTCGCAATGTAGCAACGGATGGCAAGCTTAAGATTGAGCGAGAACGAGATATTCGTCTCTTCGCTAAAAAAATCGGCTTCGTTGATGGAGTGAAAGCAACGCTAGACTCCAAGTTCTGGAGTGGATACGAGAAAAATGAAGTTCTACGGATCCTCATCAACTCGTACGGCCAACCAGCAACAATCTATCAACTACCCAAATTCAGTGAGTCAATGATATAGTCCGACCTCTGCAGCGATGCAGAGAGATGCGACAATTACCGCAAGTCGTGTCCATCGAAAGATGTAACAATATTGTAGATACCCCGGTAGTCCACGCCCTAAACTATGTCTACTAGCGATAGGAAGAGTCGACCCTTTCTGTCGCGAAGCTAACGCGTCAAGTAGACCGCCTGGGAAGTACGATCGCAAGATTAAAACTCAAATGAATTGGCGGGGGCTCGCACAAGTGGTGGAGCATGTGGTTTAATTCGACAGTAAGCGAAAACCTTATCCCAGATTTGACATCTAGCGAATCCCCAAGAAACTGGGGAGTGCCCGTAAGGGAGCGCTAAGACAGGTATTGCACGGTCGTCGTCAGTTCGTGGCGTGAGCTGTGAGGTTAAGTCCTTAAACGAACGAAACCCTTGTCCTATGTTGGATTTTCATAGGAGACTGCCCTGGTAACAGGGAGGAAGGTGGGGATGACGTCAGATCCGCGTGGTCTTTATGTCTGGGGCTACACACGTGCTACAATCCTATCGACAATGGGTCGCCAAGCCGCAAGGCGGAGCTAATCCCATCAAAAGATAGGTCAGTTCGGATTGGAGTCTGCAACTCGACTCCATGAAGTCGGAATCACTAGTAATCGTGGATCAGAACGCCACGGTGAATACGTTCTCGAGCCTTGCACACAACAATAACTGCGCCAGGTAGTATATTTTTCAAGGGGGTTAAAATCCCTCCTAGTAGTAGAAAGACAGGGCAATCACCGCGAGGTGACGCCTGAAGAGTCTGATGTAACGAAGAGCAGCCTATCCCTCATAATGAGGAAGGAAGCTGATAACGAGCTCGCCGGTGTGTCGGAGCGAAGTTATCCAGAAGAAAGCTTGAATGGATGTTTGGAACTGAAAATTAGATGACCCTGGGAGATCTCATATTCTGTTAGAGTATAAAAGAACATGAGAAGTCAGCAGCGTCGTAGTATCCAGCCCCAGTTTCCCAAAAACTGGAGCTGGAGAAGGACAAAGCCGGTAATTTCACCGGAATACATTGCGGGACTAACCGATGGCGAAGGGTGTTTCTATGTTAATCTGCGTTTGGCCAAGACCGAAAGGGCCAAACCGACAGTAGAAACTCACTTTTACATCAAAGTCCGAAAAGAAGACAAGCCGATGCTAGAGGCCGTCAAATTAGCGCTCGGATGTGGTGCAATCTACTTTCAGAAAGAAAAGAGATTGAATCATACCGAATGCTATCGCTACGAAGTGAACAGTCGTCAGGATATTAGGGAGAAAATAATCCCGCTATTCACCGACTACCCGCTTCTTAGCTTAAAACGCAATGATTTCCGTATCTTTGCCCAAATCAGCCAAATGATTGATCGCAAAGAACATCAGACCGAAGCGGGATTTGAAAAAATCCGTCAGCTTAAAAGTCAGATGAATTACCGGACTCGCCGAGTGCGGGAAAACCGCTCGCTCGGTGGGAACTCGGAGCTAGCTCTAAGCTACCGAAATCCGCCCGTCAAGTTGGCCGAATCGGTAACACCAGAAGCGTCGGGATAACCCGGCACCAAGGTGGGATCGGTAAGGAAAGCTAAGTCGTAA
>JBBUAP010000003.1:0-6561 GCA_038058635.1 Patescibacteria group bacterium
AGCGTCGGGATAACCCGGCACCAAGGTGGGATCGGTAAGGAAAGCTAAGTCGTAACAAGGTATCCGTAGGGGAATCTGCGGATGGATCACCTCCTTTCTAGGGAGTAGAAAAATTAGAAAATCGAGAGTCTGTTTCTAACAGACATCAGAAAATTACTGCAAATCGCGAGATTTACAGTAGCAATATTCTTGCAACCGCCAAGTGCTCTGAGGTAACTCAAAGATCAAAAGGCAAAACTCAAAACCATGGAACGAAATTTCCGGTCTGGGATTTTTTGTCGTCTAAAACAGGCCGGTTGGTGGGGTTGCGTCATTGAATTGTTAGTGTTTTACTGAATGTAAGGGGATGAAAGTGAATATAAAATTCGGAGTTTTTCGCCACCACTCTACTCATTTTCGCCCGCGGGCTGCCTTTACGCTGATTGAGCTCCTGATGGTCATCGCCATCATCGGTATCCTCGCCTCTTTGATTATCGTTTCATTACGCGGGGCTGGAACCAAAGCTCGCGATACTAAGGTCAAATCCAACGCTGCCAATGTCGACAAGGCCTTGGGCCAGTATGAGATTGACAACGGCCAACTGTTTCCATTAGCCGTCACTCAAACAACGGTCCTGCTTGGCCTAGCCAGTTTAGTCCCGAATTATCTTAAGACTAATGCCGCTCTGACTCCAGCTACGGGACAAGACACGGGGTATATTAGCAATTACTCTCGAACTTCCTACGCCCAGGCCTGGGAATTGGAGAACACGACCGAAGCGACAATAACCACCGGAAATGGAGTTTATGCTTCTAATAGTGCGAATGCTGGTGGGGTTGTGGCGACGCCAGCCAAAGGGAGTGCGATTAATTTCAACGGTACGACCGTTACAATTCCTAACAACCTAGCATTTCAAACAAATGCCTTTTCCATTTCATTGTGGGTGAAGCCGAATGTCGCTACATCCGGTAGCTATGTGTTAGTCCATAAGTGGAGTCTTGGTGGTTGGAGAATCTACCTGGTTTGCAATGGAACTACTTGTGCTCCAACTGCAGATTATCCTGCAACCGCAGGAACGGCAACAGGTGCCGTGATTAGTCCCGGTATATGGAGCCATATTGTCGTTACCTACTCATCAGGATCCGTGATCGTTTATGTGAATGGCGTTGGCGGTATTGTCGGAAGCATTACCTACGGGACGGCAAATTCAACGAATGCCAATAGTATCTTGATGGGTACGGGAGCTTCATTGAGCAATCTGAACGGGATTATCGATGGGCTCCGTCTTTACAACCGCGTTTTAACTTCTGGCGAAGTTGGAACTGGATCGACCTCTCTTTACAATAGCGGGAATGGCTCTTACGGTTCGCTGAATGAAGTTGCTACAGGAATTCTCGTGGGTGGATGGAGATTTGACGAGGGTACTGGTGGGAATGGTACGCTTTTGGCAAACTACAACACAGCAAACCCCAATGGTACGTTAACCACAATTGGTAGCGGCACCTGGACAGCTGGCAATGCCCCGCTCGGTTTAACCGTAATTGGTTCGTTGCTGACTGGCAAAGCCTTCGTGACTTACAGGTAGTAGAAATCCATCCGTCTGGAGAATTTGGCGATTTTTCTGTAAAATACTAGAGTTGATCTAGGAAATTTTGGATTGGTTTCCACCATCAATGTGGTAGCATCGCTCTGATATTAAGAATTAACATGCGGGCGCGTAGCTCAGTGGGCCGGACAGCCAGTGAGAAGCCAACGACTTGGCTTCGACTCTGGACGGCGGGTTGAGGCCTGTCCGATAGGACGCCGAAACCCCGGGAGAGCATCGCTCTGATGTCGTAGTGAAATTGGGTGGGCGCGTAGCTCAGTGGTAGAGCATCGCTCTGATAAGGCGAGGGTCGGAAGTTCGATCCTTCCCGCGCCCACCCAATTACACTACTCGCTGTTCACGGGTAGTATTTGCCTAAACCGGGTGTTTTTAAGATACTGAACCCGATGGTCGAAAAAATCCGCAACAACCAGGCGCTCCAGCTAGTAATATTTATCTTCATTTTCGGTTTGTTTGTCGCCGTCTTCTCGTTTTTCATCAATCGTTTTCTCAATCCCCACATCCAGCCGCTCAATTACTTGGTTGAAATCCATCCTTACAGAGCCCTGGCACTCTACTTCGCGTTTGTGGTTGGAGCGTCGGTGATTGTGCCAGTCCCAACCTTGCCGGTTGATCTGCTCTTTTTTGGTCTGCTCGACCCGAGCATGGTGATTGTCGCCCGAATTGCCGGTGGCATTGCCGGTGGGTCGATATCGTATTTCTTGGCCCACAACTACGGTCGACCGCTCCTCAAACGCTGGTTATCGGACAAAAATTACAATTTCATCGAAAAGCATTCTGATTCGTTGAGCTGGCAACAATTTTTTATAATTGCCATGATCCCCGCCATCAACGCAGAACTAATGGCTTATGTTGGAGGGGTCGGTAAAATCGGCTACCGAAAAACGATCGGCACTCTGCTGCTCGGTATTGGCTATCGAGTCCTTTTTGTCTACTTCGTGCTACAGTACTGATGATGTCTGTATCGAACTCATTGAGGATCGAGGAAAATGTGCCGTTGGCACCGTTGACGACTTTCAAAATTGGCGGACCCGCCAAGTACTTCACTGAAGTTAAAACCGAAGCAGAACTATTGAAGGCACTAGAGCTAGCCCGAAAAAATAGTTGGCCAATTTTCATTTTGGCTGGTGGCAGTAATCTAATTGTATCCGACAATGGATTTGATGGGCTGGTGATTAATCTGGAACTAGGGACTAGTGACTTAGAACTAGATAATGGCCAATTGGTCGCTAGTGCCTCGGTGTCAATGGAACGGTTGGTGAACGAAAGTATCGCGTCTGGTCTAGCTGGTCTCGAGTGGGCTGGCGGATTGCCGGGATCTTTTGGTGGAGCCGTTCGTGGTAACGCCGGCTGTTTTGGGGCTGAGATGAAAGATATTGTCACCTCCGTCACTTCAATTAATATTGAGACCGGCGACAAAATTACTCGCTCTCATGACGATTGCCAATTTGAGTACCGTGGTAGTTACTACAAATATCACCCCGAGATTATCGTCAGTGCCACTGTTCAGCTTCAGCCCGGCGACAAAACTGAACTGCGTCGGATTGCCGACGAGCATATTCAATACCGGCTTGCGCGTCAGCCGCTCGAATATCCCAACGCCGGCTCGATCTTCAAAAATATCCCGCTCGAACTTGTACCTAAAGAACATCTGCCTCTTTTTGCTGATGCCATTAAAGACGACCCTTTCCCAATCGTCCCAACCGCTAAAATCATCGCCGTCGCTGGGCTGAAAGGGATGCGAGTCGGGGATGCTCAACTTTCCATGAAGCACTCAAATTATATTGTGAACCTTGGTCAGGCCACATCTGATGATGTCGCGGAACTAATCAAACAAATCCAACTTTCCATCAAGTCCAGCTACCAAATCGATCTCGAAGTCGAGCCACAATTTGTCGCTTAATTATCTCCTTATGTCTTGATTTACCGGATAATTTTGGTAAACTTTGTCAGCTACACGGAGGTGTTTGATGTCTGTCCTTTTATTTCTCGTGGTGTTATTCCCGACTTCTCAAAAGGTCGAGATGTATAACTTGGTCTTGCCGGACGTACCGATGAATCAGCGTCGGTTGGTCGTCGATCTGAAGAAACGAGCGTTGTTTGTCTGCAGATCCGACAAGCCGATATTCGTCTTCAAAAAGGGGAAGGTGGTTGAGAACCACTTCTGGGACGAAGACGTTGAGGTGCTTGGGGAGTGCCGCATTTCAGCTGGTAATCGCTGGACGCCGACGCCGGTCGGATACTTTCTCGGTATCAAGCAGGGTTTAGGAGCGGCACTGCCGCGTCTAGGCGGAGGTCCGTTGCACAACGTTATCCGGTTTGAGCCTGTTGGCTTGGGTCATCACCTGATACACGCCTATGATAACGTACCGCTAGGTCGAAACGCTAGCAGCGGTTGCGTTAGAATGCTTGAGCAAGACTCTGACGTACTGTTCGATTGGGTTCCCAAAAGAATTCCGATTTACTCGGTTCCAACGACTCTCCCTGACCCCTGGTGAAACCAGGGGTTTTTTTAATAAAATTACGTTGGTATTTATAAGATATCTACGGGCGAAAGCCTGTCTTTCAGGTTGGAGGGTGGGATTAATTTGTTGTCAGGACGGGCGCATTAACTGCTAAACTGAATTGATGGGGATACTACTAAAGATTGCGATTCTAATTTTGGGGCTGGGAGTCGGGACGGCATTGGTAAAATACTCTTTCCAGCTGACTCAGATCTTTGGCCACAACTCCCTGGCTGAACAGTATCTCGGTAACGGTGGAAGTTACACGATGTGGAAAATGCTGGGATTGATTATTATTTTCGGGAGTATTTGGTATGTGTTTTGAGAAGCTTCTGGCTTACAGCTTTCAGCAATCAGCTTACTGACAAAAGCGTTTAATTAAGGTAGGATTGTAGCTGTTAGCTGATGGCCGTTAAGCTGTTTGCTAACTTTAGTTAGGGCCGTTAGCTCACTTGGTAGAGCGCCGGTTTTGCATACCGGAGGTAGGGAGTTCGATCCTCCCACGGTCCACGACCGACATTGTCGGTAGGAGGCGTACGTTGTCAACAAAAACCAGACCAGCCAATCTAATCGACGACTTGATCGGGAGAATTGATTCAGCGATTACCGCCGCAAAAGTGACGGCCGGAAATAAAGTCCTGGATGAGTTTGTTTGCCAGTACAGAGACGAGCCGCTCTTTCTAGTTCTACTCGACCCGACCATGCACCTCTGTCGTGGTATCTTCGGATCGTACGAAGCGGCGCTTACTCATCTCACAGAGGTTGAGTGTTACCTCTATGTTCGAGAGGAGGATAAACTCGCCGCAATGCAAGCTATCGAAGCGGTTGCTGACAATCGGCCCAACAAGGACCAGTCAGTGATTGTCAAGTTCCCCCAACAACCTATGGGTATGACTGAGTACTCGATTGGATTGGTCTCGATCGAAGATGTTGTCAAACGGGCTGAGTGGAAATCAAACGATCGGAGCAACGTTAGACGACGATCGCTCAACAACTTCAGTGGTTGGTAGAAGTGTCCATTCCTCAATTTCTCGATTCGCTCCGGCTCAAGTAGCCGGAGCTTTCTTACTTCTTTGTCGGAATTGGGAAGCGGGCGATGAAGGTGTCGATATCTTTTTTCGAAACAGTTTTGCCATCAAGGATATCCGAAATGAACCCGGCCAACTGTTCGCAGTCTTTTTCTTTTAATCCCCGGGTAGTGATGGCTGGTGTACCCATACGTAGGCCAGAAGGTTTGAACGGTCCGGCCGGGTCGTAGGGAATAGAATTCTTATTAGCAACAATACCGTAACTCTCTAATTTTTCCTGCGCCTCCGTGCCGGTAATATGTTTATTGCGTAAATCGATCAGCCACAGGTGATTGTCGGTGCCGTCGGTGACGATCTCAAAGCCGCGCTCTTTCAGCACTCCGACCATTGCTTGAGCATTCTTAACGATCTGTTGACAGTAATTTTTGTAGCCGGGTTCATCGGCCTCAAAGAGCGCTTGGGTAATTGCACTAATAGTGTGCATATGCGGCCCACCCTGCATACCGGGAAAAATCACTTTATTTATTCTAGTTGCGATTTCCTCATCTTTACTAAAAATCAACGCCCCGCGTGGGCCGCGCAGCATCTTATGAGTTGTCGTGGTTACAACATCGGCGTGGCCGAAAGGTGTCGGATGCAATCCCGTTGCTACTAAGCCACTAATATGGGAAATATCGGCCAATAAGAAAGCTCCGACTTTCTTGGCGACTTTGCTAAAAGATTCGAAATCTACGGTGCGAGCATAAGCGGTGATGCCAGCAATGATAACTTTTGGCTTATGCTCCAGCGCCAATTTCTCTAGCTCGTCAAAGTTTATTCTGTGTGTTTCGGGGTCAACATTGTACTGAACGGAATTAAAGATTTTAGCCGTTAGCGAAACTTTGTGGCCGTGGGTCAAGTGTCCGCCGGCACCTAAGTTCAAGCCCATTATAGTGTCGCCCGGTTCGATCATTCCTAGATAGGCGGCTAGATTGGCGGGGGAGCCAGAGTACGGCTGAACATTAACGAAGTAATCGGTCTTAAAAACAATCTTAGCCTGTTCCTGACAAAGTAGCTCTAATTCGTCACAAAATACGGTACCGCCGTAATAGCGCTTACCAGGATACCCTTCGGCGTATTTGTTCGTAAAACAGCTGGCTTGAGCCGTTTGCACCGCCGGAGAGACATAGTTTTCGCTGGGAATCAGCGACAGTGTCGATTGCTGGCGAGCGAATTCGTTACTAATAAGCGATGCAATCTTATTGTTTAACATTAGCGCACGAAGAAATACCAATAAGCCGCGCCGATGAGGGCGAGCATCAAGACAGTATGCCAGATCTTCTTGATAAATATGATGGCCAATATAACCACTGCCGCGATCGCAAAGTAATATCTGATGTCCATAGCCCTAGACTAGCACAGACGGCTAGAAATTGTAGAGCGTAATGTGTTTAATGCGGTAATG
>JBBUAP010000004.1:0-158783 GCA_038058635.1 Patescibacteria group bacterium
GACAAGGCGACAGCATTTTGGTAAAAGGATCTCATGGGGTACATATGGAAGTAATTGTGAAAGCAATTGAAAAACAATTTAAGAAACCATGAATTTTCTTGACGGCGCTGACCTATCCTTGGCGAAAACATTCTGGCTGGCGACGCTATCTTTCTTGGTAGCGATTCTTTGGACGCCGCTCTTTACCGACTTTCTCTATAAAAATAGGTTGGGCAAAAAGATTAGACAGACAGGGTTCGACGAAAAGTCAGCGCCAATATTCTACTCTCTGCATAAACACAAAGAGAACACACCAACAATGGGTGGATTACTGATTTGGATCACGGTCGCGGTCATCACTTTGGTGATGAACTTAAGCCAAGCTCGGACATGGTTGCCGTTATTTGTTCTGGTTGCGACTGGTTTGGTCGGGGCGGCAGACGATCTGATGAATATTTATGGAATTGGGCCTAATCGCGGCGGCCTGCGTTTTCGCTGGAAATTGATTCTTTACGCTGTCATCGCCCTCATTGGTGCCTGGTGGTTCTACTCGAAACTCGGTTGGAATGTTATCTCAATCCCGGGGCTGGGCCAGATGGAGATTGGCGCTTGGTATATTCCGCTCTTTGTGGGAGTGTTGGTATTCACTACTTTTTCCGCAAACGAGACTGACGGCCTGGACGGATTAGCCGGGGGGGTGATGGCCTCGGCCTTTGCTGCTTTTGGCATTATCGCCATTGTTCAGGGTAAACCAGAGCTGGCGGCCTTTTGTGGCACGGTGCTCGGAGCATTGATGGCCTTCTTATGGTTTAATATTTACCCGGCTCGATTCTTTATGGGAGATACCGGAGCGATGGCTCTAGGAATGACATTGGGGATTTTGGCCTTCTTAACCGATACCGTTTTTATTCTGCCGATTATCGGTCTAGTTCTGTATGTCGAAGGATTATCGGCTGTCATTCAAATACTGTCCAAGAAACTTCGGCACGGCAAAAAGATATTCCTCTCTGCCCCAATCCATCATCACTTCGAAGCCAAGGGCTGGCCCGAACCCCGCATCACCATGCGCTTCTGGATCATATCTGCTGTATCAGCGATGTCAGGACTATTCCTTTTCCTGATAAGCAGATAGAGTTGACTGATATAATTTTCCATCAGTCAATTCATCTCGGCAGTCTCGGCCATGACCGGCCTGTTTGTCTTCCTGGTCAGCAGATAAGCTTTTATTATCTCAAGGCAACACCCTTGTTTTCTCTGCTTTAGTCTGATAACCTCTCCTGAGGAGGTGACTCGTGAGAGGCGGACCTTTCGGATTTGTCGTTTTTCACCGAAAACCATTTGGAATGATACGATATGGCTACAGGTTGGTGTGCTTCATGTGGTGGGTGATGCTACTCGGAGTGGCTAGCACGATACTTGTTTGTGTCGTGTCAGCCCTTTTACTTTCGGACTCATGGCAGGAATTGGGATGGGCTATCGGCGTGGCAGCTTACTTCGTGTTGATTGCCTATGTCGCACGCTGGGTATTCAGTGGCGGGTGCGAGGTTAATGAGTACGAAAATTCTGCATGAGCTACGCTCTCTATACAGCCCTCGTCGCATCAATTAGCGCGAGGGCCATTCTTTTGAATAAAGTTTCCATCGAAAAACCGCGAGCCATGACCCATCAAAAGCAGGTCAGCGAGCAGTTTTTCGGTTGATTATAAAAAATCCCGCCGTGCCGATTGGCCGTGCGGGGTCACGCAGGGTCTTTCAGATACGATACCTTCCCGAAGCACCGTCGTATCTTCTTGCTAGATCATCAGCTTCGATCGCTGGTCGAGCCCGTTCGTATACCTCCCTAGAGAAACTACCGTCTTTGAGCTTCTTTGCGAGGTTGTCTTTCACGGCCACTGACATTATTCGACGATCCTCCTCGGACATCGCCTCGAGTAACTCGCCGAACTCTTTGATCGACATCTCTTTTGAATCCAGCTGATCAAGAATGGCCTTGGTGTCTATCACTTTGAGCCTCCTTAAGGTTCTAACTGCTACAAGTTTAGCATAACTATCAACCCGGAAACCGCTCGAGGACGCCGACTGGAATATCTAGTCTCCCCACCCCATATCTGGCATACTGACATCATGCAGATTAGCTCGTGGCAGGATTTTAGTGGAAAGAAGGTGGCGTTACTCGGCGCAGGAATAGAAAACCTCGCACTGATGCCGCACCTACTTATTGCGGGCGCTAGAGTTTCGATTTGTGATCTAGCAAGTCGATCGGATTTTCCTAGCCTTAGTCCAAGTGTCGAACTGGTAATGGGCGCGGGTTATTTAGACAATCTTGACCAATTTGACATTGTATTTCGGGTCGCTGGCTTGCCCGTGGCAACTTTAGAGAAAGCTCTCCAGGGCTTGAAAAGTCGCCCATTCGTTACTTCGCCGACAGATTTGTTCCTGGCGTTAGCGCCTTGCCGGACGATCGGCGTTACCGGAACGAAAGGCAAAGGTACTACATCAACCATGATCGGTACTATCCTGAAAGCAGCTGGTAAAAAAGCTTTTGTCGTTGGTAATATTGGCCAGCCAATGTTTGATAGTTTCAAAGATCTCGAGAGAGATTCTTTTGCGATTATTGAGCTGTCTAGTTTTCAGCTTGAAGATCTTAACCACTCTCCGGACATAGCTGTTGTACTGGCAATTACAGAAAACGATCATCTCCAGCCCTTATCAAGTCAAAACCCTAATTTCCACCCCTCTGTTAACGACTACGTCGCGGCCAAAGCCCACATTACCCTTTTCCAGACACCCAAAGACCACCTGGTTTATGTGGCCGATAACGACTACGCCATTAGCATCGCTCAAATCTCGAAGTCAAAAAAGATTTCCGTTTCTCAACTGTCGAAAGACGCCGATTATTATGTTGACCCTGCAGGCATTGTTTGGACGAACGGTAAAGAGCTGGTTGACGTATCAAAGCTGGGCCTGAAGGGCCAACATGTTTTTCTGAACACAACCGCGGCGATTGCTGTGGCGAAGATTCTTGACTGTCGGGAAGTGGATATCGCCCAAGGTGTAGCCAACTTTCGACCGCTGCCGCATCGACTAGAGCAGTTCGCGGAAATTGATGGTGTAAAGTATATTGACGACTCTTACGCCACCGCACCAGAAGCGGCTATTGCCGCTATTGGAACTTTTGACTCCCCAATCGTCTGGATAGCTGGGGGCTCAACTAAAGGGGCGTCGTTCGACGAACTGGCCCGGGTCGTGGCAAAGACGACCGTTAAACAAGCGATTCTAATCGGCCAAGAAGCCACTCGAATTGAAGAGTCGCTGACCCACTTTGCCCAGAGTCTAAAGGTCGCCACGCCAAAGACTCTGGCCGAGGCCGTAAAATTAGCCAAGAAATCAGCCGCAATCGGTGATATCGTCCTACTCTCACCGGCCTGTGCCAGCAAGGATATGTTTACAAACGCCGCCGATCGCGGCGATCAATTTAAGAAGCTTGTAAAAAATGCATCTTAGTCAATTCAAGCTTCGTCGCAAAATCGATACTACAATCCCAATTCTGACACTTGCCTTGTCGGTTTTTGGTTTGATAATGATTTTGTCTTCGTCGCAGGTACAAGCGGCGGCTTCGACTGGCAACGCCTACTACTTCTTCATTCGACAATTAATCGCTTGGATAATTGGAGCGGGCGTGTTCTTTTACTTTATGAAGATACCGCTGGAACGGTTATACCAAAGCCGTAATGCCTTTCTGATCATCGCCTTAATATTGTTAGTGCTAGTTTTCTTTCCCATCATCGGCCCCAAAATCGCCGGCGTTCATCGCTGGATCGATATTGGTTTTTTGCGTTTTCAACCCGCTGAAGCGGTTAAATTATTGCTGATACTTTATTTCGCCGGTAATCTGGCTGTCAAAGAGCGCTCGATAAAAGATCCTATTAAGACGCTTATTCCGTTTATTTGTGTTTTGGCGCTTGTCGTCGGATTGATTATGCTTCAGCCCGATATGGGGACGGCTTTGGTAATAATCTTGGCGTCACTAACCATTCTTTTTATTGCCGAGGCTGATATCTGGCAGTATTTAGCCCTCATTATTTTGGGCGTGATGGCGCTAGTCCTAATCATTTATGCGGCACCGTATCGCGCTTCGCGTTTGACAGCATTCCTCAACAAAAACACCTCCCAACAAGATAAATTAGGCAGTGCCTATCACGGCAATCAAGCCCAAATTGCCATCGGTACCGGCGGGTTATGGGGAGTGGGCTTCGGACAGGGTGTCAGCAAATACTCCTTTTTACCAGAATCGCACAATGACTCGATTTTTGCCGTTATTGCCGAGGAGCTGGGCTATATTCGAACGATGATTATCTTACTCGCTTACTTTTATTTGGCATGGCGAGGCTATTTAGTGACTATGGCAGCGAACAGTCGTTATGTTAAATTGTTGGCCGCGGGCATCACCGCCGCCATTATTGGCCAGATGTTAATTAACGTTGGTGGCATGTTGGGGGTGCTACCGCTAACAGGCGTACCCTTGCCACTGATCTCATATGGTGGTACTTCTCTATTAGTGAGTATGGCGTTACTAGGGCTACTGACTAATGCGTCTAGAGAAACTAATGGGTAATGACCAATAATCAAGCATCAATAATCAAAAATAAAAAATGACCAATAACAAAAAATGCAAAAGTTTCATATTATTTGAGTTTGGTTATTCCATTATTCTTGGTTATTGGAATTTGGTGATTGATTATTCGGATAACAAGCATTTAGACAATAAGCCGATCGTGATAGCTGGATGACTGATCTATCAAAACAACAGAGTCCTATCTTACTCGTCGGTGGTGGCACAGGCGGACATATTTTCCCGCTAGTGGCGCTCGGCGAGGAATTAGTTGCCCGTAAAATTCCTTTTATTTTTGTTGGCGGTCGGGTTGGTAAGGAGCGGGAAATAATCAGCGAATACGGCTGGCAATTTCGCTCGATCAGTGCCGGTAAGTGGCGCCGGTATTGGACACTAGGAGCGATTTTTCAGAACATTATTGACGTCGGTCGCTCTTTCAAGGGATTTTTCGAATCCCTTCGATTATTGATCAGCAGCGGTGCGAAAGTAATTTTTAGTAAGGGTGGGTATGTCGCTTTGCCAATGGTCTTGGCTGCCAAGTTACTCGGCCGACGGATCGTAATCCATGAATCAGATTCGGTGATGGGCTTGACCAATCGGGTTTCGGCTCGCTTGGCTTCTAAAATATTGACAGCTTTCACTCCGTCAGTTTTCCCCGGGCATGACAGCCGATTTGAGCAGGTGGGGATCCCGATCCGCCGAACTTTTCGCCACGCCGCCAAGCTTCAAGGCGTCAGTAAATCGCGACCGTTGGTGTTAGTTATCGCTGGTATCCAGGGATCTCAAGCTATTAATCGCCTAGTTAAGGAGGCGTTAATGGAGCTAATCGAGGTGGCCGATGTTGTTCATATTACTGGTGAGGCAGAAATCAGATCTCATAAATCGCTTGCCGAGCGTTTGAGCAAAAAGCTTCAAAGCGCTTACCGGCCATTTGCCTTTATCACCCGAGAATTGCCGTACTACTTTCAGAGCTCCGATTTAGTGGTCAGTCGGGCCAGCGCCACAACTACCGCCGAGGCAGCGGTATTTTCGCGAGCATTGTATCTAATCCCTCTACCAGGCTCGGCCAGCGATCACCAATTAGCTAACGCCCGCCATCTCCAAGCCGCCGGCGCCGCGGTGATGCGCGAGGAAAGTATTCTCAACACCAAAGGTTTTATCGAAGATATCAAGCGACTACTGGCCGACAAGGCCCAACTTCAGAATCTCGGAACCCGTCTTGGTAAATATTTCAACGAAGAGAATGCGGTAGAAAGAATCATCGAAATTATCACTAGAGGAGAGTCTAACTAATGGCTAAGCAAGCAGAAACAAACAACAAGCTGCATTTTATCGGCATCAAGGGTATGGGAATGTCAGGGCTAGCGATAATGGCCAAAGAACTAGGCTATTTTGTGACGGGCAGCGACACCGCCGAGGAGTTTCCGACAGACGAAGTTTTGCGCCAGAGTCAGATCACTGTCTTTGACGGTTTCGAAGCCAGCAATCTCAAGGACAAACCGCGGATTGTGTTGTCAGCTGCTTTTGGAATGGAGAATCCCGAAGTCAAAGAAGCTAAAAAGCTTCGACTGGAAGTTAAGACCTTTTCAGAAATTCTCGGCGAGATGATGACTAAATTTGAAGGCATCGGCGTCGCCGGTGTTCACGGTAAAACCACCACCTCGGCCCTATTGGCTTTTATCTTACAAGAAGCTGGCTTCGCCCCGTCGTATATGATCGGAGCGCCGTATGTGTCGGGTCTACCGGCCAACGGTCATATCGGTCAGGGCAAGTATTTCATCGTCGAATCCGACGAATACAAAAAAAGCGAGGAGAGTAATGAGCCGAAGTTTCTTGACTATCCGATGAAGCATGTTGTCATCACCAGCATCGAACTCGATCATCCTGATATGTATCAAACCGCCGAAGATGTTTATAAGGCCTTTTATCGTTTATCAGTCAAAATCCCTCGCGACGGCACCATTATCGCTTGTATCGACTGGCCGTTAGTTCGTCGCTTAGTTAGTCGACGGGTCGACCGCCCCTGCCTGACTTACGGGCTCGATGCGTCAGCTCAATTTCAGGTCATCGATATAAAGGAAGGTGAGACGACCACCTTTAATATCCTCCATCAAGAAAAGAAGATTGGGCCGTTTACGACTAAGCTAGCTGGTGTCCATAACGCCCTCAACGCTACTGCGGCAATTATTACCGCTCGACACTTAGGGGTGACCGAGTCGGTTATCACCCGAGCTCTGCGTAAATTCGTTGGACCGATGCGTCGATTCCAAGTTTTAGGTGAATACAATGGGGCGGTCGTCATTGACGATTACGCCCATCACCCAACCGCTGTGGCCGCTGTCATTGACGCCGCCCGAAAGCGCTACCCAGCCAAAAATATCGTTGTCGTTTTTCAGCCGCACACCTATTCAAGAACCGGCAAACTGCTCAACGAATTTGCCCACAGCCTGCTCGGCGCCGATAAAGTAATATTGCTCGATATCTTCGCTTCGGCCCGGGAGAAGTCCGGCTATGTCACTATCAACGATCTCATCAAAGCCCTTAAGCCACTCAAGCCGGATCTGGAATACCGACCGACCACTACAGAAGTGGCGAAGTATCTGGCTGGATTTATCGACAACAACGATGTTGTGCTCCTACTCGGAGCGGGGGATGTTTACAAAATATACCAACAACTAAGTACAGATAATTTCTAAATTTGGAGAATTTTAATGAAGAGGGGAAGTAGGAATCCGAAATTATTTGGCAGTAGTTATGTCGTGCCAACTAGTTCCGGTCGCCAGAAGGGATTGGATCGGTCTTGGCGAGCTATCATTATTGTCGTAGCGTTTGTAGTCGCTGTCTTGCTGTTGGGTCGCTTACCCGTTTGGCGATTAAAAACTATTGAATTATTAGGTGATAAAAACGAAGCTGTCGCCAGCGAGCTAAATCAACTACTTGGCCAGTCAATTTTTTCACCGACGATATCACGATACGTCGACAAAACCCGCAGCAATCTTTCAGTCGGAGATTTTGATTGTCGTCGGGGCTTGCCTGCCACCCTCCGCTGTACGCTAACCCAACGCCTGGCCGAAATCATCTGGAGAACAGACGCGACTAATTATCAAGTTGATAAACGTGGCATCTTGTTTGCTGCTCAGAGTAACGAACCGAACGAATTGTTAGTGATCGAAGACACCCAAAAACAACCAATTAAGCTCGGTTCGGTTGTCGCCAGTCCCGAGATTATCAAACAATATCATCGCCTAGTTGAGCTGCTTGGCGCCAAACAACTAACCGTCAATACACTCCTTCTAAATGAGTCGCTCTATCAAGTGACGGCTGTTATCGATCGACCTGGCAAGAGTTCAATCCAAGGATTATTCTTGCTCTCTGGTGACATTAATAGTCAGGTCGAAGCTCTCGCTGGAGTGATGGCAGCCAAGGGCGACAGCATCACCGAGCGGATCGATCTCCGGGTGTCGGGATATGTCTACACTAAGTGATGGCGGCCAAGAAGTGGCAAGTCTACAAGCGACAAGAGAATCAATCTTTGCTTGAACATCTCTGTCAGATTCGCCAAATCGAGCCGTCAGAACTCGTAATGGATTTTCAGACACACTTGCACGACCCTAATTTATTGCCGGGGATGAAAGAAGCCCGGGCGCTAATTGTCGAGGCCGTTAAGGAAAAATGGCCGGTCGCAATTTTTGGTGATTACGATGCTGACGGCACACCGGCCGCAGCCTTGCTGGCAGGAATTTGTCAAAAGCTGGGCTTGATCTTTGAAGTTTATCTACCGACTCGAAAAGAGGGTTACGGTTTGAGTAACTCGTTTATTGAACCAATTGCTGAGCAAGCCAAGCTACTTATCACGGTTGACACCGGTATCAGCTCGGTCGAAACAATCCGGAAGCTAAAAGACCGAGGTGTCAAAGCAATTATCCTCGATCATCATCTTCCACCAGAAGGAGATCTGCCACCAGCCGATGCCATTGTCGATCCGTATTTACCAGGTTCAAAATATCCATTTCCGAATATTTGCGGTTGCGCCTTGGCCTACAAATTGGCTCAAGCACTTCAGCAAGATTTCCCCAAACAGCTGACCGAGAGTTTTTTGAAATGGCAGTTGGACTTAGTCGCCATTTCCACCGTCGCCGATATGATGATGATGCGCGGGGAGAACCGACCGCTTGTTGATTTTGGCCTGCGGGTGCTGAAAAAGACTCGCCGGCCAGGCTTGGTAGCACTGATGCGTTTGGCGGGATTGAATGTTGACGACTTGACTGCCGGTACACTAGGATTCTCGATCGGGCCAAGGTTTAATGCCGCCGGGCGAATGGGGGACAACCGGCCAGTTTACGATCTGCTAACAACCACCGATCGCGTTCAGGCCGAAGAATTGGCGTTGTTGATCGAGCGACTGAACCGCGAGCGACAGGGATTAGTCGAGACGATTCTAGAGCAAGCCGAATCTTTGATTTGGCAACAAAATAAAGCTGGTGATTTTGCTTATGTCTTAGTCGAGAATAATTGGCCAACTGGCGTTGTTGGTCTGGTGGCTGGCAAACTGGCAGAGAAGTATTATCGACCGGTCGTGGTCGGTAGTCAAATAGAAGGAAGTGTTCGAGCCAGCGCCCGTTCGATCGCCGACTATCCAATTATCGATGGCTTAACCGCCACCAGTTCTCATTTAGTGCAGTTCGGTGGTCATCGCCAAGCGGCCGGCTTGAGCGCTCGAACCGATCAGTGGGAGCTGTTTGCCAAGAAATTGAAGCAACACGCTTCGAAATATTTCGATGGTGTTTTACCCAAACCATCTTTGAAAGCTGATGATTTTTTGACATTAGCCGATGCGACCCTGCCGTTAGCGCAGGAAATACAATCGCTCGAGCCACACGGTTTGGGCAATTCCCGACCCACTTTTATTATTCGTGATGTCGAGCTGAAAGACGCCCAGCCAATCGGACAAACCAAAAAACATCTCCGACTGACACTAGCCAAAGACGGGAAGTGCGTCCAGGCGATCGGCTTTTCGCTCGTCGACAAGTTTGCCACCCACAAGTCCAATCGAGCCGATGTTGCCGGCTATTTAACAGTTAATGAGTGGAACGGTAATAGCTCAGTCCAATTTCAGTTAATTGACTTTAAGCATGTTGGAAGTGATATACAAGAGATAGGTCAAAAGTCAAAACTCAAAAGTCAAAACTAATGAAATCGAAAACCACCTTTGTTTGTTTGAGCTGTCAGCAACAGTTCCCGCGCTGGTCGGGCAAGTGCCCAAACTGTGGCGAGTGGAATACGTTGACGGAAGAACGCTTCGATCCAGCGGAAAGCGCCCATCGTTCGGAACCTGCTAAACTGCTAGAAATCAGCCAAATCAAACTGCACGATGTTAGGCGTTTGAAAAGCGCTATGAAGGAATTCGATCAAGTTTTAGGCGCCGAAGATCCGGGCATTGTACCGGGATCGGTCGTCTTAATCGCCGGCAGTCCGGGCGTTGGTAAAAGTACTTTACTATTGCAAGTCGCCAGTAGTATCGCCGGTTCACTCTACTTTTCGGCCGAAGAGTCTTTAGAGCAACTGAAAATGCGGGCCGACCGACTCGGCCTAAAGAAAGACTCGATTTTGGTTTCAGCCGAGCGCGATATGGGGCGGATTTTAGCCGCCGTCCGATCCAACAAACCGCGCCTTGTGGTAATCGATTCTATTCAAACGGTTTTCGACGAGACAACTGCTGGTACGCCCGGATCGTTAGTTCAGGTGCGAGAGATTGTCTGGCGTCTGACGCAGTTTGCCAAACAAAATACGGTCGCCTTCATCGTTATCGGCCACATTACTAAAGAAGGGTCGATCGCCGGCCCGAAGGTTCTAGAGCATTTGGTTGATGCTGTTTTGTACCTTGAGGGCGAGAAAAGGACTGGTTTACGAATTCTCCATGTTGAAAAAAATCGCTACGGGCCACTGGACGAAGTCGGTATTTATCAATTAACTAAAGACGGCTTTGAAGCGGTTCCAGATCCCGGCAAACTATTCGCTTCTCTTATAACAGAAAAATTGCCTGGTCGGGCGTTGACGATTACCGCCGAAGGCAGTCGGTCGTTTCTGGTCGAAATCCAAGCGCTATCTACCAAAACCAGTTTTGGCTATCCGAAAAGATCCTGCCAGGGCATCGATCCTAACCGTCTCAATGTTATTTTGGCGGTGCTGGAGAATCGTCTTAATGTGCCGGCCAATATGTATGACATTTTTATCAATGTAGTTGGCGGTTTTTCGCTGAAAGACCCGGGAATTGATCTGGCGATCGCCGGAGCGATTATGTCGTCACTGACCAAGAAAGTCTTGCCCGACAATATCGTCCTGATCGGCGAAATGGGTTTGTTGGGCGAAATCCGTCCCGCCCACAGTTTGACCAGCCGTATCAAAGAAGCCAAGCGTCTTGGCTACCAGCCCAACACGAAAGTTACTTCTCTCAAACATCTAGCCGCCATCTTTGACTAGCTACGCATTCGTTCAAGACTACATAGGCTTCCTATCTATTAAAGTACATAAGAAACCTAAAGACTGCTGGTTTCCGTATTGGTTTTAACCAATATGAGGGTTAGAGGATTCTAATGAAGTTAGTCGCTTGATACCGGTTCGGTTAGAAATATCCCAGTCCTAAAACCATTGACTTTCCAGTGTTTTTGATGTAAAATTTTGTCAAACTAAGCTCTTCGGAGCGAGGAGATTCTTCGTGAACAATTGGAACTGGCTGGCATTAGGCATGACCCTGCTCTTGCTGATCATCAGCTACCGCTATGGGTTGAAGACACCAGATAACGATGCTCCTATGAAATCGAAGGAGCTGAAGGTGAGGATCGCGGGCTACGCCGCCATCCTCACCTTCATTGCAATTGGCATGAGCGGTCGAACAAGAGAGGGAATGTTTATACTAGCATTCTTCGGTCTGCCAATAGCTTCGTTGATATTCGAAACCTGGGGATCTCTGGATCGCGATAGTATTACGAGCAGAAAACCCAAAGCTGACGATCCCTGATCTCGATCATCGAAGTCCGCGGCTCCACCCCACCAGGTGGAGCTTTTTCTTTGCTGGAAAAGTTGCTGTCGCCAACCAACAAATTTGGTAATCCATTACCGTATGGTAATGGATTACCAAATTAAAACTTGTTGCAGCTACTTACTTCAGGATTTATCCTTGAGACTTCAGACTTGCCTTGCGGTCAGAACGAGTAATATCTTTCAATTCCGTCGGATTGGTTGCCGGTGATGTCGACTGTGTGCACCACAAAGCGAAATGTCCCCGATAGTCCGGTGATGGTTGCGGTTTGACTTGGTTTAGAAACTTCAACCGTCCGATAAAGAGTGGCGTAGGTCGGTGCACCCGAGTAAACCTTGATCCTAACCAGCTTGAAATCGGAGTCGGTTGGATTATTCCAGGTAAAAATTATCTGTCCACCGGCCGTTATACCTAATAATTTACTAACCTCGTCAGGGGGTGCGCTGTCGGTCGAAACATCAAAGTTGACAATATCGCTAGTGGCGCTCGAGCCGCTATTGCTGGTGACCGTTGCCTGAAGTTTATGGCTTCCGGCGGAAAGGTTATTGGCGTTGTAACTAATTTCGTAAGGTGAGGCAGTACTGGTACCGACGGCGATGCTATCGATAAAGAATTCGACTTGCTTAACACCGCTCGACGCGCTAGCGGCGGCGCTAATTACAAAAGTTCCCGAAACTTCTTGATCTTCGGTCGGCGCGGTAATCTCGATTGTGGGCTGAACACTGCCAGCTTGGCATTTTTCGGTAGGCGGCCGATTGTTGAAGCCGTTGGCGTTGGCCCAAGCCAGGACTGGCCCCTCCCAATTGGGGAAGTTTGGTTTTTCGGAGTGAACATTGGTGTAGGTGCGCTCCTCCGCTAGTTCGTCAGGAATTGACGAATCGGCCAGCAAGCCATTTTCCTTACAGACGCGAACTCGAACATGGACATCGTCCTTATCTGTTGGAACCTGCCAGCTCGCAAAGATATCGGTAATTGGGTCAGAACCTGCGACCGGCAACTTATTAGAGAGCCGATCGACAGTAACATCTTTGATACCGCTCGGGCGATTAAATTGTTCGACCGGCAAGCCCTTGTGGAGATATTCCATAAACGCATCCCAAATTGGGGCGGCGGCGACCGAACCACCAGCTCGGTTCATCGAACTATTGTCGTTGTTGCCGGCCCAGACTCCAGTGACATATTGGGGCGTATAGCCGATCGTCCAGGCATCACGGAAAGCGTCGGTCGTACCAGTCTTGCTGGCCACTGGTCGGCCTTGAAGGGTTAAGACGCCCAGCGTTCGACCGAAGGTCGGCTTCTTGGCTTCGACATCACTCAAAACATTTGATATTTGATAAGCGACTTGTGGGTCAAGCACTTGCCGGCCGTCTTTGGGGTCTTCGTGGGTGTAGATGACTTTTTGTTTACTATCGGTGATTTTAAGAATCGGCGTTGTCGGCATTAAGACGCCGTTATTAGCAAAAACCCCGTAGGCGCCGGTCATCTCCGTTAACTTAACTTCACCGCCGCCCAATACCAGAGCTAAGCCGTAACGATCTTTGTCTGTGAGGGTGGTGATACCGAGGTCGCTGGCATTTTTCAGAGCATCATCAATGCCGACAAGCCCCAAGATTTTGACAGCCGGAATGTTGAGCGAATTGCCGAGGGCCTGGCGAATCGTGACTGGTCCACGGAAACCACCGTCGTAGTTGTCGGGGGAGTAGTTACCGAAGTCGGTCCGTAGGTCGAATAGGGTTGTGGCTGGATTATATTTTTCTTTAAAGGCGGCTGAGTAAACAATTGGTTTGAAGCTCGAGCCAGGTTGACGAGAGGCGGTAGCGACATTGAAAGCGCCGAACTGCTCCTGAAAGTAGTCGACGGAGCCAACCATTGCGATAATTTCGCCACGCTTCGGGTCGATTGTCACCAGGGCGGCGTTAGAAGCTCCGGCACTTTTCAAGGTCTTGCCAGCGGCGGCAGAAACAATCCTTTCGGCTTCCTGTTGTTTTGGCAAATCGAGAGTAGTGACGACATCAAAACCACCGCTTTCGACTTTTTGTTCGGCGATCTGGGCGTCACCAAGTTCTTTAGTGAAATAATCCACCAACCAATCCTTAACAAACAAGACGAAATGCGGGGCGGTAATCGAATCGCGACGGGGGGCAAATTTCGACACGACCGCTTTTGCCTCGGCGGCCTGCTCTTTAGTGATGTAGCCCTGATCGGTCATTAAGCTAATCGTTAGGTCCCGACGAGCGATCAAGCGATCGACATTCTGACCGTACGGCGACAAGGTTGAGGGCGCTTGAGGCAAAGCGGCTAGCGTCGCCGCTTCGGCAATCGTCAGGTCTTTAGCGCTCTTATTAAAGTAAGATTTAGCGGCCGCTTCGATGCCGTAGTTATTACCGCCGTAAGGAATCTCGTTGAGATAAAGCGTCAAAATTTGTTCTTTACTGTAAAGCGCTTCAAGCTCGATTGATAAAATCGCTTCTTTAATTTTGCGGACTAAATTGTGTTTATTGTCTTTAAGGATGGCATTTTTGACAAACTGCTGGGTGATGGTTGAGCCGCCACCGCGCGAGCCACCAAAAACTACTGCTCGGCCGATACCTTTGAGGTAGATACCGTGGTGGTTGTAGAAATTCTTGTCTTCAATGGCGATGGTCGCGTCTTTGACAACCTGGGGGATATCTTTTTGGTCGATTAGAATCCGTTTTTTGTCCGCAGAAGAAATAGTGTAAAGCGGCTGCATATTCCGGTCGTAGAGTCGAGTCGAGCCCTCGGCCGCAAGATTACGAATCTTGCCAGGCGTCGGTAGATCTTTAGCGAACCAGGCAAACATCAAGACTATTAACAGGATAATGATACCGAGAGCCCAGAGGGCGTACTTACCGACTCTTCGCCAGGTAATTTGGTGAGATTTTTTCTTGGAAAAAAGTCGGTTCTGTAGCTTCTTCAAGCTAACCGGACTGGCAAAAGGGTTTCGAATTTTAGGAAAGCGTAATTTTATTTTCATCGCTTAAACTTCAAGCCCAATGTCCAAAACCTAAATACCAAGGTATTAAAGGTTTGACTATCGTAATGGTTTTGACTTTTGACCTTTGAGTTTTGAGTTTTCATCCTGTAGACTCCCTAATTCTACAAGGATATACTAGATGTAACAATGGACAGCGACCACAACCAAGCACTTACCTGGGCGGTAGCGGAAGTAATTAATGAAACGAATTTATTGCGCCGCCTGCGCGAGAGTAAAAAGTTAGTGGTCAAATTGGGTGTTGACCCAACAACACCTGACCTTCATCTTGGCCATGCGGTGGTTTTGCGAAAGTTGCGTCAATTCCAAGATTTGGGTCATCAGGCCGTTCTAGTAATCGGAGATTTCACGGCTCGAATTGGTGATCCAGCTGGAGTTAATAAAACTCGACCGATCTTAAGCGAGGCCGAAATTAAGGACAATATGAAAACCTATCTGACTCAAGCGGGAGCGATACTTGAGCAGAGAAAGGCCCGTGTACTCTACAACTCTAGCTGGCTAGCCAAGATGAATTTAAGCGACCTGCTCGGCTACGCCCAACAAATCTCGCTTAACACCCTGATTGAGAGAGAGGATTTTGCGACAAGGTTATCTGCCAAGCAGTCGGTCGGTTTACACGAGCTGCTTTATCCGCTGACACAAGCGATTGATTCCGTTGAGCTAAAAGCTGATATCGAGCTTGGTGGCTGGGATCAACGTCTCAATCTTTTATTGGGGCGAGAGCTGCAGAAGAAGGTTGGCCAAGTTCCGCAAGAGTTAGTCTTGATGAAGCCTTTACTCGGGCTGGATGGAGCCAAGAAAATGAGCAGTAGTTTGGGAAATTATATTGGTTTGACGGACTCGCCTGATGAAATGTTTGGCAAAGTGATGAGTATTCCGGATTCGCTGATTGTGCATTACGGTGAGATGGCGGCCTTAATGGGAGCAGAAACAGAAGTTAAAGCTGCGCTTAAAAATCTTCTTCCTCGCGACCAAAAGGCGTTAGTGGCTCGTAAGATTGTCGAACTTTATCACGGAGTCAAGCCTTCCGAGGCGGCCGATGCGTCGTTCAACCAGACGTTTCGTGACAAAAAGGTCGCCGATCATCTGGCTTCAGAATTACTTTTCAGCCAGAAAACTATTTCATTACTCCATGCCGTGGCCGAAGCGTCCCAGAGTAGTAATACCCAAGCCAATCGTCTGATAACGCAAGGAGCGATTAAACTGAACGGTACCAAAATGACTGACCCGAGTTTTGAGATTTCGTTAACTGGCGAGCTAGTTTTGCAAGTTGGCAAGCATACATTCTGTAAATTGGCTCGAAGGAGGTAAGATGAAAGCAATGAAGAGAGGATTCACATTAATCGAAGCAATGTCAGTTGTCGCGATTATTGGGATCTTGGCGTCGCTTTCGATGTATGCCTATACGAGCGCCACTAGCCGGAGTCGGGACGCCAGACGGAAATCTGATTTAACAGCGATCAGCTTGGGTTTCCAGGCCCGTCACGACGCCAAGGCCTGCAATGATCAAGGCGACATTGGTTTTTATCCAGGGCGGAATCTCGGTCAATCAGGTCGATGGTGGAAGGTTCTCGACTTACGATCAATATCCGACGGCTGTGGCTCATTCTCGGAATACCTGATGACCATTCCGACCGACCCCTCTATTAGTAACGGAGGACTGAATTACCTTTTCGACTTATCGCACGAACCGCCGCCTGATGGTGATCTCATCGGCAAACACTATCGTCTGACAGCACAGCTGGAGAAAACCCCACTAAACTCGAGCGAGCAGACAGCTCTTGAAAGAGCTGAAACAATCTGGCAAACTTCTTTTGGTGGAGCACCACTTCCCGACGGCTACAACTACATCATCGGCAATTAGTTTTGTGCTCACCGCAACATCTTAATCTCATGATTTTTGGCCAATTACATCAGACTGTTCGAATTGCGTATCAGAAAGTTTATAAAACTGATCCGCCGCGTTTTGATATCGAACCAGCTAAACATAAAATGTTTGGCGATTTTTCGACCAACATCGCGATGATTACGGCCGCTCTGCAGGAAATGTCACCAATGCAACTGGCGCAGAAGCTTGTACCAGAGCTCGAAGCCAGCCCGGTTTTCCGCAATGTTTCGGTGACGACGCCAGGATTTATCAACTTTACAATTACTGACGAACACCTGCTTTCTACTGTCAAAGAGATGATTCGCCTGCCTGATGCGATCGGCCGAAGTGATTTAGGCAAAGAAACTCGGGTTTTGGTTGAATATGTCTCCGCCAACCCGACCGGGCCACTGACGCTGGCTAACGCCCGCGGTGCCTTTGTCGGTGAAACAATTGCCCGAGTACTAGAGCTTTATGGCTGTACGGTGATGCGCGAATACTATGTCAACGATCGCGGCGGCCAGATTGCTATGCTCGGACACTCGGTTCTAAAGGACGACCAAGCCCAATATAGTGGCGATTACATTGACGCGCTGGCCAAAAGGATCAAAGAGAAAGATCCGGTCGCGGTTGGGGAGAAGGCCGCGGCGATTGTGATGGAGGAGATGATCAAACCGATGCTCAAAAAAGTCGGCATTGATTTTCATCAATTCTTCTCCGAAGAGTCGCTCTATCAAACCGGTGTTTACAAAAAGTCGCTGGAATTATTAAAGGCCAAGGGCTACACCTATACCGCTGACGGCGCTACCTGGTTGTCAACCACCCGCTTTGGCGACGACAAGGACCGCGTTTTAATCCGCTCGACCGGCGAAGAGACATACTTAGCCAGCGATATTGCTTATCACAGCTTCAAAATTCAACGCGGCTACCACAGGCTGATTAATGTCGTTGGGCCCGATCATTACACCTACACCACCGAGTTAAATAAAGTCATCGAAGGAATTCTCCGACCGCATTACCTTTGGGGCGGGACGCTCAATTGGGTGGTGACGCAACTAGTTCGCTTGATTAAGGATGGCAAAGAAGTAAAGATGTCCAAACGAGCCGGCACCTATGTGGCTCTGGACGATGTTTTGGATGAAATTGGGCCTGATGTAGCGCGCTTTTTCTTCCTTAATAAAAGCACCGATTCCTCGATCGACTTCGATCTTAACGTGGCCAAGGCCAGCTCCAACCAAAATCCGGTTTTCTATATCCAGTATGCTTACGCTAGAATTTCTTCAATCTTTCGACAGTTCTCGACTAACGACGACTTTGTTATTCCCGATAAAATTACCATCACCCATCCGATTGAACGACAGTTGTTGCTGCGGATTATTCAGTTTCCAGATCTGGTCGAAGAGATTGCGGGTAATCTAGAAGTTCATCGCCTCACTCATTACGCGACGGCCTTGGCGACTGACCTACATAGCTTTTACGAAACCGTCCGGGTAGTCGGGGAGGCACCAGAAATTGCCAACTCTCGCTTGGCCATTTTAAAAGCAACTAGTCTGACAATCAAAAAAACTCTAGACCTAATCGGCATCTCCGCCCCATCACGCATGGTGGCAAAAGATAGTTAGGCGGTAGCCTCAACCGAGAACTGAATTGAATAAAGCTCTTCACCAGAGGCGAGCCAGAATTTTGTTGGGCTGGTTGGGTCGAGAATAATGTCGGTGATTTTAGCGCTTGAGGCCAAGAAAATCGTGCCAACGAGGGTGTTGGTGCTATCTATTAGGTAAAGAGCTCGTCCGGAACTGATGATGGTTAAGGCGGCGCTGTCGCTAGTGGCAATCTTGACTGCTCCGTCGACGGTAGGGAGCTGAAATTTCACAATGCTTGGGGCATTTCGGGCAAACTCAACGACTAGGCCGTTGGTGTCAGCCACCAAGACTTTACCGTTAATGGCGATGTCGCTGGGCTTGCTTAGTCCAACTAAGTTTTCCGCTTTGTTGTAAACTGAAATACTATTCAAATCGCTGGAAAAATTGTTCACTCGCGAAGTGATACGCGAGGTCAGATTAATTAGATAAAGATTACCCTGATAATGCTCGACCAGTTTAACTTCGTTAATTTGGGCTCCGGCTTGGGTTAAGGCGATCGGTTGATTCGGTGAACCGTCAAGGCGCCAAATATTGCCGGCCGCATCGCTAGCGATAATGTTAGTCGGCCCAAATGCCGTTAGCGAAACAGGGTTGGTAATCGGGGTTTTTTGAGTCAATTGGGTTAGTAGCGAACCGTTGTATGTCCAGATCTGACCCTGGCTATCGATCAAAAGCGGCTGGTTATTGAGTGTCTCCAGCGCCACAATGTCGCTTGGCGCATGAGTAGCGGCAGTAGGCAATTCAGTCAAGAAGATTTTTTGATTATTGAGCAGAGACACTAAAGTGCTCTTGGCGCTGTCGTCTAGCGACTCATACCCGCCGAGAGTAAATTTTTCGGTCAAGCCAGCGAGTAATTGATCGGCTCGTAAATCCTCCAGCTCGGTTAGCAGGGTAGCTTGCACGGTCTGGGTGGGCTGGTCTTGATGCGATTGTTGATAGCCCCAAATGGCGGCGAAAATGACAATCAAGCCAACGACGATCGGCAGAAAGCGTCGCTGTAGTTTCGGCAATCGGCCTTTCGATCCCTGGTAAGTTTCGGTCGAAAGAGCCCGCCGTTGGGGAAGGAGTTTGATCGCTGCCCTGAAGGATTGAGCAATCAATGCGCCCAAGCGGTTGGTTAAGCTAGCGGCTGAGCCAAGATTTATCTTCGGCCAGGTAAATTGAGGGAAGTTGTTTTTAGGCGTTCTAGCTTCACCCCAAAAGAAGGTTTGATTGCTAGGTGGACGAAGGGGATTGAAACGCAGTAGCACCCCAGCCAATTTTTGCTCTGGGTCGATTTGGTCAAGCTGGCTGATTTCGGCCCCTATATCAGCCACATCATCAGTCAGCCAAATCTGGCTATTCTGCCCAGCTAAGTTTGAGTAAAAAGTACTGTTGGCGATAAAGAGCCAGTCGTTTTCGTTCATATCGCCGCTGGTAACGGCGGCAAAAGTGTCGGCGCTAGTACTTTTCGAGCCAAGAATAGTTGCCAACTTTCCCCTTCGGAGCAAACCCAGTTTGGCTGAACCAATACCGGCGCAGTGGATTTGGTCTGATTCCAATAAGACCGCGACACACGAGACTGGCGATTCAGTCTGACTGAGCGCCTCCTGGACGGCTCGATTAGCTTGTTTGAGGGCGATTTCAAAACGGGCTAGATAAGACAAGGCCTCGCCTTGAGAGAATTCCCGAACCAAGGCGTTGAGTATTTTTTGGCCTAACTCGCTCGAGGGATGCCAAGGATTAACGATTTCAATCAGGACGACTAAGGCAACGGGCTGACTGAACATTTCGAAGCGATGCAAATGCGTTGCCAAAAACCGATCGTCAAGCCGCTCCTTGTAATCGAACCGTAAAATGTCGTAAGGCAATATTTGTTCGTCCATGTCGCTTGGCTTGGTTGTAGCAGAGTGAAGCAGTAACAGCAAGCAAAACTCACCTAATTCGTCGGGGCGACTGGACTCGAACCAGCGATCTCATGACCCCCAGCCATGCGCATTACCAACTATGCTACGCCCCGAAACCCCGTTGCCCGAAACATTTTTGAACCCTTTCCAAATGTTCTAATATTAGCCTTCTTCTCGCCTGTTTAGAGCCAGAAGGGACTGGTGAACAAGTGGGTTTCCTTTTGCTCTTCCCGCGAAGTAGCAACTCGGTAGAACGATAAATCGTAATACCGCCCAAAAGGTGGAGTCCCTAAGATTGTTTAAGATTCAAATGTTTCGGGCGTTCGGGATCAGGGTAATTTTATCACAGAAATCAGCCAACCAAGCGTCAGCCACCAATTAGCAATGCAGTCAAATAATTAGTTGCTTGGACGAGCGGTTCGGACAGGAAATAGATTATGACGAAAATTGCGCCGAACAAGAAAAACGGACTGCCAGCCATCGAATAATAGGTTTGTTCGCTCATAAACAGGCGCAAGACCCGGGAGCCGTCGAGCGGGGGAATGGGTAGGAGGTTAAAAAACATCAAGAATATATTGATGTAAATGGCCAGAATAATTGCCGAACTCGCTAACTCTGGCAAGTGGATCGTTCGGACTATTAACGCCAAAATCATTGCCACAAAGAAGTTGCTCATCGGTCCAGCCAGAGCCGTTTGTAAGCCGTGCAGTCGGGGATTCTCAAAGTTACCTTCGTTGACTGGCACCGGCTTGCCCCAACCAAACGCTGGTAAACTAGTCAGTCCAATCGCTTGCAACGCCAACAGCCCAACCAGTAAGGTTGTTCCAACGCTGTCCCAATGTTTCAAAGGATTCAAGCTCATCCGTCCTTCGTTTTTGGCGGTTGGGTCGCCGAATAAATTAGCCACCCAGGCGTGAGCAAATTCGTGAATCGATAAACTTAACAAAATTATGACAATTAATAACAGGCCGAGAAGCATTGAGTCTTGAGACATTCTAAAGAATAGTATATCATTAGGTACAACATAAATAGGAATTACGAATTACGAATCTCGCTAACGCTCGCTTCTCACTTCGTTCGAAGTAACAAAATAACTAAATAAATTACTAAATAAGATGAACAGAACACAGCTTTTTTGTCAGATTTGCCTGAAATCACCGCAGGTTGGGTTTAACCGACCTAAGTCTTTGCATAAAACCAAAAGAGTGATTTACCCTAACCTACAAAAACTCGACGGCTTGCTGGTCTGCAACCGTTGCCGCAAAACTCTCAAAGTGGCCACAAAAGTCGTCTAGGCCGCTGGTGCTAAAAATTTTTCTTCGAAGCACTGCTTGCAGTAAATAGGGGAGTCGGGATTAGCGGGTTTGAAAAGAACTTCGCCGATTTGCTTGCAGTTGGCGCAAGTCACCTTAAAGTATTCGGCTTCAACTTTTTGACGATTTTTTTGGCGACAATCCTTGCAACGAGCTGGCTTGTTGGTAAAGCCTTTCTTCGAGAAAAATTCCTGCTCGCCAGCAGTCCAGATAAAATCGTTGCCACAATCTTTACACTTCAGCGTTTTGTCTTCAAATCCTTCTGCCATGTCATTATCATAGCAGGACTGCCTTAGCCGTTCAACAGCTTTTCCCTAGTAGCGCGGTCAGATTACAGCTAGAATGCCACTGATGATAACGACAGATCTAGAAACTAGGTTGATTCCAGGCAAGTCGTACCTTTGTGGCGGTGACGCGAGCGGAGTAACGGAAATCCTCTCTTCGTTTGAAGCCATCGATACCCTAGTTTTTGACGGCGCTGTCGGCGACGCCAAATCCGCCCGACAATTCGTCACTTCCTCTGGGCTCGGCGCCTTTGGGGCGAAACGATTATTGCTTATCAGTAATGCTGACGATATGAGCGATATCGTGCAGAATACCCTTTTAAAGTTACTCGAAGAACCACCGCCGTCAGTGGTAATCGTTCTCCAGGCCGAACAACCGCAACGGCTCTTGCCGACGGTTCTCTCGCGCTTGCATTCTCTTGAGGGGTTAGCTCGAACATCAAAGGTCGAGTCGTCGCATTTTAATAAATCGTCAAGTGTTATGTTTAACGAACTGACCGAATTACCGCGGGAGCAACTAGTCGATTTGTTGGCCAGCGAGATGAATCATCAACAGCAACAGCTTTTACTCACGCCGATTCAACAGGTTACGGATCGAGTTCTGCTACTCGATCGGGCCACAAAGAAACTCAATGCTAACGCCAATCTAAAGCTGACGATTGATTGGCTGCTCTTGCATTGGAGTGACAACTAACGATATACCAAGTTAATGCTTGCTCAAATTATTTTCTTCGCCGCTCTGGTCCTGTTCTTGATTTTGCTAGTTCGTCGTCTCAGCGCCACCCCGCAAGTGGTCGAACAGACCGGACAGCTGGCCTTGGCCCTGTCTCGAAGGGTTGGCCAGGTTAGCGTGAAATTGGGCAGTCGAGTTATCGAACAGGCCAGAAAGGTTAAGGGCGGGATTCCGTTGCTAACGGATCGGCTTGTGACCAAACCAGGCGTGACGGGTGAACATCAGTTCTGGCAAAAAGAGACTTCCGGCGAAACGGACGAAATTAGCGGTTTGTTTGAAGAGGGCGATGAATTTTTTCGTCAAGGAAATTACGATAAAGCCGAGGAATTTTTCCTGAAAGCGGCCACGCGTAGTCCCTCTGATGCTCGGGTCTACGCCCGTTTGGGAATAATCTACTTGAATCAAAAGAATTTCAACGACGCGATTGAATCGCTCAAAGTGGCAGTTAAGCTCGACAAATACAACCCCAGCCGTCATTATAATCTGTCGTTAGCTTATTTAGGTAATAACGATCGGCAAAAGGCGACCGTCTCGGCTCGCGAAGCGATCACACTCGACCCAGTCACCAAGAAATACCGTCAGCTGCTCGATCATCTGCTCGAAAGGAAGTAGCTTCCGCCTGGAATGCTTGAGCGACTAATGGTAAAATTTGATAGTCGCTTCGCTTCTAGTTCTCGTTCTCGCCAACAAGCGGCTCGACATGGTTATCGCCGCCTTAGCTCAGTGGTAGAGCAGTTGCTTTGTAAGCATCAGGTCGTCGGTTCGAATCCGACAGGCGGCTCTGAACCTTAAGTTATTAATTGCTGGGATACTCAAGTGGTCAACGAGAGCAGACTGTCTAGATTGGCAGCTTCCAGAGGTAACTCTGGAATGATAATTCCGGGATAACGGTGAAAGCTAAGTCGCAAGATATGCCAATACCGTGGGAACCCGCCTTCCGGCGGGAGCGCCGTAGAGACTAGATACCGGGATACCCAAGAAATTGGGTAATGATATAGTCCGCGCCCTAAGGAAACTTAGGGATAAGTGAAATCTGCTGGCCTTGTGCCTTCGTAGGTTCGAATCCTACTCCCAGCACTACCTCCTGCTTGAATATGTGGTTTTGTGTTATGGTAAAGATATGAAGTTGGAAAAAGCAGATTTAGAAGAGCTCTATTTGACCAAATTAATGTCTGCGCAACAGATTGCGATCAGCAAAGGAGTCAGCATGCACAAGGTCAATTATTGGCTTGATAAATACTCAATCAAACGCCGTACAATTAGCGAAGCGATTTACACTTGGCACCATCCTGACGGCGACCCTTTCCGGTTTACTCAGCCTGTAACAAAAGAGGATTATGAGCTTTGGGGATTAGGTATTGCTTTATACTGGGGTGAAGGAAACAAGGCCAATAAGAATAGCGTTAAGATTGGTAACTCAGACCCTGGTGTAATTATTGTATTCATGAAGTTCCTTGATCGTTTTTTTCAAGTTGGAAAAGGAAGTCTAAAGTTTCAGCTCCATCTTTTCAGCGACCTCGATCTTAACAAGGTGCGCAAATTTTGGGAGAATACCCTAGGGGTTTATTCTGAGCAGTTTTATAAGCCAACGGTTACTATTACTGGCAAGCTTGGAACATATCGTAAGAAAAGTGAGTATGGTGTGGTGACCCTGTATTATGCCAATACGAAGGTAAGGAATATCTTGGTCGATAGTATCGCCGTCTTAGCTCAGTGGTAGAGCATTTGCATGGTAAGCAAAAGGTCCCGGGTTCAATCCCCGGAGGCGGCTCAAAGAATCTAGACAATATAAGAATTAACCTGTAAAATAAATAAATCATGGCCAAGAAAACCGCCCGCATGCCGATTACTCTCGAATGCACCGAGTGTAAGGAGCGCAATTTTTATTCAGAAAAAAATAAAACCAACACCCCCACCCGGTTGGAGCTGAAGAAATTCTGCAAACGCTGTAAAAAACAAATCCTTCATAAAGAAGGAAAGTGAAAACTCCTTAAGCAACTGGCTGACGGCAACTAGCAGCTAGCTCCTGAATAAGGGGTGGTTTTTGTGGTAAAATTCTAGGGTAAAGGCCCTTAGTTAAATGGTATAACGGAGGTCTCCAAAACCTTTGTCAGGCGTTCGATTCGCCTAGGGCCTGCAAATGAAATTAAAACCAACGCTCTTCTTCATCACCGGAATTTCAGGTTCTGGTAAAACAACTGTTGCTCGTAAACTTTTAGAAGTGGGAGAGGTTGCTTTTGATAGTAAAATCCAAGACGGCCTTTTTCGATTCTCCGACAACGCCGGTAATTTACCCGAAGACTACAAGCCAACTAATAGGGAATGGCGAGATAAGTATAAATGGACACTTAATAAGACAATGTTCGATAAGTTAGTGGAGGAAAATAAAGAAGCCAAGCGGGTTTTTCTCTGCGGAGGTGCCGATGATTTGATGCAGTACTGGCCCGCTGGTAAAAAAGTGTTTTTATTAAAAGTGGACGCGGACACCATGATTAGCCGACTCAACCGCCAGGATCGCGACAATAACTTTGGCAAAGGAGAGCGTATGCAAGATTTGCTCGTTGATCGTCTTGAACGTTTTCAGAGTAGGCAGCTGAAGGCAGGAGCCGTCTCAATTAATGCCTTGAACCCCGCTGACGAGGTAGTAAAGGATATTCTTACTCAAGCTACCTAGACACAAATCCTTTGACAATTTTATTAATGACTAATATTAATATTGCATTCAAACTTCAACAACAGGTCCCGGATCGCGTCGTGTAATGTCCAAAATGTCATCGCTTATCCTTAAGGCGGGCGGGGTAATTATAAGAGACAGAAAGCTACTAGTGACTCGTTCTTGGAATGAAACTTTTTTCATTGCGCCAGGAGGTAAGTTAGAGGAGGGTGAGACTGCGAAACAGGCGCTGGTCCGCGAGCTTAAGGAAGAGTTGGGGATTACCGTCGCAGAAAGAGATCTTAAAGAGTTTGGTACTTTTTCCGGTAGGGCGGCGTCAGACGAAACCAAGACTATTCAGATGAAAGTTTTTATTGTTGAATCTTGGCGAGGCGAACCCCACCCAAGTCACGAAATTGCCGAGATAAGTTGGATCGACTCAAGTATTCCCGCTGGTTGGAATATAGGTTCAATCTTTGAGCACGATGTCCTACCGAGACTCAAAGCTCAGAACCTCATTAACTAACCTACTTAGCTACAGCTCAACCGAGAGACGAAAATTCGACCGTAGTCGCCCTGCTAATAGCACCTAGATGGCTTAAGTTCGGACAATTCGCCGCCAGGCGTTCGATTCGTCTAGGGCTACCAATGGGGTTATTTTTATAGTAACGAAAAACCAACGGGTTTCGCCCGTTGGTTTTTCATTGTCTAAAAGTTTTGAGTCAGGCTGTCACTCGATGTTTGCGGCGGACTAGGACAAAGCCGATTATGGCTAGAGCCAGTGCGCCCAAGATTCCATAAAGAACCAGCATATTTCTATTGGTACCGCTGTCCGAAGTGGTTTCGGTAGAATCGGCCGCTTTAGCGGCAAAAGCTACCAGTGGGCTACGAACAACCGTACCGTCGGATTTAGTCATTAGGGCGTAGAGCGTGTGATCCTCATCTTGAGACAAGCTGCTGTAAGCGACGGTTGTGCCCCAGGTTTTCTTGCCATTCTCGTCCTTAGTTTCGGTGGTAACAATGTTGGCGTCCGAGTTGTAGTAGATGTCAACCGTTTCAACATCAGCTCCGTCGCCAAGAGTGCCAGTGAGTTCAAAACTGGCCTCGTCCGGATCCGCCGCCACTTCGGTGGTAGTTGGCGCAACGACTTCCGGCTCGGGGATGAGTGTGCTGTCAACATCGGCCATTAAAGCCTGCGTTTGGGTTAGTGGCACCGCGGCTTCGGATAACTCGGCGATTTTGGATAGACCGGTTTTTCTTTGGAAGCAAGTGGACGCAACATTTTTGCGCTGTTCCGCCGACGGCTCTAATTTACCGGTACTAACTTGGGCAAAGGCTTCTTCGCCCATAATTTTTTTAACGCAATCGGCGGCCTCTTGTGGCAAGCTTGGCTGAGTATTAGCCATTGCCTGATCTCCTGTTGGAGCGTAACAGGCTCGCATCCGTTGTTTCTGTTCCCTGGTTAAGCTATTCGGGGTGATTTTTGAAATATCGGTAACGCCGATAACAGCTTTCGCGCACAGAGAAAGCGGCGAGTTCTCCGATACTTGTCCAGGCGGAACAAAGAACGGCGTGGCACCAGCTTTGGCGTAGCAAGCTTGACCAGCGCTAAATTCGGCCGTTGTTGGCACTCTCTTGCCGGATTGAATGTCGCCGTTGCCCGGAATCTTATTCAAGCAGTCAACGACTTCGAGCGGCGGACCGGCAAACTGTCGGCCGGGTGCACCTGGTTGGCCGTTCGGGCCCGGTTGTCCGGTGCCACCGGGTGGTGGGCCAAAGCAACCCGCGGCCATAACTTTTTTGCTTGTTTCTGGATCCATAGCAACACCCTGGCCGAACATTTTATCGGCCACATCGGCACCAGCGATTTTAGCAACACAATCGTTGGCCGGCGGCTTGACATTAGACATCGTCCTCATAAAGTCGCCCGAAAGAATGGACATCTGGCCAAATGGCTGACCGGGTTGCCCATTGCCACCGGGTTGTCCTGGCTGTCCCTGACCGCCACCAGAATTATTAAAGTTACCCATGAAGCAACTACCGGCCGAAGCGGCTTGTGCTGGCGACATCTGGCCGCTACGCATGGCGGCGACGAGCGCCTCACCGCCTTTTTCTCGGAAACACTTATCCGGATCCTGTAAACCGGCCGGCTGTTGGAAGCTTAAATTCAAGTTCGGCGGTGGGCCCTGGTATTGCGAGGCGGCGTTTTGCGGTTGGAATGGCTGTCCCGGTTGAGAGCCGGGTGGCGGCGGATTCTGTCCGTTAGTCGGTGGTTGCTGGTTGGGATTTGGTTGGCCAGTTTGGCCGTTTTGCTGCTGGTTGGGATCAGGGTTCTGATTGGTCGGCGGCGGATTCTGTCCGCCAGTCGGTGGCTGCTGGTTGGGATCAGGATTCTGATTTGGCGGCGGCGGTTGTTGTGGCGGCGGCTGTTGCTGTTGTGCTTGTTGCCACATCTGGAGCTGCTCAGTCGTCATGCAGTTGGTTTGCGGTTCTGGCGGTGGCGGACAGGGCGGAAACGGCGGAGAATTTGTTTGACTAACAATAGTTGAATGAGCCAACTCGGTTGTTAATTGTTCGGTCGAATAATTAAGATTTGAAATTGCCGAGATAACGCCCCCACCTATGACCGCGCCGAAGGCGAAACCTACGACCACCCTGGTAATTGTTGATAATTGCATCCACCCCCCCTTATTGATTTGATAATTATAACTTTCAGTCAACGAGTTAATCTCTGCATTCAGCGTAGACCCGTCTTAGCTGCCTCGTCAACCCCGCACTTAATACTAGGCCATTGACAGTCCCAAAACAGTCCAAGTAGAGTGGATAATATATAGGAGGGGATTTGGACACACAGGATCGTCGACATTTAGGTCAGCCAAAAGAGGAAATTGCCTCGGTTGAAGGCGGTAAACCAGTCATCGATACTTTTGGTGTCCTAGTTTTTATTATTGTTGTTGTCGAGATTGTGCTCGTCTTTGGCCTGAACTTATACCAGAAAAGCCGGGTTGAATCTTTAACCACTAAACTTCAAGAGATTGATCAGCAACTTCGCCTTCCCGAGAACGCGACACTCAACACTCAAGTCAGCGAAGTCCTTTCTGGTGGCGACAGACTCCAAACTGTCCTTAACGGCAAGGTTCGCTGGAGCAAATTCTACACTCTCCTCAACGCTGTCACACCGAAGAATGTCAAACTAACCGGTCTCTCCATCACCGATTCCGGGACCTTTCGAGCCGAAGGCAATACCTCATCACTGTCTGATTTGGCCAAGCTCGTCGTTGCCTGGCGAGACGGCACGCCGGCCATTACCACCCCGTTTACATCGGTCGCCTTAAACAGCAACGGCTTCTCCGACTCTGGCGGCCACCGGGTGGTCACCTTCTCGATTTCTGGTTCAGTTAACACCGGAGCCTTAAAGTAATGAAGAAGCAATCACGAGTCGGCTTAATCTTACTGTTCGCGGCTATCATCGGCTGGTTTGCAGTGCTCAAGCCGGAAATCAAGACTTTTTCTGCTCAAGCCCTCAAAGCTAAGGCGTTAAGCACCGAAGTCATTTCCTATCAACAGCGTCTCCAAGACATCACCGACATTAAGGGTAAGGGCGATGTCATTACCGACACTTTAAAACTGATGTATCTAGCCCTGCCTAAAGCCAGTCAAATTCCCGAGACTCTGGTGATGATCGAATCGATTGCCAGCAATTCCGGCGTCGTCCTGTCTAGCGCCACGATCGGGACGCCGTCCGATTCTCAAGTTCCCGTCACCCTCGGTTTTGGCGGTAACACCACCACCGTCACTAAATTTCTCGATGCGCTTCACGCCAATGTTCGAACTGCGACCATCAAAAACCAATCAATTAGCTCTGATGGTAGCGGCAATCTCAATGTGTCGATCAGCCTCGGTCTAGTTTATCAAGGAGGGACACCATAATGCGCGGACGATTCACCGGTCGCCTGGAAACTTATATCGGCATTGCGATGCTATTAATTGCGGTGCTCGGGTTTCTTTTCTCGATCTTAACCAGTCTACCGACCGACAAGCAGGTTGGTGAGGTTGCCAAGCCGCTCCCCGAAATACCCAGAGACCTGTTCAGTAGTAGTAACGAGCTGAATATTGCCATCCAAGGCCTCCATTCTCCGGGTGGTGTACCAGTGACAGTCAACCCCAGCGAGCTGGGCCGAAGCAACATCTTTGAGAACCCTTAATGCATGGCATTAACAGTTCTCCCTCAGCTTAAAAATCCGGCTCGATCTTTTGTTGATTTTTTAATTAAGCGCCGTCTTTTAAAGGACGGCTTCATCTCGATTTTGGCCGGCCGTGACTTCCCTGAGATTGACGACTATCTTTTAGCGCACCACCTCATCGAACCCGACGAGTTAGCACAGCAATACGCCGATTTTTACTCTCTGCCGTTCGAGCGGTTAGTCGACCGTCCCATCTTACCGTCGGTGCTCAATTTATTGCCGAGCGAGATTGCCCTCAAATATGCGGTTGTGCCTTACAAGCTAGAGGGGGCCAATCTATATCTGGCAGTCGGTGAACCGTCTAGGTTACAGCGCAACGCCCCGTCAGTCCTGACCGGGCTTCATCGTCAAAAAGGGCTGAAAGTCCACCTCGCCATCGTCCCAAAAGCCGATGTCGAAGCGGTTTTGCATAAATTGCGCCATCCCGACGCGACCGCTTTAATCGAACCAATCGACCATCTTTTCAAGAAGCCAATCTTGGTTGAACAGGCGCGAACACCGACAAACAGCCCCAAAATACCACCCCATCTAGACATCTCTGCTGAAAATCTGCCGCCTCCTAAGCAGGATCTAACCAAAGCGGTTGAGCATCGGGAAAAGGAAGTCGATTTGAGGGGAATGAAGATTGCGCCCGAATTACTCCAAAAAATTCCATTTCCGGTTGCCACTCGTTATCAAATGGTAGTTTTCGGCCAAGAGAAACCGAAGGGTCAGTTCGAGCCACCGATGATCAAAATCGCTCTGGCTCGCCTCGATGACCCGAAATCTAGGGAGATTATTAATTACATCGAAGGTCGCAACAAGGTTTTGGTTGATCGCTACCACACCAGCCCTGAATCCATCCAAGCGGCTCTACTACTCTACCCCGAGTCAGAGCGTCAACCAGCCGAGGCCGAGATTAAAGAAGACAAGGAAGACCAAAAAGTTGCCCAAAAAACGGTCGCCGAACCGCCACCCCCACCTCCGACCCCGGAGAACAAGACCACTCCCATCATTCAACCAAAAGCTGATACTACCTCAACCCCAACTACCGCTATCGATTCCAATGCCACCACCAAAGTTCAGGGCGTCACCGAGGGCCTAAGCTTGTCGTCTGACGATATTATTAATCGTCCCAGTCTTGGCGAAACCACAGAGGAGCTTCAGCGGCTAGCCAAACAGCAAGAGAACAGTCTGGAGAGCCAGAACCTGGATAGTTTACTTAAAGGGCCGGTCATTTCGGTTGAAGAATTGGCCAAGGCCTTCCGCAGTGGCGTTATTCCGGAAATTGTCGCCGCCACCCTGTTCTTGGCCATTAGAATGAAAGCTAGCGATGTTCACATCGAAGCCCTGGCCAACGCCGTTCGACTCCGTTTTCGTATTGACGGCATTTTGCACGACATTATCTCCGTGCCCCATTTCTTGCACGCACCGCTAATTTCCCGCATTAAAATCCTGGCCAAGATGAAAATTGACGAACAGCGCATTCCCCAAGACGGTCGCTTTGATGTCGTCATCGATAACCGCCAAGTCGACCTGCGTGTTTCAACTATGCCAACCGTTCACGGCGAAAAGATCGTTATGCGACTGCTCGATAAAAGCGGCGGCGTCTTGACACTCGAACAGCTCGGCGTCACCGGTACTAATTTTGATACTCTAATTGCTAATATCGCCAAACCCTACGGCATCATTATGTCGACTGGACCGACTGGTTCGGGTAAATCCACGACTCTTTACGCCGCTTTGACGCGTTTGAGTAAGCCAGGGGTCAACATTATTACACTCGAAGATCCGGTCGAGTACGAACTGCCCGGCGTCAACCAAGCCCAAGTTAAGCCCCAGATTGGCTTTACCTTCGCCGAAGGTCTGCGTTCTGTTTTGCGTCAGGACCCTAACATCATCATGGTCGGGGAGATTCGTGATTTAGAAACAGCGGCTATGGCCACTCACGCCGCCTTAACCGGCCATCTGGTGCTGACGACGCTCCACACTAACGACGCCGCCGGCGCTCTGCCCCGATTGATTAATATGGGCGTCGAACCGTTCTTAATTACCTCATCGCTGAACGCCGTTATCGGTCAACGCTTGGTCCGAAAAATCTGCGACAAATGTCGGGAGAAAGCCACTATTCCTCACACCCTACTGGAAACTATCAAGCAGGAGCTATCAACCCTGCCCTCGGGCCAGATGAAAGATATCAACCCCGATCAACTAATTTTCTACCACGGCAAGGGCTGTAGCGAGTGCAATAATGGCTACTCTGGCCGACTGGGTATTTTCGAAGTTCTGCAAATGTCGAGTCGGGTTGAAGAGTTAGCGGTCAAAAAAGCCCCGACCTCCGAGATTAAAAAGGCCGCCATCGCCGACGGCATGATTACGATGATTCAAGACGGGCTTCTGAAGGCCTTGAAAGGCATCACCACTGTCGATGAAGTTATGCGTGTCACCACCACCCACACCAAAGAGCTGCCGGAAGTAGAAGCATGATAAAAATTACTAAATTACTAAATGGAAAACAAACTACCGCAATTCTGTAACTACGAACGAAGTGAGGAGCGAGCGAAGCGACATTCCGCCAATTCTACCAAGACGATTTGGCTGACAACGTAGTTTGAGTGTAGTATCTATATATAGGAGGGAGGGGACACATGGCTGAAGCAATGACAACTGAGATGAAGCACCTGCTCGATCTAGCGATCGAGAAGGGGGCGAGTGACCTGCATATTACTGTCGGTGTTCAGCCGATGATTCGAGTTGACGGCAAGCTATTTCCGGCGCCCGACACTGTGGCCACCACCGCCGAAACGGCCGAGCGATTGCTAATGAGTATTATGACCGCCGAGCAAGTTGAGCGGCTTCATCAACGGCGCGAATTAGACTTCTCGTTTGGTTATCAAAAAACTCGTTTTCGAACTAACGCTTTTTACCAAAAGGGCAATATCGGCGCCGCTTTGCGTTTAATTCCAGTCCTAATTAAGTCGATGGAGGAGTTGGGTGTCCCGCCAATTCTCGAGCGCTTTACCGAGCCCAGCCAGGGCTTTGTCGTCATCACCGGTCCAACCGGTCACGGTAAATCGACGACGCTGGCGGCCTTAATCGAATCAATCAACCTCAAGCGAGCCGATCATATTATTACGATCGAAGATCCGATCGAGTATGTTTTTGAGCACAAGAAATCGATTATCGTTCAACGAGAAGTCGGCTCCGATACCAATTCCTTTTCCCGCGCCCTGCGATCAGCCCTGCGCGAAGACCCTAATGTTATCCTGGTCGGTGAAATGCGCGATCTTGAAACGATCGAGGCGGCCCTGACCTTGGCCGAAACTGGGCATTTAGTCTTTACGACCTTGCACACTAATTCTGCCGCCCAGACCGCCGATCGTATGATTGATGTTTTCCCACCACACCAACAACAGCAGGTACGAATGCAGTTGGCCAATGTTTTGCTCGGCGTTATCTCCCAGCGCTTACTGCCGCGAGTTCAGGGCGGGCGTGTGCTGGCCACGGAAATAATGGTCGCCAACTCAGCCGTTCGCAATACGATTCGCGAGGGAAAAACCCATCAGTTACCCAACATCATCCAAACTTCGGCTTCCGAAGGCATGATTGCTCTGGACAAAGTCTTAGCCGAGCTTGTTTCTCGTGGTGAAATTACGATCGATGTCGCTCTCCAGTGGGCCCTCGACCCCAAAGCATTTAAGATGATGGTTTATTAATGGAAAACTCAAAACTCAAAACTCAAAGCTCAAAGCTACAGCTCAAAACTCAAAACTTTTTAGTTTCTAGTTATAGTTTTGACTTTTACCTTTTGACTTTTGAGTTACCACCCAATGGCTAAAACCGACTCTCTATTCACCTCTCTCTTCGTTCGGGTTAATCACAAAGACCGAGCGTTTCTGGCTCGCCAGCTGGCAGTAATGTTGGAGTCCGGACTGCCAATCACCCAAGCGATTCGCTCGTTAATCGAGCAGACCAAGAACCCGTTAATGGAAGAGGTTCTCCAGGTCGTTTTGGTGGACTTAGAGAACGGCTTAAAATTTTCCGTCGCTATCAAAAAACATCCTCAGGTTTTCAACGACGTCTTTGTCTCGGTCATTGCTTCCGGTGAAGTGACCGGTCAGCTCGATGTCGTTGCCAACTTGCTGGCCGACGAGCTGGAGCGCGATCAGGGTTTCCGAAGCCGAGTCATCGGCGCGTTGTTGTACCCGGCCTTCATCATCATGGCGATGATTGTCGTCGGGATCATTATGGTCACTAAGATCGTCCCGGCGCTGGAGTTGGTTTTCAAGGAAGCCAACGCCACCTTGCCCTGGACGACCCTGACTGTCATCGCCATCACCAACAGCTTGATTTACTACTGGTATGTTTATATTATCGTCATCGTCGGCGGTATTTTTGGTTTGTCGCGCTATCTAGCAACCGTCGACGGTCGACGAAACTCCAACGGCCTCCTGCTCAAAATCCCGGCCTTCGGGACGATGTTACGCAATATGGAAATGGCTCGCTTCACCCGCATTTTTGGCTTGATGATGCAGGCCGGCGTGCCAATAATTCAAGCCCTCGATTCTGTCGCCATGGTTTTGGATAATGTTTTGTACAAGGAATCGCTCAATGTTGTCGCTCGCAATGTCGAGCGCGGCTCACCGATTGCCCAGTCCTTACAGCGCGACAATTTGTTTCCCGCTACCGTCACCCAAATGATCGCCGTTGGCGAACAGACCGGCAAACTCGAGCAGGTTTTACATAAGCTAGCTAACTATTACGAAGAGGAAACTAACCAATCAATTAAAAATATTACCGCCTTGACCGAACCGGTCATCTTCATCATCGTCGGTCTCGGTGTCGCTTTTCTCGTCTTTTCAATCATCGTCCCGATCTACAACCTAGCATCGGTGATAAAGTAATGTCAGGAATTACGAAATAACTCGATCCTATTTTAGTAACTTCGAAAGAAGTGAAAAGCGAGCGTTAGCGACATTCAGTAATTTTTCCCTCTCTTTGCCTCGACTCGCTTGACAAGATTCTAGACACAGTTAATAGTGGTATTAATGGCTTTCACCAGTCTTAAGACGAGAGGGGTGGTCGACGAAGGTCCAAATGATGGGCAAGCGAAAGCTTGCCATGACAGGCGTTCGCTTGCCGCGATGTTAATTACGCAGCGGCATGCACGCTCATCATTAGAAATAGGAGGAAAATGATAAAAACATTACAAAAAAGAGCTTTTACGCTCATCGAACTCTTGGTGGTTATTGCCATCATCGGTATCTTGGCTTCGCTTATTATCGTCTCGCTGTCAGGCGCACGTGGTAAAGCCCAGGACACACAACGCAAAAACAATGCTCGAAATTTGGATAGTGCCCTATCTCAGCACTATGTCGATAAGTCTGGCTATCCATCGGACGCGGGTTCTGCCGCAGCGAATGGCGCAACTGCAGATGGTGGTAGCGCAACCTGTGCTGCTCCTTTGGTAGCTAGCCTAGTAGGTGCTTACTTGACATCCGGTACCGCTTGTGACGAGTTGAGTACTAGCGCAACCGCTGTTTCTCGATATGCAACATCTGCAAACACGAGTGGCCTAGCAAGTTACTACTCGCTAGGTTGGGGTCTAGCGGCTACAGCTGATTCTACAGTCACGGTTGGCAACGGTGTTTATACCACAGCCGATGGATCGCTTAACCTACCACAGGTGGACTTCACAATTGCGAGTCCCTGGGCTGATGCCCAACTAGTCTTCGTTGTTTACGGTCCGCAGTAGTCGGCTAAAAGCCTCGTATCCCTCAACGACAAGCGTCTCGGGATAAAAATCTCACTCAAAAGAGAAGAGGATGAAAAACCCGCCCTCCCGGGCGGGTTTTTCTTGATTCTTGAATCTTAAATCTATACGCTAATTCTATGGTGGGGGTGGTGATTGCCTTTATTTTTGGGCTGGCTTACGGCTCGTTTCTGAATGTCGTTATTTTGCGTTTTGATGATTGGCGGTCGATCGCTAAAGACCGTTCACACTGCCCTAATTGCAAAACTCAACTGTCCTGGTGGGATTTAGTGCCGTTATTTAGTTTTGCCTACCTGCAGGGAAAGTGCCGCTACTGCCACAAACCAATTTCTTGGCGGTATCCAATCGTTGAGCTAGCAACCGCCGTTTTGGTGGCAGCCGGCTATTATTTATTATTCAACAGCCAAGTATTAACGCATTGGCATTCAACGATTGGTCTAGCAGCTCTAGTCGTGGCCATTGGAGCGATGATAACTATCTTTGTTCACGATTTGACAGAAATGATGGTGCCGGACTTGATGTCAAACCTACTGCTGGTCGCGACCGTAATTTATGCCCTGGTAGTTCATTACGATCCGCTCGGCTTGCTCTTTAGCGCTATGGTGGGCTTCTTGCCGATTCTTCTGTTGGTCATACCCAGCCGCGGCACCTTGATGGGGGAGGGGGATATCAAAATCGCCGGAGCCCTAGCGATACTAGCTGGCTGGCCAAATGCGGTGGCGTTTATGATAATCACCTTCTTACTCGGTGGAATATTTGGTGCAATCGCGCTGGCAACCAAGCGCGTCAAGATGAAAACCGCCGTCCCGTTTGGCCCATTTCTAATTTCGGCCGCCATAATAATCTTGTTTTGGGGCGACGCCATCACTAACTGGTACCTAGGAACGATAGGATATGGATACTACTAGATGAATTTCAAATTTCTAACTCTGAATGCAATGAAGAGCGAGCGAAGCAACATTTCTAATTACTAATGAAATGATTAAATATCAAATTTGGGCATTCAAGAATTCAATTAGAAATTGGAAATTTGGCATTAGAAATTTACAGCCAGCTTTCACTCTTATCGAACTGCTCATAGTCATCGCGATTATTGCTATTCTAATTGGTGTGTTGGTTCCGAGTATGAGTCGAGGTTTGTCCGGTAATCGACTGGCTAGCGATGTCGAAGTACTGCGGGCCAAAATCGAAGAAACTCGGCTACTGGCTGGTTCAACTCAGACAAACGACGAGGACATTTTGGTCGGTTCGGAGGTTCCCGGGACTGATCGCGTTGGCTATTACGGAATCTTAATTCCGGGTTCTGATATCATTAGAGACCCTCAATACGCTCCTCCATTTTATGCTATCGTTCGTCTTTCTGATCCATTTACTTTCAGGAGCGATCCCGGATATTGCAGTGGAAATCAAGCATTAACCGACGCTATCAACAATAATATGGGAAGCGGTACTTGCCTGATTGAAAAAGTCGAGCTTACCAAGGGAGTGACATATAAAGATTTCTCTACCTATAATATCCATGCCAAACTGATCGCATTCAAAGTCCCTACTCAGCAAGTTTCTGAAATATACTGCCCAGGACCCTGTGGCGGGAATGGTAATGTTTATACTCTTCTTGAACCACCGCTCTTTCTTCAGCGCGGCGAAAATAACTTGCCAGTCAACCCGCCTAGCAATACTTACTTCAAGCTAAAGTACAACGACAAAACCGCCACTATCGAAATCGAGCCCTACACAGGCAAACTAGTAGTAGTATATAGTGATATTTAGATGCTAAAGAGGGGCTTCTCACTGCTCGAGACACTGATTGCCACTGGGGTCTTAATCGTGGTGATATTGGGCGTAACCTCACTTTCCAACTCGCTGATTGCCGGTACAGTGGTCAGCGCAGATAAGACCATCATCAACCGCTGGGCCTCGGAAGGTATCGAGCTGACGCAGAAAATCCGCGACGATACGATACTTGATGATTCCACCTCGCCAAATTGGTTTGAGCAAGCCATCGCCGAAAACGGCGACGGTTACGGGTGGTTCAAACTAAGCACAACCGATAGTAAAACCTGGAGCATTACGCGGGTAACTGGTGACTATAACAAAGCAATTGCGACCGACTTCATCAAAGATTCTATCAGCGAAAAACTGACGAGCGATACGACCACTGGCTACCGGCTTATCTGTGTTGAGGCAGTTGGAGCTAAAGACTCAAGGGCTAATGATGATTTCTTTTGTAATACTACCGATACCCAGAGGGTTCGTGATGGCGTCCGAACCGATCCCAACGCTACTAATTGTCAAAACGGGGATCTCTACTGTCAGATGACTTTTGAAAGCGTTAATAAAAACCGCCTAACTTCGTTGGACAAAAAAATAATTCCTTCTGGAAACGCCGTTAAAATCCGTTCAGTTGTCGTCTGGCAAGACAAAGATCAATTCCGATCAAGCTCCATGGCAACTTTGATTACTAATTGGAAGGGATATGAACAGTAGCGGAGCTACTGTTCTTTCTCACCCGAAGTTCGAAATGAGCAATAAAATGACGAATCACGAATCACCAATCACGAATCAGATACCATTTCGTTTTTCGTTACTTCGAGGCGGAGCCGAGAAGCGAGCGTCAGCGACATACAATATTCGTTATTCAAATTTCCGCGCTTCGCGTGGCTACACTCTGATTGAGATGCTGATTTCGGTGACGATATTTTCAGGATTGCTCATCATCGTGCTCGGGACCGTTGCTTCATCGAGTAGCTCATCAGCCAAGGTTAGTCTGCTGCGTGATAAAAGCCAAGCTGCCCGATCACTGATTGACCAAATTTCGAACGACCTGCGCTATGTCGACCTAACAGCTAATCTTAATAACGAAGACCAAGGATTTCTAATCGATAGATCGGCTCGAACCAGCTTGACCATGGCCTTACTACTGCCGGGTAAAGACAAGGACACCGGCTTGATTAGAAAGGAATATAAAATCGAACAACAGTTCAACAATCGCCTGACACTCACATTAAAAGAAGGCCGAGGTTGTAAGCGAGCTGGCTACCTTGCATTTAGTGCCTGTGACCAAGAATCCGAAAAGACCGACCTACTGTCGAGCGCCTATACTCTCGGTCAGGAAACTGGGTTTTCGTCAGAGTTGAGCGGTCTGAATGTATTGGAAGCCGAACAACAGACTCCGCCGATTTCGCCGTTTGTCTCGATGACATTTTCGCTCAAGCCCGTTGGACTAACCACTAGCTGCAGTTTAGATCCGGGAACTTGCTACAAAGTTTCAACGACAGTTAATATGGCTTCAAAATGATGAATAAATATCTACGCGGCAGTAGTTTGGTTTTGGTCGTCGTTGTCATGGCGGGCATAATGTCGATCGACTTTAGTGAGGGAGAGCTATGAACCGGCCATCTAAAATTGGCAGTAGCTTAGTCCTTGTGGTGGTAGTGATGGCCGGGATTATTATTGTCGTCTTTGGTGCCAGCCGTTTGACGCTGGTGCAATACAACCAAGCCAATCGTGACGAAGATAATGTCTTTGCCCTGTACGCCGCCAAAGCCGGCATCGAAGACGGCTTACTGCGTTACCGCTATAACCGCAACGCCGAAACTACCGACACCAAAGTTGCTCGCTATAATTTGACCACCGGCACCAGCGCCGGCGAAGTTGCCGAAGGTTCTAAGACTCTTAACTTTACTAAACCAACAGACCAGTATTACGACATGAAACTCAACTTTCGCGTTCAATCTCTGGGTGATTTTGACTTTAGCCCCGATCCATTTAGCGTAACTCCCAAACCGATTCTTGCCAAGGATGATTTTCTAGAGATTTCTGGCTTCGAGGAAAAATCTAGTCTCTATTATCTAAGAGTAGCATTTAAATTCTATGAACCTGTGACTCATGCCGCTTGTTCAAATCCCAATGCCTTAGTCCAAATCCAGCGGGTAGTAGAGGGGATTAGTAACCCCTACGAACAGATAACCGCTAAGCCGACTAACGATCGTTACGACTCTTTAGGAAGCTCTAATATTGAAGTCAACCTCATTAATCCATCTCGACTGGCAACGACATTTCGTGTTAGACCATATTATTGCGATGTTGCTTACGCCATTGCGACAACCACAGATATTAATGGGCGGGGTGTCGACAATGACGGTAAAAAGACAAGTGACGCCGGCTTACTCTTTGGTGGTCTCAAATCTTACATCACCTCAACCGGCTACTACGGTGAGGCCAAGCGCACCTTGATCGGCGAGATCGACCGCATCTCCGGTCAACTGATCAGTATCTACGACTTCAATCTCTATTCCGGCGAAGGCAATATCCGCCCATAGGGGAAAAGATTCAAGATTTAAGAATAATCCATCGATTCTTCTTGATTCTATATTCCTAATTCTCTATTCTACAATTTGATAATGAATCAAATTGTAATTCACACCGACGGGGCGTCGCGCGGTAATCCAGGAGCGGCGGCGATTGCTTTTGTTATCGACGGCTTGCCCAGTGGCGCTCTCGAATATAAAAAAGCGATCGGAATCTACTCGAACAATCAGGCCGAATATCGAGCTATGCTTTCGGCGCTAGAAAAATTGGTCGAGCTGGAGATTAAAGATTCCGAGATCGATTTTCTGGCCGATTCCGAGCTAATGATTAAACAAATCAAGGGCGAATATCGGGTGAAAGACGCTAATCTTCGACCGCTCTACGATCAGGCTATGGGTCATTTCGCCACTCTCAAAGCTGGCGGTAACGAACTGCAATTCACCGCCATTCGTCGCGAGCGCAACACCAGAGCCGACCGACTGGCAAATATTGCTTTGGACGAGGCGTGATGTTTCGTCGTTTTTTGTCCGCGCCGATCGATTGGGTGACGATAATTATTCCGACCATCCTCACCGTCACCGGCATCATTACTATTTACACCATCACTTTTGCCCAAGAAAAATCTGGTCTAGCCACTAGCCAGATTATTTTTGCCCTAATTGGCTTAGTGACGATGGTCGTGGCGATGTTTTCTGATTATCGCCATCTGCGCTCGTTTGCCAACATTCTTTACGCCCTAGGCGTAATCATGCTAATTCTATTAGTCCCGCCGTTAGCCGCCAAAATACCGTTTACCCTCAAAATATTCGGCGCTTATCGCTGGCTAGATCTGGGTTTCTTCCAGCTCCAGCCTGGCGAAATATTTAAACTAATCGCCGCAATTTTTGGTGCCAAAATCTTGACTCAACATATCGGCTTGATCGACTGGAAAAAGACACTGGTCTACATTCTTTTTAGCGCTGTCCCAATATTGCTCGTTCTTTCCCAGCCAGATCTGGGAACAGCTTCAGTTATCCTGGTTGTCTTTGCCGCCTGCTTTTTAGCCGCCCGTCCATCAGGTCGGATTGTGACGACAATCCTGACTGTGTTTATCATCTCCTTGCCGCTGATTTGGGCCAATCTCCGGCCATATCAACAAAGTAGGGTCGAAACTCTACTCAACCCCGCCAGCGATCCGCAGGGACAGGGCTACAATGTCCGCCAATCATTGATTGCCATCGGTTCGGGCGGGCTGACTGGCCGAGGTTTCGGTCAGGGTTCACAGACAGTTCTAAACTTTTTGCCAGTGGCCCATACCGACTTTGTCTTCTCTGGTTTTGCCGAAGCAACCGGATTTGTCGGCTCGATAGTCATCATTTTCCTCTATATGCTGCTTATCTACCGAGCTATCAATATCGCCAGTATCTCGACTGACAAGTTCGGCCAGTTGCTAGCCATAGCTATTGCGGCCAAACTTCTCTTTCAAGTGACGGTTCATATCGGTATGAATCTCGGGCTATTACCGGTGACAGGCATTCCATTGCCATTTATGTCGGGCGGTGGCACCTCGCTCATTATCGATTTACTATGTATCGGCATCTTGCAAAGCATCCACATCCGCCATAAGAGAACAGGACTAGGGTAATTAATTACTTTTGACTTTTGACCTTTGTCGCTTCGCTCGCTTCTCCCTTTGGTCGCAGTGAGTTTTGACTTACTTTTGCCGTTGACCCCAACAGAGAATTAAGCTACACTAGCTTCTGTTAATATATATACATGGAGTCAATAATCGCGATCGTTAGTCTCGGTGGTAAACAACATCTTGTCTCGCAAGGCGCTAAGGTCGTGGTCAACAAATTAGATTCCGTTGAAGGTGAAATCCTTAATTTACCCGATATGTTGAGCGACCGAACTGTTCAGGTTAAGGTAATGTCTCATCAGCTGGGTAAAAAGGTTAACGGCCTGAAATTCAAAGCCAAGACCCGTTATTTTAAACGCTACGGCCATCGCCAGCAAGAAACAACCGTTGAGGTTATTTCTCTTGATGCCACCGTCCAGAAGCCCAAAGTTAAACCAGTGGCTAAGTCAGTCAATCCGCCAGCCGTCCCTTCTAGCGGAACCGAAAATAAAACCGCCACCAAGAAACCAGCAACGAAGAAACTAGTCACTGCCAAGAAAGTTGTCGATGCCTAGACTTAGACTGCCGGTGGTGCCGTTTTTGGGGTCTGTTGTCGACGAAGGCAAGAAAGTCGTTTGGCCAACTCGAGATGTCGTTATTCGTCATACCTTGATGGTCATTATTTCGGTTGCCATCGCCACTCTGATTTACGCCTCGCTTGATTTTGGTTTACAGAAGCTGGTGATTTTAGCGCTTAAAAACTGATGTCTAAAAAACCCGATAAAGTAGTCGAGCTGGACGAAGAACTAGACACAACACCAGAAGTCAATCCGCCAGATTTGTCGGTTGACGGAGGAGCAGATGAGCCGACCACCACCAGCACTCGCCAAGCCGATACCGCTGGATGGTATGTAATCCACACCTACGCTGGCTACGAAGACCAGGTGGCGGAGAATATTTTACAGCGGGCGTCCAATTTAAAACTTCAAGATTTTATTTTTGAGGTAATCGTGCCAAAAGAAAAGCAAGTCGAGATCAAAAATGGCAAGCGCAAAACCATCGAGAAGCGCAGCTTTCCCGGGTATGTCTTTGTTAATATGGTTGTCACCGACGAGTCGTGGTATGTGGTTCGCAATACGCCCAGCGTCACTGGTTTTCTTGGCTCCGGTGTTCGACCAACGGCGATTCCCGAATCGGAAGTAGCGCAAATCAAGGCCCGAATGGCCCGAGACGAGCCAGAGCATGTCGTCGACCTAAAGTTGGACGATTTGGTCCGAATTTCTGACGGCCCACTTAAGGGCTACGAAGGCAAAATTACCGACGTCGACCCAGTCAAGGGCAAAATAAAAGTATCTGTTTCAATGTTTGGTCGCGAAACACCAGTTAATCTGGATTTTCTACAAGTTAAAAAAATGTAAATATGGCAAAAAAAATTAAAACAATAGTTAAGTTACAAGCTCCGGCCGGTAAAGCCACTCCAGCGCCACCAGTTGGTACCGCTCTTGGGCCCCACGGCATTGCGCTGATGGATTTTGTCACCCAGTTCAACGAGCTAACTCGTCCGATGGGCGACACTGTCGTGCCAGTAGAGGTTACGATCTACGAAGACCGAACCTTCAGCTTCATCACCAAAACCCCGCCAGCCGCCAATCAGCTCCTGAAAGCGGCCGGTTTAGAAAAGGGTTCACAAACACCGAAGAAAGAAAAAGTCGGCAAAGTGTCTCGCGACCAAGTGCGGGCCATCGCTGAAAACAAAATGGACGACCTCAACGCCCGCACGATCGAACAAGCCGTCAAGATTATCGAAGGTACCGCAAGGTCTATGGGTATTGAGGTAGAGAAGTAAAATCAGCGTTCTACACAGAAGGACTAAAAAAGGAGGCCGGGCGATGCCCGGCCTCCTGGGCCGAATAGTGAATCAGGTGATCTCGATCCTCGGACAGGCGAGTCCCTTGATGGCGAGGAGTAGCGACCAACAGAGCCTTAGGGCGCTCCAACAAAGCCAGAGGGCATCCTTAGCCGCTTGCGCAAGCCAGTTCGGTTTTGGTATTGGGGGTGGTTGACGTACACCCATTGTCGCAGGAGTATCTGCCGTTTCTCCCAGCCCTGTAGCAACAGGTACTTCAGCCCGTTCCTCTTTCTGTCGAAAGTCGTCCGACCACCACCAAAGCACGAGAATGGCAAGGAGTCCAAAGAACACGGTCAAGAGTCCTTGGATAGGTACTGAACTCAAGTAGACGGTCGATGAAATGGCACCGCCGGCGCCAACACCGAACAACGCCAGGTCCACTCCGTTGGGGCTCTCTATCTTTTTCTTGCTGTCGAAAAGGCGGAGAAAGCCGGCAAAAAGCATGAATGCTACCGCGCATGCAATCATGATTCCTAGCCAACCGGCGCCAACCACCATCACGGGGGTGAATGTTACCGAAACCCACCAGATGCCGTAGACCGCGGCGAGCACAAGAAGTAATAGTCCGGGGGAGCGTGGAGTGTTGCCCCAGTACTTCATCCTCTTGTGTCTGTTCTTGATTTCAAAGTCCTCCATGGCATCAAGCCAGACCAAGAACGGGTTGGAACCGTTATAGAGGAAAAACCCTAGTGCGATGACCACATTTACCACTGCGCCAACCCCAACTAGCACCCCACCGAACAGTATGGCGCCGCCGATTGACCAAGAGGCTTTGCATAAGGAACGGCCACCCAGATCCCAATCTCTCGACAACGCAGTTGCTTCTGCTATTCGATAAATCAGGCTGTTATGTCTGATTCCCAGGGCACCATTTTTGTAGCTGATGTCTTGCGAACACACCAGCATAGTCCCTAACATAAAGACACTACTGACCGCAACGATCAGTGCGGCAACTCCCCACGAATCAGCCCAATGACTAGCTGGGACTATTGCCACCGCTTGCCATAAAGTGAATAGGTATACGCCGCTGGCAAGAACCAGAAGGGGCTTGCTTAGTGTTTTGACGAGCTTGGTTCGCGATAGCGCGCCCAAGACGATGGCGATGCCGGCCATGACGCCGAGCCAAAGCAGCGCATCTCCCAAGCTGGGGTAGCGCACGATTGCGGATCTCCAAACATTTTCCATCTTCATCTCCAATTTGTTGAGCTTTTTAGGGCTGACGAACTATGGCAGAGTTTACCCGACGACCGCAGGAATGTCAACAACTTTCGCCCCGTTTACGCTAGCACCACCTTTCCAGGTTACGGAAAAAGCCACCGCTTACGCAGTGGCCTTTCCCTTAACCTCCCAAATGCTATCAACCTCCTGAAGAATTATGCGCGACCAATTATATGAGGCCGCGGGCGATTGCTATTTCGAAGTTTTGAAAATTTAACATAAAATGGACGTGATGTCAATGAAAAAACACTGGTTTTTAGATTCTTCCGTCGATGAGATTTTGGCCATCTCGATGGTTGAGCCGCTCGGGCCGGTTTCTTGGCAGAAACTCTACCGAAACTTTGCGGGCTTGAAGGAGGTATTGGCGGCCGGTTCACACCTACTGATAAAAGCCGGTCTCAACCCTAACCAGGCCGAAGCACTGCGAGATCGTCCCAAGAATGTTGAAGCCGCCAAGCGCCTACTGGCAAGCAAGAAAACTGAGATTCTAACAATTGATTCACCCGACTATCCAGCGTTACTTAAAGAAATCAACGATCCGCCGTTATGGCTATTCTGCCGCGGCAATATAAAAGTTTTCAAAGAGACCTGCCTGACTGTCGTCGGCACCCGCAAGCCGTCCAGCTATGCCCTATTGGCCGCGGAGAAGCTTTTACCAGAAGAATTGGTATCACAGCTCTGTCTGGTTTCTGGGTTGGCCTACGGCGTCGACAAGAAGGTGCACCAACTGGCCTTGAAATACAATGCGCCGACAATTGCTGTATTAGCTGGCGGACTCGATTCAATTTACCCAGCCGATCATCATCGATTAGCCGAACAGATCGTTGCGTCCGGTGGATTGCTAATCACCGAATACCCACCTTTGTCTCGACCGCGTCCGGCCAAATTTCCGATTCGTAATCGTATCATTGCCGGCTTATCAAAAGTAACCATCGTTCTGGAAGCTGCCATTCGCTCCGGCTCGCTAACCACCGCCAAAGCCGCCTTAGACTATAATCGGGAAGTTATGGCCGTGCCGAGCGAAATCACTCGACGCCACGCCGACGGCACTAATTTTCTCATCAAGCAAGGCGCGACTTTACTCGATGATCCGAATCAACTCTACGAAATTCTTGGTCTCAAACCCAAGAGAGCTAGCGATACGCTTGACGAACCAGCGCACAAGCTTCTACACTTACTAGCCAAGGAAGCGCTAGATGTTGACCGAATTGCCGTCTTGACCAAGCAGTCAATTCCAGAGATTCTATGGATACTGACTGAGTTGGAACTGGTAGGACAAATTTACCAGCCAAAACCAGGGTTCTACGAAGCAAAGAAGTAGAGTTACGATTTACGATTTAAGAATGAAGAAATTAGTTATTGTTGAGTCGCCCGCCAAAGCCAAGACAATTGGCCAGTATTTGGGGAGCGATTTTACTGTCCGGGCCTCGTACGGTCATGTTCGAGACTTACCGGTCAAGAAACTTGGCATCGATCCAGCCAAACATTTCGAAGTCGATTATGTGCCGATTGTTAGAGCCAAAAAGGTTTTGACGGAACTAAAAACCCTTCTCAAGACTTCTACCGAACTCTATCTCGCAACCGACTTTGATCGAGAAGGGGAAGCCATTGCTTGGCATCTGACGGAGCTGTTAAAGCCGAAAATGCCGATTCACCGGATTACTTTCCACGAAATTACCAAGCCAGCCATTGAAAATGCCCTCAAGCACCCGCGCAGTATCGACGCCAAATTAGTTGACGCCCAGCAAGCCCGAAGAATTCTAGACCGCCTGGTTGGCTACAAACTTTCGCCATTTCTTTGGAAAAAAGTTTATCGCGGCTTGTCGGCTGGTCGCGTGCAATCCGTTGCCGTCCGCCTTATTGTTGAGCGCGAACGGGAGATTGCCGCTTTCAAATCCGTCGAATCTTGGACTCTTGACGCTATTTTAAAAAGTAAAGAAGGCGATTTTGCCGCTTATCTAGCCAAAGAGGGGACAACGGCCAAATTGGAATTGGCAGACGCGAAAGCGATTGATGGTCTCAAGAAAAAACTCGAAAAATCCAAACTCGAAGTCGAAAAAATTGAATCGAGCGATTCTCAACTCAAACCCCAAGCCCCGCTAATTACCTCAACCCTTCAGCAAGCCGCGGCGCGAGTTTTACATTTTTCAGCCAAAAAAACGATGAAGATCGCCCAGGATTTGTACGAGGGCGTTGATGTCGAGGGCAAAGGCTCGGTCGCCTTAATCACCTATATGCGTACCGATTCTTTTCAGATGTCGGATCTGGCCAAGAAACAGGCCGAAGCTTTAATTGCTAAGAATTACGGTGCCAAATACCTGCCCGACCGACCAAATATGTTTTCCAAGAAAGTTCGGGGCGCCCAAGAAGCTCACGAAGCGATTCGCCCGACCGACTTTGCCATTCGACCCGACGAAATCAAAGGTCACCTAACAAAAGATCATTACAACCTTTATAACCTGATCTGGTCGCAAGCTATGGGCTCGCTAATGGCACCAGCCCAAGTTAAAACCATCACCGCCTCCATTCACTCTGACGCCGGTATACTAATCGGCCGCGGCCGCGAACTGGTCTTCGACGGCTTTATGAAGCTTGTGCCAGATGTCGAAGAAAACTTTGTTCAATTGCCGAAATTGGCCGAAAAAGATGCGGTCACGCTCAAGAAACTCGATTCCGTCCAGCATTTCACTGAACCACCAGCTCGTTACTCTGAAGCATCGCTCGTTCGCGAGTTAGAAAAGCGGGGGATCGGCCGACCGTCGACCTACGCTCCGATTATGTCGACAATTGTTGACCGCGGTTATGTCACTAAACTAGCCAGTCGTTTTACGCCAACAGAAGTGGCGGGAATTGTCGTCGATCTGTTAGTCGAGCATTTTCCCGACATCGTTGATTACAATTTTACCGCCGAGATGGAAGACAAGCTCGACGATATCGCCGAGGGCAAGAGAGAACTCGAACCGGTTTTAGAGGAGTTTTACACTCCATTTGCCAAGCTCTTGGCCGAAAAAGAAAAATCGGTTGATAAAAAAGCCATTGTCGAAGAAGCGACGGACAAAAAGTGTCCCGACTGTGGCAAGCCCGTCGTGCTGAAGCTTGGTCGTTACGGCAAGTTTTACTCCTGTAGCGGTTTTCCCGACTGTAAGTACACGGCGCCGTATTTGGACGATAAATTTACTAAAGACGAAGAGAAGGAGATCGCCGAGGAAGTCAAGGAAAATTGCGCCAAGTGCGGTGGCAAAATGGCCATCAAACAAGGCCGGTTCGGGACATTTCTGGCTTGTACTAATTATCCGAAATGTAAATTCACCAAAGCAATTGTGATTGGTTCGAGCGTACCGTGCCCGAACTGCGGCAAGGAATTGATTCGCCGTAACACCCGCCGGGGCAAAGTTTTCTGGGGCTGTTCTGGTTACCCCGACTGTAAAACTGCCTACTGGGACGAGCCGCTAGCTGAAAAGTGTCCAAAATGCAGCAATCTGATGGTCAACAAAAAATCCGGCCCGGCCTGCAGCCAGTGCGACTACAAAAAGGACAAGGAAGACGAGCCAGCCGAAGTCAAGACAGAGGTCTCGGACAAATAGCCGCAACATGCTATTAATGAGTGGAAGCAATGATTAAGGTTGTTAATAAAGTTATGATGTTTATCTATCGCGTTCACGACGGCGAGAAGCAGTTTTATATGCTTAGTCGACCGAATATTCCAGCAAAGGATAGCGTTGTTCCGACAGGCCATATTGGTGATGTCATTGCCGGAGAGAAGTCGATGGATGCAGCTGTCCGTGAGCTTGAAGAAGAGCTTGGTGCCGAGCCACTCTCAATCAGGGAGTTGGATTATAAAGTTGAAACACTTTTAAATATGGGAAGAATTCGCTCGCTTGAACAGGCTTTCATTATAGAGGTCGCAGATCAAGACTACCCATTTCTCGAATACGAGGGCGTTGATCATTCGTGGCAAAGTCTAAATGAATTAGAGAAGTTACTGACGTACGAATCGCAGTTTTCTGCAGTAACCGAAATTAGGTTGGCACTTGGCACTAAATGAAAAACATTTTACCCCGCTCGGTCGAAGCTATGTCGAGTTTACTCTCGACTCTGCCGAGTATCGGGCCGAAAACCGCCAATCGCTTAACTTTCTTTTTACTTGGTCGCCAAGAAGGGGAGTTAGATGAATTTGGTCAGGCATTTATTAACCTTAAAAAGAATCTTGTTACTTGCTCCAGGTGTTTCTTAATTGCCGAAACCGATCCTTGTATTATCTGTCAGGACAAGCAACGAGTGCAGGACAAGTTGGTCGTTGTTGAAGAGCCGTTAGATGTCTTAGCGCTCGAAAAAGCTCATTTCGACGGGCTGTACCATGTTATCGGCGGCCAGATTTCGCCGATTAATAATGTTTCACCGGACGATCTAAAGATTAAAGAATTACTGTTGCGTCTGGAAACCGGCCAATTCAAGGAGGTAATCTTAGCGATGGATACCGTTCTGGAGGGTGAAGCAACCGCTCTATATATCGACGATCAAATAAGTCGAGGTCAAAAAGAGAACAAGTTTAAGGGGGTTAGAGTGACCAGAATCGCCCGGGGTTTACCGGTTGGGGGAGACCTGGAATACGCCGACGAGCTGACACTAGCCCGAGCTCTTGAAGGTCGCCACTCATATTTGAGTAAAAATTAAAGTGTTGCGCTAACGATCAAAAGAAATTACAGTATTTAAAATGTCTCAACCAAACACCATCGTTGACGAACAGTACATCTGCGATGAATGCGGCTACACCAGCCCGGTCGCTAACGAACGCTGTCCGGATTGCGGATCAATGATGAGCGCCCTTCACGACGAAAAACCAAAAGCCAAGGTTCTTGACGGCGAAAGTGAAGAAGTACTAGCGGAAGAAGGCATGGACTCTGAAGCCCCAAAATCGCTTGAAACTCTCCAGAACGAAGAACAAGAAGAATCCGACAAAGAGTACCAAAACGATACTTACGGAAACGAGTGAGGCGAGACAATTGCGCTGGAACACTCTGACTCACCGTATATAGTATAGTGTATACGGTAAGTCAGGGTGAGTTACTAATGTGGTCGTCTACATAACCGATCAACTGCAGACTTTCATATACAGACTGAATAGGGTAAAAAGAGAGTAATGCTTCAGATTTACAACACTCTTTCCGGTAAGAAGGAAAAGTTTAAGTCGATTAAGCCCAAGAAAGTTGGCATGTATGTTTGTGGTCCAACGGTTTACGACTACGGTCATGTTGGTCACGCCCGAACCTATCTAACTTTCGACCTCCTCAACCGATTCTTAGAATATCTTGGCTATAAGGTTAATTATGTTCAAAACATCACTGACGTTGGGAACCTAGTAGGGGACGCTGAAACAGGTACAGATAAGATCAAGAAGAAGGCCCAGGAGACTGGCGAGAGTATTGGCGATATTGTGCGACATTATACCGAGGCACACCTGGAAGATCTGAAATCCCTCAATATTCTCGAACCAAGCAATTCACCTAAAGCATCAGAGCATATCGCTGATATAATAAAATATATCAAGGAGCTAATTACGCTTGGTTACGCCTATGTTACCGACGAGGGTAATGTCTACTTCAGCGTTAATAAAAAACCAGATTACGGCAAATTAAGCCACCGCGGACTCGCCGAAATTCTTACCGGCACTAGGGTTGAATCAGCCAAAGATAAGCGAATTGTGGCCGATTTTGCCCTTTGGAAAGCCGCTCCAACCGGAGCGACAGAAATGGTTTGGGACTCACCCTGGGGTAAGGGATTCCCTGGATGGCACATCGAGTGCTCGGTTATGAGCCAGAAATACTTGGGCGATACTTTTGATATTCACGGTTCAGCCGTCGAGCATGTCTTCCCGCATCACGAGAACGAGATCGCTCAAGCCGAGGCCAAAACCGACCAACCTCTGGCTAATTACTGGATTCACTCGGGGATGCTGACAGTAAATGGGCGCAAGATGAGCAAATCGCTCAGTAACACCGTTCGTGTAACCGACGCCCTCAAGGACTATTCTGCTAATGAAATCCGTTTGGCCTTTTTCCAAACACCATACCGCCAACCGTTTGATTACACCCGAGAATCGATGACTCAAGGGATAGCACTCCGCTCCAAACTCTTCAGCGCTTACATGGTTGCGAAGGTCGGAGGAGACGAGGAGCAGTTTACAGGTATAATTGACGCAATATCCGACGACCTCGATACTCATCGAGCCCTAGACTTGTGGTCGGAGTACGCCAAGGATTTAAGCCGAGAGCAGTTCGAGAAACTGTTTGACATCTTTGGATTAAAGTTCGTGGCGATCGAAGATAATCCTCAAGCCAAGAAACTCACTGACGAACGGCAAGAAGCCAGAACCAGCAGAGACTTCCTCACTGCCGACAACCGCCGGACAGAAATCGAGCAATTGGGTTACGAGGTAGAAGACACCGATTCTGGCTCGCGCTACATTCCGAGATAGTATATATTTATTACCTGAAAACTATTGACTTCCTTATATAATTAAGGTATATTCTCACCGTACGTTAAGCGACCGAAATTCGTCGGCGCCGTCTCGGCTGGGATTTGGGAGAGCCGTCACATGAGTTGCCCTCGGGCTTCTCGACGGTTTCCCTCCTTCCCTTTTCCTGGCTGAGACGGCGCTGATGAACGCATTCGCTTGACGCGTTTGTTTACATCAACGACTACGATATGAGCCCCGCAAGGGGCGAGGTGGATATGAGAAAAGTACTATGGATCATCGTCGCCCTGTTGGTTGCCACTCAGGCATTCGCGGGGCGATACAAGAAAACCTGGGAGGATGTCGGCCAAGTCTCCGTCGCGCTTTTCGACGACGAAGACGGGCACCAGAAGATCCTCTTCCGAGGATTACCAATGACAGCTGACCGGACACCAGGTCCCGCAGTCATGCGGTTCAACGGTGTCAACATCGCTCAATGGAATGCGCCGACTTACGAATTCGAGTTCGATGTCGACGCCGGGTTCATCCCCGCTCTGCAGGGCAACCCAAGAAAGGGTGGCGAGTTGGTGATTCCGTGGCTGAAGAGCGACGCGAATCAGAAAGTCGATTTACGGCGGCTTGCCGTTGGCAAGAATACCGTCGAGATTTACTTTCTGTCTAAGGACGGTAACGGCAAACTGGACCGAAACCGAAGCGCTGCGCCAGCAACGCAATTTATCCTTGAGGAGACAGACCCGCCTCCAGCGGCCAATACCGCGAAAGGTGAAGTCTTGTCCACTACCCAGCTCGAAGCTGCGATCAAGCAGTCCTACGAGCAGGGAGCGAGTGAGGGCAAAGCCGCTGCCGCGCAAGAGCGCGAACAGCTGCTAGTTGAGTTGAAGAAGGCAACAGACGAGCTCAACGAGCTCCGTCGGCAAGTTGCCTTGAATACTCAGCCGAGAACAATGCCTTTGGGGCAGCGCTACCTACCAATCAAATGCCAACTGCGGCAGGAGGATTGGCCCAAACTGGGTGATGAAATGGAATTGGTGGATTCGGCCGGAAGGTCGGTTGCCAAGGCCAAAGTAGTCGAGACTGTTCACGGGATCGGTCGATACTGGATCTCGGTGACCGTTCCGGTCGACTTCGACCCGGCTGGTCACACTGTACGGCGGCCGAACGGCCGCAAGGAGAATAGGTAAGGACATGAAACTCCTGAAAGTTTTACTCGCGGCTTTGGCCGCGAGTCTCGTCATTCCGGTCTTTGCTCAGAACGAAGGCGAGTACCTGGATCTATCCAAGGACCAGTTCGTAGCTGGGGGTATGACCTCAAGCGGGATCGCCAATGAGCTCTTGCCGGCTTTTGCTGGCTATGCTCCGAAGGAGAAGGCCGACGAGGTGATCTCGTTTGCCTTCAACTACGATATCCCGAAGCTTCAACTAGCTTTTCGGGATTCGAAAGGGAAGGTGCACACTCGCACCGGCAAGCTCGCCAAAGGCGAGAAGCTCATTTCGACGGTCAACTCCAAAACTCGCCAAGGTGGCATTTGGTTGGTTGACGCGACTGTGCGTTGGGCGCAGCATTGCGGTAACCCGCTGCCGTCACCCTTCCGGGTGACGCTCTGGATCCCGGACTGGTCGCAAGACCGGATCGTCGTCCAGAGAGTGGAAATACTGAAACCATATGCTGTCACGGTCCGTGAAAATGTCATCGTTCAGCAACTGATTCCAACCCTCGGCAATGTGGAGCTCAACCTGCCGCCGGTGGAGCGCGGCCGGTACAAGCTGACGGTCGTTGGAAACGAGGGCGCAGGACATCGCTGGGAGTATGTGAAGTCCTTCTGGGACAACTTCCTAGACTTCCTGCGCGTTGCCGCTTTCCCGATCGGACAACTCGTTCGTCGGGCGGACAACCTATCCATCAACACCTCCTCGCAAGGAGGAGCGGGTGGCAATGGTTATGGTGCAGCGGCAGCGGCTGCTTCATCCTCGTCTTCGTCGTCCTCGACGTCGGCGACGCCAACCTCCGCAGCCGGTACTTCTGGCTCTGGCGGATCGTCTGCTGGCGGCGCTGCTGGCGGAGGCGGCAACGACACGACAGGAACCGGTTCGGGCGGAATGCCTGAATTGGTTCTCTTCTTTGAGCGGACTTGGTTGCAAGTCGCAGCCTAGTTCGCTATCCTGGCCAAATCACACAGCGCTGTGTGATTTGGCCTCATCCCATGCCTAACTAATGGTCGATTGGTTGGGAATGTAGATGAATATAAGTAAAGGAGAATAATAATGAATAAAGTAATTATTTCAATTCTTGGAGTTATTGTCGCAACTGGCTTTGCCGGAACGGTGTTTGCCGCTTCGACAAGCTCAAGTTCTACAAGCTCAACCAGCTCTTCTGTCGTCGTTTCTAACGGTAACGGTGGTGCTGCCGCTTCGAGTGGTGCATCAGGCGCTGCTTCAGCTTCATCCGGTAACGGTGCCTCTAGTGCATCTGCTGCTAGCTCTTCGAGTTCAGCTGCGGTTGCCAATGGTGCCGCGGCTAGCTCCGGTTCTGCCGGCTCTAGCTCAAGTGGATCAAGCTCGGGTTCCAGCGCTTCTAGCGCCGCCAGCTCTTCAGCTTCTGCGGGTGGCAAAACAATTGTCGCCTCAGACAAGAAGGACTGTCCTAGCGCTTCAGCCAGTGCTGCCGCCGCTGCTTCTAGCTCTTCAGCTAGTTCAGCTGCTGCCGCCAAAGCTGCTTGCTCCACTACTGCCAAGGTTGTTACAACCAAGTCAGTAAAAAGCCTGCCTGCAACCGGTGCCGAAACGGCCCTGTTGCCAGGTGCTATGGCTATGTTTGCCCTTGCGGCTCGACGCTTCGCGTTGGCCAAAAAGGAAGCAAGTCTCTTGGCCTAACCGCTAAGAGTTGTCGAAAGGCTTCGGCCTCAAGACAAAGAAAATGACCTCGCAAGAGGTCTTTTTCTTTTGACTCAAGATTTTTTGTTGGTTAACGGATACAATAGATACATGAGCAATCAGGAACGGAAAGCGGAGTTGGCCGAAACTTTACGGATTGACGAAAAGTCAGCGCGGATTAAACACATCGAGGCCGAAATGGCGACGCCGTCTTTTTGGCAGGAACACCAGCGAGCGGCCAAGCTAACCCAAGAGTTGAAGCATCTGCAGGACTTTGTGGCGGAATTTGAGCTAGCCGAGACAGATGCAGAGTTAGAAAAGCTGGAAACTGAGGCTTTTTTCTCCGGCGATCACGACGATTCTTCTTGTTTTGTCGGCATTCATTCCGGCTCGGGTGGCGTCGATGCCCAAGATTGGGCGGAGATGTTGGCTCGGATGTACACTCGCTACGGCGAAAGAGCCGACTACAAAGTCACCCTACTCGATCAAGCCGACGGTGAGGAGGCGGGAATCAAAAGCGCGACCCTACTAATCGAAGGGTTCAGAGCATATGGCAAGCTCAAAGCCGAGAACGGTGTTCATCGATTAGTCCGGATTAGTCCGTTTGATGCTGCCAAAGCCAGGCACACTTCGTTTGCCCTGGTCGAGGTCGTCCCCGAAGTGGCGGACGCCAGAGAGATTGAAATCAAGCCCGAGGAGATTCGAATAGATGTTTACCGTGCTGGTGGACACGGCGGTCAGGGCGTTAACACCACCGACTCGGCGGTCCGAATCACCCACTTACCCACCAAAATTGTTGTTACCTGTCAAAACGAGCGTAGCCAATTGCAAAATAAGGCTCAAGCGCTTAAGATTCTTCAGGGGAAGCTTCAGTTACTAGACGATGAGAAGAGACGCATCGCCAACCAAAATCATAAGGGCGAGCCGGTTCTGGCCAGCTGGGGCAATCAGATTCGTTCATATATTCTTCAGCCATACCAGATGGTTAAGGATCTGCGGAGTGGCTACGAGACCTCCGGCGTTGACGATATTCTTGACGGACACTTAGAGAACATAATTGAAGCAAATATAAAATACTTCGCTAATTTAAAGAAAGGATAAACATGGAACTACCAAAATTTGGACAAATGAAGGATATGTATTCTCTGGCCAAGAAAGCCAAGCAGATGCAAAAGGAACTCAAAGACCTTGAGGTTGAGGGTAAGTCGGCTAACGGCGAAGTAACGGTTGTGGTCAGTGGAGAAATGAAAATCGTCTCAATTGATATTAGTGAGCATATGCTAGAGCCCAGCAAGAAAAGAGAGCTGGAAGATATCATCAAAGAAACAGTTGCGAAAGCTCTGGCAACTGCGCAAAGCGAGTCGGCGGCTCGAATGCAACCGCTACTTAAGGATATGAACTTCCCGGGAATGTAAGGGTAGCTCAAAAGTTAAAAGTCAAAATGTCAGACTCGAATGTAAAAATCGTAATTACTGTCCCAACAACACACGCCGAAGTTGTTAGGAAAGCAATGGGTGATGCCGGTGCAGGAAAGATCGGCAAGTACGAGCACTGCACTTTTTCGTCTAAGGGTATAGGTAGATTTTTTCCAACGGCAGCAGCTAGTCCTAAAATTGGTTCCGTCGGAAAAATAGAGGCAGTTGAAGAAGAAAGAATTGAGACGGTCTGCCCCCGAGACAGTCTAGACTCTGTTATTAAGGCAATTAAAAGTGCCCATCCTTACGAGGAACTGGCCTTAGATGTCTACCCGCTTTTAGAGATGGAGAAGTCATGATCCTCGTTGTTGGTTTAGGGAATCCTGGGCAGAAATACGATAAGAACAGGCACAATCTGGGATTTTTAACGATCGGCGCGTTGGCCAAGAGATCGGAGCTTCAATTAAACGAAGACAAGTATATACCAGCCGAGGCGGCCAAAAGTGACGACTTTCAGTTGATTGCCCCCCTAACATATGTCAACGAATCTGGTACTGCCGTGGCGAAGGTTCAGAAAAAGCACAATATTGACCTCAGCGACATCTGGGTTGTCCACGATGACACCGAGATTCCGTTTGGAGAAGTTCGGGTCAAGCGGGGAGGCACTAGCGGTGGCCACAACGGTATCAAATCTATTGACCAAGCGATCGGTCCGGATTATTGGCGGATCCGGGTTGGTGTTGGGCGTCCAGAAAATACGAACATCGACTTGGCCGACTATGTTTTGAGCGATTTTACGCCAGAAGAAGCGGGAGTGCTGCCGTTAATTATTGACCGAGTTGCCGATTTCCTGGTACAATCTCTCAAAGACAAGCAATTACAAGTAACAACATTCAATGGCACGACCAAAAACAATTAATCAACCAGTCGAGGAAGAGAAGCTAGCGGAGGCCGAGGCAGAAATTATGCCTCATCATTCAGCCGAGGCCAGTTTTGATGAGTCAGCTGGCAATGTCGACGAAGAAGCAGAAAAGGAGACAGCGGTTGAAGAAGGGGCTGATCTAGATCAAGCCATACCGGCCGAAGTAGCGGCCATTCATGTCGGCAACGAATCGGCCAGTGCGTTAAACAAGGCCGAGCCATCAAAACTGGAACGGAAAAAAGAGGCCAAGGCCGAGCGTCAGGCCGCTAAAAGCGAGAAGATCGCCGCTACCAAAGAAGTTGAGAGCAAGAGCCGCCGCTCCAAGAAATACCTCGCCGCCCGCGCCAAAGTCGAACCAGGGAAACTTTACCAACTCGCCGAAGCTCTGACTTTAGTTAAAGAACTATCAATGTCCAAATTCGACGGTTCTGTTGAAATTCACCTTCGTTTAAATAAGAAAAAAGCTAAGGGTTCAACCGAATCGAGCCGCGGCGTTGTCCACTTGCCTCACGGTACTGGCAAGGAAAAGAAAGTCGTCGTCTTGGACGAAAAGATGATCGACGAGATCGCCAAGACCAAAAAAATGGATTTTGATATCTGTATCGCTTCACCGGAGTTGATGCCGAAAGTGGCGAAAATCGCCAAGATCTTGGGTCCAAAAGGTAAAATGCCCGACCCTAAATCCGGCACCGTTACTAACGATCCGAAAAAAGTGATGGAGGAAATTAAGAGCGGCAAGACTGAATATCGTGTTGACGCCAGCAACATCGTTCACCAAATCATCGGCAAGGTTTCCTGGGAAGATGCTAAACTGGCCGATAACGCTAAAGTCGTCATGGCAATCTATCCGAAATCCCGCCTCAACAGTGCTTTTATCACTGCTTCAATCGCCCCATCAATCCCGCTCGATCTAAGCAAGTTCTAACTAATGGTACAAAGATTGGTCGCGCCAATCGGCTTTCTCATCGGCCTAGTAGCGCTAGCTTTTGTCATGCAAACGCTGGGAAACTCATCGCCAACCAATAAACCCCTAGTGGGTCCGGAGCTATTAAAACAATTTGAGATTGTCGAGATAGCCCCTCCGGCAGCAACTGTCACCGACGAAGACAGTAAAAAAGTTGATTTATCAACGCTTTTTTTCAAACCAACTCTAGTGACTTTCTGGAGCGTTAACTGCGGCGAATGCGATACCGGTTTGCCAGTGCTAGATAATTTTGCCAAAAGTCAGAGTCAAGTCGCGGTGATATTGATTGATACCAAAGACGAACCAAAAGACGCCGAGGAAAAACTTACCTCACTTAATGTGACGACTGGTACTTATTACGATACCGACGGCTCGACCTTCCAGAGCTGGGAGGCAACGATGCCTGCGTCCTACTTTGTCATTAACGGCAAAATTAAATACTATTTTCCCGGCCGAGTTAGCCAGGAACACCTCGACGCCTTGTTGACGGTTCAATAAAAAAAGCCGCCAAGCCCGCGGATGCGGAACGAGGCGGCAGCAAGTTTGGGTTTTTCCTTGGTGAGTCAGTTTGCACAGATTTCTATGTTATCCCTCCAGTTTGCAATCCGGTAACTACCAGCCCTTTCGAAGGTTACACCGAGCAAATCTGAAAGAAGATCAGACAGCTCGTACTGCCACTTATTAGCAGAATCGCGAGTCATCTGAAAGTGAATGGCGAAGCTTCCAAATGTTCCGTTCACTTCGATATGCACCTCGTGGATGTTATTCCCGAGTTCGGAGGGCTTGTTGAACCGATTGAATTGTTCGCGTAGTTCGTAAAGTGCAGAGAGCCAGCCCTTCGGCTGTATGTCGACAAGGACCGGATTTTCGTACAGTGCGATCGTCGCGTCTAATGCCGTAACTCGCAAAATTTGCCTCCTGTGCGAAATTCGCTTGGAGCAATACTACCATCTTCGAGAGAGAAGGTCAACCCCCTTCTACCCCGAGCTGTCGAGTGGGCTGAGGGTAAATAAAAAAGCCGCGCCAGAGGCAGATGCCCGGGCGCGGGAAGGCAGGAAGGTTCAGAATCTGATTGTAACCCCTCCCTTTATTGTCAGAATTACACCAAACGTCGGATCGTCCATGACAAAAAAACTTGGATACGTACCGAAGTCGTTGGTACGCCCACGGTAGAACGGGATTTCGAGAGATTGGGTGCCTACCTCGCACAGCTTCTGAACGCAAGTTAAGTGAGCTTTAGCTGCGAGAGCGCTCACAACCTTTTCGACGTCCTCACTATCACGACAGATGATTGTCAGCATGTCATCTTCCGGTAATCCGAAGTCGATGGCCATAATCTCCCGTTGAAGATCTTGGTCGAAACTCACAGTGTTGTGAAGATAGTGAACGAGCAGTATAAGATCGGCTTGCATCTTTAAATACTTCCGTGAAATCTCTCCGACTTTCGCTGCCCGATTGAGGAGCATCTTTACCATCATTTGCCTCCGCGCTAGCCGTAGCTAGTTATGGAGAGATTATAGCTTTCCAAGCATCTGTAATCAATCCCTGTTTACCCTGAGCAAAGTCGAATGGGTTGACGTATTTTTTAAATAGTGGCATAATCATTAAGTCCAAAGACAGTAGGTGACCTCTGCCAGCAGGCGGAACAAGTCGTAAGTCCTACCGAGGCAAGAACCAAAAATGCCGGTCTTTGACGCGGCTATTTCATTTTCAAATGAAATTTGTCACTTGAAACATAAATCAGCCTTTAGTTTTGGAACTTTAGACTTAAACAATAATGCCTATCTTAAGAGCCCAAAAAGAAGACCTAGTCGCCAAACTAACAGAGGAGTTGCAAAACTCTCGTATTGCTTTGGTCTTTGCTTACACCGCCCTAAATATGAAGGCCAACGACACCCTGCGCACTCGCGCTTTTGAGGGCGGCGCCAAAGTAAAAATGATCTCCAACACTTTGCTCGCCATCATTTTGAAAAACATTGGCAAAGAATTGGAGATTCCGCAAAAGACCTTGGCTTTGGCCTACGGTTTTGAGGACGAAGTAATCGCCGCCAAAACCTTAGTGGAATTTGCCAAAGAAACTGAAACGCTGGAAGTATTGGGTGGCTGGGTTGATGGCAATTTCTTTGACGCCTCGCAAATCAAAACTCTGGCAACTTTGCCAAACAAAGAAACCCTGCAAGCACAATTGGTTGGTCGCCTAAACGGTTTGATTGGTGGTTTGGCATATTCTTTGAACTTCCCAATTCAGAAGCTGGCCTTTGTGATTGAGGCAGTCAAGTCGGCTAGCGGTGAGCCAGTTGCGGCTGAAGCGCCAGAAACATCAGAGAAACCAGCTGACGAGCCAGTTACAGAAGCTGCTGAAGAATCCTTCGACCCCGCTGGAAACAGTGAGATTGTCGAATCTGCTCAGGATAAACCAACTGCAGAAACGGAACTAGTCGACACTCCTACCGAGCCTGCCGAAGAGAAGGCAGAGGAGTCAGACTCGTCCGACGACCAGTCCGTCGAAGCTTCAGCGGAGGAAGAGGTAGTGGCGAAGTCGGAAGAAGTCCAAGAAGAAAGCAAAGAAGAAATAAAAGAAAGTTAAGAAAGGAAATAAATGGCAGAAAAAGTTGAAAAATTATTAGAACAGATTTCCGAGCTATCCGTAATGGAACTCTCGGAATTGGTTAAGGGTGTGGAAGAGAAGTTTGGTGTGAGCGCGATGCCAGTTATGGCTGCAGGTGCTGCTCCAGCCGCCGGCGGAGCCGCCGAAGCCGCCGAAGAGAAGTCGGAATACAATGTTGTCCTGACCGCCTCTGGCGAGCAAAAGATCGCCGTCATTAAGGCCGTCCGTGAAATCAAACAAGACTTAGGTCTTAAAGAAGCTAAGGATCTCGTTGACGCCGCTCCAAAAGAACTCGGTATCATGAAGAAGGCCGACGCTGAAGAAGCCAAGAAAAAGCTTGAAGAAGCCGGCGCAACGGTTGAACTAAAATAAATTAGTCTCTAGTTTAGAAACGCAGAAACCGCCTTTCCGGGCGGTTTTTGCTACACTAAACTAATGGACGAAACGCAAACAAAACTTAAAAAACTGCGCACATTCAACCGGGTGATGTTTTTCTTACATGCGGCGCAAGGCGTGGCAATTCTACTCTTGAGCACCAACTTCACAGTACCCGTCAATGCTAGCTATCTGACATTTGATGTCGCAACACAATCGCTCCTGCCGGCCTCGAGCGAACTATTTCGAATGTCGCTCGCCTGGCTTGTGGCGGCGTTTTTCTTTATCTCGGCTTTTGCCCACCTTTCGATCGCCACCTACTACAACAAAAACTACAATGCCAATCTCCTGCGCGGCCTGAACAAAGCTCGTTGGTGGGAGTACTCGATCTCAGCGTCGATAATGCTGATCGCCATCGCCATGCTGGTGGGAATATATGATTTCGGTACCTTAGTGCTGATATTTGGCCTCGGCGCGGCGATGAATATGATGGGCCTGATGATGGAAACGCACAATTTGGGTGTGCTCGAGCGCGGCGACAAGCCGAATTGGCTAGCATTCAAACTCGGCTCGTTTGCTGGAGTAATTCCGTGGCTAATAATTGCCTTGGGTTTTTACTGGAGCAGCCGATTTAGCGGCGCTCAACCACCAACATTCGTTTACTGGATTTACGTTTCAATCTTCGTTTTCTTCAACTGCTTTGCGATTAATATGTTCCTGCAGTACAAGCAAATCGGCCGTTGGCGCGACTACCTCTACGGCGAGCGAGCGTTTATTATCTTAAGCTTGGTCGCCAAGTCTTTATTGGCCTGGCAGGTTTTTGCCGGAACACTCCGGCCGTAAGGCTGGAAGGACTATTCACTAGGTGGGGTAAATAGAGCTGTGCTGTCGAAGTTTTGATATTCTATTCAAATGACTGAGACGATTGTGTTTGGTGGCGGATGCTTCTGGTGCACCGAGGCGATTTTTAAAATGCTCAAGGGGGTGGAATCGGTCGAGCCGGGTTATGCTGGCGGGACGACAGATAATCCGAGCTATCAGACTATTGGCGATCACGCCGAAGTGGTCAAGGTCGAATTCGATCCAGCGAAAATTGAATTTTCTGATTTGCTCACAGTCTTTTTTGCGACGCACGACCCCACAACGCCTAACCAGCAGGGCGCGGATATTGGCTCGCAGTACCGATCACTCATATTATTCACAACGCTCGAGCAGGAAACCGACGCCCGGAAATTTATTGACGAGCTGAACGACTCGTCGGAATTTGGCGAGCCGATTGTCACCGAAATTAAGCCGCTAGAAAAGTTCTATCCGGCCGAAGCCGAACATCCCGGCTATTATCAACGCAACCAAAACACCGGCTACTGCCAGGTGGTCATTAATCCTAAGCTGCAAAAAGTCAAATCCAAATTCTCGCAACTGCTGGCCGAGTAATAAGCGTATTTCTGCGGAAGTCACCGGAACGAGTAAATTTTGTTACGATAAATAAATGAAAAAGATTTGGTGGATTGTAATAGCGTTCGTCGTTTTAGTGGTGCTCTTTTTGATCGGCGGAGAGGTGTATAAACGACAAACCAATCCTCAAACAGCAACCAGCAGTACCGAAAATGGTGAAGCGCCGACAATCACGGCGAATTTTGTTGATCTGGATAAGATTGCCGCAATTACTAAATTTCGCAGTTGTCAGGGGCACATCGTCGTCCCGCAAGACGGTTCAGAAACCAGAAGTAATATGAAGCACTATCTTTATCTTAAAAAAGAATCCACCTCGGCTCGGCGACTAGTGAAATTGTACGCGCCGTTCGATGGATTTGTCAGCGACATCTATAAAGGCGACGAAGATTTTAGTGATCGTGATCCGGCTTCGCGGGACCTGACCGTAAGCAAGTCCAAGGGCCTCGGCGCTCGCAGTGATTGGGGTTTTTCCTTTTTGCACATTGAGCCGCTCGATGGCCTGAAAGAAGGTAACGCAGTTAAGGCGGGAGAACTGCTTGGCTATGTCTCTCTCGAGCTAATCCCACCGTATTATGCCTTTGACGTTGTCTATGCCAAGATGGGGTCATTCCCCAAGAAAATCGACAAGTGGAACAGCCCGTACGCCGCTCTGGAATCGGCCTTTGCTCATATGGACAGCGATACCCTAGCCAAGTTTTCTGTTTTTGACGTCGATTCAGCTGACGACTTTGCCATTACTAAAGCAACCCGTGACGCCGCACCGTGCCAGTACGGCCCCGATGGCCGACAGTTCAACCAAGAGCGAGATGAGAATTGGTACAATGATTGGGTGGGCGACATAAACGATGCGGTAAACTAGGAGACCATGAAAAAGATTTGGTGGATTGTAATTGGGGTTGTGGTGGTTATAGTAATCATTAGTGGAGTGGTCTGGAGCAAATCACGAAGCCAACAAAATGGTTCAAGGGTTAACGTTCCTTCGGCTGATAGTGGCCAGAGCCAAAAAGACAGTATTGCGGTTGCGGCCGGTAAAATGCTAACTAACAACAACTGCAAGGGCGAGGGGCCGGGCGTGCTAACTCGCTTGCCGATGGACGAGCCGGATTACGCTATGATTCTGCCTTACGGATTAATGGTTGGCGGTCATGTTACCCCCATTGATCATCAATACTTTTCGCCGACGATCTTCAATTCGCCGCGCGACACCTATCCGGTTTACGCTATGGCCGATTCGAAGATAGTCGACATCCAACCCCGTACAAACGAACGAGGAACGGAATATCGCTTTGTTTTCACGATGACCTGTACTTTTCAGTACTACTACGACTTGGTAACGAGTTTGACGCCGGAACTGAAAACCGCCGTCGACAGTCGCCAGTTCAATATTGATGTTAAGGCAGGGGATTTGGTCGGACGAATTGGCGGCCAAACTTTGGATTTTGCAGTCTGGGACACCACCAAGCCATTGAAAAATTTCGTTAACCCGAAGAGTTACGAAAGCGAAATCTGGAAAATCTACACCGCCGATCCGCTCGATTACTATACGCCCGAGATTAAAGTAAAAGCATTAGCGAAATACATTCGTACCACCGCTCCATTATCTGGCCGGATTGACTACGACATTGACGGCAAATTGATCGGCAGCTGGTTTTTGAAAGACTCGGGCGGTTATGCCGGGCCAGGCGGAGGCAGCGAAGGTTACTGGGCGGGGCATTTAGCGATTGCGCCGGAGTATATCGACAATTCAGCAACAGTAATTTCATTTGGGAGTTGGAACGGTGGCGAAGCCAAACAATTCACTGCCAAGAACCCGATTGACCCTGCTACTGTCGGTGTGGCGTCGGCGCTAACAAAATACGAACTTTACGTGTCGCGCTACTACAAGCCCGACGGACAGATGTGGGACAATATGAAATTAGCCCACGACCTAAAATTGAAGATAAGTGAAAGTGAGCTTGGTGGCTGTGTCTTATTCCAGCTCACCAGCGCTCGCGAGTTGAGAGTGGAACAATTCGCCAAGAAAAAATGTACCGCAGTGGCTGGGTTTAGCGGTCAGGAAAAAACCTACGAACGCTAGTATGTACAAAAGAGATGAGTGATATCAGTAATATCAATTTATTCTGGTTCGCCTTGGTGGCGGTGTTGCTTTTCGCTCTTTACATGCGGGGGCGATAAAGTTAAAACAATAGATAGAATAGAAGGGAGGTGAATACAATGGACAAACATTACGCTTGCCCAGGTGGTTGCGGTGGCTCGGCGATAGACGAGAAAGCTTGCGATACCGAGGGTTGTGAAAAAAACGGTGAAATGATGAAGGAGTGCGACTGCCACGACAACGAGCACGCTCAAGTCATGGAACCAACCGGCGAAATCGCCTAAGGCGCTCCTGTACGCTCGAGGGTGTTACTGGTAAGATTTAAATATGTCTGAAAAATCACAGACGATTCTTTTTTTGGTTCGTCATGGCCAGACCGATCACGGTTACAGCCAACAAGCCAATCTTGATAGTCAGCGACAGCTGACACTACTTGGTCGCGAACAGTCTGTCGCCGTCGGGCGATACTTGGCGGAATTTCAGCCAACAGCAATTTACTCCAGCCCGCTCGATCGTTGCCGCGATATGGCCGATATAATCCGGACCGAAGTGGGTTTAAAAGACGACCTAGTGATTACTAAACAATTATCTGAGATTTACTCTACCGAACCGCGCCAAGAAGCAGGGGAGAGGGGAGAGTCAATTTTTGAAACTGTCTTGCGAGACCATCGGGGCGAGCAGGTGGTCGCCGTTACCCATCAATACATCATCGGCTACGTTATCGCCGAATATTTGGGAGTTGGGTTTCGAGATGTCCCTTGCGATTTTGCCGATATTTATCGCCTGGTCTTTGCCGACGACACACTGGTCGAAGCCACCAGACTCCAGCCAGCACAGGCTATCAATAACTGAAAATTATGCGCCCAAGCGTAATTTTCACAACACCCCTGTGGGTAGCGTGCGGGGGTAGGGAGTGCGAGGGGCTAGGGGGCCGCCTCGCAACTAGGCCCCCTGGTCCTCGCTAAAAATGAAATGAAGTTTACTCTATTAAAACAAAACAACGGAACGTTAGCTCGACTAGGGAAACTCGAAACACCTCACGGTGAGGTGCAAACGCCGGTTTTTATGCCGGTTGCGACGGCAGGAGCGGTCAAGACGCTCTCTCCAGAAGAGGTAAAAATTTTGGGAGCAGAAATTATTTTAGGCAACACTTACCATCTCCACCTACGACCGGGTGAAGAGCTGATCGCCGCTGAAGGCGGCTTACAAAAATGGATGAACTGGCCCGGTCCGATTTTGACTGATTCCGGCGGTTACCAAGCTTTTTCATTGGGTGCTACTCGTTCGAAAAGTGCCAAGACTACTGACGAAGGGGTGCGGTTTTTTTCTCATCTCGACGGCAAGAAACTATTTTTTACCCCGGAATCGGTTATCGATATCCAGCTCAAGCTTGGCAGTGATATCGTCATGGTCTTAGACGACTGTGCTCCGTATCCTGCAACCGAGAAACGCTTGTACGCCGCGGTCAAAAGAACGGGGGAGTGGGCAAAAAGATCGAGCGACCATTGGCAAAAAGAGGGAATAGCCCTTCGACCATTCGACCCAGTTCATGGTCGCCCCGAGGAATTTGAAGGGCGACGAGCTCGGGGTAAAGGGTTGTTTGGAATAATTCAGGGCGGTCTAAACGAAGATCTGAGAAAGAAGTCGCTGAAAGACATTCAAACATTGCCATTTGACGGGATTGCGATCGGTGGGGTGTCGGTGGGGGAGGACAAGCAAAACATGCTTTCGGCGGTAGATTTCATTGCCCCAGACTTAGATCCAGACCGGCCGCACTACCTGATGGGTGTGGGAGAACCAGTCGATCTAATTCGAATGATTCATCGTGGTATCGATATGTTTGATTGTGTCTTACCAACTCGCTTAGCTCGACACGGTGCTTTTTGGACAGCTGACTACCGTCGGGAAAATATTCGCCGAGCCAAATACGCCCAACAGACGGGGCCACTGGACGAGAATTGTGGCTGTCCCACCTGCCAGGTGTACTCGGCTAGCTATCTAAGGCACTTAATAATGATTAACGAAACCCTCGGGATGCGTCTATTGTCGATCCATAACCTCTGGATTATTTTTGATCTCATGCGCCAAATCCGGCAGTCGATTGCTGACGATAGCTTCACTAAACGCTTTAAAGACTACCTCACTTAACAACTCAACTTCTGGTATATTTAACTGATGGTGGAGAGGGGAAAGCGGCCAGAGTTCCAAACAGGGGCGCCCGAAATAAAAGTGGCACCGGAATTTCCGGGGGACGATAGCTCTTCTAGTTTCGAACACAATCCGGCTGGTTTACCGTCTGCCACTCCTGAAATTACACCGGCTCCATCAGTATCCTCTCCAGAATCGAGATTACCATCTGACGGAGAGCCTGTGATTCATAGCCACGACCAGACGGTGGGTTTTGAGGAAATTCCTAAAGGTGAAAATACGCTGCGTGACCAAGATACGGTCGACGCAGTGTTTGAAAGGGAAGCAAGAAGTCAATGAGTGACTTTCTGCCGACCTATCTTATCTACACCATCTTAGCCGCGATTGTCATCCTGCCGTTGGCGCTAATGTGGTTTTTCCGTTATTGGCAGAAAAAGGATGCGCTAGGCGATGTTAACTCTTTAGTTTGTCTATTGGTGTCGCTGCCGAAAGAAGCGACCATCGATCCGCACGCCGCCAACGAACCCGTCAAAGACTTCAAGGGTTTGATTGCGCCGACAGAACAATTTTACTCGGCGCTAACAACAATAATTCACCAGCGTCATTTTATCGACTGGCTTTTTAGCACCCCCGCTCACATTAGCTTTGAAATCTATTCAGTCGGTGGCGTGATTTCGTTTGGAATTATCTGTCCAAAGCGGATTCGAACGATCGTTGAACGACAGGTTCACAGTTTTTTCCACAATGCTCAAATAGTCATTGGTGTCCCACCGAAGGTCTTCACTAGCGAACAAGAACATGTCTCGGGCGTTGTATTCGAACAAGGTAAGAACTTTGTCCTCCCCCTCAAGACCTATCAGTATCTTGAGGCTGATCCGCTTAATACTCTAACGACAGCGCTGACCAAATTGCAGGGCTCGGGCGCCGCTACAATTCAAATGCTGATTCGGCCGATTAGCGACAATTGGCGGATGCACACTGGTATTGCCAGCGGCCATGTTGTCGCAAATAAAATGCACCTCGTTAACCGGACTGGTACTGCTCGAGTTCTTGGTACCATTGGTGAAGCAATAAAAACCTCCCCACCGACAGAAATCTCAAAGCAAACCCAGCGCTCGCCAGCGCAAGAGGAGTTGCTAAAAGCCCTTCAAGAAAAAGGCAATAAAACTGGCTTCGAAACTATCATTCGAGTGCTGGCAACTGGCGACACTCCGACGGCAGCCGAAGAAAACACCAAGGCATTGATTAGCTCCTTTTCCCAGTTTTACTCACCGCAATTAAATAGTCTGAAATACCGCCAGATCGAACAAAAACGAATTTCACGCGATTATCTGCTCCGACTGTTTTCCGGCGCGCCAAAGATGATTTTGAATGTCGAGGAGTTGGCTAGTATTTATCACTTCCCAAATCGTTTCAGCGAAGTCCCGGGGATGAAATGGGTCTTGGCCAAAACTTTGCCATCACCACCAAACTTGCCCAAAGAGGGAGTGGTCATTGGCGAAAGTAATTATCGAGGCGAAAAAAATCTAGTTCGACTTCAGGACGAAGACCGCCGTCGTCATATCTTTATGATTGGCAAAACTGGTACTGGTAAGACGACGCTCTTTGAGATGATGATCGAGCAGGATATGCATAACGGCAAAGGGCTTTGCTTTATCGATCCACTTGGCGACGCCATCGAGTCGCTATTAAAGAAAGTGCCGACGCACCGGGCTAATGATGTGATTGTGTTTGACCCGTCCGATATCAAATTTCCACTTGGCTTAAATCTACTTGAATACACCAAACCCGAAGAAAAAGACTTCTTAATTCAGGAAGTAATCGAGATATTCTACAAACTGTTCGACCCGAACCGGACTGGTATCGTTGGACCCCAGTGGGAGCATTGGGCGCGCAATGCCGCCCTGACGGTGATGAGTCGCCCCGAAGGAGGGAGCTTAATCGATTTGCCCCGTCTTTTTACCGACGACGCTTTCCGAGAGGAATCAGTTTCGTTTGTCAGAGACCCGGTTGTCAAAGCCTTCTGGGAGCAACAGCTAGCCAAAACGGCCGACTTTCACAAATCGGAGATGTATAACTATTTCATCTCTAAGTTTGGCCGATTTATGACCAACGATTTGATGCGTAATATTATCGGACAAACCAAAAGCTCTTTTGACCTAAGGGAATTGATGGATTCCGGCAAGATTTTGTTCGTCAACCTCGCCAAAGGTAAAATTGGCGAGATTAACTCAAATCTATTGGGCTTAATTTTGGTTTCAAAAATCCAAGTCGCGGCTTTCAGTCGGGCAGATACGCCCGAAGAACAGCGGAAAGATTTCTATCTTTATGTCGATGAGTTTCAGAACTTTACAACCGATACTTTCGCGACGATATTGGCCGAAGCTCGCAAATATCGCCTCAATCTTAATGTCACCAATCAGTATTTCGCCCAACTGACCGAACATATTCGTGACGCCGTTATTGGTAATGTGGGAACACTAATTTCCTATCGTATCGGTGCTGAGGACGGCGAGTATTTAGTCAAAGAAATGCCCGGACTAACGGCCGAAGACCTGACTAACCTTGATCGGTTCCAGGCATATGTTAAACTTCTAATCGATCTGACTCCAAGCAAGCCGTTCTCGCTTTCGGGTATCAAAAGTGCCAACCCTGGTTCAGTTGAGATGTCCGATTGGCTCAAAAAGTCCACCCGGGCTAAATATACCAAGCAACCAGTTGTCTTTGCCCCGATTGCTAAACCAGCAGAATCACCAGTAACCACCCCAAAACCATGAATGTAGCGTTAATCAACCTAATCTTCACCGGCCTCTTTCTATTCGGGGCAACAATGTTGTGGTATCGGGCCAACAAATTTCGCAAGAAAATAAATTGGGAGGAGCCAGGCGCTTACAGCTTACTTTGCATTTCCGTGCCGAAAAACAACGAACGAACTCCCCAAGCGGCCGAGCAAATGTTTGCGGCCATGCACGGCATTTTCCGCTCTAGCGCCCAGCAACAGGCCCACCTTAGTTTTGAGATTGTTTCCAAAGCCCACGCCATCAATTTTTACACCTACGTGCCGACGGATTTGCGAGACTTCGTCTCGAGTCAAATTTTCGCTCAATATCCTACTGTCGAAATCAGGGAAATCGCGCCTGACGATGACTACACGACCTTAACCGACGAGAAACATATTGCCGCTACTGAACTTGATTTGAAAAAACCGACCGCTTTTCCGATTAAAACTTTTCAAAACTTTGAAGTTGATCCGCTCTCATCGATTGCTGGCGCTCTCTCCTCGGTCAATGAACAGGAGGAGGTTTGGGTACAGGTACTGATCAGACCAATCGATGACGACTGGCAGGACTTGGGTAAAACCGAGGTTAAAAAGCTGAAAGATGGCTTCAAGTCGTTGGGTTTGAGGCAATTACTAAAAGCCGAGCTAAAGACCATGCTTTTCGATCTGACCAAGCACGCCCTAACAGGTCCACCTCCCGAAGAGAAGAAAAAAGACGACAAGAAAAAGGACGAGAAAGACACGCCGGAGTCGGCAGCGATTAAGGCGATCGAAGAGAAAATTACTAAACTCGGTTTCGCCACCAACATTCGAATTTTAGCGGCTGGTAGCGACGAGTATTCGGCTCGGGCTAAACTAGAACAGGTGGTCGGTGCTTTCAAACAATTCAATACTATCAACCTTAACGCCTTTATAGCTAAAGACATTACCAGCGATCGGGCCGCTCATGAACTTTTTACGAGTAGAGTTTTTGGAGAGCACACCATGATTTTTAATATCACCGAACTGGCCTCAGTTTATCACTACCCATCGGAAACAGTGGCGACCCCGACGATTGCCTGGGCGGGTTCAAAAAAGGGCGAACCACCAGCCAATCTGCCACTAGAAAATGTCGTGCCGGCCGACGAGCTAACAGTGTTTGGCCAGACTAACTTCCGTAGTCAGGTAAAGAGGTTTGGTATCAAAAGGAAAGATCGTCGCTTGCATATGTACATTATCGGTAAAACCGGCACCGGTAAATCGACGCTGATGGAGAATATGATTATCGACGATATTAATGAAGGCAGGGGAATGGCCGTAGTCGATCCACACGGTTCGCTCATTCAACATGTACTAGAATTTATCCCCGAAAACAGAATTCAGGATGTGATCTATTTTAACCCAGCCGATCACGAACACCCCGTCGGGTTCAATTTATTAGAAAATGTCGATCCCGAACAGAAGAATATTGTTGCCTCCGGAGTAATCGGCATTATGGAGAAGATTTTCGGCGAAGTCTCTTGGGGCCCGCGATTGGAGTACATTTTGCGCAATGTTATTTTAGCGCTTTTAGAATACCCAAACTCTACTTTCATGGGCATTATGAGAATATTGACCGACAACGCTTACCGACGACTGGTCGTCAACGAAGTCAAAGATCCGGTCATTCGCGACTTCTTCATTAACGAGTTTGAGAAGTACGAGCCAAAGTTTCGAACTGAAGCGATCGCCCCGATTCAAAATAAGGTCGGCCAGTTTCTATCGGCCTCAACGATTCGCAACATTGTCGGCCAGCCTAAATCGACTATTGATATCCGCCGCATTATGGACGAGGGCAAAATACTCTTAGCTGACTTATCGATCGGTAAGATCGGGGAAGACAACTCCGCCCTACTTGGCTCGATGTTGATTACCAAAATTCAGTTGGCGGCGATGGGGCGAGTCGATACGGCTGAAAGTGAACGGCGCGATTTTTACTTGTATGTTGATGAGTTTCAGAACTTTGCGACCGAATCGTTTGCGACTATTCTGTCGGAAGCCCGCAAGTACCGTCTCAATCTGGCGATGGCCAACCAATATACGGCCCAAATGCCGGAAGCCGTTTCTAATGCCGTCTTTGGCAATGTCGGGACGATGATCAGCTTCCGCGTTGGGGCGCAAGATGCCGACACCTTGGTTAAAGAGTACGAGCCAGTCTTTGACGCTAATGACTTAGTTAATCTAGATAACTTCCAGATATACCTAAAGATGGCCATCGACGGCGTGACTGTACCGGCCTTTTCGGCTGGTACATTGCCACCACGTACGGAGAAAACTCATCTTGTCGATCAAATCATTGCCAACAGTCGTCTGATGTACTCACGACCGGTTGAGGAGGTAGAAGATTACATCACCGAATGGTCAACACCGATAAATTTGTCAGACCCTTCGAAGCAACCGATACCTCAACCCTACGAAGAACTGAAGACAAAGCCCAACGCCTTCGAGAAAGATAAAGCTCGCTCTCCAATCATCGGAGTAGAAGAGCAATCTAGTCCCCAGCCCCTAGCTCCTAGTCCCGACGAAGTAGGGGAGAGCGAAGAAAAAAAGGAAGCCGAAAAGGCGCCAAAAGTATTTGAGGAAGAGGGGACTGAAGCGACGAAAGCGGCCAAGACAGAGCCGGGTCGGGTGGAATTACCAAGAGGCATCAAGACCGAAATTATCAAAGACAGATTCGATCGACAGTGGTATGCGGTGACGGAAGAGGGCAAGATTCAAGGACCAGGATTAAAGAGTCAAGAGTTAAGTGATAATACTTCAGATGAGTCCAGTGTCCAGTCCCCAGTTCCTAGTCCCACTGAAAGTGGGGGAGAGAGGCAAGCCGAAGAAGAGTCTAGTTCTCAGTCCCTAGCTCCTAGTTCCACCGAAAGTGGGGGAGCAGAAGTCGTAGAAAATACAGAGCCTCCGGTCCAGAGTGGGGGAGAGGCGACCGAAAAAGACCAATTGATTAGCTGGGATGATATTGAGCAGCTTGATATCCAAGCACCAATTGAGCCAGTTAGCGAGCCAGTTCAAAGCAGTCCCGATCAGGGCCTGACGCCCTTGGACGAAATCCGTTAAAAACCCGTCCCCTCTCCAAGGGGAGAATTGTCAAATTTTTTAAATTTGTTTGGTAATTCCCCCACCTAGCCCCGGGGGAGAGTAGAGTGAAATTTACTGAAATTGACCCCATCTTGGCTACCTCTCTCGAAAGTCGTTTTTAGGCCAATTCCCCTGTTTCTAAATTTCTTGACGCACAAGATACATTGTACGTCAAAGATTATCTACCACCTCTTTACTTACTCTTTGGCTCTTGTATAATATTTCGAGAGGTGTTGAATGTCAGACGTCTCTCACTCCAATATCGGCCTCCTCTTTATCTGTCCTGCATGTAATCACACAAACTTAGGTTTTGGCCTGGAACCTTATCAGTGTAAGGAATGTGGTCGGGAGTTCGAGTACATATCTGATACACTCGAGCTCATCGGTCAAGTCCGAAAGAAGATCGAAGAAGAACAGGAACAAGGGCAGTGACCGCAAGGAAACTGCCCTTAGCATATACTCCACACCTGTCAAAACACACTTTACGGTCAAATCTGCGTTTTAAGCGACGCAATTGTTTTTGATGATTAGTTCATCGTCCAACCGTCAAAAATTACACCCGACAATGCCGATGACGGCGAACTTACAGCCGTGGATGCTGGCGACTAATGCGGTTTTGCCACACGGCCAATAATGGCGTGGCGGTGAAGATCGACGAGTAAGTTCCGATCGCAATTCCAACTAACAGCGTGACGACAAACCCTCGAATACTCTCGCCGCCCATAATCGTTAAGGCAGTTAGGGTAATGACGACCGTCAAGCTGGTCGCAATCGATCGGTTTAAGGTTTGACCGAGCGACATGTCGGCAATTGTTTCAAAACCAAGTGATTCACCTTTATGTCTGGCTAGATTCTCGCGAATTCGATCGAAGACAACGATGGTATCATGAACCGAGAAACCCATGACCGTCAACAAGGCAGTGATAAACGAAGCGTCAACTTCAAAGTGGAAAAAATGGGCCAGGATCGAGAAAACCCCGACCGTTATAACTAAATCATGCAGTAGGGCGATGACGGCCACGACCCCAAAACGCCAAGATGAGACGGGGTAAGTTACCGCTCTGAACGAGTACGCGAGGTAAAGTACGATAAATACCGAGGCCAAAAAGACGGCGATAATCGCTTTGCGGGTTAAGTCTCGACTAACGCTCGGGCCGACCAGTTGGTATTGGCGCTCTGTCACTGTCCCGAAGTCCTCGCCGGCTTTCTTGAGAATCTCCTGGTGATCGGCGTCAGTAATAGGAAGCATTCGCAGAGTCAGAACTGATTGGTCGGTTTTAGTGACCACTAACCCGTTGACGCCTGGATAACTGGCAACTTTTTCTCGAAGTTGGTTTTCGTCAACTGGTTGCTCAAAGCTCAAGTCCAACTGGGCCCCGCCCTTGAAATCAATCCCGAGCGGTAATTTCCAAATTCCCAAGAATGCTAGGCCGATCACAAATAAAGCTATTGAGATTACGAACCATAGCTTCTTTTTCCGCCCTAGAAATGAGTAGTGTTCTGTCATCAGATTTTTTCTAACTGCCTCTCCCCTATCCTGAAAATTGTTAAAACTCGCAGGAACGCTCGGCTGGCGGTGATTGAGCTAAAGAGTGAGACAATCACACCGAGAGCGAGAGTAAAAGCGAATCCCCTGACCGAACCGGTGGTGGTGTAGTAGAGAATAATACAGGTGATAATGGTTGAAGCGTTGGAGTCGCGAACCGAAGGCCAAGCCCGGCGGAAAGCTTCTTCTAGGGCAATCTTCAGGGTCTTCCCTTCTCTCAACTCCTCCCGCAACCTCTCAAATATTAGAATATTAGCGTCAACGGCCATACCAATCGATAGAATGAAACCAGCCATGCCGGCTAAGGTTAGGGTGACGGGAATGAGTTTAAAGAGCGCTAAGGTAATCAGGGCGTAGCCGGTCAGGGCGAAGACCGCGATTAGCCCGGCCAGGCGGTAATTGAAAACCATGAATAACATGACCAGCACCAAACCAACGATACCGGCCACTAGAGATTTCTTGATCGAATCGACGCCAAGTGTTGCCCCAACAGTGTGCTGTTCGATTAATTTGATCGGTACATCAAGCGCCCCGGCGTTGAGTAAGCTGACTAACTGCTTGACTTGCTCAATAGTGAACTGGCCAGTGATGACGGCGTCGCCAGAATCGATTTGTTGTTGAACGGTTGGCGCCGACAGGACTTGATCGTCAAGGAAAATCGCCACCTGCTTGCCAACATTACGACCGGTAATCTCGCTAAACAGTCGCTGTCCCTCTTCACTAAATTGCAGTCCAATTTGGGGGGCGTTGGTTGTTTGATCGAAACTAACCTGAGCTCTTTTTAGCTGCTTGCCATTGAGATTGGTCGGTAGCCATTTAATATCATTCTCAGTACTGGACGGGTCCAGCTCTTTGAAATCCAGTTGAGCAGTCTTACCGATCAGATCGATCGCCTGCTGAACATCTTTAATGCCCGGTAGTTCAACGACAACGGTGTTGGTCGTCCCCACTTTAGCGGGTTGAATTAACGGTTCGGAGACGCCTGTACTATTCACTCGGCGTTCGATAACTTGCCGGGTCGATTCGATGGCGCCAGCTTTTTCGCTATCGGCGGTTTTGGAGAGGTCGAGTTCGTAGGCAAGACGAACTCCGCCTTGCAAATCGAGTCCTTGTCGGACTGGCAGGTCACGACCCAAAAACTCTTCTGTCTTTGGATATGAAATGTAACCAGATAAGCCGATAATCGCTACTATTAATAATAGTCCGAACCAGAAACTCTTTCGCATTGCGTCATACTAACAGAGAAGTTTTGGCTTTTCAAGCAAGTTGGATTTTCAGAAGAATTAGGACATTTTGGAGATCTTCTGGCAGTGGAGCTTGGTAAGTATTGGCATCCAGCTCAATCGAACTGGCGTGAAGAAATTGGCGAGTTAAGCCAAGATGTTCGGCTAAGTTGTCAGACAGTTTGCTGCCGTAAAGTTCATCACCGATTATTGGATGTCCGATTGACTGCAGGTGGACTCGGATTTGGTGCGTTCGGCCAGTAACCGGACTACATTCTACCAAACTAACTTTCTCCCCTTCCCGCTCCCCTACCGCTAGACGCCTGTAGTTTGTGATGGCAGGACGAGATTTAGCGCTAGGTAATAAGGCGACGCGCATACGGTCATTACGGTTATCACGCTCAATAGAAAGCTCGACACTCCCCGCTTCTGGCGTCTCCCCTACCACCAAAGCGATGTAGGTTTTTTTGACCACTCTCCCCTGCCAGGACTTTTGTAAGTCTTCTTGGGCGAGTTTATTCTTGGCCCAAATCAAAACTCCTGAAGTCTCAACATCGAGTCGATGAACGATGCCGAATCGGTCTAAGTCCTTTATCGCATATATGTGATAAACAGTATTGAGCCAGTCGCTGATTGATGGGTAATTTGGGTGTGGCTCAACCGAATACCCAGCTGGTTTGTTGATGACAAAGTAATCGGCGTTCTCGGTAATTAGGGTGGGTAACATCTTACCTATTATATAATAAAGGAAGCCCCACCGCCGATCCAAAGATCATTGGTGAGGCCGAGAACCGCTTCTCTCCAGCGCGCTGGAGACTAGAGCGGTCTTTCTAGACCAGGGCCCAATATAAACCATCCTGAACCGCTTATAGCTCGAAGGACAGTGTTCTTGCGGATCTGGTTGCCCCGCACAGATACGAATACGTTAGCATATTCAGCAAACAGTGTCAATGCCCTTGGCCTAAATTTCAAAACCAGCTAAGCTGACTTCGATGAAGAATCAGTCTTTTGCTCGCGAATTTGCCAAGTTGAATCCCGAGCAGAAACTAGCGGTGGAAACTATCGAAGGACCGGTGATGGTTTTGGCTGGTCCGGGTACAGGCAAAACCCAGGTCGTGGCGATGAGAATCGGCCAGATTTTATCTAAAAGTCACGCTAACGCGCGCAACATCCTAGCGCTGACTTTTACCGAGGCTGGCGTCACCGCTCTGCGTCAACGGCTAATCGACATTATCGGACCCGATGCTTATCAGGTGACAGTGGCGACTTTTCACGGCTTTGCCAACGAGGTCATCAGCACTTTTCCCTATGCTTTCGAGCTACCAGCGACAACCAGTAATCTTGACGAGCTAGAAACTCACCAAATCGTCGACAAGATCGTCCGGGCTCTGCCAGGGCTAGATTTACTTCGTCCGGCTCGTGTCCCCAATCACCATGTGGGGGCAATTATATCAGCTATCAAAACTCTCAAACAGGAGGCGGTGACACCGTCCGAGCTTCAGAAACTCTCACTTGCCAAAATTGCTCCAAATTCTAAAACTAGCAAAATTGCCATCGAAGCGGCCGAACGACAAAAAGCAGTCTTAAAAGAACTTGGGTTGGTATATCGGGCTTATCAAAAACATTTAGCCGAGCGTCAGCTGTACGACTACGAGGATATGATTATCTTTGTCAGCCGTTCATTGTCGACCAAACTGGAAATTAAACAGTACCTTCAGGAGCGCTATCAGTATATTTTGGTTGACGAGTACCAAGACACCAATAACGCCCAGAATGCTCTTATTGAAGCCCTGGCCGACTTCTTTGATAAGCCAAATCTCTTCGTGGTTGGCGACGACAAACAGGCAATTTACCGTTTTCAGGGTGCGTCGGTGGCAAATATGCTCCACTTTGCCAAGAAATATCCCGGCATCAAAACTATTGCTCTGAAAATTAACTACCGCAATCCCAAACTAATCATTGATACCGCCACTAAATTAATTACCAATAATCAACAACAGCTCTCGTCGTACCTGCAGATTGACACCGGTCTGAAGGCGGCTTCAACCTTAATTAGCCAGCCCCGACTGGTGACCTTCGCCACTCTCGATGCCCAATACGCCGGTATTACCGAACAATGCCTAGCTCGTATTAAAGAAGGGTCGGCTCCGAGCCAGATCGCTGTCATCTTGCGAACTAACCGCGAAGTACAGGAATTTCGCGCTGTCGCCCAAACGCTTGGGCTCTCAGTGGCCGGAGCGCCGCCAGCTAGCGGAGGCGCTGATCTGATGGGCGAGCCGATTATTCGCGGACTCCTAAATATTCTTCGAGCTCTTAACGAGCCAAGCAACAGCTACCGGATTTTGGCCGCCCTTCCCTATCTCGAACATGAGGTGACGGCAATTGAGGTTTCTGAAGCGCTCAATGGTCGTAGCACTAACCGTCCGCTTCTGGACGAGCTTCAGTCTCTTCGTCGTCTAACTGGAGTAAGCCAAGCTGCCGCTACCTTGCGGGGCTTAATCGTCCAACAAAAATCAGTAGGATTACTCGAACTACTAATGGTTATTATTGGAAAATGTTCTCTGACGACGATTGGGGCTGAAAACCGGTCGATCGATCGCCTGGAGATAATTCACGCATTTCTCGATAAGTCTAAGCAACTGCTTGCTCGCCAGCCCGGTCTAAATATCAAGGGATTAGTGGAGTACTTTCAGCTCCTGCAGGATTATAAAATCTCCATTCCGGTTAGCCGGGCGGAGAGCGAAACCGAGGGGGTTAAAGTTTCAACGGTACACGGCGTCAAAGGGTTGGAGTTTAGCACAGTTATTATGGCCAATGTCGGCGCCGATTCTTGGCATACGCGAGCTAACCGTTCGATTATCAAACTACCGAGTTCAATTGCCGGAGTTAAAAATTGGCGGGAAGATCAGCTCGAAGACGAACGGCGATTGTTTTATGTTGGTATGACCCGCGCCAAGCAGGAACTGGTTCTGACCCAAAGTCGCTCGCGAGATAATGGTCTTGAAACTTTGCCAAGCCAATTCGTCACTGAAATTGATAGCGAGCTAAAAAAAGAAGCCGTTGCACTGACCCCCAAAGCGACGGAAAAATTACTCAACGACCTACTCTTACCCAACCCGCCAACGATGCTGACTAAAAGACAGGATCAGTACATCAAAGAGAAGATCACCACCTCCCCCTTCTCGTATACCCACTATCGTTCGTATCTCGTCTGCCCTCGACGATACTTACTGCGCAATGTTTTAAAACTTCCCGAGCCACCTAGCTTCGCCCTGCAGTACGGTTCAGCCGTTCATAAAGCATTCGAGCTCTACTTTAAGCAATACACTCAGACCAAGCAGAAACCTGGTAAGGATCGTCTGATTCTGGGCTTTGTCGAAGCGATTAAACGAGAGCTAACCGGCACTCAACTAACCCAAACGATGAAAAAGGGCACCGCCCTACTCTCTACTTACTTCGACCAAAAGTCAGCCGATTGGCTGATGCCGGTCGGCGTTGAGTATAGCTTTTACACCCACCACACCATGCTTGAAGATTTGTGGTTGACGGGTAAGTTTGATCGCATCGACCCAATCGACCCGATTGCCCGAACAGTTCGGGTGATCGACTACAAGACCGGTTCCAAGCCCAAAACTCGCGGGCAAATCGAAGGCACAACCAAGGATTCGGACGGTGAGATTAAACAGCAGCTAACCTTCTATGCCCTGCTGGCCAAGCACGATCGCATCTTTCCTTTTAATGTTCGAGAGCTGGTTATTAGCTCGGTTGACGACGCTGGCAAATTTACCGACGAGATCTTTACGGTTAGCGCCGACGAAATTATGGCATTAGAAAAAAGTATTTTAGCGACCTATAAAGAAATTGTCGCCCGGAAAGATTTTCCCCACCTCGGGGAATCGTACGAACGCGGCTGTGAGCTCTGCAGCTTGTTCTAACAAAAGATTCAGCCCACAGCTTGGTTGAGGGCGTTGACTAAAACGGTTTTGCTTTGAGCGCCAACAAAGGAGTTCAAGACCTGGCCCTTCTTTTCGATGATGTAGGTGGGCATGGCGCCAATCTGATACTGCTCAACCACTGCTTGACTAGAGGGTTCGTCAACATTAACTTTGACGACATTAACTTTGCCGGCAAATTCTTTTTCGATCTCCTCAACAATCGGGTGCATTACCTTACACGGCCCGCACCAGGCGGCCCAAAAATCAAACATTGTGATTGCTTCATCTTTTTTAACCATCTTGCTCCCCTCTAATTTAGCTACCAGACTTACGTAACCAGCTTGAGAGGTTCTTGTCAAATTGTTGCATTTGCACTCTTTTTTCAGCCCAGGCGTACAGGCCGAAGATGCCGAGGGTGTAGCCAAGATCGCCGACGAGCATGTTACGCAGGAACGGTAAGCCCATGGCGTACGATTCGATCAGTCCGGTGAGTGTGGGTGGATATAGACGACCCTCCAGCCAAACAGCAAAGTTAGTTACTAGGAAAAATATCAAAGCGTTGGCGGTGGCCAGCGCAATCAGCTTTTTGGTCGTGACCGATTGCTTCAGAAATCGCTCGGCTAAAAAGACGCTGAAAATAAAGGAGCCGTAAACGAACGGCATCAATGCGTGAAAGCCCAAAAATAAATCAGTCAGAAATAGAACCATCATCGGCGCCAAGTAGTTCCACGGGCGGGCTAGTTTAGCGCCGCCGAATAAGGCTGTTGCGCCGACCGGCGTCATATTACCAGGGTGCGGCAAAAGTCGAACGGCGATTGCGCCGATGCTGATGGCCAGGGCTGTCGGTTTTTTGAAGAGTTCTAGCATCGGTCTCCCTAAAATATCTTAACTTAGCGCAAAAAGATAGAGTCCCGCTTTGGTATCATCGAGGTGGTTGTCGTTCGCACAGTGGTATCGAAAGAGATGGGAGGGGGCACACCCTTTCGACACCGCCGCACTAACGAGCTACCTGATTTAGTAACCCTCCTTAATGTTGGCATCAATGTATCATAAAAGTATATGTCAGTCAAGAGAGATTGTCGCCAATCTTCCAAATGATGTCAGGGCGGTTGGCAAGGAGATTTAGGTACCGGGCGCATTGGAAGAAGTAGTCGGATAAGCGGTTGAGGTAACGAGCGATTGGCTCCAACTGACCGGCATTTTCCAGTCGGTGAAAGGCTCGTTCAGCCTGCCTAATGCCAACTCGTGCCAAATGAATCGCCGATGCCGCTTGGCTGCCACCAGGCAGGATGAAATTTCTCAACTCTGGTAGTTGTTTGTCCCATTCGTCGATCCGATGTTCTAACTTACAAGTTTGCTCATCGAGCGTTGCTAAAATTGGGGCGTCTATCGGCGACTCGGCGGCCAAACAGGCACCGACGGCTAGAAAAGTTGACTGAATCTCTTGTAGTTCGTCAATCAACTCGACTTCTTTCTGGTCAACCATACTGACAGCTTGTCCGATCAAAGCGTTAGTCTGATCTAGTCCGCCAAGGCACTCAAAGACACTGTCAGTCTTAAGAAGTCTCCTCTTTCCAGGTAGTCCAGTTTCTCCCTTATCCCCTTTTTTTGTGTAGATTGGCATTAGTTAGGAATAAGTCTGAAGTCTAATTTCTGAAGTCTGATTTAAGATTTAAGTATCAAGTCTCAATTACTTTGTACTTGCAATATATTACTTAAATTAGACTTCATCCTTGTCGCTTTAGACTTATTTAGCTGCAGCCCCCGGTAGTTGAGCCGCAGGATAGACAGGTGTAGCAAGTGCCGGTTTTGAAGGTTAACGAGCCACAGCTCGGGCAAGGCGGCGCATCGGTTTGCTGAAGTTTTCGCGCTGGGATTGTTTCGATTTCCTCCATTGGTGGCGCTACTGGAGGTGCGACAGCTTCTGGGGTGGCAGTCATGTCACCATTGGTTGGTTCGGACGACTTCGTTGGCACGGGTACGGCGCCAAAGTCGAGCTGCTCCTGGGAACTGGAAGTCTCGCCATCGGCCTTAATCCCCAGCTCGACCTGACCTTCGGGTGTTAAGAACTTGATGCCGAGGTAGCGAGCAATGTAGTCAATAATTGACTTGGCGATGCGAATTTGCGGGTTGGTGGTAAAGCCGTACGGTTCAAAGCGGCTGTTAGCAAATTGACGAACAACCATCGTCATCGGGACGCCGTATTGCAGGCCAATCGAAATTGATTTGGCGAAAGCGTCCATCAAGCCCGAAATAGTACTGCCCTGCTTGGCCATGGTGACGAAGATCTCGCCCGGGGTACCGTCATCAAACAACCCAACGGTTATATAGCCCTTGTGCCCCGAAATGCTGAATTTATGAGTGATTGATCGCCTTTCGTCCGGCATTCGGCGACGCTTGGGGGCGTAGACAATTTTCTCAACAACCGTCTCGACCACTTCAGTTTTATTCTCGAGATCGTCCTTTTTGGTATTGAGCGGCTGGGAAAGTTTGGAGCCGTCGCGATACAAAGCCAGCGCTTTCAGCCCGAGCTTCCAAGATTGAAGATAAACTTCCTCGACATCCTCGATGGTCGCCTCGTTAGGCATATTAATCGTTTTAGAGATTGCGCCAGAGATGAATGGCTGGACGGCCGCCATCATTCGGACGTGAGCCAGTGGGGCGATAAAACGCTTTCCCGTTGGCCCGCAACGATTAGCGCAGTCAAAGACCGACAGGTGCTCGTCTTTAAGCTCGGGTGCGCCCTCAACCGTTTGGGTGCCACATATAATAGTGTTTGATCGGTCGATCTCTTCTTGGCTGAAGCCGAGTCGAGCCAGAAGGGAGAAGCTCGACCGGATTTCTTCCGCTTCGGTGATCGCGAGGCGGGCAAAAATTTCCGAGCCCAACACCATACGGTTAAAGGAGAAGGTGATGTCAAACGAGCTTTGTAGAGTGGTTTCGACCTTGTCGATTTCGTCGGTGGTCAGGCCTTTTGCCGCTAGACTACTGCGATTAATCGGTGAAGAATCGACAAAGGCACCGGTTCCAACGGCGTAGTCGATGACTGCCTGTTGCTGCTGGCTGGTGTAGCCAAGATTCTTCAGGGCCTGTTTGACAGCAGTGTTAACGATTTTCATCGAGCCGCCGCCGGCCAATTTTTTGAACTTAACTAAAGCGAAGTCTGGCTCGACGCCGGTGGTGTCACAGTCCATTAACAGACCGATTGTGCCAGTAGGGGCAATTACTGTCGCCTGGCTATTGCGGTAGCCGAACTGCTCGCCCAGAGCGACGGCTTCGTCCCAATCCTGGTGGGCGGCGGTTAGCAAATCGGTGTGGTCGTAATTAGCACTAATGGCGTACGCGGCTTGGCGATGCATTTTCATGACATTTAACATCGGGGCACGATTTTTGGTGAATCCTTCGAACGAACCCTTGACTGCCGCCATCTCCGCCGAAGTCTTGTAGGCATGGCCGGTCATAATCGCCGATAAAGTGCCAGCAATAACTAAGGCTTCCGGCGAGTCGTAGGCGATCCCTTTCAGCATCAATAAGGTGCCGAGGTTGGCAAATCCCAGTCCAAGCGGTCGGTAGTCGTGGCTGTTACGGGTGATCGGCTCGGTTGGGTAGCTCGAAAGATCGACCTCAATCTCCTGGGCGATAAACATAATCTTACAGGCATGGCGGTAGCCCTCGATGTCGAAGTTGCCCATCTCGTCGGCGAATTTGACAAGATTGATCGAGGCGAGATTACACGCACTGTCATCCAGGTGTAAATATTCGCTGCACGGGTTTGAAGCGTTAATCCGACCGGTATTAGGAACCGTGTGCCATTTGTTGATAGTAGTGTCGAACTGCACTCCCGGGTCAGCGCACTGCCAGGCGGCGTTAGCAATAGCATCCATCAATTCTTTAGCGCGATAGGTTTTGTGGGGCTCGCCGTTAGAAACATATCGGGTCGTCCATTCACCGTCGTTGGCGGCGGCTTCCATAAATTCGTCAGTAATGCGGACGGAGTTGTTGGAATTCTGGCCGGAAACGGTGTGGTAGGCCTCACCGTTGAAATCCGATGAATAGCCAGCGGCAATCAAAGCCATCACTTTTTTCTCTTCATTAAACTTCCAGTTAATGAAATCCTCAATTTCCGGGTGGGTCATGTCAACGACGACCATTTTGGCTGCTCGTCGAGTGGTGCCGCCAGATTTGACGGCGTCAGCGCCACGATCAAACACTCTCAAGAAGCTCATCATACCACTCGATGTGCCGCCGCCGCTTAACCGCTCATATTTGCTGCGCAGGCGAGAGTAGTTAGCCCCGGTGCCAGAGCCAAACTTGAAGACGCGCGATTCGGTTTTAAGGAGGTTAAAAATGGCGTCGAGCGAATCCTCTACCGCTAAAATAAAGCAGGCCGAGCACTGGGGGTTGCGATAAGAATCTTTGGTTTCGAGCACTTTTTCTTGCTCAAAATCCCAGTAGAAACTGCCGCCAGAGCCGGCGATCTTATATTGATGATACAAACCGCAGTTGAACCAAACTGGCGAGTTAAAGGCGGCTTTCTGATAAGTCAGCAAATGGGTCAGCTCGTCCTCGAAAGTAACCCGATCTTCGTTCGAGGCAAAATAACCAAATTTCTCGCCAAAATCAGCGATAGTGTGAGCGATGCGGTAAACGGCCTGTTTTAAAGAAACCTCTCTCCCCTCTTTGGTCGGGACGCCGGCCTTGCGCAGATATTTATAAGCTAAAATATCGGTCGCTAATTGAGTCCAGGTTGTTGGGACTTCAACATCGGTAATTTGCGAGATAACATTTCCTTTTTCGTCAGAAATCGTGGTGGTTCGTTTGTCCCATTGGACGGTATCGAAAACAATCTCCCCTAGCTTGGTGTAACGACGAGCAACTTTTAGGCCAAGTTTCTTGGTCGAGTTCTTCTTTTCTGGCAATTCGGCCGAAATCTCAACGGGTTTTAAGGCGATCTCGCTTAGTAAGTTGTGTTTGTCTTTTTTGGCCATTTATTACCCTCCTTTTTATTGCGCGGCAACTAGCAAACAGCTTTGTCGCTGGCGCTCGCTTCTCGTCAAAGACTCGAAGTCAGCAATCAGTCGGAACCTGTTTATCGAGCCGCAGAACTTCCCCAGACATCTACAGTACCACTCTTATCTAGTACCTTGTCAATAGCTAAAATTACGGGGTTTGTACGGGGTTTGTCTGGGCGCTTATTCTATCTCCCTCTGATAGAGATTATATGGGAAACCCGCCGCACAAGGCGACGGGTTCGAGTTCAGAAAGCAGTGCTTTCCTACACATTTCTAGTAACCAGCCTTAGAAATGTTGCCGATGGTAGGATCCAAGAAATTAGTGACACTCTACTAAACGCTTCCTTGGGTACCGTCTAGGATTGCTCGGCTAACGCATCCCCGGGGCTTTTCCAGGTGCCGCGATTCCAACTTGCTCTAAGAGATTTCCTCGCAGTGGAGGCCCTTCAAGAGTTTGTTGTCCGGGTTACCCATGCTGGCGGGCCGGCTATTAATAGAACAAAAGAAGTATACCTCAAACACGACGAAAGTCAATGCTTTTCGCATGAAAAATTAGCCTTTAAACTTGCTTAAGACTTTAGTCTCCAGTCTTGGCCGAAAATTACTGTCGTAACTTTCTCCGGATGAAACTCGGGACATCCAGCTCGTCTTCGTCGGCTGGCTCTTCTTTAAGCTCTGGTCGGTTGTGATTTTTGGTGACGAAGGTGTTGTCGTTCGACTCAAGTTCCATTGGGAAGGGGTTCTGCCCGTTGGCGCCAGGGGGAGAATACGGCTGTTGAGCCGGCGCTTGGCGACCAAAAAACGGAATACTCGAGGCGGCTGGGGTTTGGGGCAGGGACAGCGTCGCCCCAAAGCTACTCGGTTCTTCGCTGCCGAAACGACTTCTCTGCTTCGGCGCCGGTTTAGCGATCTCGTTTTCAAACCCTGTCGCGATAACGGTCACTTTGATTTCACCGGACATCGATTCGTCAACGGTGGCGCCAAAGATAACATTAGCTTCGGGATCGGCCGCTTCGGTGATGGCCTTGGAAACTTCTTCCACTTCGTACATCGTCATATCTGGCCCACCAGTGATGTTATAAAGAATGCCGCGGGCGCCGTCGATTGAAAGTTCCAGTAGCGGTGAATCAATGGCTTGACGAGCGGCTTCGATCGCTCGGCTTTCGCCAGCGGCGCGGCCAATTCCCATCAGAGCGCTACCAGCATCTTTCATAATCGTTCGGACATCAGCAAAGTCGACGTTGATAATCGCAGGGACGACAATAATCTCGGAGATACCCTGAACGCCTTGGCGCAAAATATCGTCGACGATGCCGAAAGCATCGGTCATCGAAGTTTTCTTGTCGATCACCTGCAGTAAGCGATCGTTTGGAATAATAATTAAAGTGTCAACTTTTTCTCGCAGTTCCTCGATACCAAGTTCGGCGACTTTCTTACGGCGTAAGCCCTCAAAACTGAATGGTTTGGTTACCACCCCGACGGTCAAGGCCCCAAGCTCTTTAGCGATTTGAGCAATTAACGGCGCCGCGCCGGTACCGGTGCCACCACCCATACCCGCGGTGACGAAAACCATATTCGCTCCTTTAAGGACTTCGTAAATTTCGTCTTTGTTCTCTTCGGCCGATTTTCGGCCAACTTCAGTGTCGCTGCCGGCGCCTAAGCCTTGGGTCGACTCTTTGCCGATCTGAACTTTAATCGGCGCGGGGTTGCTAGAAAGGGCTTGGGCATCAGTATTGATGGCAATAAACTCGACGCCCCTAACTCGAGCGGCGATCATCCGCGCCACGGCGTTACCGCCGGAGCCGCCGATACCACAAACTTTAATACTGGCGAAGGTGTCGAGCGTGTCTTTGTTCATTTATATAATATAGGGTTGTTATACTTAACTACCGTAGCTCGGATTAACTACTAAAATTTCGTAGAATCCCACGAAATCGGTCAAACACCCCCCCCAATTTTCCGAAATCGTAACGTTCGCGTCCGTGTCCGGATTGATTCTCCTCCACTCCCCAAAGAACCAGCCCAACGGCGCAAGCGTAAATCGGATTGTCGAGCTTGTCAAGCAGGCCCGAAAATTGGGCAGTCGGAAAACCGACTGTGGCCGGTAGTCGGAGCTCTTTGCGGGCTAGCTCGGTTAGCCCTTCTATATCTGATCCGCCGCCAGTAAAGACCGCACCGGCAGGCAGGAGAGCGTCTTTGCCGATCGCCTGCAATTGCTCCCGAATTAGATGAAAGATTTCGGCGACGCGGGCTTCGATAATTTCAGAAATTTGTCGGCGCGAGACCTTTTCGTCTTCGGCGGGGTCAAGTGAAGCAAGATTAATTGTTTCTGACTCGCGAATTTTTTCTGGTAAAACTGTACCATATTTGGTCTTGATCGCTTCAGCAACATCTAAATTGGTTCGCAGGCCAATAGCGATATCGTTGGTGATATGCATCGAGCCGACTGGCAGAGTCGCGCAGTGGATTAGTTCCCCCTCTTCGTAGACAGCAAAATCGGTTGTTCCGGCTCCGAGGTCGATCACGACTACGCCGGAATCGCGTTGCTTCTTAGTCGTTAGGGCCTTCGAAGTTGCTAGAGGGGCGTAGACTAAGCCGTCAATCTGAATGCCGGCTTGTTCGATGGTTTTGATCAAATTTCGTAGTGCCGCCGAGGAAGCGCTGATAATGAGCGTGTCGACTTCCAGGCGAATTCCGTTCATTCCAATCGGGTCTCGAATTTCGTCTTGTCCGTCAACGGTAAAATGATGCGGGAAGGTGTGAATGAGCTCGCGGTTCTGGGGTAGGGCGATGGTTTTGGCGGCGTCGATTACCCGGCTGACATCTTCGGCTTGAATTTCACCGTTGGGTCGGGCCACGGCCACGACTCCTTTGGCTGGTTGAGAGAGTATGTGCGAGCCGTTGATTGAAACGTAGGCGTGAGTAATTGGGAAACCAGACATTTTCTCGGCTTCCTCCAGAGCTTGTGAGAGGGCACTGACTGTTTCTTCGATATCAACTATCATCCCCCGCTTCATGCCGCTATGGGCAACGGCGGTGACGCCCATTAAAGATACTACGCCTTCGGCGACGCTACCGACACAGACGGCGATTTTCGACGCCCCAACATCAATGCCAACGACAAGCGAGTCCTTCATGACCAAAACCTTTCAGGTTTTGAAGTCTGGGGCGTGGAATGGTTATTTAATAATCGCGGAGCGACACCACAATTGAGACCTGAGAGTTGAGACCTGAGACTTTCATCGATGACTCCCCTCCGATTTTTCATCGATGATGGTATCCCAGTAGGTGGAGCAGTCCGTGGCTGGAGAGCGTTTTTAGTTCGTCGATTAACTCGATGCCGGCCTCCGCGGCTTGTTTGGTGGCGGTTTCGACGGATATGGCAAGTGAACCAGTTAAACCCTTAACTTCGCCGTCATACGGAAAGCTTAAAACATCAGTTGGTTCATTAATGCCAAAAAAGCGTTGTTTCAGTGTTTTTATCTCCTTGTCATCGACGATTGATATCTCAATCTCCACTCTACCAACCGTTTTCAGGCGTCGCAATACTTCGAGCAGATGTTGCTCGATCTCTTTAGTGTCAACGGTCGTTTTAGTGGTGTTCTGCCAGAGGATCTTCAGTTCAGCCATGCCCGGCTCTTACCCGTTCTGAATTTTCTGACGAAGAATTTGGGAAACTAGAGTCATATCGGCCTGACCCTTCAGCTCGGCACTCAAGGCCCCCATCGCCAGGCCCATTTGGCTCATATCGGTCGGTTTGGCTTTGAGATATTTCTCGACGACTTCGATAACGGCCGCTTCGTCCATCTGTTCGGGGAGATATTTTTTCAAGAGCATCATTTCCTGATACTCTTTGTCGGCTAAATCAATCTTATCGATACCGCGGTAAATCGCTTCGGCTTCGACCCTTTTCTTAACCTCTCGCTGGATAATAGTCGTCACTTGCTGATCGTCGAGCGCCTTACCGGTGTCGATCTCGACGTTTTTAAGAATAGATTTCAAGAAACGCAAAGTTTCTTTGGTAAAGTCGTCACCGGATTTGAGGGCGGCTAAAAGGTCAGCTTCCAGAGTCGTCTGGAGGGCCATTAGAAGGTCCGGAAAGCTTTTCGGCGGACGGCGCGAGCTTGAGCGGACTGGCGGCGCTTGAAACGAGTTGGCTTTTTCTCGAAGAAACGACGTCGTTTTATCTCGGTCATGATTTCCGACTGTTGGACATCCCGAAAAAAGCGTCGCAAAACGACTTCGACGGGCATAGCTCTCTTTTCTTCGCTGTATTCAGCCATTAGTTTCTAAATTGTAGCAGGAAATACGGAATTAGTTAATGGTTTTCGTGATTGAATCGCACTCTAATCACTAAGATAATGTGCTACATCCCCCAATCAAGCAACTCGGTGAATCGAATGTAATAACCATAAGGGTCGGCCATGCGAAAATCTTTCCAGGTCCTCGTATTGTCACTCTTCGCTAAGAGCTCTTGTACCACACTTTCACCTAATTTATGGGAGACTTCTTTATATAAGGTGCTAACTTCCTTAACGGGAATAGTTAGCTCAACGGCATAACCTCGCGGAGTATTCTTGTCAAACTGTTTAAAATACGACTGCTCATAAACCCGTTCATCGTCTCCGTAGAAATTTATCATAGTATCACCAAGCGGGTCCCGTCTTTGCATAACCATGTAGCCGGGATATTCTCCCTTAACATCTTCCGATATGATTTCAAAACCAAGCTTTGAATAAAAATCCTTAACCGGAGCAAACTCCGGCACATGAAGCTCAATAATTAAGTTATTTCGTACTAGCTGTTTCGACATATTTCAATCCTACTCCTGAACCAGGAATTGTCGAGGGCTGTACGACGAGTCACCCACCCTCATTGTTCGATGAGCTGGGCTCGGTCGAACGTCAAAGGTGGGTTTCGTCAACTATCAGTTCGCCTGGTTTTACCAGGCTGAAGCGAGTTACTTTCAACCGAGATTAGCTGACCGCTTTTGCGGCCGCCAATCCATTAGTTCGGATTGCATAGCACGAAAGGTTTTTGCCTTTCTCGTCGTTTCGTTTTTCACAATTCAATTCTCGTATCGTGGGTAAACGGGTTCTTTGAGGTCAGCTGGGTGTCCCGCAAATATTAGGAATTGGGAAGCTGGTTGCTCGGTGCGCAGCTTTGCTAAAAGCAAAGAGGCTGAAACAGTTTTTATTGTCACGTGATACAAATTCCGTCTGGAGGGACGAATCCCAATCACTAGAGAGTTGCAATCAAACAAGAAATCAATGGGACAGAGCCAGAGGCTCGTCCGTTAAAGGTACGCATAAGTCTTACTCCTATGATGGTTGTGGAGGAAAAGCTAGTAGCTGATTCCTCAGAGAACTTAATAGTTAGTAAAGTATATCATATCAGCCTCAAGAAGTCAATGGATATATGGTTCGTAAAGAGCGTAGAAATAGAATGAGTGCCTTTTGTGATGATGCAATTTTCGGCTCACCCCGATCATAAAAAAGTCGGCACACCCGATTGGGTGTACCGATGACTACTCTCAGTTGAGGCTGATGCCGACAATCTTGACTCTGCTGACTTCAAGGATACTCGATAGTGTCGACACTATCCGACCACGTTCACCGATCCAACCGGCGAGATCGATTTGAGGCACTCTGAGGGTTGCGATCCCGTCCTCGGGATTAATCCTTAGGCTGTAAAGCCCTTGACCGTAATACTCCTCGAGCGCTCCAATCAGCCCGTCTTTAGATCGAGGGAATTCAATCATTCTCTCGAGCCAGCATGACCAAACCCTTACCCTAATTCCACCTCTAGCCATACAGTAACCTCCTTCTGAGCTAGTCAGAAGTTGATAACGAAATTATAAAGGAAAGTTAGGAAAAGTCGAGTTCACTTTCTTCGGATTAGAAGTACCAATAAGAGGTAGGACTTACCCATTTCAATTTTCTCCACCGATCGTTGGCGCGTCGTGTTTCCTTGAACTACTCCCTAAACGATGTAGGTCGAGTATAATTTTGGAATGAATCTTTCAGAATTTAGAAATAACTATGTTAAAGGACTAAAGAAAACTACTCTAGGTATTATCCGGAACCCATCGGGAGAGGTTTGTTTGGCGATGAAGAAGCGCGGGTTCGGTGCCGGCAAGTGGAATTTCTCTGGCGGAAAAGTTCTGCCCGACGAAACACCCGAGCAATGTCTCGTCCGTGAGACAGAGGAAGAATTTGGGGTGAAGATTGGTAACCTTCGATCAGTCGGTATCCTCTATTTCTACTTTTCTGATGTGCCGTTAGAGAAAAACTGGAATCAGAAATGTTATGTTTTCGAAGCCGGAACTTGGGACGGAGAGCCGCAAGAGAGCGAGGAGATGCTCCCGAAGTGGTGGCGCCGAGACCGTATCCCCTACCAGGAAATGTGGCAGGAGGACAAATCCTGGATCGAGCCTGCCCTCGACGGTCAGGTCTTAACCGGTCGCTTCCTCTTTACTTCAAAAGATGTTTGTTTGGAAAAAGCAATCGTAATAGGCAAAATCATCGACGAGTGAATTCAGCTTTTGCGCCAATTTTTGTCTAAGTCTTCTTCTGTGAGGCGAAAAATGGTTTCGTGATCCCCTGGTATGAGATCGTGGAGCTGGCAAAACTTTTTACCATATTCGAGCTTTTCTTTTTCTTTTGCTTCTTTTTCTTTTATAGTCTCTGGTGGAAAAGTGAAATCGGTATTAATGAGGTCGCAAGTATATTCCGGCCCAAAAATAAGACCGAGCGTCCAATGAGCTCGTTGACTCATTGGATAAATACTAACTAAAACTACCCGCTTCCAATTATTTGGAATGAGTAAATCCTTTTTTATGAAATAGGCATTAGTGACAGTGGTGTACGAATCTTCCTCAAGCAAAGTCGCATTTTCTGGCAGTCCGAGACTTTGGGCGTAGTTTGCCATTGCCCTGGCTTCGGTGGTTGGAGGGGTGTAGTCGAGGGTGTAAGTCCACTTACCACTGAAGATTATTCTGTCGGACAGGCCGTCATTAAAAAGTTCCACAGCTTTCTCGACGGTAGATTTGGCGCTTTCAGAAGTTGACCCATCTTTATACACCCCCCTGCCCAAAACCAAAATCGCATCATACTTCATTCCCCGATTGTACCCATAAACGTAATTTTGAGCCATAAAAAATGGTCCGGAGAGCGGTCTCTCCGAACCTAGGGTTGGCTACGCCTGCGCGTAACGAGTGACGACTTCCAAGATCTCCTTGGCTACACCCTCGTCGCGTAGTCGATCACGATGTTCGCGGTAGGTCGCGATATAGAATCGCGCGAACCTGCGACTAAGGTTGCGATCAGCTGACCACTGTTCTGGGTGAAGATCCTGGAGCGAAAATATACCCGCTCCGGTTAGGAAGTTGATGTTGTGCGGTGCAAATCTCCGCATTGGTGGTGCGGGTGTTGCCAGAATTGAATACTCCGGCAATGCAAGTAGATTCTCGATCTCACTCTCGAGCTTCCTTATTACGCGAATGTCGTGCATCTGTTTTTCGAAGAAGACTTCATCAGGGGCAGACATGTGGGTGATTGGGCTGCCACCGTTCCAGCTGATTCGGTGGAACAGATCCAGTTGTAGGACAATTGCCGGCCGCGGCTGATCCCGAACAAAGAGACGCTGATACTGTTGCTGAACGATCGGATTCTTAGCCTCTGCTAGTCGACTGTCGAGTTGGAAGTCGACCATCTCAACCAGCTGGGATTCTGTCAGTTCAGGATCGTGCCCCATCTGCCCGAGTAAGAGTGAGATCATTCTCTGCTCGAACCTCTCGCACGTCGCGACCCGCGGTTCGTAGTAAACCCGGTCGTACATCGTCCAGTAGTGATGGTTCAACATCAGAACTGGCTGGAAGATTTGAGCGTCAGCCACCAGTTTGTCTTCCAATAGGAAAACAGAGTTGATGAAAGTTGCTCTGTTGGGCATCCCACCAACACCAGTGTAGAGTGCGTCGCGCTCTAGATAGTCTAACTTTTCTACCCCAAGAGGAGTGTCGAAGATAGCAGCCGAATGCGGATGCTCTCGCTTGAGCAATAGGGCAATCTGCTCAGGGCGAGCACCGACCTTCACGATGGCCGACTCCATCTCATTGAGAAGCCGCAGGACGCGCTGGTCATGTGACTCGGCAACGATAGGGTCAGTCAAGTGAGACTTTGGTCCGTGTGCAACATCGTGAATTAAGGTCGCGACGGCCAGATCGATCGCCTCCTGCGCGGTGATGAACCCTTGCTCTACCCAGAGCGTAGCGCGCTGGACCATAAGCCACCAAGAGCCAAATAGATGCTCGAGACGTTTATGGAACGCGGCTGGAAACTTGACATGCGCCAATCCGAGCTGGTCGACAAATCTGCTTCTCTGAAAGATCGGGTGATCAACGACGGGTTTGATAGGGGTTATGTCTATCGTCCCCGTGACTGGAACATAAATTTCCGTACGAGGACGGCCGTGCATTTCGGAACCTCCTGTTAATTTTCGTCCCTAAGGACGGGTTCGACTGGAATGTAACTGGTCAGGAGAACAAATGCAAATCCTCTAGAAGTTAGTACATACTTTTCGAGGGAGCGCCGCCGAGGAGGTGCAAGTGGGCGTGGTTTATCTCTTGACCGGCGTGCTTGCCGACATTGAAAAGTAGTCGGTAGCCGGTTTCTTTGACGCCGAGAATTTGGGCCACCTCTTCTGAACCCAAAAACATATCATGTAGTTCTTCGGCTCGTAGTTCTTCCGGTCGCTCAACATGGCGTTTCGGGACAATCAAAACATGTACCGGGGCTTTCGGGTGAGTATCTTTGAACGCCATATAGTGACTGGTCTCAATAACCTTTTCACAGGTTAACTCCCCGCTGATAATTTTGCAAAATAAACAATCTTCCATTGACTAGATATTAGCACACTCTTGAAACGGTTTTTCATATTCCTGATTGCCAAAAGCGGTTAGCTGAAATGCTGGCGTAAACCATTGACATATACTTTGCCACCTGATAAGATACACAAACTTCCGCTGGGAAGCTTTTCCGTTAGTCGCCGGGTAACCGACGCTGGAAGTATAACCAGAGGATGCATTGAAAAAAGTAATGAAAAAAACCTTGTTTGGCCGTTTGGCCAAACTTCAAGGGAGGATTCGTAAGTACCTGAAAAAATCGCGAGATACCAAACGCTTCATCTTAACGATGGTCGCCGTTTGGACCGTCATCCCCGCTCTGTCTGTTAACGCGGCCGGCAGTAATGTCGTCCCGGCTGAAGTCGTCGTTACTAATGTGACGATCGACCAGAACCTACAGATCGAGAAACCGAAATATACTGTCGAAGTTCGCACTTCGCCTCGTCAAGTGGCCAAACAGGCTGCGGCGATCGAGGCTAATCGTGCCGCGACCCAAGCAGTGACAGTCAGTATCGCTTCAACCGAAACGACTGACCCCGGTATGGATGTTAAGCGTCAGTGGACTCAGAAAGCCGCTAGCACCTGGAACATCGACTGGAAGCTTCTAGAGGCTGTCTGGCAGGTAGAAACAGGCAAGACTTGGTATACAAGTCGTGGTTCGTCTGCCGGCGCTCGAGGACCTCTCCAGTTCATGCCGGGTACTTGGCGCGGTTACGCCCAAGACGGAAACGGTGACGGCGTTAAGAATGTTAATGACGCCCGAGATAGTCTGTTTGCCGCCGCTAAACTCTTAGCGGTCAACGGGGCCGCTTCAGGAAATGTTGACGGAGCCTTGCTTCGCTACAACCATTCCCTGGCTTATGTGGCCCATGTCAAACGGATTGCCGCCTCAATCGGCGGCTAAATCTCGCGGTTCAAAGCTTCTCGACTTCACTCGAAGTCAACAAAAAGTCCCGCCGAAAGGTGGGGCTTTTTGTATTGAAAGATAGGGACGAAACCGTTGAACCTTCAGGAAGAATACGGTACTATTCCGCACATGAGTGACGAAAAGCAACAACTCGAAATCTCGGATCTCGTCGACCCGTTCCTTACGGAGAAAACTCGTCGGGCGGTAGCTACCGCCTTTGGAGTTCCACATCTTGAGGGTGGGATGCGCACAAAGTTCTTTCGGACCCTTACTGTTGGCAAGATGCTTGAGCACATCCCAACCTACGACAAGTTCTGTGAAATTGCTCGCAAGAGAGGCCAACTCGGCCCCAAGACACTAAAGAAGGCACGCATCATCTACGAGTAGAGCTCGTACGCCTCACTTCACGCCCGCACGACCAGCAATGGTACGGCGGGCTTCTTTTTAAATAGGTGTTAAGCGCTCGGCGCAACTATCGAACCATCTTGGGGCAGGACTTCAATCCAGATTTGGCCGCGGTTGAGGGGGATTTCTGCGCCCTGGGAGTCGTAAAATCGGGTCCTTTCGAGCCGGGAAGCTTTTTTCCAGGTGCCATCGGTTCGAGTACCGTCAACAAACACGCTCGCCGCGCCTGATCCAATAGTGGTCATTGTCCACTCCGATTCTTTACCGGTGCCGGCATACGGCGCGTTGGCCGAGTGTGCCACAGTCATTGCGACAATCGTTTTAGCCTTAATTTGTTCGCTAGAAACCCGATCGTTATGCGCCGCATCGTTCATAACTCGAGCATAGGTGTTCGACACGGGATCGTGCGTCCAGATTGCTTGAAATTGAGTGGTTGAAAAATTGAGGGTTATCTTAGGAATTGAGCCGAAGGTTTTGGCGTCATCCTTAAATTTCCAACTCGGGGTTGAGTAAGTTTCCGGCCATTTTTTGTTACTCACTCCCAAATTATAAATTTTCGAAACATCGACAAATAAAGTGTGTTCACTGGCTATTCCGGCTTGAGGAATTCGGACATAGGCGTCGTTGGAATGTGGGTAGTCTTTGATGCCATATGAGCTAATTCTTGCTAGTGCTGTCGGTGAGCCACCGGCGTGGGCGTAAAAAGCGTCGTACTCGCTTAGCCAATCGATAAAATACGATCGAGCCGACCGAACTGGCCCGGCCTTAGTTGGGTAGCTTTGAGAAAAAATACCCACAAAGCGAGTAATTCCGCCTTCAGTAACGGCTTCGTAAACAATATCGGCGCCAGTTAGTCCGGCTTGCGGTCGAGCGTCAGGGGAATTTTCAATCATGACGGCGACCGGGTGGCGATTTGCAATATCCGAGGTCACGAGAACGCCGTTAGTTAGGCTGGACACCAGTGTTGAGGAGACCTTCTTTTTGGCGATAACCCCAGCCGTGGCGTCGTCAGGGGCGGGCTTAGTGATAAACCAGAAAACACTGGCAATGGCGATGACAAAAATGATTGGCGCAAATATCACAAAAAACTTTTTGTGATTAATGAAAAATAGCTTAAAACGACTTGTCTCCCCCTCCATTACTCCACGCTACCAGCAAATGTTTTTCATGCCAAGAGTAGTGACAATTGATGTAAAATGGAGTAGTATTGGCTTCACGGAGGATACGATGGACCTGAAAAAAATCAATTACGAGATTCCCAAAAACTACTCCGCATCTCCATGCGTGGTACTAGCGGAGGATGAGCAAGAGGTGCTTTTCGAAGGCCTGCTGCATCGCATCGAGGACATCGATGCCATCGAAGGAATGCACGGCGAGCCGGTTCGGCTCGAGAAAGACGGTCACTACTTTGAGATCCCAGAGGAATGGCGGAATCGCTTCCCTCGGTTTCAGGGTGAACCACTCGAACCCACCTGCCGTTAGGCACTCTTCACCAGCCGTCGAGCAAGCTGCTCGGCGGCCTTTTTGTCGTCCTGATCGAGCTCGCTGTCTAACACCAGCTGTAGTAGATGTTCTTTGATTGGTTTAATCCACGCTCCAGCCGGTCGATGAAACATCGCCATCAGTTCCTCGCCGTCGAGCGGGCTATGAATTTTGGCAATTTCGGCTTGCTTGTCTAATTCGATAATCCTCTCCTGCAAAACCGAGCGCATCTGTTTGTACTTCTCCATCTTACGCTGGTTAGCGCCGGTCGAATCGGCTTCGGCAAACAGAAATAAGTCATCAAGCGTCTCACCAGCATCACGGACAAAGCGTCGGACCGCCCCGTCGGTCCATAAACCGTCATTATTAGGTATGCGTTGATGGAGATAGCAGAGCTTTGCAAGATAGTCGACAAATTCGTTGGCATATTTTAACCGGCGCAAAATATCTTTGGCCAGCCGTGAACCAACTACCTCATGGCCCAAAAAGTGATACTCGCCACCAATTTTCTGACGAGTTAGGGGTTTGGCGATGTCGTGCAGTAAGGCGCACCAACGCAGCTCCAGCTTGGCTGGCGTTTGGTTAAGCACTTGGAGTATATGGCCGTAAATATCTTTATGTTCGGCCGGGTCGAACTCCAAATCGATGCACGGAATCAATTCGGGCATGATGTAATTGATCAGGCCGCTCTCGACCAACAGGTCTATCCCCCGACTGGGCTGGTCAGCTAGTAAGATCTTGTCCATTTCTTGAGCGACTCGCTCGGCCGAGAGAATTGCGAAGCGTTCCCGTTCAAGAGAGATTGCTTTGAAGGTCGCTGGCTCAATCTCAAAATCCAGAGTGACGGCGAAGCGAATTGCCCGAAGCATCCGCAGTGGGTCCTCACGAAAACGGCTAGAAGGGTCGCCAACCGCCCTTATAACCTTGTCGTTAATATCGGCTGAGCCCTGATGCGGGTCAAGCAATCGCTGGAAGCGCAGGTCATAAGCGATAGCGTTGACGGTAAAATCCCTTCTGGACAGATCCTCATCAATAGATCGACCAAATTCGACTGTTGGCTGACGACTATGCTCCTCGTAACTCTCGCCTCGAAAAGTTGTAATCTCCACCTGGTGACCGTCCAAATCGGCGGTGATGGTGCCAAAGCGTTTGCCGATTAGACCAATTTTCTTAGTTTTCTGACGCAATATCTGCTCGGATTCTGTCGGTTTGGCGTCGGTCGCCAAATCCCACTCCCCTACCTCTCTGCCGATCAGTTCGTTGCGAACTGCCCCGCCAACCAAATAGAGCTGGTGTCCGGATTCGGCGAATGATTTAGTCAGCGAGTCTAGCCAAGCCGGTACACGTAGAGAACTCATGGCGAAACTCGCTTTTTGAGAAGCTTCGACCAATTTTTTGAGCGAGAGACGGGAAACGTGAGGAACCGTACCGGCAGTACGGCGACGAGCGGTGAGCGGCTCATAGCAAAAAAATTGGCACGAAGACCAAAATTGGAGTTTGGGCATGCGTTCCTAAGCATTGCTATACTTAGCGTGTCAGTCCAATACCAAAAACCACCGAGCCCAGGATCAGAAAGACAATCATTACCCAGATTACAAACTTTACCATGTTGAACTAATTGTAGCTGAATGAGTCGGCTCCTGATAGCTGGTGAGCGCGACGAAAAGCGATAAGACAACTAGCAGTATTAGCATCACCCCCGAAAGATTAAACTGCCACATTATTTGATAAATAATCGCCAAGGCCGATAACTGAATGATAACTATCCACCAACCCCCAAGTAGCCCTAACTCTGCCGACTCGCGGGAGGAGCGAGCGATTAGCGTAATACTGATTTGTCCGACCAAAAATATGCCCGTCAACCAGAGTGTGTCGGTTGCGGTCAGCCCTAGTAACCCAAAAAGGATTGTCCAACTCAATGCCGCCACGATTACCAAACTAGTAATGCCAAGGGCAAAATCAATCGCTCCTTTGGTGGTGGGTAGGCCAGGAAAGTTGGTCAGCAAACTACTGGCAAGGGGGCCGAGTTTACGACTAATCATCACGGATAGCGTCATAATTCCAGTGATGACAATCGTTAGCCAACTGCCAGGTATAGCCCAACCGCTAATCTTGGCCAGTAGCATTAAAGTTAGAAATATCAGTACGGCGACAAAAATTCGGTCACGCAAGATTCGCAGAAAGCCCATTATCACCAAACTACCGAGGCCACTGTAACTAGGTAGGGGGCTTTTATGGTTCAAGACCAACCAATATTTACTCGGTCGACCCGATTTGTAGCCATTGGTTAACTGGGCTAGAGCGCTGATGGCTCCAAGTCCCCCCAAGCCGGTCAGCAGGACCAATAACTGGGAGTAGATCTCTGGCTGTGCCGTATGTTCAAGTAATGTCGAAATTATCGGGCTGGTTGTCAGCCACCAGATTGTCAGAATTAACGAGCCGATTGCTAACCAAAACGGTAGCCGCCAGAGTAATATCACCCAAAGAGCCAGTATCCCGACGCCGAGCCCAACATTAATCATTGTTAGCAGTATCACTCCTGGCGATTCGATCGTCGAACCGACCCAAGACCGACCGATTAAGTAGAGTAAGCAACCCAGCAAGAGCACCAAAAAGTAGTCTAGGCCAGTAGCTTTTGAGAGCGACTGGCCAGCGCGAATCTGCCAGTAGCGAGCGGAACTCTTAAGCATGACCTAGGACCGTTTCCATGACGCCCTTCAGAGAGCGAGTGTGGCTTTTGGTTTGGTTGATGAGTTGTTGTAGAGTGCCCTCAAGTATTTTTTGGCCTTGGTCGAGGACAATTATTTCGTCTGCCAAGCGTTCGGCCAGTTCTAGATTGTTGGTTATCATTACGATCGAACTACCCTCGCGAGCATGGTCAAGCATTAGCTTCTCGACTAGTTCTTGGCCCACAAAGTCTAAGTATTGGGCTGGCTCGTCCAAAATAATGATTCTCGGACTGTGAATTAAAGCGGCAGCCAGACCTATTTTTTGACGGGTAGCGAGGCTGGCTAGCTCAATCACTCCATAAAGATATGAACCAAGATCAAGCGCCGTTGCCAGTGACTCAATCATTCGGCTCCGGTCCTTTGGTGCTAGATGATAGAGCGAACCGATCAAATCTAAGAGCTCAAAACCAGTTAAGAATTCTTCTAACTCAACGGGATTGGCTAAGTAGCCAGTTTGAATTTGTATTTTCTGCCTGTGGGTACGATGACGGTAGCTATTGGCCTGAATTTCGCCAGATATAATATGGCCCTTTCCGGCCAAAACTTCGCCCAAGAGATGTTTGCCAGAATCACTTCTACCAACCACCGCTAAAATTTGACCGTTGGGGACTTCAAAGCTGATCCCACTAAGTGTTTCGTTAGGCGAGCGAGCACAGAGATCTTGGACTTTGAGCATTAGACTTCTTTCATAACCAATTTTAGACGGCAAAAATGGGAGCTACATTTAGCGAAAGACAAGATCTCTTGAGGAGACATAGTCAAGACTATGGTGACGAACGAATCTTGGCTTGTAGCTAATATAGCCATTTTGGGCAGATCAATTTGGTTGTGAGAGGAGTCTGCACATCCTATCTAATGAGGTATTGTTTCGGATCGGCGTCGAGATCGGTAAATTTGTCCAGACATTCGATCAATTTAGCCGAGGTACTGCGACCGAACGACATTCCTTCCACTCGACAGCCCTTGTTTTCCTTGAGGTACGCCACCAGCGGCGTAAAATCGCCGTCGCCAGTGACTAGCACCACCACATCGAGACGATCGGCAATTTTGATGGCGTCAACGGCGATGCCGACATCCCAATCTCCTTTTTTGGCTCCGCCGGCGAAAATCTGAATATCTTTAGAATTCAGTTCAATCCCAAAATTGGCTAGCGCGTCGAAAAACCCCTGTTCCTTCGGAGCATCGGATTTAATGACATAGGCGATTATGCGGATTGGCTGGCGCTTGTCGATTGCCTTCTCGACGATTTTGCCAAAATTAACATAACTTTCGTACATTGCTCGGGCAGAGTAATACAAATTCTGGACATCGACGAAAACGCCGACTCGTTGATTATCATAATTAATCATGTAAAAAGTTCCTTTCTATCAAATAGCATATCAGCTTTTACTTGACGCCGTAGAGTATCAAAATATCAAAAAGACCGGCTGTGACCACTTCTTTTAAACTGACCAAGCGATCCGGCATCGCTGACTGGATTTTTTCGGCGTCGGCCTGCATGCCGGCGCGGTAGCGGATGTAGGTGCGGTCGTAGTCGAACTGGGATTTTTCTAAATTTTCGACTTTGTAACCGAGGGCTTTAAGGTTGCCGACCAAGCTTTTGACGGCAGAAGACCCGGCACCAGAATCATAGATCTGGACTATCGGTGAGGTGCTTTGGGGTGAAAGAATGCTTTCCTCGGAAGTAACTGGAGTTGGGGTTGATGCCACGGGAGTCTGTTCGGTGAGCTCTGGAGTCTTTATGGAAGATACGGTAGGTGTAGACGCTATCACAAACTGCCAAATTCCAATGCTAGCGGCGATTAGCAGTAAGACCAGAACTGCCCACAACATTTTGTTTGAACTGTTCTGACGCCCTACTATCGGACTTTTTACGACCGGCTTCACTGGAGTCGAAGCGACCTGCTCGGCTCGTCTAACTCTAAAATCAAGGTCTCTGGCCATGCAAATATCATAGTCGGCGGGATACGCCTCGTAAAGCTCACAAAAGACATTTTGTTCGCTATAACAGATTTAAAGTTCTGGGATTGGTTGAAGGTCGGAGGGCAGCTCGGGCTGCTTAGTTTTGGTTGGAACAACATCTTTAACTAAACTGGTCTCGGCATTCTGATTAAAACGCAAAACGATTCTTCGGCGTCGTCGGTCAAATTCCATCGCTACCAACTCCCCTCTTTTGGCACCAATTTCAGTCAGCCATTTCTTAGGTAAAAGCATCGCCAAAGAGTAGCGTCCGAACAGAAATAACTTTCGCGCACTCTTTTTGGCCATAAACGACATATACCACAGATAAGTTAAAACGCAAAAGTCAAAACTAAAACTCAATCCGCCAGTCGGAGGACAAAAGTTGAAACTCAAGGCGAGCCACTACTTTATAATCCGTTCGGTAGATGATAAGATTTGGAGACTGTCAGTGGTGATAACCAACTATTGCTAGCCGCGGGGAGCCGTGCTGATAGTTGTTCGGGGTGAAACCCGGATAGGCGTCCGGAGTGGGTAAGAGCCTCATTTGGCATCGCCCACTCTACACTTTTAACTAAATTTCCTGATGACGCCCTTCACTTTGCCTTGGATGGTAACTTTTTTGACGCGAATGGGTTGGTATTTCTTGTTGGCCGGCTGGAGACGGATATGGTCTTTTTCGCGGTAAAATCGCTTGAGCGTAACATTATCTTTGTCGATGAGGGCCACGACAATATCGCCATTTTTAGGATAGTTGCAAGGCTCGATAACGACATAGTCACCCTCAAGAATGCCGTCGTCGATCATCGAGTCCCCTTTTACTTTCAGGGCAAAGACATTTTTCGACATCATATCGCGCGGGATCTCCAGCGATTCGCTGGTTTTAATGGCTTCGATCGGCTTGCCGGCCTGAATAGCGCCAAAGAGCGGGATGTTGAAGCCCATGAAAGCGCTCGATTCGTCCACTTCAATCGGCTTCAGCGAGCGGTAACCGGTTTCGCCGGTTGCTAGATAGCCCTTAAGCTTTAGGTTGTCGACGTGTTCGGCGACGGTTGCCACCGACGAAAAACCGAAGTGATCGGCAATTTCACGATAACTCGGGGCATAGCCGTTGACCTCTAGGTACTTATCGATGAAATCTAAAATGTGTTTCTGTTTTGGTGTTAACATCATATATTCACCGTACCGAACAAAAACCATAACTGTCAAGAGCTGATCTTGCAGCAATACTACCCCTAAAAGAGCGGCATTTTTTACATCTCTGAACCTTATCGCACCCCGGGAGTGCAATAATGGTTGACGTATGTAATTTTTTAAAAAAATCCCCGCGGCGGGTGCCGGACGGGGACGACTTCGATCTTGGGTGTCCCTTCACGTTGGTGGTTCTGGTGACGCGGAGATGACGATACCGTCACCTCGCCACTATGACAGGTAGGTCATCAATGTATATCCAGATAAGTGTTGCGCCGATTATGGCCATCACGATTCCAGCAGTCCACAGTCCAGGTCCATTCTTCCTTGTGTCATATGGTCCATGTTGGGCAATGCTTAGAAAGACAAATAGTGCCAACGCCATCAAAATTGATCCAACGATGAATCCGATCATGTTTTCACCTCTTGCGTCCGTGACGAATCACGGTATGAGGTCATTTTAGGTTTTTGTGTTCGAAAAATCAATAGTTTCAGACCCGCTTCGTGAAGGGGTTAATGTTGGTTATCTCAGGAATGAACTTGCGTTTATCCCGGCCGTCGGGCAGGTTGAAGATGCGTTGACGGATTTTGTGCAGGATACCGCGGTGGACCGTCCATTCGCCCCAGCGATTATTGATTTTATCGACGGCGTGGGTTAATTGTTCGTTAGCCCTACTGCCCTCAAATAATGGCGCTGTGGCTTCGTATTCGCTGGCTAGATCGCTAACTGTAATTCCGACCTGGCGAACGGGTTTTAATGACGAGGCGCCGTTTAACAGTCGTTCTCCGGCTCGGTAGATCTGGTAACCATCAAGCAGGTACTCTTTTTGGGTGTGACGCTCACACCAACCAGAGCCGTCTTCAAAGCGCAGATAGGCCAGAACGGTTGTGCCAACCAGGTGCTTGCCCCGTAAACGGACGCCAACCCGCTCGGATAGCAGTAGTAAAACCTTCTTAACATCAGCCATATTGCTGATGTTGTGTGGCAGGGTGTAGGAGTGGCCGATCGATTTTTCTTGCGGTAAGGATCGCCAGGAATGGATGATGTTCGAATCCTGACCGTTGCCAATTTGGTGCAACCACGAGCCGGTGTGGTCGCCAAAAACCGCTACCAACATATCTTTGGGCATCCGGCCCAGTTCGGCGATAGTGGCAATACCCATACGGTTCAGGCGTGGCCGAAGACGAAAACCGACACCGCACAATTCTTCGATTGGCGTAACGGCAGCGATTCGCGGGAAGTCTTCTGGCCGGATAACCGTCAGGCCGTCGGGTTTTTGCATCTCACTGGCTAATTTGGCCAGGGTCTTGCCGTACGAGATGCCGATCGAAACGCTGACCCACTCCCCTATCTCTTGGCGAATCAGGGCTTTAATCCGCTTGGCGATGATGCGAGCATCGTCCCAGCCGATATCCGAATCAAGCTCCAGAAAGGCCTCATCAATCGAGAAAACATCGACCTTCGGGCCGAAGCGTTCCATTAAGTCAAAAATTCGTTTCGAGGTGAAGCTGTAGCGATCGTAGGTGGCGGGGATGATAATTAACTGCGGGCAAAGCCGTAAGGCCTCCCAGACGGCCATGCCAGACTTAACACCGAATGTTTTGGCCTCAATTGAAGCGGCGCAGACGACCGTTCGTTCTCCTTTCCCTTTTCCCGCCACACCGATCGGCTTGCCGCGCAAATTAGGGTGGGCTTGCTGTTCGAGAGTGGCAAAATACGAGTTAACGTCGAGATGTAGAATCTTTTTCATAGAGCCAGCACGTCTTTCAACTGCCATTCGAGCGTGGTTGGGTCGAAGGTGAGTTGATAGGTATTGCCGAGAGCAGAAACAGCGAAGTTATAAATCTGACGGTCGGCATCGCGTTCAATATGAAACAAGTTCATCGAGTCGACTTTATAGGTCCGCCCGCGCCAGCTAAAAAAGTGAATTGTAATCTTAAAACCTGCGAAACTAGCCAGCACCTTGACCCGCTCTCCTACTTCTTGAACCGTTTCTCGTACTTCCCCCATAGTTTTATACTAGCGAACAAAAACCGAACGAGTCAATAGACATTAGTAACTCACCGCTATCAAGCGGACTAGCTTTTCTCGCCACAATCGAATAAAATATCACCACCATTAAGGAGAAGGTGAATGATATGGCGAACATGAAAGAACACCTAACAAAGCGGGAACAGCAAGTCCTGGAACTGGTTGCAATAGGGTACAGCAATAAGGAGGTGGGAGAGCAGCTTTATATTTCGCATCTAACGGTCAAAACCCACCTGACCAGGATCTTCGACAGGCTCCAGGTCAACAATAGGATCCAAGCTGTTCGAAAAGCAATGCGATTAGGTCTAGTTCCGTTTCCGAACTAGACCGACTCAACTGGGTTACGCGAAAGCGCGACCCAGCTTTTTAAATACTGACTCGCTTGTTGACGCTACGGTACAATTTTGATAGACTGGATATTCGACTGCGGTTAATTCTCGGGGTCGAAGTACTACGGAGGGATAGTTTTGGTATGGGAGTAAGAGAAAGCGATCTGCCTCAAACTTTTTCGCAAGCGGTTAAGAAGAGGGCTGCCACAAGCAGTGTTCGTCTGACTAGACGAGAGATTGAGGTTCTGGGGCTGAAAGCAATAGGCCACAGCAGTAAGGATGCGGCCGAAGTCTTGGTTGTCTCGAAGCGAACCGTGGATTTCCATCTGGGGAATGCCTACGACAAGCTTCAGGTCAACAATCTGGTTCAGGCCTGTCGCGCGGCGACGCGCTTGGGTTTGATTTGTTTCGAGCCAACATTTGGCCGCGCCCGGGGCGAAGCCTAGGGCAGAAGGCAACTCAACCACGAAGGCCACCTCAACGACGAGGTGGCCATTTTTGTATGGTATTTGTGGGGAAAACTATGTGGAAAAGTGGAAAACCGAACAAATGGTGTATTGATAATTACAAAATTGCATAAAATCAAAACCACCTCCCGCAAGCCCAAACTTACATCCCGGGGGTGTAATCTGGTTGCTGATGTAAAATTATAAAGAAAGGCCCCGCTGGCACGAATGCTAGCGGGGCCTTGGAAACCTAGCGATGGAGCTTGGGAAGCCGAAGGTCTGCGAGGTAGGCCTTCGTCTTCTCTCCGAGCCGATCGAAGATGTCGATGGGAGCGTCCCCTTCGAAATCTTCGAGCTGGGACTCTCGCCGCCGCCGGGTGGTCAAGAAATGGCCAGCAATGGCCGCCGCGATCGCGATTGCTCCGAAGAAAACCAAGTCCTCGCCGTAAGTCTGCGTGACCCAACCGGGAACAGTTTCCCCGCCAAGTTGCCGGTCGAGTTCCGTCTGCGCCTCAAGCGCAGACACTTTACCGAATAGCTGGAAGCCGTATCCCACAAGGATACTCGCAAAACCTAAGCAAAAGACGAACTTGAATGTCTTCAGCCACAAGGCTTCGACGATCGACTTGAGCCAAAATACGATTTTGAATGTCCGTTTCATTTCTGTTCACACCTCCTGTGTAACGGATAAACTCTACCATAAAAGTAGGTAAAAGTCAACCCCAAATAAGGCTAAAAGCAACTGGCAGCCTGGCATCTAGCTAGGAGCCAGAAGCTAGGAGCTAAGAGCGAAGCGACTACTTAACCAATGCCAGTTTCTCGCCTTTGCGCAGAACGCGGATTGGGGCTAACTTGTTCAGCTTGCCGGTCAAGAGCAGCTGCGAGAGCGGATCTTCGATGTATTCAGTAATAACTCGACGAACTGGTCGAGCGCCGAACTCTGGGTCGAAGCCCTTTTCGGCCAAGAACTCTTTGGCTTTTTCTTCGATTTGAATTTCGATGCCTTCAGGTAAGAGCCGACGAGTTAGTCGGTCAATCTGTAACTGGACAATCTGCTTGACCTCGTCTTTATTCAGCGGTTTGAAAACAATCGCTTTGTCGAGCCGGTTTATAAACTCCGGTCGGAAATTGTCTTTGAGTTGAGCTAAAACTTGGGTTTTGATCTCTTCGTAGCGATTTTCAGCCAAAGAAGCGTCTTTTACCTTGAACCCGATCGCTTGCTGACGGTTCATTTCGCTCAAACCGATATTAGAAGTCATTATTAAGATAGTATTGCGAAAGTTAACGACTCGCCCCTTAGCATCAGTCAGCTGGCCGTCTTCCATAATCTGCAAGAGCATATTGAAGACATCGGGGTGGGCTTTTTCGATCTCGTCGAGCAAGACAACCGAATAGGGTTGACGACGAACCGTTTCGGTCAGCTTGCCAGCTTCGTCGTAGCCAACATAACCCGGAGGCGCTCCGACTAAGCGCGAGACATTGTGGCGCTCCATAAACTCGCTCATATCAACTTTAATTAGCGCCTCGTCCCGGCCAAAAACTTCTCGGGCCAAAACTCGAGCGAGCTCTGTCTTACCCACCCCGGTTGGCCCAAGGAAAATAAACGAGCCAAGCGGCCGGTTCGGGTCTGACACTCCGGCGCTAGAACGACGAATCGCCCCAGAAATGGCGCCGATGGCTTCTTCCTGGCCGACGATATGTTTTTTTAGTACACCTTCCAAGTTCACTAATCGAACTTGTTGGGTCTTGGCCAGCGCCGTCACCGGCACGCCAGTCCACATTGAGACAACTTTGGCGACATCCTCTCGAGTAATAGAACGGGTTACCGTTCTTTTGGGTAGTTTAAGTTTAAGCTTCTCGATCTCGTCGAGATAGCGGTACTCCAAAACCCGCCAGCTGGCAGCTTTCTCGTAATCATAAGACTCGGCGGCTTTGGTGTGTTCTCGATGGGCATCAGAGCGCTTACGCTCCAAATCGGTCATTTTGGTGGATATTTTGATCTGCCCCACTTCCAACTGGGTGGCCGCGGCCGCTTCGTCGATCAGATCGATGGCTTTGTCAGGCAAGAATCGGTCGCTGATATAACGCTTCGACAAGTCAACGGCGGCTTGAATGGCCTCGTCTTCAATCACCACGCTATGATGTTTCTCATAGGCCTTCTTGAGGCCATGAAGAATTTTGACCGAATCCTCGCTTGACGGTTCACCGACATTAATTCTCTGCAGTCGTCGCTCCAGAGCTGGGTCTTTCTCGATGTGTTTACGGAATTCGTCGTTGGTAGTGGCGCCGATCAGTCGCAACTGCCCCTTCGAGAGAACTGGTTTAAGAATGTGACTTAAATCAACCGAACCTTCGGCTGAACCGGCCCCGACGATGGTGTGAAGTTCGTCAATGAATAAGATAATGTTGCCGGCTTTGAGGATTTCGTCGACTAATTTCTTGGCTCGTTCTTCGAACTGGCCGCGATAAGTCGTGCCGGAAATAAGCAAGGCCAAATCGAGACTAACAATTCTTTTGTCGGCTAATTGAGCCGGAACATCTCCGCTGGCAATCTTGGTCGCCAAGCCCTCTACAATCGCTGTCTTACCAACGCCTGGTTCGCCGGTTAGGACGGGGTTATTCTTGACGCGACGGACCAAAATCTGGCTCATCCGTTGAATCTCTTGTTCACGGCCAATAACGGGGTCGAGTTTTCCGGCCTTGGCCTCCTTGGTCAGGTCATTAGTAAAGTAATCGAGAGCCGATTTGGATCGACTGGGAGTTCTCGGGCGCCGTTCCGTAAATTGGGCAAATTGCTCGTCGAGATCTTCCATCACGGCTTCTGGGATGGCGTCAGACATTTCAACTTCGCCCTCCGGCATACGCTTAAGAGCTTCACCGACGTAGCCAAAGTGATTTTCGAGCTGATCTTTGAGCAGTTTTGGCTCAACCGACAACCCCGAGAGAATCTTGTAGGCGTTAGTTTCTTTATTGACAGCGATGGCCAGTAGTAAATGCTCGGAATCAACCGTTGGGGTCTGATAAGCGACCGCTCGTTGGGTAGCGGTTTTGAGTAAACGCTTAAAATCAGCCGAGATCGTATCGGAAGTTTTTAGCTTGAAATCGGGGTTCTGAAGCAGGTAAACAATGCGCTGTGGCGTTACCATCAGCTCCCGCAACATCTCATAGGCAATCGTCCCCTGGTTTGAAGCCAGGGACACCAGTAGATGCTGGGTGTCGATGCCAGTATCCATCGCGCGAGCGATCTGCTCGCAATCAAGAACGATCTTCTGGGCAGTCTCGCTTAAACGATTTTTAAGATTGTCGTAATCTTCTTGCATGGGAGTATTGTACCAGAGTCAAGCCTGACCGATAGAGTCAAAATGACAAAAAACTAACCAGCATCTAGCAACTAGCTCTATCTTAGGCTTTATAAACTACTTGTCGGCTTTTTTTGTAGTTTTCTTGACAGTTTTCTTAACAGTCTTGGCTTTGGCTGGCGACTTGGTTTTAGCTACCTTCTTGGGTGCGGTTTCGACCGTTTCGCTGGCAACTGCTTCAGTTGGCGCAGCTTCTTCGGCTAAAGCTTCCGATGGTAAATCGCCGGACTCTGCCGGCTCAACCTTCTCTACATCGGGTCGGTGGCGAGGATCCTCCCCCTCTTTAACGATATCGATTTCCCAGCCGGTCAGCTTACTGGCAAGACGAACGTTCTGGCCGTTTTTACCGATCGCTAACGAAAGCTGATCAACAGGAACATTAACTGAAGCACTTTCGGCCTTTTTGCGCAAAGTAATTTTATCAATCTTGGCTGGCGACAAAGCATTTGCAATCAACTGCTCGATCGAATCGTTCCAAAGAATGATGTCGATTTTTTCCTCACCGATTTCCGACAAGACTGCCTGAACACGAGTGCCGCGCTGACCAACGCACGAACCAACTGGGTCGAGACCGGGTTGATTAGAGATTACGGCCATCTTAGTGCGGACACCGGCTTCACGGGCAATGGCCTTAACTTCAACGGCGGCGCTGGCAATTTCTGGTACTTCTAGCTCGAAAAGCTTAGTAATGAAGTCGGCGCTAGAACGGGTCACAAGCACGCGTGGTCCGCGAGGGGTTTCTTCAACGGTGTAAACCAATACTTTCAAGCGCTGACCAGGGTAATAGTTTTGATTAGGGATTTGGTCGGAGGCGATCATCAAGCCGTTAAGCTTGCCGATATTTAGAATGACATTTGGTCCTTCAACTTGCTGAACATAACCGTTTATCAGCTGACCTTGCTTGTCTTTGTACTCGGCGTAAAGAATCTCTTTTTCAGCCTCTCGTAGCCGCTGCGATATAACTTGTTTAGCGGTCATGGCGGCGATGCGGCCAAAATCTTCGTGTGGTTCGAGCTCGATTTCAATCATATCGCCAATTTTTGCCCCTTTTTGGTACTCCTGGGCTTGGTCGACGGTGAGTTGGGCGTGAATATTTTCCGGCTCTTCAACCACTTCGAAGTATTGCTTAACATTAAAAACACCCGATTCTTCGTCGAGTTTGGTTTTGATATCTTCGTCCTGTTGGCCGTAATCCTTACGATAAGCCGCGGCCACCGCCGCTTCAATGGTGTCGATGATTATATCTTTGGGTAGTCCGCGTTCGTCAGCAAGCTGGTTGATCGCAGCCGCAAATGGTGAAATAGCCATATAATATATATCTCCTTTTTTCTTTAAAAAAGCCAGGGACTAACCTGGTATGTGGATACTTTAGCACAATGTTAAAGAAACTTCAACAGACGAAACGATATTTTGCCTCCATCGGCCATTGACCCCTTTTTCAGAAGCAGTTAAAATGCGAACAGCAATTGAAGGAGGGTATCTCAGATGCCTAGAATAATTGGTTCCTTAATAGAACGGTTAACTGATGAATGGCTTTCGCCACTCACCAACGACTGTTTGGCCTTGACGAGGGAGGAGATAGAACGACGGCTTTGTGTCGCTCCCATTTCTTTCTACAAGCCAGACGCAGTTTGGCTTGTAGCAGGCACGGTCGAACCTGTGCTGAAGCGCATTCAGGTAGTCTACAATATCCCTGAACCGCACTACGTCACCGCACCGATGGATCACGTCGCCGAAGAACAACAAGTTCGCTGTTACAATCTTGCCGCCTACCTGCTCGGTGGGCTATTGAGAGATCTCGGTGATCCAAACTTCGACCTGCCTAGGATTGACTCCAAGTGCTTCTTGCTAGTCGAAAAGGACTGGCGGCATCGACGAGCAGAACCAACCGATGAGCCGTGCACCTTCACCCTGCAGGTGGAAAAAGCCTACAAAAAGGCGGGTGTGGCCTACTACCAGTTCTTCATCGCCTGGGGGTCAATCCAAGGTACAATCGGGGTGTTCTACAACCCCAACGGTAGTCAGCAAACTATCGACAAGGAAGTGTATCGGAAGCTCTACCATCGTTGGAATAGGGCCTGGCAGGAGTTGCCAAGGCTCAAACTGAATACCCTGCGATTGATCGCTCGGCTTTACGCCAGGAAGCAACTCAAGCTCCAACCCGTCCCAATCACGGTCTAACACCCGTGATCATGGCTTTTCCCACTGCGTAAGCCAACCTTCACAAGACTCCCAGCCCGATCTGTCACGGCTGGGAGTTATTTTATGATCTTGACTGCCTCTAGCTCTCGTATGCCTTTAAAAGCATATAAGTGTTAGACCTCTCAGTAATCTTGAGATAAGTACAGAATCTCTCGATTGAAATTAAATAGATAACTTGCACCTAATGCCTTCTAAGGCATAAGATTGCCTTAATGACGAGAAAAACATTACCGTCTCCGGTGAGCGACGACGACAACTATGTCACGCTCGTCACAGGCGGGCCGACTAAATACTATAATCGTCGACGGGTGCGCAAAGTCTTTGCTCAGTTGGAACGATCACCGCAATTTCAGCCGATCGACTCGGAGTGGTTTAAAATATTAATTAGGGACACTGTTTCGGCTCGTCACTACCGGAAAATGACTCAGTTAACACTAGCCGGAATATTAGGAACCAACCAGGCAGCAATCTCTCGGTTAGAATCGGGTAAATCAAATCCGACCGCCGAACTCCTCGATAGAATCTGGAGCACTTTAGGGGTCTCGCCGACTTTTATTTTGAAAGATAATGACTAGCTCTTTAATACCTTTAAAACCATATGAGAACTAGAAGTTGTGAGTCCTCACGGCGCTGATTGACTGGACTGAATAAATAGGCGGAGTTACTTACTAATCCCTAATTTGAGAGTAAGGCCTTGATCGGGAAAATGATTACCGCCCTCCAAATTCGGCCGAAGCGACTGGGTTGGAGGATGAGGCGCCAGAGCCATTCCAAGCGTAAAGTTCGAAGCAATTGGGGTGCTCGGGGGGTGACGCCAGCCAGCATATCGAAAGTCCCCCCGATACCAACCAATACCTTGGCACCAAGCTCATTTTTGTGCTGGGCAATCCACTGTTCCTGTTGTGGGGCGCCGTAAGCGACCAAAACAATATCAGCCCCACTGTCTCGTATGGGTTTTAACACATACGGGTCGTTCGGGTCAGCGCTGGAAGAACCAGCAATCTTCAAGCCAGGACTTAGTTGTTTGAGTCGTTTCCCTGCTTTGGCAGCAATCCCCTCTCGGCCACCTAAGAGGAAAATCGACTTGTGATTATCAGCGGCGATACGAGCCAGATGATTAACTAAATCGGCTCCAGAAGTAATTTGTTTAACCGGCTTACCTTTCAGCGCTAGAACCCAAGCAAGATTGGTTGATTCAGGAATGACCAGATCAGCGCTGTTGAGCGTTTCTCTGTATGAATTGTTCTCGGCGGCTTTGAGCAAAATCTCGCCGTTGGCAGTGACGATGTGTTTTGGAGAGTCTTCCAAAAGCGCTTGCTGGCAGTATTGATCTAATTCCGTCCAACTCAACCGGTCGATCGTGATTCCGAAAATTCGCACCTCACTTTTTTGTTGCATCCGTAATTTCTTGCAGGGTTTTTTCCGCCGCCGTCTCCCAAGAAAAATGCTCGGCTTGTTTCACGGCGGTCTGGCTCAATCTAGTCGCCAACTCTGGAGTATTTAAAATTCGACTGAAAGCCGAAGCCCAGGAGAGGGCATTAACCGGTGGTAATAAAATCGCCGCCTCGCCCGTCACTTCTGGTAACGATGAATTGTTACTACAAACAACCGGCACGCCACAAGCCATCGCTTCCAAAACCGATAGGCCAAAACCCTCGTACAGACTCGGGAAGGCGAAAATGGTGGCGTGTTGGAGGTAGCGAATCATATCGTAACGCGGTAAGTGGCCAGGTTGGAATATTCGATCACGAACGGCTTTAGGTAAGGCGCTGATTTTGTCTTGGATACCCTCAAAGCCGTAGCCACTGCGACCCCCGAGCACCAAGTTTATCTTCTTTTTCTCCTTGTTTAGCAAAACGAAAGCATCGAGGAGAAGGCGGATATTTTTTTTATCTTCGATTCGGCCAACAAACAAAATGTACGGTTCGCTTTGAGGAGATATTTCGTTAACCTTGGCAGGTTCAAACAGCTGCTTGTCGTAGCCGTGGGCGATAACATGAGCTTTTGGTTTAGCGGCCGGGTAGTATTTTATCAGGTCGTTGAGAGTAGCTAATGACGGAACGATCACTTTTTTGGCCTTAGCCACCGAGACTCCGGTTGAAAAGTTTTGGTATCTACGCTCGAAAGCCGAGTAAGATTGGGGGAAGTACTTAAAGGCCAAATCGTGAATAGTCACAACGGTTGGCAGATGGCTGATTAGCGGGACAACATGTGATGGTACAAACAAGACATCGGGTGGGCGACTATTGACCTCGGTAGCTAAGCGAAACTGCGACCAAAGTCGCTGTTGGGGTAATATCCGCCATTCGATGTTGACCCCGGTTGGCCAACAGTCGCGCGGCTGGTTAGGGGCGTAGAGAATGAAATGATGATCGGAGTGCAAATTCAAGATCGCTCGAATGATTTCATACGAGTAGTTCTCCGGTCCAGTCCGAATTTTTTTAACCGCTCGTGATGCATCGATACCGATAGTCAATGACATTAGTTGGATTATCCCACGACTTATGCACTTCAGGAAGTAAGTCGTGGGAACACGACGCAACTCTATACCTGATAAGGAAATTGAAGTGCGCAAGTCGTGTATCCCACCAGTCAAACCTTTTCGCTACAGCTGATCAGACGGTTGGTCGAGCAAATATGTCCATAAAAGCATTCTGCCGCAGGGTTTTGGCTCGAAGAATATCAGCTACCGTAAATCCAGATTCGGTTAATAACTGGGTAATCTCTGTTTCGGTGTAATTGGCGAAGTATTTCGAGTTGCCAAAGTAGCGTTCTTTGCTCATCAAGCCCTCTCCCGTTCCCTCGGTAACCGACAGGTATAATAATCCAGAATCATTAAGGACAGTCCGAAATCCAGCTAGGGTTTTACGGGCGTCTGTCTTTGGTAGGTGTTGAAATGATGCCATCACCCACAAGCCGTCAAAGGTCTTTGGAGGAAATTCCAAAGCCCTCATATCCATTACTTTAAAACTAGCTTTTGGCGCCGACTGGCCAGCGAATGTTAATAGACTTTTCGACAGATCGATTGCGGTTACTTCTAAACCTTGGGTAGTAAAGTAGGCGGTGTCGTGACCCGGCCCACAACCGACGTCAAGAATTTTCTTGCCATCAAGATGGGCTAAGAAGTAATCATATAATGGTTGATAGGGCGTCCGGTCGGTGTATTGAGTGATGTAATGTGCCGCAAACTTATCGTAAGTTGCAATCGTTGCCTCTACTGGATCGTTGGAGTCCATTAACATTTCTTAAATCATTTATCTTAAATCTTGATTCAGTCCCTTGCTTAACTCTTTGCCCACAGCACCGAGCGCAGAAACTCGTCGAGGTGTTCAACGGCGATGCCGGTGCCTTTAGCCACGCAAAGTCGTGGCTCTTCGGCTAACTGGCACGGGACGCCGGTAACCTTTGTTAGTAATCCATCTAAATTGCGAATCATCGAGCCGCCACCGGTCATGATCATGCCTTTATCCATAATATCACTGGCCAGTTCCGGTGGGGTTTTTTGTAAGACGGCTTTGACAGTCGCGATTATTTCTTGCAATTCTTCCTGGACGGCATTGAGAACGTCGTCAGAGAAAACAATGATTGATTCGGGCAAGCCGGTGACGAAATTGGATCCGGAAACCTCCATCTGTAATTCTTTTTTCATCGGCAAAACGGTGCCAACTTTAATTTTTACTTGCTCGGCCGTTTGTTCGCCGATAACTAAAGAGTATTTTTTACGAATGTAAGCGGCGATGGCGCTGTCAAAACGGTTGCCACCGATTCGGACGCTAGCTGAAGCAACGACATCACCAAGCGAAATAACGGCCACCTCTGTCGTCCCGCCGCCGATGTCGATAATCAAGTGTCCTTCTGGAGCGGCGATCGGCACGCCGGCGCCCAAAGCGGCGGCGATGGGCTGTTTAATTAGATAAGCGTTTTTGGCTCCAGCGGCGATACAGGCGTCAACCACCGCTCGTCGTTCAGTCGAGGTGACACCAACCGGCACGGCCGCCATAATATCGGGTCGGAACAGGCGCCAACGGCCAGAAACTCGGTTAATAAAGTAGCGCAACATTGCTTCGGTAATTTTAAAGCTGGCAATCACCCCATCCTTTAACGGGTGGGCGGCTGTGATAGAATCCGGGGTCTTACCAAGCATTTTTCTGGCTTCTTCACCGTAGGCAACGATTTTGTTGTCGCTGGCGTCGAGCGCCACCACGGCCGGTTCATCGATCACTATCCCATCTACCGGAACATAGACGAGGATATTGGTCGTCCCTAAATCAACACCGATTCTTCTGATCATGTTAATCGCATTCTAACCTGACGAGCAGGAAATACAATAATCATAAGTCTGAAGGCTCAAGTCTGAAGTCTGATTTAAATCTAAAGTAACAAGTCCTAAATACTTAATACTTAGAACTTGAAACTTACATTAGACTTTAGCCTTTCGATTTTTGACTTGCTGATATTGGTTGTACACTATCAATAATGGCACTGAAACATCGACGGTTTATTGCGTTTTTGGCCGGCACTTTAGCGGTTGCGGCTTTTCTGGTAATCTCTTCCGCGGCGGTCGTTTGGGCGAATGGTTTGCGTTACAACAACTCAACCGGTTCGTTTGAAAAAACTGTTCTGATTGCCATCGATTCGAATCGAGCCGAGCTCACCGTTACTTTGAACGGCGTAAAAGTGGCCGACCAAATCCCCTATCGAGCGCGCAATCTTTTGCAAAATACTTATGTGGTCGAATTGTCGAAAGTTGGTTTTCAGACCTGGAAACAAATATTTTTACTGTCCGAAGGTCAGATCGGCTTGATCAAGGACCCAGTATTAATCGCCCAAATCCCCCTTGTAACTAATGCAGAGGCCGGACTGACACCAATACTAACTGGTCAGCTCGATTTCGGTTTGAATTTGGCGGACGGTGAATTATCCGATGGCGGGACGTTGGTCACTCGCTTTGGTCGCTCGCCGCTCCAGGTCCACCGCTTTAACGAATACTATCTTTATCAAGACGGTAACCAGCTTCGACTATTCATACCGGCCGGTACTCAAGACTATTTAATTCATCAATCAGGACAGATCGGTCAATTACCGATCGAACTTTTCGAAGACACCTGGCAGGTGGCTATCCAGGACGGAACATCCGTCAAGCTAATTAACCTGACAATACCAACCGCTACCTAGCTGAAGTAAGTTTCTCGCCCAGAAATGGCTCGGTGGCTTGAGTTGAACCGACTGGGCCGTCGGACAGGGTGGCGACTACGACTAATCGATTGAGGGCGGTGCCAACTGGGTAGCAAGAGATTAAGGTCAGGGTTGGTGTCGCTGTTCTTTGGAGAACGGTCAGGTTATTGGGTTTGACGATTTTTGATTCTGTAACTTTGTAAATATAGCGATTTTGGCCAAACGGTAGGATGATTTCGTCACCAACTGTTAGTTTATCGAGCAAGGCAAAAATGGTTTTATACTGGCCGGTGCTCCAAGGAAAATCGGAAGAGTGGCCGACGATAACGACATTACCAACCTGGCCCGGGTCAGCTGTGCCCTCGTAACGCACAGCGCCGGTGCGAAGTCGTTCGATAATCGCGTCAAAATTGGCATCGTAAATTACCGGCGCCCGAACGCCGATTTTGGCGATTATAATTTCTGGATCATAATTGACTGTTGGGGCCGGCGGCGGGATCACGACTGGCGGCTGAACAATTGATGAAAAATTGGCTCTCTGCCAAAATGCTGGTCCGTTCATGGCGGCAAAGAAAAAGCCAAAAATGGCGACGAACCAAATGGTCGTTTTTAAGACTCGACGTGCTCCCCGCCAAAACTTCAGCATCGGCGTGTTAATCCTGAACAGTCTTTTCAGATCTTTCTCGCTAAAAGTTACTGGTTTAAGAGGCATTTGTGGGCAAGGTGGGAGTCGAACCCACATGAGCTTGCGCTCATAGCATTTTGAGTGCTACGTGTAAACCATTCCACCACTTGCCCATAGGTTAATTCTATCAAATATAGGGTAAAATATCACCTGATGGGCCAGTAGCTCAGTGGGCCGAAACGGTGATGAGAACTAAACTGCTTTAGTTCGAATCGTTGAGGCGGGTGAGACCCTGTCATACACTTATTATGAGCCGTTAGGAGAAGAATGACTGTAAGGATATGACGGTCGAACCCAGGAAGAGTATAAAAATAGGGGCCAGTAGTTCATCGGTAGAACGCCTCATTCGCATTGAGGAAGTAGCGGGTTCAATTCCCGCCTGGTCCACAGCCTCATTTAATTCGCATTGCAGGGGTCAGGGGTCCGACTCCCCTCTGGTCCACGATTACTTCTCAAACCCGCTTACTCGTAGTACGCTGATAGTAATGGCGGAGGGGCGGATTGTTGTTGAAGACTCAGAAAACCTACTGGAGAAAACCATGAGCTTGCCTAGCCAGCTCGAAAACGCCTGGACGAGTAATTGGACTAAGAGTCTACCGATCACGGACGGTGACTTTGACAAAGTGATTATCGCCGGTATGGGCGGCTCGGGCATTGCCGGAGCGCTCCTAGTGGATTTGTTTGGTGCTAAAACAAAGCGCCCGATAATTAGTTGGGCGGATTACGGCTTGCCCGGTTGGACTGACAGCAAGACCCTCCTAATCGCCGTCTCTTACTCTGGCGACACCGAAGAAATACTCGACGGGGTCAAAGTGGCAGTGGAGCGAAAGATGCCTATCATCGCTATCAGTAGCGGTGGCAAGCTCGAAGAACTGGCCGGTATTCACGGTTTCCCCTTCTTGAAAATTAATTATGTCAGCCCGCCCCGAGCGGCTTTGGGTCATCTGTACGGTTCGGTCCTCGTCCTCTCGACCAAGTTAGGTCTAATTGATCTGACTGAAAAAGCCTATTTCCAAGCAGTCGACGAGCTGAAAAAAACTGTTATCCAAAAACATTTCCCAGCCAAGGCCGAAGATTTGGCGGTATCGCTCAATAATAAAGTCCCACTAATTATGGCCTACTCGCCGCTCTCGGCGGTGGCTAAACGCTTCCAAAATCAGCTCAACGAAAACAGCAAAACCTTTGCGATGGCGGCCGCCTTACCAGATGCTTGTCACAATATTATTGTCGGCACCGAATTTGCTGTTGAAGAGAAGTTGCTAATTATATTGCTGGAGTCACAGTACGGCTTCTCCCGGAACATTGCCCGCAAAGCGGCCTTAGAAAAAGTTTTTGCCGAAAAAGATATCCCATTGGTGCCGCTGGCCGTCAAGTCCGGCTCGTCGCTAGCAGAGCAACTGCTGTTTATCCATTTCGGCGATCTTTTAAGCTTTTACCTAGCGGGAGTTTACGGCGTCGACCCAACACCGGTCGAGACCATTAATACACTCAAGAGCGAACTGGCGAAACTATAGAAATGAATTTCAAATTTCGAATTTCAAATTTCGAATCAAACTCGAATGTCCTAATTTTAAATTCAATCATTTGTGATTCATTCAAAATTCAAAATTTAAAATTCAAAATTACTAAATCCGGAGGATTTTGCTGATGTCCAAGATCTTTCGGGTTTGGGGCGATGTGATTCACGATTCTCGGGGCGATCTGACAGTTCAGGCCTCGGTCCAGACTGACAACAATGTTGTCGGTTCGGCCGCCATTCCAGCTGGCGCTTCCAAGGGACTATTCGAAGCAGCGATTGTCGAAACTAACCTCGCCGTCAAAAACATTTCCGAATTCATTGAACCGGCTCTTCGTGGTGTCGAAATTACCGATCAACGACTGATTGATCAAAAGATGATTGAGCTTGACGGTACTGGCAATAAATCTAAACTCGGCGCTAACAGCATTCTCGGTGTTTCGATGGCAGCCGCCCGCGCTGGCGCCAAAACGACTGACCAGGAACTTTATCGATACATCGCCCAACTCGACGACCGTCAGTCGTTTACCTTGCCGACCCCAATGTTCAACCTGATTAACGGCGGCAAGCACGCCACCAACAATCTCGACATTCAAGAGTTTATGGTTGTTCCCGACCGAATTGGCGGTTATCACAATCAGCTTTCAGCCGGCCAACTGATTTTCAGTACGCTCGGTCAGATCCTGGACGGTGATCACATCAGCCGGACTTTTGGTGATGAAGGTGGCTACGCCCCAAATTTAGACACCAACGAAATGGCTTGCGACTACTTGGTAAGAGCGATTAAAGATTCGGGCTACAAGAAGTGGGAAGAAATATCGCTAGGGCTGGATGTCGCCGCTTCCAATGTGCCGCCAACCTTCGATATGACGCCAAGTCGATACTTGGGTTTCTTGCAAGACTTCCCGATTCTTTCCCTTGAAGATCCGTTTCCCGAAGAGAGTTGGGAAGATTGGTCGAAGTTCCTACAGCAAATGGAAAAATCTATCGCCACCGACAAGAAAATCTTGCTAATCGGCGACGACCTTTATGTTACCAACCCCCAAAGGTTGCAGCGCGGCATCGACGAAAAATCCACCAACGCCATTTTGATCAAGCTCAATCAAATCGGGTCGGTCAGCGAAACCATGACAGTGATGGAGATGGCTCGTTCAGCCGGTATGGTGACGATTGTTTCTCATCGCTCGGGCGAGACGCTTGATGATTTTATCGCCGATTTTGCCGTCGGTATGGGCGCCCAATTCATCAAATCCGGCGCCCCCAACGAAGCCCATCCCGAGCGAATGACCAAATATCGCCGCCTCTTGACGATTGAACGGCAGCTATTAACCCCGCAGTAAAATGCGACCAAAACCGATTGTTTTGGCAATAATAGACGGTTGGGGAGTAGCACCGCATTGGGGCGGCAACGCCACCACGCTGGCGAAATTACCGTTTCTTAATTCACTCAAGCTGGTTTATCCCTACGGCACTCTCGAAGCTTCTGGTGAAGCCGTTGGCTTACCCAAAGGTGAGCGCGGGAATTCTGAAGTCGGGCATCTAACCATCGGCGCCGGGCAAGTCGTCAACGAATCATTACCAGCCATCACCGCCGCGATTACCGACGGCTCATTTTTTACTAATCCCCAGCTAGTTCAAGCTTTTGATCGGGCCAAAACCAGCGGCAAAGCCGTCCATATTATGGGTCTGGTTTCTGATGGTGGCATTCACAGTCACATCAATCATTTGTTTGCCTTGCTCGATATGGCTAAGCAGCGAGGGGTGACTAATGTTTGTCTTCAGGCCATCACCGATGGTCGGGATTCCGAACCGTTCGTTGCCCAGGAGCATCTATCGAAAGTCCAGCAGAAGATGACTGAAATCGGTTTCGGTAAGATTTGCACCGTTTCTGGCCGTTATTACGCCATGGATCGAGATCATCGCTGGGATCGGATTGAAAAAACTTATCGAGCCATGACCGAAGGGGTTGGACCGTCGGCTCGGACGCCAGCTTCGGCCGTGGCGTCCTCGTATCGGGACGGTTTTTCCGATGAATTCATTATTCCGACTGTTATTCAGGGTGACGACAACAGCTTTCAACCAATTCAGGACGGTGATTCAGTCATCTTCTTCAACTTTCGAGGAGACCGGGCCCGAGAAATTACTCAAGCGTTAGTCAAAAAAGATTTTACCGATTTTGCTCGCCCGAAAGTTTTGCAAGACCTGTATTTAGTCGGTTTTACTTTCTTTCAGGAAGGTCTGCCGATGGAAGTTGCTTTTCACCCGCGAAATATCACCGAACCATTAGCAGCGATTTTTTCCAAAGCCGGTTTAACTCAGTTGCATGTGGCGGAATCCGAAAAGTACGCTCATGTCACTTACTTCTTCAACGCCGGCGTCGAAGCGGCGTTCAAAGACGAAGAACGGGTCGTTATCCCCTCCCCCAAAGTACCTAGTTATGATCAGGTACCAGAAATGTCGACCAAAGAGATTTCGGAAGCGGTTATTAAGGGTTTGGGCCAGTTTGATTTCATCGTCCTAAATTACGCCGCACCCGACATGGTTGGTCATACCGGCAATCTTCGTGCGGCCATCCAAGCCTGCGAAGCGGTCGATAGCGGCCTAAAGTCAATTTTTGAAGCGATGGACCAGCAGAACAGCTTGCTGATTATTACCGCCGATCACGGCAATGTTGAGCAGATGGTCAATCCCAAGACTGGCGAACCCGATACCGAGCACACTAACAATCCCGTCCCCTTCTATATCGTCGGTGAGATGGCCAAAGGTTGGCACTTGAGAGCTGGCAAACTGTCGGATGTGGCACCGACCATCCTGTCGTTACTCGGTATGCCTATACCCCCCGAAATGACCGGCAAAAATCTCATCGTCCCACCAGAAGTGGCGCCAATGGCTCCAGTTGCACCAGCAACGGTTGCCCCTGCCCAACCCGTTGCTGCCTAGCATTCACACAGTCTGTGGTACGATTTATGAATGGACCCGAGTCTAAGAGCAACTGTTCAATCTTTGCGCGCCGAAGGTTTAACCTTTGCCGAGATTAGTAATCGTTTAGGTACTACACTGTCAAAAAGTACCTTGTCCACCTGGTGTCGGGCTATCACACTTTCGGACAAGCAAGTTGAAAGGATAGAAGCAATAAAAAAGGATAAGTTAGCCCTAAGTCGTACTAAAGCCTTAATAGTCAATAAAATTGCTAGAGAGAAATACTTAACCGAAATAAGTGCGAGATACAGCTACTTACGACCTCAACTAGAGGGTAGTCTAGACTCCTCTTTGATGGTGCTAGCGACTCTCTACTTGACCGAAGGAAGCAAGCAGTCCGGTAAGCTCACTTTTGGGAATTCAGACCTCCGAATTATAAAATTATTTCTTAAGCTCTTAAGGATATGCTTTAAGATTGATGAAAGTAAATTCAGATGTACTGTCCAGAGACGAGCCGATCAGAATGATGAAAATTTATTAAGATATTGGTCTCAAGTTACAGGCATTCCCTCTAAGCAGTTCTATGAATCTCGAGTTGACCCTAGAAGTGTAGGTAAACACACTCTCAAAGGGGAATACATGGGCGTCTGTCGTATAGATTATTTCTCGGGATACATTTATAATGAATTGCGAGTGATCGCGTCATTGATCACGTAGTTTGGGCCCATAGCTCAGTTGGTAGAGCGTCTGGCTGGCAGTCAGAATGTCGTCGGTTCGAATCCGTCTGGGTCCACCAAACGTGGCATCTTTTCCATTCAGAGGCAAACAACAGGAGTAACAGTCGTGTATTTTGGTGTTCGAATAGCCGGGGTACGCCCATGGCACTCCGATAGGAAATATCGAACACAAGAGCACTCTCTTCTGTTCTAGCGACGACTCTTTATAAGTTTCAGCGAGATCCTCGAACTTGGATTTAATAAAGTTCGCGACTCGCTCGAGGCTATATTTATCGAGCACGGAATCGCTCTGAGCGATCTTGATAAAGGCGATTTTTTCCTCAAGCCGTCTGTTTTGCTCTTTAAATACATCATCGGTGTAGATACCGGCCAGATTCTTCTCAATCAGCGCCTGGCGTAGCTCGTAGAGCTTCTTCAGTTCGACCTCAGCTTCTTCACGCTGTTTCAGTAAGATTGCCGCCCTACCCTTATAAGTTCGACGGATAAAGGCAATTAGCAATTCAATGGCCTTTGGCCTGAGAGAGATTTCTTTGAGAAAATTTATCATCAGTTCATCCATATCCTCCATCTTTACCGATGAACCCCTCCCCTTTTTGCAACGTTTGGGACAGAAGTAGTAGCCGAAGCGTCGGTATTTGCCCTTACTAAACCCACCGGTAAAGGATCGACCACAGATACCACATTTAATAATCCTTCTAAGCGGAAAATTAGGGTTGTTGGGACTCTTTTTAGCTAGCTGTACCGCCTTACTAGTATTGCGGCCGGTTACTACAGACTGAACACGATAGAAGAGCTCTTCGGTAATCATCGGCACGTGCTGGCCTTTGACCTCTTCGTTATAGGCCGCCGAGACGATAAAACCGGCGTAGAACTTGTTTTTGAACATCCGTGACATCGTCTGGTTACTAATTAGAGAGACTTTGCCATGATTTCTCTCCCGAACTCCCTGCTTATTGAGAATTTCGGCCATCTCTCGCAGAGTCGTCGTGCCAGTGCCCATTCGCTCCCAAGCGGCTTTGATCAGATCCCAGTTTTCCGGATCTTTGGTGCCGTAGCCGCTCTGATTAACATAGCCGAGCGGTACCGGGCCATTTCGTAATCCACATAGGAATCGAGCCTTCATGCCGTTTCTGGTGCGTTCAGAGCGGATATCGTTATCCATCTGAGCAAAGCCAGCTAGCATTGTTTCGACAAACCTTTCGGTTGGGCTGTTGCCGGTTGGTTCAGAAGCCGAGATGAGGCGGATCTCACACTCACTCAACTTTTTCCGAATCGATAAGTAATCCGAAGTCTGGCGGGAGATTCGATCAAGCCGATAAACAATCACCGCGTCAATAATCTTTTTATTCTTACGGCAGTATTCGAGCATTCGAATTAGTTCCGGCCGATTCACCGTTTTAGCCGAACGACCCTCTTCCCGGAATATCTCAACGACTTCGTAACCCCGTTTCTCCGCTTCCTTGTGGCAGATATCCTTCTGGGTATCCAACGAATAATTCTCGACCTGTTCTTCCGTTGAAACTCGCAGGTATACTACCGCTTTCTCGACTCTCTTCGCCATCAAATCAACGATCTTGTTATCCATCACTATCCTCCTTTCAATAATTCTTTTAATGTTAGGCCGTCAAAGGCCTGTTTTTCATAAACGTCAAACCAGGAATCAACCAGGCACTGCAGTTCAGTAATAAATATCTCCACCTCCTCATCCGAGAGGTTAGTTGCTACTTCTTGCAAGATCATCCGGGATTTCTGGACTTTTGTCTCTTCAGCGGGGGTTGGAAATATTGAGCCTAGCGTCGTATCTAAGGTTTTGTAAGTGGCCGGGCTAATTAGTGGCCGATCAAGCTCCATCACTGCCGTTCGACCCGAAGTCGGCAGTGAGTCAGCTCGCCTAATTGTTCCTTCGATTATGGTCATATCCCTCCTAAAGACTATCTATATATAGATAACACTATCTACATTTAGATAGTTGTCAAGTGGGTAAATTACCAAGACTTTTACCCGATTTGACTAGTAGTGCCAAACCAAGATAGAAAGAGTATATGCTGTATAAAAAGTGTCCGAAATGCCGGGGAACAATGATTGGCGTTAAGGAGAAACCTCCTTTTTACCGCTGTTCCCAGTGTAATTATGAGGCCAAAACCAAAGAAGACATCGACCAACTCGAAACGTATAAAAATAGCCAGATCCCTCGTTCTACTAACCTTTAGAAGCGGAAATTAGCTCGCTGGCCACTTTCTTGCTCCGAACATGCCCGAGATAGCCAAGGAACGACGGCAAACTCTTTTCGTTTCGTCCCGGGTCGGTTCTCGCCTGCCGCAGAAGGATACGCTTAATCCTTTGCACCGTTCTAACTCGCGGGACGCTGTGGTGCGGTCGGGCAACATAGCCAACAAAATCCAGGCCCCAACTTAATTTCCGCAAGGTGACTTTATTGGGATGAACATTCAGGGCAAGACGCTCCCGCAAAAACCGATTGATTTCGACAAAGTAGCCCATTAGTTCTTCCGGGTTTTGACCAAGCAAAATAAAATCGTCTGCATAGCGCAAGTAATGTGGGGCATTTAATTTATGCTTAACAAACTTATCGAACCGATCCATATAAACATTGGCAAAGAGCTGGCTCGTTAAATTACCAAGCGGCATTCCTTTGCCCGGGAGAACGGCAAAGCTGTCGATAATCTGACTGAGCAGGCGAAACATCCGTTTGTCGCCAACTCGCTCCCTCAACATCGTTTTAAGAATCTGATGATCGACACTGTCGAAAAACTTCCTAATGTCACATTTAAGCGCCCAGCACGGTTGGGTGTAGTTTTTACTGACTTGTCGGCCGTGGTCAGCTAGCTCGCGAAAAGCTCGGTGAGTGCCCATGTTTTTACGGCAAGCGTACGAATCAGAAATGAATGTCGCGTCATAAGGCGGGTAAAGGACTTGGTAGATCGCTTGATGGACAAGCCGATCGCGGACGCTAGCTTTGCTGATGATCCGGAGTTTCGGATCGGTGATTTGAAACTGCTGATAACCGCCTGGTCGGTATGCATCCTGTATCAAATCTCGGTGGAGAGCGAAGATATTATCTTCCAGATTGAATTCAAAAAGCTGAATATCTTCCTTCCGACGCTTACCCTTGCGGTAATTCCCCCACGCCAAAATGAGATTGTCGATTGAGACGATCTGGTCAAAGTCACCCTCATGCAGTAATAATCTTTTTATGGAGAACTTTCCTCAACAACTCCTGGGTGGAGTACCAATTACCCAGAAAACTTATGATTTTTACAGAACCCTTCATCTTCAGGTGCAGCGTTTTCCGAAGATTGAGCGTTATGCTACCGGTCAAACTCTCCAGAACGAGACCCTAGGCTTGCTAAAGTGTCTGCTGGCCGCCTGCCAAACTTCCGGGTCAGTTAAGGCCGGCCACCTAAGTGACGCCAGTCTCCAGCTCGAAACGGTCAAGGTTTTTGTCCGGTTGGCATATGACGTTCGCGCCCTAGATCGACGGGCTTACATTCTCTTGCAAGAATTCTTGCAAGAGATCGGCCGGATGCTCGGCGGCTGGATCAAGTCGACCCAAAAGTCAAACTCCGAACAGTCAAGTACGAGCAAGCAAAATCTCAGCGACAAAGCTGAGACTGAGCTTATTGAATGATCTGCATGCGCAAATCTTCCCTGCCAACAGATAGTTGGCTGTGAATCATCTGCCCCTGCAGCTGTTCTTCGCCAGCATAGCTGACTATGAATAGTGTGAGATTTCGGGAGAAGGAGACGCCCAGGTTGTCGTTCGAGTTGTCCGGGTTATCGTTGTCGACGTTCAGGCCGTTGGAGTTGAAGTTGCCAGCATAGACCAAGTTGCCGTCAGATGAACGCTCCTTTGCGTTTCCCCAATCAAATCAACGGCACGATGCACTAAGAAGTAGAGACCGTGCCTGTATAACAATGTGGCGGCAGGCAAAGCTTCTTTGCCACCCGCGCTAGGAAAACGCAAGCAATCTATTAACTACCCCACACGCTCTAGGTGTGAGGGGAGTGTCAGTTCACTCCATTCGGCCGGAGTGCGTCCGTAAACGCACTCTCAATGGCAGTTGGATTTTAGCAGTTTTTAGGCGCACTGAATAGGGGTAGGGAGGCATTTTCCAAAATTTCGCTCGAGTCGGCTTCGCCGACACCCCAGTAAACCAAGGATCCAAGGGCCAAGGTTCAAGATTTTTGATTGCGGGAGAAGGAGACGCCCAGGTCGTCGCTCGAGATGTCCGGGTAAGCGTAGTCGACGCTCAGGCCGCGGGAGAGGAAGTAGCCAGCATAGACCAAGAGGCCGTCAGATGAACGCTGATTAGTCCAAGAGTACATCCCTTCCATTAAACGAGCTCCCTTAGGATGACTGGCTGATATGGCCCTGTTTGCTTCGAAGAATACCGTCGTGTCGTACATCGCCTCAACAGGGGTCTGGCGGAATAATTGATTAATTTTTAGTTCCGAGAGTTGTTTGGCGGCTTCCTGCCAGTCGGATCCCATTAGTTTCTCAATTGCCCCGCGTTTTGCGTCGAACTCCTTAATCGCCTCTGTGTACATTCCTCGCAATAGCGGATCGGAAATATCTGGCCCGACTTGAGTGTCGACGTACTTCGCTAACTCGCCAGTTTGCTGAAGGTAGTTTTTGCTAGTCGAATCCGGAATGACTTCTCGGCTGGTTAAGGCCCAGCCAGAACGGACGGCTTCTTTTTTGAAGAAATCTTCGTCTTTATACCAATCCCTGTCATAAAGAACCTTACCATCTTTGTCGCGATCAAATTTTGGCTGAAGAATTTGATCCAGTCGTTCCATTGTTAGCGGGTCGCCTCTTTCGTCTTTACCTTGACGATAAATAAGAAACTGTCCGAGCTCCTTAGCGCGTTCCAGCTCTTGCTTGGAGAATGGAATTGGCTCGACTTTTTCTAGATCGATTTTAACCCCCAGTATTTCCGCAACACGATTAGGAGCGATAACCTGATATTCACCCAGAATTCGCTGTGCTTCAGTAACCTGTTCGAGCAGTTCGCCGGTCAAAGGGGTTGCTTCAACTCTTGATGCCGTCAAGAGTTCTTCCGCGGTTACGGTAGTTTCTCCGAGCCCTTCTCGCTCCGCCCCGCGGCGTTTGGTTTCTTGCTGTGGAACAAAAGCGACGTGGCGAATCAGCTCCTCTAGTTTTTGGCGATCGGCGGTGCCCTCCAGCTTGTTGGAGTAATAATAGCGCAACGCTTTTTGGAAGGTCTCGTTAATATCGCCGTTGTAAAATTGTTGAACGAACTCGGTCACTCGTCGCGGTTCCATCCGGTCATCGTAGCTAAATTTCTGCGGCTGATCGGCGGCTACGGAGCGATTGGCAACCATTTCTTTGGCCGCTCGATGAAACTCTTTGTATTTGCCGAGCACTTCTTCGATACCGGGTATTTCTTTGAGCTGTTCGCGTGGCAGGGCCTGATCTCTGGTGGTTAGGTAGGACTCTTGCGGCACGGCATTGGTATCGGTTTCTTTGGCTAAGCCGAAGAGTACGTCGGTCGAGTAGGAGAAGGTTTGTTCTGGCAGATTCGTCACCTCTTTCTGGTAATTCCAGCGTCGAAGTTGAGCCGGATCAAGCGGTTCGCGGCCGATAAAACCCTTGCCCGGCGGATTCGTTAACCCAACAATCTTTGTTTGGTCTTTATTGACCCCGACCGTCTCCGAAGCATCCTCCGAAAGAACAATTTCGCCGTTTCGCTCCAGGGCATCAAGCACCTCGTGAAGACGAATGGTGATGTTCGGTGCGGCCGAGTTGTACTCGTCAAGGACGATAATTTTTCTCTTGCCCTCCTCAATCCGTAGGCCTGATGTAACTTTACCGTCGGCAAAAATATACTCCGGATCATCAATCCGTTCTCGGTGAGGATTGGGAATATAGCGACCCATCAGATCCTCTACATCGCTGGCGCCGTTTAGGTTGACATAGTGAACTTCCCAGCCCAGTTCCGCGGCCATTTTACGAACGGTTGTCGTTTTGCCGATACTGGTTCCGCCCTCTAAAAGAATCGGTTCACTTTGCAAGAAACTGACGGCAAACTTTTTTTGCAACTCCAACGAAAAGCGGTCTTGGATGTACTTCTCTCCGGCGTAACTTTCTCGCTTCGGTACGAATTGACTCTCAACATGAGCTTTTTCTAGTCGGACACCCATGTAGGTAACTGAATTCTCATCTTCAACGACCGGCAGGTTTGGTTGTTGTTCGACTTGCTCAACTACGGCATCCTGGACGCCGGTTTCTTCAGCCCCAACTTGATTTTCCGGTGATCCTGGTTCAGGCATTTTGGTAGGTTGCCCCCACTCGGGACAAGAAAGTTAAGCCGGTTTTTTCAATCTCGGCCAGTTCTCGGCGGGTGACGAGCAAAAGGGTGTGGTTTTCTTCGTATTTGGGCGAGAAAATCGCTTTTTGCATTGTTACCTGATCGGATACTTCAATCTGGCCGGTCGGGTATTGGACGACGAAATCATAGGCTTGTTTTAGGGTAAATGGGTGATGGTCGTCTAAAACCAGGTAATTCTTCGAGCCTTTGTGAGCGGCGTGAATCAGATGATAAACCGACTCCTGCTCGTCGTGGCCAGCTTTGTTCAGTAGCTGACGAAATTGATGAAGCTCTCTTTCATCTTCGGCAATAATCAACGGTACTTCTTTCGAAAAACCAGACTGGTTGATGAATTCGGCAAATGAGCTTTCGTCGATAGCCATATCTTTAGTTTACTCAGAATTGGTCATATCCTTCAATGACCTCCCGGATTAACTCGGCTAACTGATCAGCCATTTCTTTAGCATTGACATTAGCCAGACTGTTTGGGTAGTAGTGAGCGACATGCTCGGTATTCGGGCCGATCCCTAAACCGATTAGCTTTTGGTTGGTTTCTTCCTGAATGCGTCTGACGGCTACCCCCAGTTCATACTCTGACCCTGAATGTTCGTGAGAAGGCTCCGGATTACCATCAGAAAGCGGAATTAGAAACTTTTCGGTTGCCCCTTGTTGGGCTAAGCGCTGTGAGGCTTGCCCCAACGCCCAACCGTCGTCGTTATAGGCCGCTCGGTCGCTAGACACCTCTTGTAGCATACCGCCCATATGATCACGCACTTCATCGGACATGGCCTCGTGAAAACCCTTGAAGACGTGAATCCGGTCATTAAAGCCGAGGATTTCGTTATCAATTGAGAGTCGATTGAGTACCTCTGATAGGACAATGGCAGCCTTGAAGGTTTCGTTAATCTTCTGGCCGCGCATTGAACCCGACAGATCGACAAGTAAGCTAATAGCGTAGTCTTTCTCTCGGGGTGTTTCTCTTCGCTCCCAAGCATGGCTTTCCATGGCCGGTACGTCCTTGGCTTTCTCCTGAATGCGGCGTTTGATATCAATGTGTTTACCAGATCGAAAACCGCTCTCCCAGTTGTGGGCTCGCCTGGCCACAAAGATTGCTCGCAGATCGTCCTCAAGTTTATCAATTGTCTCTAACACTTCGCGGCGCTTTTCCTCGTAGATATTAGCGTCTTTGTTGATTGCTTCCTGGGCAAGATCGTGAAACTTGTCGACTTCCTCCTGTTGTTCTGGCGGCAGTGGTGGTCGATCCGTTTGCTCAGCCAATTTTTTACCGACTGTTTTGGTTCCCGCCGGTTTCCCTTCGTGTTGTTCGGGATCTTGATTGAGTTTGCCCCGCAGCTCTTCTTTGATAGTTTCTTCGAATTGGCGCAACATCTCTTCCGCTCGCTGTTGCAAATCTTGCTTAACTTCTTCCGGTAGGCTGTCGATATACTCTCGAATTTTTTGTTTGGTTTCTTCGCTAAGTGATTCCAAGTCAACTGGACCACTAGGTGGTTCCTGGGTTTCCTGTTCGTCGCCTTCAGTGGGTTTGCCTGGCTGATTGTTGTTCTGTTCTTGTTTTTCCTTGGCCTGATCTATTGCTTGTTGTAAGGCACCTTGCAGCTCTTGCTGTTGCTCGGGTGTTAGACGATCTTTTAATTCTTGTGGCAGTTGGGGTTGTCCCTGCCCGGACTCACCGCCTTCAACGAACTGCTTTTGTATGTCCCTCATTTGCTGCTCCATTTTCTCATCCTGAATGTCCTCGTCGACGAGTTTTTTGAATTCCGGCCAGATCTCATCTCGGTTTATTTCGTAGAATGTTTGGGCGTACTTCTTGATCAACTGTTCGCTTTTGTCGGCCTCCTGTCGGGAGGGGTAGCGCCACCAGGCGTCTTGAGCGGAAGGCAAGGTTTTAGCGACGACTTCTTTGACGTCGTCGGGCAGATCCTCACTAACTTCACCGAACCCCCCGCTTGACTCCTTCAGCCACTGTTTGATGTACTCGAAACTGGCTTGCATAAAGCGTGGTTGATGACCGAGCTTATCTTTGGCTTCTACTTTGAGGACTTTTTCTTTTTCTAGCTCAATGTCGTAGGCGACTTTCATCTGCTCACGAAACTTCGGATAGTTTTCGGCAACGAAATTGTTGACGCGCGGGTCTTCTATAGCGTTCATCATTGCCCCAAATCCTGGCTGAGCCCAGGTTTCCAAGGGGATAGACTCCATTCTCGAAATTCGCCTGTGACCACCCTCGTGGGAGATGATACAGCGCAGATAATCCATTGGCTGTTCGAGCAAATCTTTCGGATCGACCCGGATGATGTTGTCCTTAAAATCCCAATGCCAACCAGTACCGGGTTCATTGAGCCGAACGGGAATCTTAAAGTCCTTGCCGATAAAGTAAGCTAGCGATGAAAGAAGCTTTTGTTTGGTCTCTATCTCTTTTTGTTGTTTCGGGTTGAATTGGGCGAGAACTTCTTTATCCCTGCCCTGCCGGAGCATTTGGAGGGTAGTTTCGGGAGTTTGGCGACTCACGAGTGGTTCTGGTTGAGCTTCCGGTCGTTGAAGCTCGGCCACTTCGGGCTGGGCTCCTTGAGAGGGTAAATTTAACTCTTGCGCTTCGGTGGGCGCTATTGACCCGTCAGTAAATGTCCCCTCATTCCGTTCCATGCTTTCAGGTTACAGATTCTTGGAAAACTTTCCTAGCGTGACGTATATTTTTCCAGTTTTCCTAACGCTTTGTCTCGGTACTTACTAACGGTCTGGGTGGAAATGTCGAATTTCTGAGCAATTTCATTCACTGTGTAGTGCCGATCACCTAAACCGTAATACATAACGATAATTATCTGTTCGCTTGGAGTGAGGATAGAAATAAGCTTGCCGTCGTGATCGGATAATAACGGTTTCATTGTTTACTGCGGTTTCGTTATATCTTTAATATTGGATTCGTTCATTCTCCACAAGCCGCCTTCTCGTATTAATGTCCAGGTGCCTTCAAACTCTCCAGTTTTCCATTCCCAGGTTTCTATATTACGCTCAGTGGCGTAAAAGTGAGCGTTAATGACGTTTGGTTTATCGCTTAACTCAACCGATACCAGGCGAATGAAAATGGTTTGTTCCAGGCCTTTGGACCAGTTATCGTAAGGCAGTCTGGCTTTACGGCTTGAGGAGTAAAAGTTGTTGTAGGCGCCTAGAATATCCCCTCCTCCGAGGGTGGTGTAGTACTTAGCAACGACTTCAGCTTGTTCGGATGGGTAACTGAGCTTGATCTCTTGCGGAGTTGCACCCTCGGCCGTTTTAATCATCGTCTGGATGCGATCATTGAGCTGGGAGTACTCAATGGCAAAACCGGCGTTTTCTTGCCCCTGCAGTGTCTGGGTGTTCATACCGACGACTTTGCCGCAGATATCGACCAGTGGACCACCTGAATTGCCCGGAATAATAGAGGCATCAGTTTGGATGAAACTACGATCGTCGTAGTCGTCTAGTGTCAGAGCCGAAACAATGCCTTTGGAGATCGTTAGATTCCGACCAAGCGGATAACCGATGGCATAGACTTCGTCGATCGGAATAACTGGTCTTGTGGCTCCGGTAAGAAAGGGCATGTCGCTATAGTTTGTTATTTTGATCAGAGCGATATCACGCAGAGAGTCGGTAGCAACGACCCTAGCACCGGAGGCAAGGTCTTGATTGCCAAGATAAATTTTGGTGATCGGGTTGTGATCAACGACATGATTATTGGTGACAATAAAATTCTTCTCAACAAAGAAACCACTACCAACACCTTCCTCGCCCTCAATTAGTACGACTGAATCAGAGGCGGTTTGAACATCTGCTTGGCCGCATTTTAGTTCGTAGTCGAGTTTGCCGGTACGATAACCGTTCCAGTACCAAAGAAGAGCTACGTTAAGAATGAGCGACGCCAAAATGCTAAGTCGCACAACCCATTTACCAGTAAATAATCCGCCTCTCCATAGCCGCTTTATGATCCTAGCGGCTCGGCGATATGTCTCAGAGCTAGCAATAGTTTTTACGAATCGATTTTCGGTTAGTCTGCCGGAATGGTGCATCGCGTCCTGTCGTTGTGCGTGAATGAAACCTCTGTAGGCCAGAAATAAAACGAGAATAACTGCACCAATAGTCCCGATAATACTTGGAGCAAATAGTATGATCGCAGCTATTACCAAGATCCATAATAGTCCGCGTAGGAATCTACGGAAATTAGCCGACATAGGTTTAGTTAGCTTGCTTACAAATTTCTTCATATATTTTCACCATAGCTAATGTATCGAGTTTGCAGTACTCACAAAGGTTGTGGAAGAGAGCCTCTTTATCGATATCTTCCTTGCCTTCCAACACCGCCTGCATCCATAGACGTTGAGCAGTTGCGCCGTCACTGACATCTAAATCGGTATATTTTAGATCGGGTATTAAAGTCGGCAATACTTTCTTAATAGATGCGCTTCCCATAAAGCCCTTATCTCTAAACCAGCCTTCGGAAAACGGTATCATTAAATCTACGATTCGCTCGTTTACGCTCTCCATAAAACCTGCTTGTTCTGGAACGATTTCGCCCAGTAATTTATTACAGCCCTTCTCAAAAGTTTCGTACCAAACAAGTACCGTCCCCTTATTGCCAATGTCTGCCTTTAGTTGTTTTATTAATGGCTCTGCAGGGTTGGTTTTATCCAGATGTAAATATTCTTTGTGCGAAAGCTTTCCATCTGGTTTATCTAATATATGTAATGAATACTGGAACGGCAGCTGGCTGTAAGGCTTTAATCCATCGTAAGGTGGAACCGTCGAGCTAAGCGTTTCGTAGTCAAAAAAGTAAAGCGGATACTCCAAGCCTTCCAAAAACTTTTTGATGTTGTGTTTACTAACATACCGCTTCCCAGTCTTGTTGGTTTCTACTTGCCAGCGTTGTTTTGGTTTTAATACAAACTCGTCCGGAATATCTTTGATCTTTTCGATAAGCAGATCTTCTAACTGCCCGATAACCGCGCTTGGTGTTGCTAGGTTGTAGATACTGTCCTTTTCAAGCGGACCAACCAGACTTTTGTAAATATCTAGCCACTCACTAAAAGCGCCCATCTTGGCGTAGCGTGGCGAAATATTCGGAATTTCTGGAGAATCTATAGTTTGGAACGCTTGCTGTATGTTCTGCTCGGTAGCTTTTTCCAACGCTCGTACTTCTTTTGTGATGTCAGTGATCGCCGCAAATTTATTAACGTCTATAACGCCATCTTTAACGAATTGGTTGTTAACGTGTATCACCGAAATATTTCGTACTTTAAGCCCGGCTTTTTCTAACACTCTTGTCTGAAACGCTAGGTCGTGTTCGTGCTCTGGCTTGGCTTTGGTACTGGCCTTAATCTCGAATAGATCGAAAGTATCTCCCTCTACTCTTTTGATCACGTCCACAATACAAGTAATGTTTTCAGTTTCGAAACGTCCCTGGAAAATTGTATCTGCTCCGTCTGCCAAAACTTGTTTTGTCCGCTCCGGCATAGATATATATGTACTGAAATCTCCTTTATCAAACCCAATTCGTATTCCATCTGGGAATATCTGTTCTGCGTATTCTTCAAACAGGTTTCCACTGTCGAATATTGCTTGCGTGTTTGCGTCTACTGCCGGTAACTTGCTTTTGTCGTGCTTCTTAAGCCAGAGCCAAGCGGGGTGTTTGAGAAAAAGAAGATACTCACTTTTCGAGAGAGTCATCTAAAGACCTCTCCGTTCTTCTTCTGTTTTTGCTCTTTTTTCGATAGACCACTCTTTATTGATCGTGACCAGATTCTCTTGCAGGTCGGGAAGCAGCGGGTTATCAACCCACGCTTCTGCTAGCTTGGCGATTAACCGCTGGTAGCGTAATAGTTGTTGCTCTTTGGGTTGATTAAACCTTAAGAAAGTTTTTTCGCCTTCCCTCTGGTAGTCTTGGATTTGTTCGCTCATGTTGTGCAAGACGTCGGCAGATTTCACTAACAACGAGTCTGGCAACATGCTTGATATGTGCTCTAGGGCCAGCCGCTTTCGTTCTTCCCACGGCAGACTCTTATCTTGTTCGGTAACGTCATTAACAATACGAGCAACTTCCTTCCCAAACTCCTTCACCAAATAGTCTTCAGTTAATTCTGTGTCTTCAAGAACATCGTGTAATATTCCCGCAACGATAATATCTTCAGTCGCCCCGGTCCTTGCCAAAATTAAGCCAACGCTTAGTAAGTGGGTAATATACGGCACATTCTTACCTTTTCGCGTTTGACCGTCGTGAGCAACGATGGCTACCTCAATAGCTTTCTGTATCGCCGGAGGATAAACTGATCCGTTTAGACTTAATTTCCGGAAGCTATCTTCAGTCTTCATCACGCGTCATATGTTTGCGCATCTGCGAGCGGATCAACATCGTTTTGTCATCAGCAATATCAATTTCTCCGCATTTAGGACATGCATTATCTGTGCAAACAGGACAAAACGTTTCTTGACACTTCTTGCACTCTACTGACATGAATTGGTGTGGCATTTTGCTCCCTATACCCCCTCGATAAACGTTTCTATGAAAGTATTAAACTTGGTCATCAGCCGCTTTACGACTGACTCCCGCTCAAGAATTTTTGGTTGAGTTGTTAGCGTCCCAACCAAATCGTTGCCACGTGGTTTGCGGCCGCTATACAAATAGTTATCAATTAAGCCCTGCAACTTTTCGGTCATGAGCCCCTCTTCGTTACACATCCGTTCAAATGCCTTGGTCTTTTCGTCACTCCAAAACTCTTCGAATTTAGTCTCCACTTCTTCCGAATCAGTAATCTTGGGAATGGTTTGCTTAATAAACTTCTCAATCAATTCCTTTTTACTACGTAATCTGTCATCGGCCGACATCACATTGAAAATATTGTTCAGAATAGACTTTTTAGCATCTTCGGTGGCGTCAATAAGCCGTGCCAACAGTCGAATAATATAATCGACATTGATCTCATCTCGTCTTACTAGCTCCAGCTCAAAATCCACATCATCCAAGATCGAGACTTTCTCTTTTTCGTGTTCGCTTCGAACTTTATCGTAAATGTCTAGATACTTACTGCGGAAGTCGACAAATGCTTGGGCCGAGATTGTAGTATCTTCGATTTTAAAATCGGTGAAGGTGATTAAGATGTTTCTCAGTCTCAATAGCTCCCGGAAATTGGTCACAAATTTTAGTTCTTGTTCTTCACCAACTAACAGATCAACGTCGGCCGGTGTTGGTGTCAGCTCACGAAGTTGCGCAATAGCTTCATTAAATTTCTCCACGTATTTCTCGTACGGCTCCATAAAGATTATTTCTTGGGCGTCTTTGTTACTAAACAGTGCGATCGCGTCGTCGGTTGCTTTCTTCAGATTGCGAAACACCACAATATTGCCTTGCGATTTACGCTCGTCGAGGATCCGATTGGTTCGCGAATACGCCTGCAGTAAGCCGTGATAACGCAAGCTCTTATCCACATACATTGTATTTAGCGTTTTGCTATCAAAGCCGGTCAAAAACATATTAACCACTAACAGAATATCTACTTGTCGTTTTCTAACCTTATCGGCCACGTCCCTGTAATAGTTGTAGAAACTGCCGCTATCCTTGGTAGTAAAGTTTGTTCCGAACTGTTCGTTGTAGTCAGCGATATAACTCTCCAGCCTGTCTCTTGAGTGTTGGTTGAGTTTACTGAACAAGCTCAACTGGATGTCCTCATCTAGCAGCCCGTTAGCGTATTTATCTTCTTCGTTGGCGCCGTAGCTAAATATCGTAGCGATCCTTAGCTTGCTCTCACTCCCAACTTGCTTGGCTTTAAAAATTTCGTAGTACTTTGTTAATATGTCCACACTTCCGACCGCAAAAATTGCGTTGAACTCCCGTGAATGGGTCTTGCGATCGTGATTAGCTAAAATATACTCGACAATCTTCTCCAACCTTTTCGGCGACTCCATTAGTTCTTTGATGTCAATCGCCTCCACTTCGATATCAACCTCGTTGGTAGTTTCCTTCTGGCGATACCGACCAACGTACTCAACCGAAAACTTCAACACATTTTCGTCATTGATAGCGTCGGTAATTACATACTTATGCAGACACTCACCAAACAAGTCGTGAGTGGTTCGTCGACCCAAAGCGTTACCGCTGGCATTTTCGGCAAATATTGGTGTACCGGTAAAGCCAAAAAGCTGATGGTTGGTAAAGAACTCAACAATTCGCTTATGGATCTCACCAAACTGACTGCGATGACATTCGTCAAAAATAAAGACAACTTTTTGATTACGGTGTTTATCCATCTTCAACAAATGCCGTTCGTTAGTAATGGCGTTGTTGAGCTTCTGGATAGTGGTAACGATTAGCTTGCTGTCTGGGTTACCAAACTGTTTTACCAATTGTCGGGTGTTATCTGTTTGGTCAACGCAATCTTCCTCAAAATTATTGAATTCGCGGATGGTTTGGGTATCTAAGTCGTTGCGGTCAACCACAAATACAACTTTGTAGATTTCCGGCAAGTCCACCAATATCTGGCTGGCCTTAAACGAAGTCAGTGTCTTTCCGCTACCGGTAGTGTGCCAGATGTAGCTGCCTTTAGTACTATTTTTAACTCGGTCAATTATCGCCTCAACGGCGTAGTACTGATACGGCCGCAGAATCATTAGTGTTTTGGTCTCGGCCAGAACGGTGTAGTTAGCAATCATCTTGGAAATGTGGCAGCGCTCCAAGAATGCTTCAGAGAACTTCGCTAAATCAGTAATTTTATTATTTTCTTTGTCGGCCCAGAACGAAGTGAATTTGAACGATTGCCGGTGGTTATTGGAGTAGTATTTGGTATTAACACCGTTAGAAATTACAAAAATTTGGATGTATTGAAACAGTCCGTAGCTGGCGTCGTAACTATGGCGTTGGTAGCGGTTGGTCTGATTGAACGCTTCTTTGAGTTCCAGCCCACGGCGTTTTAACTCGATCTGTACCAATGGCAAGCCGTTAATTAGAATCGTCACATCATAGCGGTTCTTGAAACTACCCTCATTTGAAACCTGGTTAGTAACCTGGAATTCGTTCTGACACCACTCGCGGCTATTAAAGAATTCAACATAATAATTCGTGCCGTCATCACGGATCAGTCGCATTGTGTCGCGCAAGGTTTTAGCTTTATCAAAAACATTGCCCTTGGCGAGGTGGTTTAGGATTTTCTGAAATTCCCCTTCGCTGAAAGCTGTCTCGTTATGTTTCTCGAGCTGGAATTTCAAGTTCGCTATCAGTTCTTTCTCGTCAGCCACAACCACCCGCTCATACTTCATTTTTTGAAGCTGGGCGATGAGATTATTCTCTAAAGTTTGTTCGGATTGGATTTTCATATGACTTCGTAATTGTCTTTGCCGATTGAATTGATGAAACAGGATGTTGGCTTGTCCTTGGTGTTTATCAGGTAAAGGCGTTTCTTTGTTCGTGTCAGCGCGACCAGCATCTGGTAAATTTCGCTCTCGTCCGGAGCGGAAGTAGTAGGGAGCTTCCCCTGGTCGAATCCTATTAAAAATACGACATCTGCCCCAAGCCCTTTGGATAAAAGTATACTCGTAACTGCGATCTCTAGATTCGCTAACGGACGTGGGAGGTGGTTAGTCTCTTCTCTTAACTGATTGGTTAGTATTTCCCTATAGTCCAACCTACTGCTGGAGATTAACCCTTCAAGCGAAGCTATCGAGCTGTTAGCAATTTTAGTTCTCTCAGATTTAGATTTTTTAGTTAAACCGTTATGTGTTGTGGCAATTTTTTCTGACGTTTTTTTGAAATCCTCTGGGATAGAATTGATAAAGTTTTGCTTCTCATCTAATGATATCAATATGAGACTTTTTCGAGTTTCCTCGTCCAAGCTCTCTATCATCAATCGCCAAGCCAATGTACTCAAAGGACTTTTCTTGAGCAGTTTAAGTCCCTCGATAATATTTGTCTTTAGCTTATAAACGTCATCTGTGAGTTTAGGATTATCGACATGTTTAAATCCTTTATATCTAAGCTGTTCTGCGATCACGGGGAGTAGATACTTGCACGTCCTAGCTTCGCCAATTACCAATACGGACTTAATCTTCTGACGCTCAAGAAGCTCGCTCAATTGATGAATAATCTTATTTGCAATGTCCGCAGGAACAACATTTTGCAAAAGAATGATACTGGGGTTCGCCTCGTTATCTTCTTTTTTCCCGGGAGTGTAGCACAAATATTCTTTTTTTATTCTTTCGTTGCCCAAGTTATTCAGTCCATATGCGTTTGCAATGCGGTGGAATGCGTTAATAATCACATCTGTGCAACGAGAACAGAATCTGAGCGTAGTACTTAAATACTCTTCACCCGTAGCCTTATATTTTTCCCGAATAAACTTTGAAAACGAACCCTTGAAGTCGTAGAGCGCTTGGTCGTCATCTCCTACGATTAATATATTATTCTTTGTTGCTAGCAAGTCGATGAACTTGTCTTCAGTCTCATTCAGGTCTTGATACTCATCAACTAAAATTAGATCATAGTCCGACGGAATCTTTTCTGGGAACTTTTCACCAAGCTTCAAAGCGTAGTGAATCGCATCCTTGTCTCCGATTGCCTTGTAGTAATTGCTCCTCGCTAGATATTCCTTGCTGTCTATTGAAACGTCCCGTAATCCCTGTAACGAGAGGTCGTAAGCAATTACATCATAGATCTGAGGGAAATATATCCAGCCTTCGCCAAGGAGATCTATCACAAACTTACGTGCGAAGCTGTGTATTGTCCTGGTTTCAGCCAGACCCGCTAGGTCATCAGCAAGCTCATCGCATAATTTTCCCATGAAGGTAAGCGCGAGGAACTTTGACTTTCCTTCTTTTTTCTCTTTCCGTATCACTCTTTCAAACAAAAAGCTTTTTCCTGTACCGGGTCCAGCGACGACAACCCTTTTTTTATGAACTGAGTTAAGAACCTTAGAGAGATCGTTCTGCCTTTCGGTTTCATGGTCGATTGGCGTCGTCACTAGCGATTCCGTCGTCATACAAACATCTGCTGGAGGAGGGCTTTTTTAAAACGCTTGGCTTGCTCCAGTTTACTTTCTTCTAGCTTGATTTTGTCATCGAGCGCTGTTAGAAATCCTGAGATTGCCACCTGCTCCATTAGGATGGGTAATAGTACTACTAACTTCAATAAACTACCCCTCTGGATGTTTGGTAATCCTGAGCCAACTCTCAATCGCATTATTTTCAACTGATAAAATTTCAGCTGTTGGTATAGAAAGGCTTTTTCAACATCAGGGCTCGGCTGGATTGTATAGCAGTGTCCACCACTCCAAAACCTCTCAGTTAAATAGCCTACAAATCCACAAGAATTTCCACCTTCGCTTATAGTTATAGTATTTGCCTCCTCATTGAACTTGTCGGTGTAGCCTGAGGGTCCAATGCCTCCGTTAATCATAGGGTATTTCCCAGTTCTCGTTAGTTCAGATCCGTTCAGTTGAGCTCCCTTCGTTATCATTGCAATATTCCCCAGTTTCTTTTCTTCCCAATCTGGGAAAGAATTACCACCTTCGTCCTTGAAGCGGAGTTTTTGGGAAAAGATGGCTTGCATCACCCCTTTTTTGTACTTTTTCAGCAGGTCGATTCGTGTCCGCACAAGCTCAATCTTCTCGTCCACCGTAACAAGAAAGCTTCCAACCTTGCTTTGTTCGGCGATACCCGGGAGACAAAGAGGGAAAGAGTTGAGGCGTTCTTTCGTTATTGTTTTAAGAGTTCCTCCTGGCGCCTTAACTTTCTCCCGTTCAAACAGCAAATAAACAGCACTGATGAAGTAATCGATGTCCACGGGAAGAGTAAAGGAGTTAAACAATAGCAACGTCCTATCTACGTACGCGTCATATTGGGTTTTTGCAATTCGCCCGATTGAACCCTGGATGGTTAATACAATCGACCCCTTCTTTACAAATACACTTAGATTTTGTGCAGCTTGGCTAATTTTTCGTTTCGTCGTCTCCTTCAGTTTTAAGTCAGCACCCACATCAAACACCTGAATGAATGGACTGCCATGTTCGTCGTCATACCATTTTGCGAGACCGTAAGGTTGGGGGAAGCTACCGCGTCTGTACTTTGCAACGTCGCTTAACTTGTGTTCCTGCCACTCACCACGAAACTCAGGAAACCGCAATTCAGGGGTTCTACTTTTTACTGTTTTTTGCATTATTATTTGCGTTTATTTGCTGTCTAAATTGTGCTATTCTGTATCCGCTGATATTTAGAATTAAAGCTATTTCGGAAGAAGTTCTTCCCTCCTTGATTAGTTGATCAACTAACTCGAGGCGCTTCTGCTTAATGAAATATTCTTTGGTCCTGTAGTATTTCGGAAAGTCACTCCATCCTTGCATCTCCGACCACAGAGATGGGATAAAATATGGTTCAACCAATTTAGGACCCGCAAATTGACCGTAGCCAAGTAACGTTGCTACTGCCTTTAGTAGTATTATCAGTAAACCTTTCAGGTCGTTTGGAATCGACTTGAGAAGTGTTATTTCACTTTTTAGATAACTAAGTTGGTAGCACAGATAGTCGACGAACTTTTCGCTAGCTTGGATCTTTTTTACTTCAGCGATAAGTTTGTCGATTAGTTTTAGTATTTGTTTGCGGAAGTAGTTGTCCGAATTGAATGCCGAGGCCATACCATGATAACCTCCATTCTCACCGAACACCGAAGTGAAGAAATGCTCCGCCATGATCCCGCTGAAGTAAGTTGATTGGGGGGTTTTATCGTTTTTACTATAAACAATCTTATCCATGTAGTTAGTTCGGCAAGACTATGCCGAGCCCTTCCTAATCAACTCGTCCATCGTTTTATTTTGGGCGTTCGTGAAAGTTAACCATGCATTAACACTCCTGCCGGTCGCGAAACTACCAGCATGATTTGGGCTTCTGAAGGGGACATTTTCAGTTAATTCAACAGTCTCACCTAAATCTTTACCGTATTTTCGGAATACTTCTTCCCGCTCTGCTAAAGACTTCGGCCATTCCTTACCCCAACTGGGTGCGTAACTCTTATCTATAAGTGACCCAACCAGAATAACGAATTTATCACCACGAAATTGCGCTTTGATATCTGACTTTTTCGCCACACAATACCAAATATCTTCAGCTTTATCCTGTTTGGTTGAAAAAATGCTATAGCCAAGTGATTCTGCAATAAGTGCCACATCATCAAGAATTCTCTGCAAGCTATGGGTCTTAAATTCGTGCACATTATTACGAGCAGGAACAGTTTTATTAAGTATTTCCATCGCTGCTGACCCCTTAGCTTTTTCAACCGCTAGCGATTCCAGATACTTAACATCGCTCTTCTCCAAGTGGTTGGCGTTAGAGACAATAGCTAGCGCAATATCCCATAAGCCGGTGAGTTTGTCGTGGGTTTTAATTCGGTCGTAGAAGTTCTCACTCTCGCCAATATAGAGCTGGTTGTCTCCGGAGTTTATAAGTAAATACAAAGCTGGCTGCCTAAGCTCGTTGCGCTCCGTAGCATTATTAAGTTTAATTCTGGGAATAACTACTCCCTTGATTTGGCTATCCGATAACTCGATGATTCTCAAGCCCTCAAGGGTTCCGTCTGGCAAGTATGTTTGGATTAAGCGTGGAGTATTCATTTAAAATGGTCTATCTATACCAAGCTCCTTGGTAAATTTTTCAATTTTGGAGTTGATTTCCGACTCTTGAGTGGTAATTTTTTTGATTTCGGTCGAGACTTCTTTAAGATCGATCTGCTCCTCCTCTTCAAACGTATCGACATATCGTGGGATGTTGAGGTTGTAATCGTTCTCTTTAATTTCCTCGATTTTGGCGACGTGGCTGTATTTATCTTCGTTCTTTCTGGCCTGATAGGTTTGGATAATTTTATCGATATCTTGAGCACGTAAATAGTTCTTGTTGCCACGTTTCTCAAAATTTTTTGAGCTGTCGATGAATAAAACATCGTCAGGGTGTTCCCGACATTTTTTAAACACCAAAATGCATGCCGAGATTGACGTACCGTAAAATAGGTTTGGGGGCAAACCGATAACGGCATCGAGGTAATTCTTATCTTTAATTACGTACTTCCGTATTTGAGCTTCTGCGTTGCTATGGAAAAGGGAGCCATTAGACATTACCGTAGCCATGGTGCCGTTGTCGTCTAGCTGGTAGATCATGTGCGTGATAAAGGTATAGTCGGCACAAGATTTTGGTGCTAATCTACCATACTGACTGAAACGATCCTCTTGCAGGTGGTGCGCATCAGCTGACCAGTCTGAACCAAACGGCGGATTAGCCACGATAGCTTCGAACCTGTGTTCTAGGTGTTGCGGATGCTCGAGTGTGTCTTCTTGTTTAATATCAAATCGGTCAAAACGAACATCGTGCAATATCATATTCATTCGCGCCAAGTTGTAGGTAGTGTTATTTAGTTCTTGACCGTAGAAGTGATCAACATCTTGAACGTGTCGGGCGACTCGAAGTAGTAGCGAACCCGAGCCGCAAGTGGGGTCGTAAACACTCTTGAGACGTTTTTTGCCGTCCGTAACAATACTTGCCAAAACTTCAGAGACTTCTTGCGGAGTGTAAAATTCACCGGCTTTTTTGCCTGCCCCAGCCGCAAACTGACCGATTAGGTACTCATAGGCATCACCAAGGACATCAACCTTGGCGTCCTCGAGCTTGAAGTCGATTTTGTCGAGATGTAACAGGACTTTTGAAATAAGCTTATTTCGGTCGGCAACCGATCTACCAAGTTTAGCGGCGTTGAGATCGATTTCGCTGAAAAGTTTGTCAAAATCATCTTCACTGTCGGCACCCATGGTGCTGTGCTCGATGTTGTTAAGAATGCGCTCCAGTTCTTCAATGAGGTTTTTTGAGGTTGGGCTTTGGATGGCAATTTGATGAAACAGTTCGCTTGGCTTGAGAAAGTACCCAAGAGTATCTATGGCTGCCTGCTTAACAGCGGTAACCATCTTCGCGTCTTTATCGGTTAACTCATTCAGTTCTGCGTACTTTACGCCATCGGCCTTTAGCAACTTATCGGCAAACAGCTCTACCTTTTCAGAAAGGTATTTATAGAAGATGAAGCCTAGGATATAGTCGCGAAATTGACCAGCATCCATATTCCCACGCAACTCATTGGCAATATTCCAAAGTTGAGTTTGAAGCTGTTTCTTTTGCTCGTCAGACATTACCCAAATTGTACTGCTAAACAGGTTGGATTCATAGCAAAAATCGTCCGTTCCACTAGCAACTACCGCTTGATCTTTTCTTCAATCTCTAGCTCAGCCCTATTTAGAATGTTCTCTATCACCCAATATTTAAATTTCCCTATATCAAAATATGTGTATTGCTTGGAGTAAAATTCTTTTGTGTAGCCATTATTACTTATGAAGATATTGAATTCATCAAATAGTTTTTTGTCATTTTCTGATAAGTTGTCTCTCACAATATAATAGTGAGGTATCTCGGCCATTGTTTTGGCAAAGACCCATTTATTGTTGTCAATGAATTGTTTGAATCTGATTTCGTCGTTATTCACGATATGTTAATTCCTAATTCTCGGACGTCAGTGTCTCCTTAATCCAAGAACAGATTAAGAAAAATTCACGGCGAGCATCATCTTTGGCGAGTGCACGAAGAGGTAATTTCAATCCGCTGTATCCATCGATATTATCTAAATCAACTATTGCGCCCGTAACTGATTGCAATCGTTGTAACAACTCCACTCGTTTTTCGGGCCTATCAAATGGTTGCGGGCTTTTGTTCCGTTGATGGGGAGCATTCCATGAAATCATCGCGTCACCTGTCACCGCAAATGGATAAAATCCCTTTTTATCGTCAGTATTAAAACCAATAACAAAAGAACCCATTTGGTTTGTCATCCAATAAATTTCACAATTATTTTTCCCAGCCCATTCAATAATTTGCTCGGCGGCAAATACTTCTTCTTCCCCGAAATCTTTCAAGCGTTGTTTGAATAATTCCCAATTCCACAACTTTCCTGGCATCTTGTTAGTTTTTACGTCTTTTTTAACTTCAACACCAAACAATTTTGGAATCATTATTTCGTACTTTTCGAATTTATAATATTCCATTTGGACGGCATAAATATCAAATTGGCTATTTTGGTTGATATAAACAATTAAGTCTTTCAGTCTGTCTTCTATCCCATCCATCAAAACTACAAATTTAATGTTGCCTTGTTGAAGATTTCTTTTTATAGCTTCAAAGATTAAGTCACTTTGTTCTTCGTCGATCTCAAAAAACTCTCTTGTTTTTTCCTCGAAGCTGAGTTTGAATTTATTATTTATTTCATAATTTATTTTATTCATAAATTCGTTGCAATCGCTATGTCGCCAAAGAGAAGCACCATAATCAAGAGCTTGGGCGACCACCGTCCTTTTATCGGGGTTTCTATATAATTTTGTTTCAACAACATAAATATCACCGTCTTTATCGATAGCCAATGCGTCAATCGGACCGGATTCGGTTGAGAATTCTCTTGCTACCACAAAAAGTTTTTTGTCATCTTCTATTTCGTAAACGGGGATCGACTCTGGGTTTTCATGGATATAATTTTGTAGATAACCTTCTTTTTCGAAGACAGATTTATCTATTTTTTGCGCTTTTTTGCCGTCTTGTGAAATAATAATCGCCATAGTTTCTAACTCTTTATATCGTCAAGGCTGGCTCTAAGTGTTTTGGAGTGATTCCACGATTGAGTTTGGAGCTGTTTCTTTTGATCGTCAGACATTACCCAAAGTGTACTCCTTATATGGTTAGTTTCATAGCAAAGACCAATGACCTAGTTCGACAGTCAGTAGTCGTTTTGTTATTATTCTCCTAATCATGAGAGAGAACACGAACCTGTGACTTAGTGTCACTGAGCGACGCCTCTCGTAAGTTAAGCGTTTTTGAGTAGTTTTATGTATTCTGGGCAAACGTAAAGAAACCGATTTCTCTTCGGTTGTTTCTTTTTGACTATAACTTGCTCTTTTTCAAGAATTGCTAAGTACTTACGGGCGGTAACATAAGCGACCTTAAGACCACTTTCGAAGTCCTTTTGGACAAAGTAGGGGTTTAGGTAGAGTAGCTTTGCGATGTCCCGAGCGTAAGCATGACCAACCAGTTTTTCAAGCTTTTCCTCAAGCTCCTGTTGGAAGTCGTGTATCTTCTGTAGAACTTTAAGGGTGTACTTAGCTTGTTTCTCGAGAGCTTTAAGTATGTATAAAACCCATGGCTTCCACTCGCCTTTGTAAGTGACGTTACGAAGCAGGAGGTAGTAGTCGTCCCTATTTTCAAGGATAAACTTACTGACAAATAAGAGTGGCAGGTGTAGCGCCCTTTGCTTTGAAAGGTATAGGGGGATAAGCATCCGGCCAGTTCGACCGTTACCGTCATGGAATGGGTGGATCGCTTCAAATTGATAGTGTAAAACAGCCGCACGACCAAAAATCTCGTGTTCGGGAGCTTTTTCGTTGAAGTACTTCTCGTAGTTAGACAACAGTTCCCGGATTAGACCCTCACCTTCGGGCGGCGTGTAGTAGACTACGCCAGTGTGAGGATTCTTCAATTGAGTGCCCGGAAGCTTACGAATGCCAGACTTCGTTGGCTCTAGCGTCTTCTGAATGGCGATGTATTGGTTGGTGGCAAGAAAGTCTTTCTCGACTAACTCTTTGAAGCCAAAAATTAGAGCAGCGGTGTAACGCATTACTTCTTTTTCGTGAGGTTTTATCTCGCCTGCTTCCAAGATCTTGGCTTGGTAGATGCGCTCATTAGTAGTGATGATATTTTCTATTCCAGAGCTTGCCACCGCCTCCGGAACGTACAGGGGAGACATTAGATTCAGACTATGGGTTATATTTTGCTTGTCGGCTCCAAGAATTGTATTCAAAGAACCGATTGCTTGAGAGGTCGCGATTGAGGCGATAAGAATATCGGGGTCCTTAAAGTCTAGATCAGGCGCCGGAACACCGGCTAGATCGTTGAAGGGTTTGTTTGGGTTTGCCATTACTATATAAACTTAAGACTATTCTATACAGTTGTCAAGGGGTACTTGACAGTAGTTATACAGCGATACCTAGGAATAGGTGTTTGAGATCTAATAAATTTTTCTCCTGCCCACAGTTCTAAGTATAAGGACAGATCCGACGGCCTCAAGGTCGTCCTTTCTATATTTTTCTAGTTAAGGAAAGGCTCCACCTTGACCCCGCCGGCGTGCTGTCCTTCCCTTTTTGTCAAAGGGCAGGAGGTCGACACGCCCGGAAGAATAAAGAAAGGAGAGAAGATGAAAACAAAAGAATTGTCGAAAGAGGCGCGGATGAACGATCGGTTTCGTGAGTTGGGATTTGGGATGACATTGACGCAGGGAGTCCACAGCTTGAAAAACATCGAGGGATTACTGCATGCGATTAGAAATTACGACTCGTTCACGGAAGGTAACGATCCGTATGGCGAGCATGACTTCGGCTCGGTTAATTGGTACGGGAAGAAGATCTTCTGGAAGATCGACTATCATAACCCGACCTATTCGGGCTGGTGTGATCCGCTCTCGGAGAATTGCAAACGGGTCCTGACAGTAATGTTGGCGGAGGAGTACTAAGAGAGAGGCTCGGGGTTAATTGCCTCGGGCCTTTTTCTTTGGTTGGAGCTCTGCAATAGCCCGATCGGAGATCGCCACACGAAAGCGGAGATCGGGCTCGTCAGCGTAGTTTTCTTTGATGTATCGATTCGCGGCCTTATTGGCCGACTTATTGGCGGAAATGATAATAATCTTTGGAAAATCTTTACTAACATTCTCCTGCCACTCGTTGGAGTAATAATACTCGGCGTAGCGCTCGATGTGGTCAATGATGTTTTTCGTTCGAGGGGTGGAGGGAATCTCGACGAAAAACCGATCCGCTTCGCTTTTTTGGTTGATGACAATATAGGCGTCGGGTGCTGGTGATATGACGTGACTAATACCGGCCAGATCGGTCTTGGTCCAAAAGCGAAGTGCCCCTCCCCATTGGGCAAGAAGTTGAAGGTAAAGATCGGCAATAAAGCTACATTTCTCGCGAAAAGTTATTGAATAGCTTGCTTCTCGCCAGATCCGATTAAGCGGGAGGGTTTTCTTTACCAACTTCTGCGTAATTAAGTATTTTCTTCCAATTGTTCCGAGCGAGTAATAGGCGGTTACTGTACTTGATGTCTGATGTTTACTGACGAGCTTAAGTTTGACCATTTGGTTTAGCCAGACGATGATTTTGCTGTGCGATTTATGAGTGAGAAGGTTTTGGATTTGTAGGCGAGTTAAGAAGCGGAAGCGATAGAGAAAGATTAGGATTTCAGTTTGACGTTTGTTTATTGTTATTAGTTGTTTCATTGATTGAGTCTATTGAGATAAGCATAGGAGGTAATATATAAAGAAAGCGTCGTGATTTTGATGCTTCCAACCTGCAAAAGCTTAACTTTTGGTGACAGGCATGTCACCGTTTTCATGCTAAAGATTCGGATTCTTCTACTACTGGGATTGCCATATCTTTCAGCACCTGCTCTGCTTCGGGGTCGGAGTAGCGCTGGGCGTAATTTGTCCGGGAAGATTCTATCAGTCGGTTAACCAGCTCTTCATTTTTGACCGAACTAATCGGAATCGTGACACCGGAGAACGGGTCTTCTGCTTGAAGGGAAGACAGGCGCATATAGAAGTGATGGCGCGGCAAATTAGAGATATCTCCAGGCTTAACATACGGGGCGAACTGCGCCAGCATCGTTTCTTCATCGACCGGACTGGCGGTGCGGAAAGTTACGACAACGCCGGTGTTGGCCAGAATCACCTCAACCGTGGAGCGGTCAGATTGCTGAGCCGTTGATTGCTCGGCAATCGTAATTCTAAGACCAAACTTTCGCCCGCCGGACATCAATTTGGTGAATGCAGCGGTGGCAAAATTCTGAAACTCATCGATGAATAGATAAAACGGTTTGCGAGCTGATAGCTCTTTGCGAGCTCGTCGTAAGGCTGCCTGATGGATCTTGGCAATTATCATCGTACCGAGCAGTTGCGAGGTATCTTCCCCGAGTTTTCCTTCGGCAAAGTTACAGAGCAGAATCTTCTCGGAATTGAGAATATCCTCAAAATTGATGGTCGATTTAGGTTGCTCCAGAATCCGTTTGGCAATAGGTGAGAATAGTAACCGTCCGATCTTGGCCGTAACACCGGAAACCATTTTGACGATTTGGTAATTTCCGGCCTTACCAAACTCATTCTTCCAAAAGTTTTTCAGATTCTGGTCTTTGAGACGACTAATAACCTGCTTTTGGAACTTAGGGTTATTGAGTAACTCGTAAACGGTAAAGATTGTCGCGTTCTCAACTGTGAAAGCAGTATGGATGGTGTTTCGCAGGACATACTCGATGCGATGCGCGTCGTTATTATCATCTTTGTTAAATATCCTTCGAAAGACCGAGACGACGCTCTCACAAGTTAGTTCTTTCTCCAGCTCCAGATCGTCTCCATCCAACCCTTCCGGTAACTCTAGTAAGTTAATACCGACCGGGTACTTGATATCAAACGGATTAAAGTAAATCAGATCATTGATCCGTGATTCCGGCACAGTGGCTAGTAAGTCTTCTGCTAAATCGCCATGAGGATCGATAACTGCCAGGCCTCGACCGCGGCGAATGTCGCCACTGGCCATGTGATACATGGCGGTTGATTTTCCAGAGCCGGTCTGACCGATCAAATACATATGCCGGGAGCGCTCATCATCGGTTAAGCCGATATCGGTGGAGTTATTGCCATAATTGTTGACGGCAAATACTGTATCCAATTCATGATTGTTTTTTAAAGATAGCGGCGCTGGTAATTCGCGACTTTTTGACTTAACCAGATCCTCCGTCCGAAAGGTTCTGGAATACGGGAAGTGATAGAGAGCTCCGACTTCGGCTGACGAAAGTAGTAATCGCTCGGTGTTGAGCCGGTTTCTGAACTGCCACCAACGCAAGCGCTGACCGACTCTACCGAACCAATTTTTTCGGCTGACTAGAGACTGTCCTGCCGGGTGGGTGAAACTCATAAATGAGGCCAGCAAGCCGCGTTGGCGGGCTTTAAGTTGCTGTGGCTCGTTAATTAGGAGAGCTCGAACCGAAGTCTCGAAAAGCGGCTGATCCAACTTGGTCTTAACTGATTGTGCCAGTTCTTGGTGCTCCGGCGTTTCAGTCTCTGTTGTGATTTTGCGGCCGGTTGGGGGTGGCTTTTGGCTGGTAACAAATTCAGCTGTAGCAAGCAGTGGAATCATTATTATTCCGACAACGGTTTCAACGATATTAGCAACCCGATCTACAGTTCGTTGGGTTACCAGAGCTGCGGGCTGAAGTTTGGCTGCTTTATTCCTGATACGTTTCTGTTGGGTGTGACTGACCGGCTGAACGACAAGCTGGAGAGTGAGGAGCTCCCCCTCACTTAGCTGAGTCATATTACCGGTTATATAAGACAGCGGATCGTGTCGCCCTAGATCGGTCTGGTAGTTGAGCGGCAGTATTGAATGACCAGCTAAGCCAAATTCAATCACGGCTGTTTTTAATTCCGTCGGGAGATCGGTTGGTAGGTATTCTACTGTTTCACGGACCTTTAGCGCCGGTAAGTAAGCACGCAGACTCCGCTCGGTCGTTTCAGCCATCGATTTGGGCACCCTCAAGACGTAACGAATGCCGCTCTCTTTGCTGGAGACAATCTCCAGTGAGCAGGTTGGTTGTCGCTGCAAGAAACGATCCGCCAAAGAGCGTTGGCGCAACAAGCCATAGACCAGGGTGAAGAGTTGGGCGGTCGAGACTGCCGGTATCTCCGTATCAGTTGGCGGTATCACTTCAAGCAAAACCGTTTCCTGGCGTAGCCGTTGGTAGAGAGCGAGTAACCGGGTGACACAGGCGAGAACCGCCCACAGCAGGACAAGTGCCAGGGCGTACAGCCCAAAAAGGCGGATTGTTTCAAGATTGATAGTGACGGAGGGAAATCTATTCATTTAATAACTTCCGTCTTCCCCTCCGTTAACGGAATGGTGTTAATTACCCAATGCTTAACACAATAGAATATGTTAGTAAAGATAATATTTGTTGTTAAGTCTCTTTTGGATGATGATTAGCGACAAGTTGCTTTTATCGTTCTCAATCCATATAATGCTTGGAGAAATCTTCGGATAGGGGGTGCTCGATTGGAGCGCGAAATTACACGACGCACATTTTTCATCGGCACTGTCGGTGCCATCGGTACGGTTCTGGCTGGTTGCGGCGGTGGCGGAGTAGCTGTTCAGACTCACTCCGTTCTTGAGCGGACTCAAGATCAGTATGGCATCAGTGGTGTTGACCTCGATGGCGATAAAGTCGTCAGGGTTGGTAGCCTCCAAGAGGATCCGAGCTTGGATAAAGGCCTAATCTTCAAGGTCAACGGGTTGTACCCGCCCAGGGATCTGGCCGACTTTCGCCACGCTCGAATCTATATGGTTGCTGAAACAGACCGAATTAGCTGGCACCTCGTACAAAACGATGGCCACTAACAACAGACATTCCAAAGGAGGACGAAGAATCGCTGAAAAAGCTGCTCTTGTCCTCCCCTTTGTTTTTCTCTACAAAGAAGAAACTGTGATTAAGCGTTTTTTATTCATTTCCGTTTTCATACTTGGTCTACTCGTGCCGGTTTTGGTGATCAAAGCCCAGGCGAATGGTTTTGCCCTAGTCGCAATTAGTCCGAGCGGTCAAAAAACAGTTTGTGTCAAAGGGTCTGAAAACTCTGTCATGTCGGCGCTCCAAAATCAGGGCTTTAACCCCAAACAAGACGACACTGGGTTCATTTACTCACTGATCGGTTACGATGGCCCACTCTCAAGTGATCCAGCCGCCGAACAGAACTTCTGGGGCTTCTGGATTAGCGACGACCTCTCTTTCAGCAGTCTCGGCCCGGCTCAAGTTAAACCCCAAAACGGCGAACTCTATCTTCTTCATTTCGGTAACGGTACTAAACCGGCGACAAGTATTAAGTATGCGGATGTTTGTGTAGAGGCATCGGCGCCAACTCCGGCACCAATAAGTTCTTCTACCGAACATCCAACGGGCACTCCTACGGAATCGCAACAAGTCGGAACCAACCAAAGCAGCTTCTTTACCAGCTTCCAGTACTTGCGAAACAATTACACCAATCAAGGTCAGAGTGCTAAAGACTGGGCAGCGATGGCACTGGGCAGCCAGAATCAAAGTATTGAAACCAGTAGTAACGACTCGGAGTCCGTTCTCAGTCTTTCGAGAAATGCGTTATCTAGGGCAGCTCAGGGGCTGGATCGAACGACTCAAGTCAACAAGATTAAGGATAGTTATCGGGAGAATCAGCTTGGTAACCCGGGTTTAATTAATGATGATATTTTCGGTATTTTGGCTATTCAGAGCACCGACCCAGCGTGGCTAAAGGATCACCAGGCGGTCTTTGACACAATCCTTTCCTCTCAGCGATCAGATGGCAGTTTCGGATTTTCCAAAAGCAGCGACGGCGACGTCGATATAACCGCTGCGACAATCTGGGCTCTCGTTTACAAACAGGATTTGCCAACAGATTCACTCAATAAAGCCTCAGCCTACATTGCAGGCGCCCACAACAGTGATGGCGGCTTCGGTTTTAAGCCCAATCAAATGTCAAATGTTGCTTCGACAAGTTGGGCAATTCTGGCTTATCGATCAATTGATAAGAGTGTGACTCAAGCCGAAAACTATCTCATTAATAATAAGCAAAGTGGTGGCTACTGGCTCTTCGGCGGTGAGCCAAATTATCTAAATACCGCTTACGCCGTTCTGGCACTGTCCGACAAAAAAATGCCGATCGTTGCAAATCCGCCTACTAACCCCATCCCGACCCCACCGCCCACAATAAAACCAAAGCCTCGAACGATTATTGAGACAACATGGATGTTTACTGAAGTTGAAGAAACAGCAAGCTCCGAGAGTCACTCATGGTCCGGTTCATGTTCGGCCTCAGCCAGCGCCTCAGCATCGGCCAGTGGCGGGAACGCTTCTGCAACGGCATCCGCCAGTGCGAGTTGTAATTAGCCTCGACCGTCCATTATAGAAGCCGAATATTTGACAACATATGCTAGTCATGGTATGAAAATGGCAAGTGATAGTTTGATTGTTAATTAATATAAATATTTAACAACGAGCGACGAGAGATCGTCCTCGTTCGGAGGGGAAAGGAGTTTTTCATGCTCAGCCGCCTTCGAACTTTAGGTCTTTCGCTGTTATTGACGCTTGTCTTGGTGACCCCTGCGCTGGCCGCCTCTGAAGACGTGGCCAAAGTTCAGAACTTTATCCAGAACGCGATTCAAATTCTGGTAACGTTTGCCGGACTACTAGCGGCCGGGTTCTTCGTGATGGGTGGTATTGGCTACATCACCAGTTCCGGTAACCCGGAACATCTTGACCGCTCGAAACGAACGATAATTTATTCGGGAATCGGGTTAGCGGTCGCCATTGGAGCGTTTGTCCTAAGTAACGCCATCTCGGAGTTGGCGTCCACTGCCTTTGGTGGATAATAATGAACAGGCTTGTTTCCGCAATTATCTTGGCGGGAACGACCTTGCTCCTGCCGACCGTCGCCTTCGCCGCCTCTAACGGTGAGGTTGCTCACTTTACCCAGGACACCCTAACGGTCCTAATTTCGGTTGCCGGATTGGCCGCTGCCTTCTTCCTAATACGGGGCGGCTATGTCTATATAACATCAACCGGTAAACCGGAGGCTCTGGCAGAAGCTAAGCGAACGATTCGACAGGCCTTAATCGGTCTGGTGATTGTCATTGCCGCTGCTGTATTTTCGTCGATGCTCTCTGGGGCGTTCAACGAACCAAATACTCCAGCTCTGGGTACGGCGATTAATTTGGCTCCGATTCAACCGGCTCCGGACGACGGCTCGCTGGCCCGGATTATATTGAATGCTATTGCTGGATTCCTTCAAAACATCGTCCAGTCAGCCACCCGACCGATTATCGACGGCGTAATTCACTTCCTAACAACGACCCCAATGCTTTCAACTAATTCGGTTGTCTTTAACTTCTGGCTGATAATGGTCGGTATTACTGACTCACTCTTCGCACTGGGAATCGCCTTACTTGGCTTTCAAGTGATGAGCGCCTCAACCTTTGGCTTTGAGGATGTGCCACTGAAGCAGTTGATGCCGAGAATCGGGCTGGCATTTCTGGTTGCCAACACATCCATCTTTACTATCGACTGGATAATTAAGCTTTGCCAGGTGTTGATTGATGCGGTTATCCATGCCACAGGTGGGATCGGTCAGGCCTGGATACTTAATGCCTTTGATCCGGCCGCACTAGCAACTGGAGGAACACTGCTGATTACGCTCATTTTTATGCTTGTATTCACTCTGCTGGCGGTTGTCTTGCTACTGTTTTATATCAGCCGCTTGATGATCCTGGCTTTTGGGGCGGTAATGGCGCCGTTGGTCTGTTTATTATGGCTGATGCCCAAGATGAGTGATTTTGCCGAAGCGGCGGCTAAATCCTACCTCGTGATGATTTTCAGTCTTTTTATTCACGTTGTTATCATTCAACTGGCCTCGGCGTTTCTAACGGTACCAAACCAGGTCAATACCAACCCGTTTATCTCGATTCTGATCGGAATCGCCCTCTTTTCGATTCTGCTTAAGAGTACGGCGATGACGGTGCAATTGGCGCTGGCTTCGCAAGCAACGGGAGTGTTTAAGAAATTCGGCGGTCAGTTCCTCAACGTTGTTAGTCCAGCTCCTGCTGCAGTCAGCTCAACGCGCTCTAGTGCTGCCCTAGCCAAGAAAGCAGCCGGATGAGAACAACCGTTGTCCCAGCCCAAATTACGACAGTTGAAGACCGAATTGCTGGTAACTTCACTTTTATCCAGATTTTCTTGCTGATTGTGGCGTTAGTTGTTGGAACAATTATTTATGCTGTCGCCCCGCCTCAGATGAAGCTTGGCTCTATAAAGCTTTCAGCAATTGTTTTCCAATTCTTCGTCTTCGGCGGACTGGCAATTAGAATCAACGGCAAGATCGTTGCCGACTGGCTGGTAACCTACATGCGTTACTCAAAACGACCCCGCTATTACGTTTTCACTAAAAATGATGAACTGAGCCGGGAAAAGTATATAGCAACCAAAGAACCCAAAAAGGTTACCGGTGAGCAAAAACAAGTAGCTAAGTCGGTAGCTCCATCTATCCCGGCCGCTGAACAGGCCAGGGTTACTAAATTACTTACCAATCCAACCGTGACAGTTTCGTTTGAATTAGCTAAGAAAGGTGGCATAGATGTTTCACTCACGCCAGTCAAAGAGTAACGGTTCGGCCAGATCACAAATCGCAATTAAAGGCGTTCGCGATAATATTTTAATTCTGCCTGATAATCGCTACAGGGCCGTTCTGACTACTTCATCAGTTAATTTTGAATTGCAGAGTGCCGACGAGCAGGACGCGTTGGTCGATACCTTCCAGTCATTCCTCAACTCTCTCACTACCCCGATTCAGATATTAGTCCGAATTCGTGAGTTGGACGTCGATCGCTACATTGAGGACTTCCAGGAAGCTAGGGCAAGCGAAACTCAGGCCATATATAAGAAACAGATGGAAAGCTACGGGGAATTTATCCGTCAGCTTGTCTCTGGTAATAAAATCCTATCCCGGCGCTTTTACGTTGTCATCCCCTACGAGAGCCGCAATGTGACTGACTTCCCTCTAATTCGAGAGCAGCTGCAACTGGAGCAAGAGATCATTATTAAAGGCTTGGAAAAACTAGGCATGACGGCGCGGCCACTGACCAGTCTGGAGATTCTCGACCTGTTCTACAGCTTCTACCGACCACAACACGCTAAAACCCAGCCGTTAACACAGGAGTTAATCAAACACACCCATGCCACGAATTATCTCTAAACTTAAAAAGCGCCTGACCGGCTGGAGAAAGCAGCGCCGGGAAAAACCGAAGAAACTGGCTTTTCACGTTGGCGAACAAGATCAACTGGACTTTGTTACCTACTCCGGACTTGAAGAGCAGATAAAACACCTGGTGATTGATGGGCGCTATGTTCGAACGCTCTATGTTTCCGGCTATCCGTACACTGCTTCCAGCGGTTGGCTCAATCACTTGATCAACTTCAACTACAACGTCGATATTTCCTTTCACATCGAACCGGTCGATGCAACGTTCGCTTTGCCGAAGTTGAACCGTAAGATTACGGAGATGACTTCGACAAAACGGGCGATGGAGCGAGCCGGTCGGATTATTGGAGCCGAATTGCTTGACCCGTTGGAATCGGCGATTGAGCTACGGGACAAGATTCAGCGCGGCCAGGAAAACCTCTTCCAGATCTCGCTCTACATTACAATCTCGGCCGATTCGGTGGTGGAGTTGGAGAAGACGGTCAAATTACTGGAAACTTTACTGGCGACACGGCTGTTTTATACAAAAAACGCTATTTTCCAGCAACTGGAAGGGCTCCAGTCCACTCTGCCACGGGGAGACAATCTTTTGAGCCAGAAACGAAACCTCGATAGTTCGTCAGCGGCCTTGATGTTTCCGTTTATCTCTTCGGAATTAGTCCAGGAATCTGGTGTACTGTACGGAATCAACAAATCAAACAGTTCGCTCGTGATTCTTGACCGATTCTCGTTACCAAATGCCAACAGCATTCTCTTTGCTCAATCTGGAGCCGGCAAGAGCTACACAGCCAAAGTCGAAATATTGCGTCACTTGATGCAAGGCACGAAAGTAATCGTAATTGACCCGGAACGTGAGTATCGACAGTTGGCCGAGTCGGTCAAGGGAACTTATATCAAACTGTCGGTTCACTCGAAAGAGAAGATCAATCCGTTCGACTTGTCGGTTAACGCCTACAACGAGGCAGACAGTTTTACTGACCACATCCAGTCGCTGACAGAAATTATCTCCTTGATGGCCGATGGCCTCCACGCCGAAGAGAAGTCGGTGGTAGATCGGGCGCTTTTATTGACCTATAAAAAATTCGGCTGGGCGAAGAAAGCCAATAAACCCGGTAGCAAGTACCCACTGTTAAGTGACTTTTTTAAAGTTCTGAAATCGTTAAAGCAGCCGCGTCTCTGTCAGCGCTTGGAGAAATACATCAGAGGCTCGCTTTCCGAAGTCTTTAATTCCCAAACCAATATCCAACTCGATAATCGTTTGGTTGTTTTTGACACTAAAGACCTGCCAGAGTCATTGCGGCAGATTATGCACTTGGTCGTCGCTCAGTTTACTCAAAACCAGGTTAAATCTGACCCAACGAAGCGCATTTTGGTGATTGATGAGGCTTGGCTGATGCTGGAGCACGAAGAGTCGGCACGATTCATTGCCGGATTAGTTCGACGGGCACGGAAATATTATCTTGGTGTCAGTATCATTTCTCAGCAAGCCAGTGACTTTCTGCAAAATGCTTACGGTCGAGCAATCGCCTCCCAAAGCGCTCTGCGCATTCTGATGCGCCAAGACACAACCACGATCAAGAACGTCGCCTCCGAGTTTCGTTTAAGCGAATATGAGCAGCGCTTTCTACTAACATGCGAGCGCGGTGAGGCCTTGATTATTGCCAATCAGCACCACGTGGCGGTCAAGGTGACGGCATCCGAGTCCGAACATCCGTTGATTACAACTGACCCGTCGGAACGACGAAAAGAATGAATCCGAAAACGCTCCAGGTAATTTTCGGTCTCTTTTCAATGAAAAGCGAGATCAAGTATATTTTCTATACCTTCCTGACCATTCTCCTTGTTCCAATTTTGATTGTCATCATCCTGACACAGGCCGGATTCAACATTATATCTGATGCCTTAGCGACCAGTGACCCTCAAACTCAAGAAGTCATTATTCATAATCCAGCCAATGGTGAGACACTCGATCGTATTGCGGAAAAACGAATGTGGCCAACTAACGGGGTCGTTACTTTAGAGTTTGGTGAGCCAAACCTACCCTTCTATCTATTTCACACGGGGATAGATATTGCCGATCCACATGGTCAAATCGGTTCAGAAGTTGTCGCATTTATGGCCGGAAAAGTTAAAACCGTCAAACACGACGAAGATGGGTATGGTAACCACGTCGTTATCCAGCATCGAAGCTATCTCGTTTCCCTTTATGGCCACCTTGATTCAATCTTGGTAGAGGAAGGACAAGATCTAATAATGGGCGATACAATTGGTTTTATGGGCACTACCGGCACTTCATCCGGTCCGCACTTACATTTTGAAATTCGGATATTTTATATCCCAATAAACCCTCGGATCTTTCTGACTGGTGACCCGCCATAAAACACCTAAACAGTATTTTTCTTTAGCTTCTGGATTGCTCGCTGTTCAACAATCCGAATTGCCGAGCCGGTAACTTCATACATTTTTCCGATTTCTTCCAGAGTTTTTGATGGTTCTTCAAAACCATAGTGCGCCCTTAAGATTGTCTGCTCGCGGGGTGATAAAATATTAAAGTATTCATAACGTTTCTCTAAGAACCCCCTGATATCTTCCATAATTAGAGGATAGGACGAGTTTCGCTCGTTGTCGAGCTCAATCCTCAGGAATTGTTGAACGAAATCCGTAAATATCCTAGATAATAAAAGTGTTGACATATGCTTTATATGTTAATAAAATGACGGAGGAAATTTAGGGAGGGTTATTGCTATTTCTATTAAATAAATTAACTGGAGAAAGTATAAATGGACAATCAAAGAGTAAAAACGGTCAGTTACGGATTACGCGATCTGCCCATCGGTGTCGTTGAATGTGATGGTGAGCAGCCTCGCCGAGACCTAGATACTGAAATTATGGTTGCTAACCTTAAGCCTTCGATTGCCCACCATGGCATTCAGCAGCCAATTACAGTTACAGAGTACAAGACGGGTAAATATCGAATTATTGACGGTCACCGGCGTTATAAATGTGCCAAAGATTTGGGTTTCACTTTAATCCCTTGTTTGATCTACCCGGACCTGGATCCTGGTGAAATGGAAGTGCGCCGTTATGAGATGCAGAATCTTCGTCGGCCCTGGAAGCCTCTTGAACGTTCCGACGCTTTCTTGCGTATGAAAGAAAAGTTGGGCTTCCGTTCAATTCGAGAGATGGCTGAGTACATCGGTATCTCTGAGGGTTCGGTTGCTAATTATCTTGAATTGCGTAATCAACAGCTCCATCTTTTGAGCCGATTTGAGAAGAATAACCTCGGTGAGTCATATCAGACCGAGATCGTCCGTCTCAAACCCCATCTCTGTAAGGTAGGCGATTTTGAGGCCAATGAGATCATTGATAATATTATGGAGCGAATTGTTAACGATAAAATTCGCAACTCCAAAGAAATTCGAGTCCTAAAGAGCGCTTTCATCCGAATCGACCTCTATGCTGACTTGATTGCAAATTATCTTCAAAATCCGGACATGAAACTTCGCGAACTCGAGGAGCAAATTCTACGAACCGGTTTCTCATGGAACGTCCAAAAAGTTGTGGCTGATATCGCCAAAAAGAAGTCCAAAGGGGAGAAACTGACCGAAAAGGAGCAGGACGCCCTCAAACAACTTCGAAAATTAATCGAAGAAGTTCTCTAAAATGATCCATCTTTTTGGAGAAGATAAACTTAGGGCAGTAGCCTACTATCGTCACTCGGCCGAAGACAAGCAAGAAAACTCAGTTGGCAATCAGCGCGAACAGGTTGAGGAATTTGCCGCTAAGGTTGATGTTGAGATTCTCGAGCATTTCCAAGACGAGGGCTTTACCGGTACTAACGCTAACCGTCCAGGCTTCCAAGCGATGCTAAATAAATGGGTGCATGACCCGAACGCTCCGAAGATTGACTACATCCTTGTCTATGACGCTTCCCGCTTTGGCCGGTTTCAAAGTCGACCGGAAGCATGGGAGCTATTAGTTCAACTAGATAAACGAGGCACAAAACTCGCTACCGTTAATCGCGGTCTGCCAAAGCCTGGGTCCAATGTAATGGATGACATTATGCTCGTCCTGGATTTTGCCCAAGCTGGCGAACAGAGCGCTTTGCTTAGTGAGAAAGTGTTTTACGGCTGCAACAAAATATCGGGGCAAGGTTACTCGGCTGGAGGCTGCGCTCCTTATGGTTATGTTCGAATATTACTCAACGAGCAACGAGATCGTGTCGATGTATTAAACCTTGGGGAGAGGAAAATGATTTCGAACCAGCGAGTTAGTTTTGAACCCGCAATTAACGGCGAAGCCGAGGTGGTCAAGCGAATATTCAGAGAGTTTGTTTCCAGAGGCTATTTCCCGGATGAAATTACTGACCGACTTAACCACGATAAAATAGTAACTGCTAAGCAAAATGAGTGGACAACGCACGGTATTATTAACGTCTTAAGTAACGAAACGTACATAGGAACCAGAGTTTATAACAAAGTTTCAAGCCGGCTCAATCAGGAGAAGCGTCGCAATCGTCCTAGTGTGTGGACTCGCTGCTTAAACGCTCACCCAGCTATTATTGACGAGCTGACATTTCGCAAGGCTCAGGAGAGGCTGTATTGGCTCCGACCCGCCAGTCACGGACAATCAATCCGTCAATTTCGCTCAACACAGTCCTATGTCTGGCGGTATTTTACCGAAATATTCCAGCGCTTTACGGAAGACCAACAGTTCTACCTTCGTAGTAATCTGCCGGTGGTGTTTGGCAATACTTACGTGGTTGGTGACGAGAAACGATCCTGTTTCTATATACCCAGCAAGGCAAAGAGGTTTGGCAAACTGTTCGCAATCACTATCGACAATGCTTCCGAGAAGCCATCTGTCGATAGTATTAATTTGGTCGATGTGCAGGAAATCGGCTGGTCGAACTTTTTTATTACTAGCCAAAATGACGAACGACCAGTTATTGACGCCAACAAGATTGATGCAACGCTAGAAAACGTCTGTGAAGAAGTGCTAGCACAGTGTAGTCCATGGCTCAAAGTTGCTCCTGAGGCAGTAATCGCTCCGCCAGTCGCAGTCTAACCGAGCTTTCAAGACGATTAGCGCCGATTGATTGGGTGCATGCCCTATTAATTCTCTAGCACGCAGATAAGTGGCGCTAATCGGCTTGGAAGCGTCGACTGCTAGTCTATATCGAGTGATTTGACGTTTAAGACCTTCAGTATTTTTTGGAGCTTTTCGTACGAGGGGTTATTTTCGCCTCGCTCGATCGTAGCGTAGTAGTTATCGTTGACGCCGGCTTTTTCAGCTAGCTCGGCTTGAGTAAGTCCAGCCTGCTCCCGAGCTTTCCGGAGTTTGTTTCCTAAATCTTTGCGTATTTTTTTACTTCTTGGACTATCCATATGCCGATAGTAGCAGTTATTAGCCATATCATCTAGCCTCTTCAGGCCGATAGACTCTTTCTATAGTATCAAACCATTGTAAAAAGAGTTCGAATGAAACATCATGAAGGCCACCAAACGAAACATTGTCGGAATTAAGAAAACGGAGCGATTTTGCGGGAGCCA
>JBBUAP010000005.1:0-8391 GCA_038058635.1 Patescibacteria group bacterium
AGACTAGCACAGACGGCTAGAAATTGTAGAGCGTAATGTGTTTAATGCGGTAATGGCTAAGAATTCTGAAAGCTACGAGATCGAAATGTCACTAGCGCTCGTCTCAATCTCATGAATTATGAGATTGAGATCAAATGCTTGCTCGGCAGTATTGCCGCAGCCGATAACCTCGTCGAGAAAATGCACAATATGGACCCGCAAACAAAGAAACTTGGCATACAAAAACAACTTAATCACTACTTTGAAGGTGGAGATTTAGAGTTGCTCAACACAAATCTGTCCCCAGTCTTGCAAGACAAAAATGATCGCGAGAAACTCTCAGCGCTAGCTAGAGAGGCGAAAAGTTTTTCTTTGCGCACTCGTCAGACTAACGGCAAACTTCTGTTGATTATGAAAATCTCAATTGATGACACCTCCAGCGACAACGGTACGGCACGAATGGAGTTTGAAGCGCCGATTGACGGTGTCACTCTGGAAGAACTGGACAATTTGGTCCTGGAATCCGGCTTTACCTATCAGGCAAAGTGGTCGCGTGATAAAACCGACTACGCTTTTCGTGGCGCCGAAGTAACCATTAGTTTTAGCCCGGGCTATGGGTATGTGGCGGAGTTTGAGAGGATAATTAGTGACCCGAAATTGGCCGATAAAACTAAAGCCGAGTTGCGAGAGATGATGAAGGAACTAGATGTCGAAGAACTGCCGCAAGATCGTCTAGCTCGTATGTTTGATTACTACAACGCCAATTGGCGCGATTACTACGGCACTGACAAAGTCTTCGAAATATTGTAAAAAGAAGTTAGATGGCTAATCACCCCGAATACCAGTACCTAGATCTCTTGAAAGAACTCCTTGCCAAAGGCGATCGTCAAGTCGACGCCGGTCACGGTAAAGCCACATATGGTTTGTTTGGCCGACAGATAAGATTTGACCTTTCAGAGGGCTTCCCACTACTAACGACAAAAAAGGTTTACTGGAATGGCGTTTTACAAGAGCTGTATTGGTTCCTGTCGGGAAAAAATAACATCAAATATCTTGTCGATCACAAGGTTCATATCTGGGACGACTACCCCTACAGAACCTACTCCGAACTGGCTAAAAAAAATAAATGGCCGGCGCTGACCAAAGACGAATTTATCGTAAAGATCGGTAACGACGAGAAGTTTGCCGACCAACACGGCGTTTTGCGGCATGTTTACGGCGAGATGTGGCGACATTGGCCTGCAACTGATGGACGGACAATTGATCAACTTGCCTGGGTGGTGCAGGAACTAAAAACTGATCCTTCTTGTCACAACGCCATAGTTACCTCGTGGAACCCGCAGTTTTTGTACGATATGGCTAAACCCGAGGAGGTAAACCATTTCCCGATCTGCCACAATATGTTCCAGTTCAATATCAAAGATGAGAAGCTTTCGCTTCAACTCTATCAACGCAGTGCTGACATTTTTCTTGGAGTTCCGTTCAACATTGCTTCATACGCGCTTCTTTGCGTAATTGTCGCGCGGATTCTTGGCCGAGAACCGGGCGAATTTGTTCATACTTTTGGAGATGTTCATTACTACGAAGATCACGTTGACGCCATCAAAGAACAGCTGAAGCGTGAACCCAAACAGTTTCCAAGCGTAACAATCGACAAGAGTGTTAAGAGTTTAGATGATTTCAAGCCGGAACTCGTTACACTTTCTGACTATGAGCCGCACGGCGCTATTAAGGCAGAATTAACTGTTGCTGGACTGCGCAATCTAGACAATAAACCAACAGGCAAGACGAGTAAGAAATAGCGGTATTGTCCGCGAATATCTTAGCTAGACGGAAATTAGAAGTGTATCTGCCTCAAGATTGGTCCAAAAATCCAGAAAGCTGTTCGATTAAGCTGTCTGAATTTTTATACTCGATAAAATTATTGGTTATTAGTTTGAGCGAAGAGGACAAGATCGTGTCAGAACGGTAAATACAAAGAATTCTAACGCCTGCTGAATCTGCCCAACCCAACTCTATGCCCTGACCCGTCGAAGGGTAGGAAACTTCCGCAATTATTAAATCCTGGACCGAGATGATGTCTTTAGTTGACGTAGGGCCGTCAGCAGTCTCGTGCGGTAGGGTTATCTCGTGATATTCGTTAAGAACGGAGCTTCGCAATGGCTTGTACAACTCCTTTTTGAAGTCATATTTTGTAGGGTGAGACACATAAATTTTCATATTTCGAGAGTAAATTAGTTCACGTGCGATTGACTTACCTGCTTACTTCTTCTTCGTGGGTTTCTGAAAGTCTTTGTTGAGCTGGGAGGCCATCGGGGTTTTCTGGCCAGCGTAGACATTACTTTTGTGAATGTTGTAAGGGATTTCGGCCGGGCTGGTCAGCTCCTCGAAGGTGAAGGCGCAAATTCGCATCCCTGGATAAAGGGCGACTGGCATCACACCCAGATTGCCAAGCTCCATCACGGGCTTGCCGTCCCAACCCGGATCGAACACCGAAGCGGTGCCGTGAACGATAACACCGAGACGGCCAAGCGAGCTGCGGCCTTCGATTCGGCCGATTAAGTCGTCAGAGATTTTTAGATTCTCCATTGTCATTGCCAAGACTAAGTCGCCAGGATGGAGAATGAATGGCCGGTCTTTGGTGATGATAACTTCTTCCATAATGTCATCGATTGGAATTTTGGTTTTGACATCGATGAATGGATGGCGGGAGCGGGTGAAAATTCGAAACTTATTTCCCAACCGGAGATCGATTGAGCAAGAGCCGAGCGCATCGGTAAAGTCTGGTGTCGGCGTAATTTTTATTCGCCCCTCTTTGAGGGCTTTCTTAATATCTCGATCGCTCAATATCATCTGATTTAGGTTCGTATATTTGAAACGAATAGTCAAATTTATTCTTCTCGTCTTTCGAGTGACGGTCTTCGCTGACTAATTGCCAGCCAGCGTCTAGCTCTGGAAAGAAAGTATCGCCTTCGACCTCGAGGTCGATTAGGGTCCGGTAAACTCGGTCGACTTGAAATGAACCGTTAAGAGCTTCTTTACTACGAGACGCAAGTCGAGGAGCGAGCGCAGCGACATAGATGCTTCCACCACCAGCGATGAAAACTTCCTTGTTTTGGTTGATGCCGTAATCGATCGCCGATTGGAGGGACTGGAAGACGACAACACCCGGGTCGGAAATTTCGCTTGACGACAACACCAGATTAAGCCGATTCGGTAGCGGGCGATATTTGGCTGGAATGGATAGATAGGTGGTCCGTCCCATTATTACGGCTTGACCGGTAGTTTTTTCGGCAAAGTATTTCATATCTGCCGGCAGCTGCCCAAGCCAAGGAATGTCTCCCTTGTTACCAATAACATTATTCTTCGCCGTAGCGACGATTATCGAAACCATTTGCTCATGATAGCTCAATGTCGAGTTGGTCGGAATGAGGAAAATAAAGCTCTGCAGGTAACACCCCCTGCAACCGGGCGCAGAGTAAAGAGGCTGCCGCTCCTAAGAGCGGCAGTTGGCGAACTGAACAGGATTTGGGATATAAAGTCGTTCGATCAACTCTTCATCACCGCTGTCCAAGATCATTTTGAGCCAGGGGCCGTAGGCGGTGTAACCAGAATAGGGTTTGTCGGCGCGTTGTTTAACCCAATCGAGTGTATGAGGTTGACCCTGCTTGAAGAGCGTCAGATAAGGTAATCCTGGCGCTGCAGCAACGAAAGGCCCAGCACACATGCGCCCAACGATCTCGTTTAGAAACGGACGAGCCTCGATTAGATCCTGGGTTTGTTTCGGGTAGCCCTGGAATGGATGGAGCGTGGGCCTGCCCAATGGGTCAGCCATAGCAGTAATCACTCCTTCTTTCCCAGCCATAAGTTCGTGCATCGCCTCGTAGAACGCGGCGATCTTGTCAAGAAAATGTACAAGTTGCGCTTCGGGACTGAACTGACGACGGTAGTTACGAAGTTGAGTACCGTAGCCAGGCAGGCGGTTCTCGAATCGCTCGATGACGTAGACAACTGCTTCTTCTTCCAGCTTCTCCAGCCTCTCTCGCTCGTACCGAGTCATGACTGCCTTGTAAGCAGCCTGAACATCCCCTAAAAGAGGATAGATCTCCGGGTCGTCATGGATAGTGGCGTAGGCTAGCGCCAGCTCCTCGTTGAGTACGTAGCCGTCCAGATAGGGAAGTGTTGCTAAGAGCATCAGCTGTAGGTGCTGAATATGCTGGCGAAGACTCCAGCGGTACTTCATGTCATACAAACTGTACCGGCCGATCTTCTCGAGCTCGGTAATCCTGTCTCCACCTAAACAAGATTCGATTTGCGAGATGATTTGGTTGACCATGCTGGTCTCCTCCTGTGAAATGTGCGTTGAACTTTTTGTAGCAGAATAGCTGACCGCGAGCAATTACTTCTGGCAGTGCGGACAAAAATGGCCAGATCTTCCGTTCACAACAACCCTCTCGATGGAGGTTTTGCAAACCTTGCAGGGAGCTCCGGTGCGGTGGTAAACGTTGGCAAAGTACAGGTAATCGCCCTGCGAACCGTCAAGTTTGCGGTAATCTTTGAGTGAGGTGCCACCGTGTTTTATGGCCAGCTCCAATACAGGCTTGATGTTGTCGAAAATCGCTTGTAGCTCGGCTTTGGAGAGGTCTTTTACTAAGCGGGTAGGCAGAACCTTGGCTTTAAACAAAATTTCGTCGGAGTAAATATTACCGATGCCGGCAATTAAGCTCTGCTCCATCAGGACCGTTTTGACTTTGGTTTTGGCTTTGCGATTCATTGCCGTAACGAAATACTCAAATGTAAATTCTGGCCAATCTACTTCCGGACCGAGCTTAACTACTTCGTCTTTGAGACCGTTTTCGTCTAAAACTTTGATCCAACCGAACTTTCGAAGATCGTTAAAATATAAATGACCCTTATTTAATGTGAAAATTACGTGAGTGAATTCATGTGGGGGTTGCTTTAAATAAACACTATCTGGGTGTCCACCGCCGGCAATAAGTTCGTGATCTTCTGAGTCGTAGAGCATCTGGCCAGTCATCTTAAGATGAAATAAAAGGTACTTACCATTTGAGAGTTTCCAGATAAGCATTTTAGCCCTACGTCCAATCTCTTCGATTTTCGCGCCTAGTACATCGTGTCGTTTGCCACGAAACAATTTATGCTCACGTACTTCAATATCGTTAATTGTTTGACCGATTATCGCCTTGTTCAAACTTCTTTTTATTGTCTCGACTTCTGGTAATTCTGGCATGGGTTGATTTTGGCAAAATTATGAATAAGAAAAAAGGGCCTTACGGCCCCGGGGGAGTGGTCTTGCGATGCAGTTTGATGCGTGCCGCGTGATCGGTGTGCTCACTTGGGTTACGTTTTGATGTATCGCGTAACGTCAGGCCATCTTTGCCCTTATCCTGCTTTCGCTCGACGATTGTGGCGTCCTCGCCTTCGCCAACAATCTGGATAGGTCCGTTGAGCCAGGCAACTGCTCGATTTGACTCGTAGCGAAAAGACAGCTGTCGAATTTCATAGTAATCACCGTTACGGACGATTTCGCCGCTGACGGTGTGCTTGATATCAGCGATTGTCGAATACACTCTGTGGCCGGTGACTTTCAATTCATGGTCGACAACGAGCCCGTCGAGCTGCCATGTTTCTTCGCGACCATCCTTGGTGAAGGTCAGTGTCCCTTCCCAAGTACCGATGAACGGCGAAGGAGCGAGTGAACTCTGCCCGAGCAGAGTTAATGCAAGTAGAGGTGCGAACATTTCCAAACCCTCCTTGTGGGTTAATGAAATAATTCTAGAGACTTTTAGAGTAAAAAAACAGCGGGGCAATTCCTAGGTGGAACTGCCCCGCGGCCGATCCCTGGTTACGGGTGATCGGGGGGAGTGGGCGCGGTCGGCGGCGGGGTGCCGGTCGGCTTCTTGATCTTCAGCAAGGAGCTGAAAGACGGCTCCTGCTCGGTACCGGCCCCGCGATTCGATCGCTGTGAGCCGTAGATCAGCCACTTACCGTCCTCAAGCCGGAACGTTTCCCAAGCATCGATGCTGGTGCGGGTGGTATCGCCATAGATCTTGACGGCTTGAACGGCCGTGAACCGTCTGGATGCGTGGGTGTTGTCGATCTGGACGAACTCCCAGCCCCGGAGGTTTTCCAGCCAGCTTCGCCCACCTTCAGCGAAGAAGTCGGCGACGAAAGCACGGTAGTCCCAGTAATCGGTGCCGGAGTCATAGTAGCTCTCGCTGAAGTTCGACATGACCGTGTTGGTGTTGCCGGACTTCAGGCCGTTGCTCAGTGAACCCATTCGACTTGTGAGGCGATCCTGGACGGAACCGCCGCCGCCACCACCGCCACCACCGCAACCGGTGACCAGTAGTGCGAGCATCGTGAAAAGGATTGTTAGTGTGCGAAAATTCAACTTCAAGTTGATCCTCCTATCGATATGGTTATTGAGTTCAGTACCCTCGACCAAAATCGTAGATGCATTGTACGAGTTTCTGCGGATGTATACAAGGGTTTTGGGGTAAAAAAAGAGGGGCGGAAATCACGATTGTGATTCCGCCCCGCGAGGGGGAAAGGTCAAAGTTTGGTGTAGACCCTAAACAGGGCGTCGTTGCCGATTTCCTGCCAGGTCTCACCTTTGGAGACGATCCTACCCGGGGGGTAGGATTCGGGGTTGGTATTCGCCTTGGCGATCAAGCCCGCGCCAACGATGTTAGCGCCACCAACCTTACGCAGCACGAGCCAATAGGTGCCCCCGGTCGTGCAACGAACCGGGCTGGCAAAGACGAAGTCTTGCCAGGCAGCCGTCGGTGACAGGCTTGCTGTCGGGACGGGATTTGATGTCCCCAAAGCCACCCCGCTTGGTAGCCCGCCAGCGTCAGCTTGAACGTCGATGACGTAGGTGCCCACGCCCGCCCCCGTCCTGTAAACGGTGAAGCTGGCTCGGGATACCCACCTGCCGTCGCCGACGAAAGACTGGGCGAGGTCGAGACGGGAAGGCTGCCCGTAAAAGCAGCCGTACTCCGTATTGGCTGTGCCGATGTACGACGCGGAGAGCCGCTCGTCGCCGCCTCCACCGCCACCGCCGCCGATGGGCGGAGTGCCACCGCCACCGCAGCCAGCAAGGGCGAAAACGACGACCGTGACCAAGGCTGTTATAGATACCCCATCACAAACCCGTTTCACGGACTTGTTGCTACAGCCCAGACCAATGCCTTGAGCGATCGTGGCCAAAGCCACGAGCATGATGCAGGTGAAAAGTGGTGGCGCGGATGTGTCGCTTCCACCACAGCCACCAAGAACGAGAATGACGAGAGCGGCCGAGACCGCAAGAAAGATTCTTTTTGTCTTCATGTGAGTTTCATTCCCTCCCGGGAGACTCGGAACTCTTGGGCAAGCTCCTAAGATACCGGCACCTTACCATATCTCTCGAGAAAAGTCAAGGGGAATGTGGTCATTTTTTCAAAAATAGACAAGGCTCAAGTTTCGAGGATGAAGTCTGATTTGTTGCTATCGCTCGCTTTTCACTGCGTTCAAAGTAAATCCCAAGTAATCAGTAGCAAGTTTACGAACTTGATAATCGATACTTTTCACTTAGTTTAGACTTGAGCCTTTAGCATTCAGACTTATCGCCTGTATTAATGCTTGACATCGTTTTCGAATAAATGGTATAAACAGAAGAGTTATGTTGGAAAAATCTTTAGGGGGTGTCGAGTAAGACGAGCGGATTTTTTATCTGCCCGTGTTGCCGCCGCCAACCGGCGGATTTTTTTAACACCGAAGTTTAACAACTCGGTCCAAACTAAGGCTGAAGGATTTCAGTCTTAAAAGTACTGGTCAATATAATAATTCTGCAAGCGACTGTTATTTTGAGCTGTCCGCCTTCGGGCGGATTGCGAGAAAAACAGCTGCTACGTAGCTGTTATCCCGTATTGGTTAGTACTAGATCCCTACCGCGAGGTAGAGATCGAAACAACAATCTATAAAGCAATTTAGAAATTGTTGGGCTAATGACGCGTCCGCAAGTACGCGGTTGTTAGCACAAGTAGTTATTGTTCTTTCGAGAGCAATAACGAAACCAAGAAGTAATTCAATAAAGCACATAGAGGATGCCTTGGTAGATTCAGCTGATGAAGGACGTAGTAGGCTGCGATAAGCGCCGGGGAGCCGCCAACAGGCTTTGATCCGACGATTTCCGAATGGGGAAACCCGCTATGGTAAACCCATAGCATCTGTCACGTATGTGATAGAAAGGCACCCGGGGAACTGAAACATCTTAGTACCCGGAGGAAAAGAAAGTAGTAACGATTCCCCCAGTAGCGGCGAGCGAAAAGGGACCAGCCCAAACTCCAACACCGAATCTTGGGCGTAAGCGGTAAACAGGCGATTCTATAAAATAACGAATCTAGCCTT
>JBBUAP010000006.1:0-33225 GCA_038058635.1 Patescibacteria group bacterium
AACTGCCATCAAAATCAAACGCCACAGTTTCATGTCGATGTGCTCCTTACAACGATCCAGGTCGTTGATTCATATGCGGTTATTGTAATCTAATAATAGTCCAGGTCAATGGTCGAACCTCTGGAGACTACTTTGTTCTGTTCGAAATGGGATAATTTCTCAATCCGCTTTTCAAGTGGTAGATTGGGAGGATGTTGTTGTCGTTTCTATAAAAAAGCAAACGGCCGATTGTTCTTTTGATAAACCATACGCAAACTTTGACGCTCTAACACCGGGTAGCGTCTTTGCGACCGATGGCCCAACAAAATACATTGCCAAAGCGAACCAATCAATAATCTTCCCTCGCCCAAACGAAAAAGTCGGCCAGGACGTCTTCACGGTGATTGAGGAAGTTCGCTATTGCCAAGCTATTAGTGCCTAAGAATCTCGAGCTTTACTCTACCGTTCCGGGCGCTAAGGCCTGCCATACCACCGACGGGAAAGGTAATCATTGGGCTGGTGTGACCGAAATCGGCATTAGCGACGATAGGGATTTCGGCAAGCTGCGGCCGGATGCGCACCAGTGTCTCCATCTGCTTTCGCGTGATGGCGCTTTTCTTTTGGAATCTGCCGAAGACAATTCCCCGGATGTGTTTGATTGGTATCGATTGAAGAAGTGATTCAAATTGCCGATCGAAATGATGATATTGCGACTCGTCGTCGTCCTCCAGAAAAAGAATAATATTGTCCGGGGTCGGGAAATACGCCGTTCCTTGAAGAAGCTGAACCGTACTTAAGTTGCCACCCACAATCATTCCTTCTGCCTCACCCTGATTGATCACCCAATAACCAGTATTCGGTATTGGGTGACGATCGTTTTGATCGATATACCAAGCGTCATCGGTCCATTCTTTCGACGAATTGATATTGAACGAGCCGGCCTCAAAGAGACATTTTTTAAAATTCTCAAGCGTGTAGTCAAAATAAAGTTTCTGTCCGAAAGACGAGTAAGCGGGACCGGAATAAGTGACTAAGTTTGCCAGAGCCAGCATGCCGTTTTGCAAAGCGGTGGTATCGGAGTAACCAATGAAAATTTTCGGGTTATTTTTTATTAGCTCCCAGTCAAGGTGGGGCAGGAGTTGATTGCAATTAAAGCCACCGATAACAGTGAATATTGCTTTGACCTTCGGATCGGCAAAGGCTTCGTGCAGATCGGCCACGCGCGAAGCGATGGAAGACGAAATAAACTCATCTTTTTCTTCGACATGCTTGCTAAAGGTCACTACAAGCCCAAGTGATTCAAGGCGTTTCGTTGCGATCTGCCTCACATCTTCTGAAATAAGTGCCAGCGAGTGGGATGGCGCAACGACGCGCACTGTATCGCCCTTTTGTAATTTGTTTGGAACGATCGCCATACTCTTCATTTTAGTATTTTACTCTTTCTCCGCCTCAACCATCTCGGTGTAGAAGTCTAGCTTTTCTTCTGGGGTATGCATCATCATTTTTAGCTCCCGGTGTTTAATAGTCGGCGAGATACGCCTCGTAAAGCTCGCGGACACGCCGCTCACTATAATGTATGAACGAGTAATGCCTATGGCAGCCAGAAAATCGATATTATGCGAAACCACCACTAGCGCGCCACCGTAACCACTTAGCCCTCGGATAATAGTGTCAACGGTCTCAATATCAAGGTTATTAGTCGGCTCGTCCAGAAATATTAAGTCGGTTAGTGAAACAGAGATCATCGCAAAGGCCAATCGCGCCTTCTCCCCACCGCTAAGATTACTAGCTGTTTGATTAACTACCGAGTCTTCAAAAAACAGAAAACTTGCCAATGCCTCCCGGGCTGACTCGTAACTAATCTGGGAGTTACTGGCGAAAATGTTCTCGATTAATGTTTTTTCTGGCGAGACAATCTCGTACATTTGGTTGAGGTAGGTGAATGTCAAATCTTCGGCTCGGCGGATTTCTCCTCCCGTTAGAGAGCAGCTATCACCATCACCAGTTAACGCGCGAATCAACGAAGTCTTGCCGCTACCGTTTGAGCCAATCAAGGCGATACGATCACCGCGGCGGATATCGATATCGACTGATTCGAGTTGTGTCGCAGTACCTACCTTCAATTTGGCGCCACTGACCATAAATAATCGGCGATTCTGGGCATCACTTGTTTCGAGTCTAAGGTTTGCCTTTTTAGCAACAGAAGACTTGAGTAGTTCTGATTTAGTTGTCAGCCCCTGCTGGCGCTGACGAATATTTTTGCCACGGCTCGCCGCTGTTTGACCAGCCTTATTCTTGAAGAAGCCTTTCTCGAAATTGGACATACTTCGGTCTCCCTTTAACTCCCGGCCAATGCGGAGTGAGCGGGCGGCTCTAACTTCTTCTCGTTGCTTTGACGCTTCGACTTTCTTCGCCTCCTTTTTTACTGCCTGGTAGTGTTTTTCTTTGGCCTCGAGTGCAATCTGTTTTTGCGCCTGATAAAAAGAGTAATTACCGCCATAGGGAACAATCCTACCGTCATCAAGTTCCCAGATTTGGTTACATACTGGGTCGATGAAAAAAGAGTCGTGAGAAGTGATTAGAAAAGAGCCGGTAGAGTGTTGCAGATAATCTTTTAGTATCTCTCGGGAACTGATATCCAAATGGTTGGTTGGCTCGTCAAGCAGCAGAATCTCGGGATTTTTACTGGTGGCAATGGTCAGGTTCAGTTTGACTACCTCGCCGCCGCTCAATTTCGAAACCTTTTTGGCTGGATCTAAATCCTTGATACCAAACTTACTTCCCAGCTCAATCAGGATGTCCCACCATTCCTCGCAGTACTTTGTGATGTAACTCTGGATCGATAGCTCTTGATCAGACTCATCCAGCCCAAGTTGCGATAGGTAAGTACTCTGACCATTTTTCACAATTGAACCATTAGTGGGCGACAACAATCCGGCGATTATTTTGAGTAAGGTGGTTTTACCAGAACCGTTCTTACCAACTAGAGCGATTTTATCTCCAGGGGAGACGGCCAAATTAATGCCAATAAGCAACTGCCTCCCCGTCGGGAGCTTATAACTGATGTCTTGGATTTGGATGAATGTATTATTGGTCATCTGCCTCGTGATAATTCTACTGGTTATACCTCAAGAGTTAAATCCCGACGAGGGTAGGAGGATGCAAATTCTTCTTGAGAAAAGATGATAAAATACTAACCATGACCAGATTCGATGTGCCAAGATCACATATCCATTCAATTGCACGCGGTCTTCTTGTACAAGGAGAAGAAATTATTTTGTGTCGCATCAAAGGCACCGATTACTTTTCTCTTCCCGGGGGACACATTGAAGATGGAGAATCGGCCAAGACAGCACTCTTACGAGAGTTGAAAGAAGAAACTGGTTTTAGTAATTACGAAGCCACATCCTTTGTTGGCGTCTGCGAAAATGTTTTTTCGCAAGAAGAAGGTGTCTCACAGCACGAGATAAACATTGTCATAAAAGTAAATGTTCCTCTCGAGCTGAAGATTGAGAGTCAGGAAAATCACCTTGAATTTGTTAGCATCCTCAGAAAAGACTTCAAAGATTACCGAATTTTACCTGTCACACTTAAAGCCGGTCTGATTGAATGGTTCGAGAACGAAAAGCCATTTTTCAAAGAAATAGTAGGAGTAGATTTATGATCTATCTGATCGGCGGTCCGCCAAAATGCGGGAAGACAACTTTAGCCAAAAGGCTAGCAGACAAATATCGAATTCCATGGATCTCAACCGACACGCTCGAGAATATTGTTTGGGCTTATACACCAGAGGAGAAGCGCCCCGCTCTCTTTCCGCACAGCTCTTGGCGAGGGGATGGCAACGATGAATTTTACTCAGATCACTCCGCAGAAGAAATAGTCAGAAACTATATCACCCAGGGTCAAGCTACTTACGACGCCATCAGTATGATGGCGGAGACGTATCTGACAGATGAAGACGATTTTATCGTCGAGGGGTATCAAGTTACACCGGCAATTGTGGATCGCATCTTCAAAAAGTTCGGTCACGATCACGTCAAAACGGTCTTCCTCGTACGACAAGACGAGCAGAAGTTCGTTCAAGTCATCCACAAATCAACCACGCCGAACGACTGGGTAATCCGTAAGACGAAGGACGAGGCAACCTACGGCAAGATTGCAGCAATGGTTACGGAATACTCTCGCTATTTTGAGAAGGAAGCAAAAGAGTACGGATTTAGGGTTTTCTGTGTGGATGGTGATTTTTATAAGCAGTTTGGTGAAGTTGAAAAACTTTTTAAGACTTAAGGAGAGGTCTGAATATGCTTTGTTGGTTATATCAAGCATTGCTACTCAAGAAAATTTGATGTACTGTCACGTTAAACTTATTTATTATGCACAGTGACAAACAAAAAATAATTAAAGACAAAACTCTACCAAAGTCTATAAGATCTGTGGTGCGAATGTATCCGTCAAATCAAGTCAACAGACTGATTTATGGAGGGTTGCCGCACCTTGGGAATGCACTTTTAGGCTTTTGGAGTTCTCCTGAAATACAGGAAGCGGCCACAGCCTACGAGAACTATAGTCTTTCTTCAAATCTTCTTATAAAAGGTTTTAAAAGTCCCATCTTAGACAAAGTTAGATTGGGTGGTGGAAGCCCCGCCCGTTTTAAACCTTTTAATAGATGTCTTACTAACATAAGGCATTCTTTGGAAAATAGAGTACTTTCGGATTATCCGTTGGCCGCAGGCGATAATGTCGACAAGGCGCCCATCATCAAATACTTTAGAAAGCTCTATTCTATGAAAATAGATGAAAATAATATTATTTTTACACATTCAAGCACCCAAGCGTTCACGCTGGTCATGGAAGCGATATTGGACTATGGAGATGTGGTAATAATAACAGCCCCAAACTACGGTCTTTTTTCGTTTATGCCGGAAAGAGCGGGAGGTCAAGTTAGACTTTTGCAGCTGACAAGTCTTGATGGCTGGAAAGTTGATCCCAAAAAACTCAAGCGACTTATTGTTGAAGTCAATAACGAACTTGAATCAGATTACGATACAAATCGCGGAAAATATATTTTCAGGCGGTCCGATTTGCCGCCAAGAGTTTCTGTTTTTGTAAATTTAAACCCACACAACCCGACAGGTATGGTTTACAGTCAAACGGACAAATCATTACTTTTGGAGATTTCCAGTGTTTGCAAAGAAAGAGGCGTATTTATTATTGATGACTTGGCTTATGCGGGTCTAGAATATGACAGAAATAATCCTGCTCTGCCTATATGCAGCCTAAGTGGCCATTTCGATAATACAATAACTCTATACTCGCTTTCCAAGTCTTACGGGTTAGCCAGTATCAGATCGGGAATGGTGGTAGCTAATGAAATAATCAGCTCTTTGATACGCGATAAAATATTTCAAGTTTCCGATTCATTGTCTTTGGTACAATCGTCTGCCATGAGCGCAATTTTTTCATCAGATGAGACTCTGGCAAAAGAAAGAGAGGTTTACCTCGCCCGCGTCGCGAAGGAGTATTATCAGAGATACATTTTTGTAAAAGCTATTATTGTGGGAGCTGATAACCTCAGAAAGAAGGAAAAAACATTGCTTGATAAAATTATTATCGATAACAGGATTAATATCGATAGTGCCGAGTCTATGAACGGCATCAGGGGTGTGAGCATAGCGCTTGAACCGGAAGCGGGGTTTTTTATAATATTGGATTTAAGCAAGTTACTGGGAAAATCTTACGAGGGATTTAGGATTATTGACGACAAAACCATGTCGCAATTCCTATACACATCAGGCAACATCAAGATCTTGCCTGGGAAAGCATTTTGTTGGAGTGACCGCAACCAACTCGTTGTAAGGGCGACCACTGCAATGGAATATAAGGACTTGTTTAAATCTTTTTGGAGATTTAAAACGTCTATAGAGCTGTTGGCATGAAAATATACATTGCTTCTTCGGAAAAATACCTTGGGAAAATCCAAGAGGATATTTATATACGCAACGCATATAGAAATGCAGGATTGTTCTCCGAGATTGTCACCCTGAAAGAAATTGCAAATATTTCAGAACCTTCTGATGTGGTTATTCTAAGAAGCATATGGGGGTACCATATTTGCTACAAAGAATTTATCGAGGAAGTATCACATCTCAAAAAAAGGAGGGTTAAATTGGTGAATGATTATAATTTTATTTTTTGGAACATCGATAAGTGTAAATACTTGAACGAAATAAATCACATGAATGTGGTTCCGACAGTATCCTTGCAATTAAAAAGCGTCGACACAATGGCAGAAATCAGCGATGTAATTTCAGAGACCGGCAGAATGCTTAGTACGGATATGCTGGTTATAAAACCCTGCATATCAGCAAGTGGCTATTTGACTTTCAAGTGTGATACAAGTAAAAATAATGAAACGGTAATTGTGGCATTGAAGAATAATAAGCAGCTTAATTTTATTGCTCAGCCTTATAGACCCGCCATTTCAGAAGGCGAAATATCAGTCATTATGATTAACGGCGTCTCCCTTTATGGGGTTAAGAGGTTCCCTGGAATTCTCAATGATAAATTGAATCCTACATATATAAAGTTGGCGGATGTGCCAGGTGCAATACGAAGAGAAATTGCAGCATTGAAAAACTTTTTCTTGAAAAAGTTTGGGGCATGGCCTAATATATGTAGGGTTGACTTTTTAAAGGCCGAAACTGGTTATGAGATTTTAGAAGTTGAGTTAATAGACCCCGATTTATTTTTTAGATTCATACCAGAACAGATTAAGAAGAAAGTAGTCTCTACTTTTTGTAAGTCATTAACGATATAAATTGATTTTTACTTATGATGTATAGACAAGGTGTTTCAGCACTTATTGTTAATGAAAACGATGAATTTCTTTTAGTGAACTTAGAGTCTTTTGAGGCAAGGTATTTTGCAATTCCTGGTGGTGGGGTTGAGCAAGGAGAAACTTTAGAGAACGCAGTATATCGAGAGATACGTGAAGAATTGGGAATAGAAAAAAAATCTCTTCAACTTGTGGGTCGAAGTAACGTCCCATTACGATTTAAATTCAAGGTAATTAAAATGATTCGTGATGGAAATAACTACGAAGGATCAGAAAGATATTTCTTTGGATTCCGTTTTGTCGGTGCCAACAATGAAATAAAACCAAAAATTGGGGAGGTCAGATTTTATAAGTGGATACCCTTTGTGCAGCTGAAGGATTATTTGCTTTTTGACGAGCAACTAAAAGATACTCAGGAAAAAATAAAAGAGATTTTTACTGATCATTAAGAATGGGGTACTTCACGGTTCTTAAGTGTTAGGCAAATAACAAGCAAGTGTTTGTATGATTCCCGATGCTGGAGGAAAACTTTTGGAATAAAGTAAAGTCTTAAGGTAGTTAATACGAGCAAACAGTGCAATGCTCTCCTTCTCTGTAAGAAGGTCTTCCTTTTCGAGCGCTTTTTTTAAGCTTTGTACTGATTTCTCGGAACTAATAAAGCTATTGAACTTTTCTGCGACTTTTCGCGGAATTTCTTCTCCACATAACCATCCAGCCTTTCCTCTATCTGTAAGAATGGAAAAGTTACGTAATTGAGCATCTCCAAAAGACAACCCATTGTCAGTCGCATAAATTTTCTCTCGGCATTCCAATTGCCCATCTTCTTTCATCCGGAACTTTTCGTTAAAAAGCACATTACCTGAGTGTCTGTCTGTCTCATGAATGAGAATATCGAATAAAGCCAACATGGCCATCATTTCTATTCTTGATTGCGATTTACTATTACCCTTGTCTGGTTTTCTATACGGAGACCACTCATTAAGAGTCTTAGCGTTCGGAATGAATAACTGAATACTACCTAAACCGTACCCTCTTCCTAAATCCCTAATCACAGTGAGAGGTACAATATCTAAGTCTAGGTACTGAGAAACAAGATAAGCTGCTCTCTCGTGTTTATAATATGTGCCTGGTTCAATTTTTTCCCAGCCAGGGATGATTTGTTCTAAACTGCGTGGCTTGTAAATCGCTAATCTATTATTGATTCCAACAACAAAAACACTTTCGTGCCCAAAAAGTTTTTCTGGTTGTGTAGTTATTTCTCCAACCTGAAGTTCTTCTTCTGATGAGGGAGTTCCTTCGATCAATGCAATGTTATCTTTTTTATTGAATCCTTTTTGCATTATTCAGCTAAGGCTTAAGTTAATATTTGGTTCTACTCTCTGATTCAAGACGACTAAACCGAGAGTTCTTGGATACTTGTAAATTAGTAATTAGTTTCATAGGTCGCTAAACTTACATACCCGAGCAAAGAATGCAATTTTTTAGTATCATACATCATATTTTTGGAATCAAGGGGTATGAACAGTTACATGCGAACTTACTGATAATAATTTTTTTTAGTTATAATATGTTCGGGATGTATCAGATTGCACACATCTTAAAAAGAAAGGGCTATGTTCTATGAAGCGAAGGTTTGATGTCAACAAACCGACACTTCTTTTCGTTGAAGAGTACGAAAATACGCTCTCAAGAAAAGTGATATCGAACCAGACCATTAATCTGGTGTTACTCAGATTCAAGCATAGCATGTTCTTTAGCAAGACCCATCTCGAAGCCACTGCTGGTATTCCTTGTTTTATTTTCGATAAAACAGAGTCTGTTGAACAAATGATTGAAAAATTCAACAGATTCTGCGCCGAACACAAAATCGTGGTTAACTACTTCTATAACGATTCTGAATACAACCAGGAAAATGTTCAGAGATTTGCTTCTTTACTCAAACTTCCCGGAGCATTAGACGAGTACCAAGCTCGTTGTGTGAGAGACAAAGCTACAATGAAAGACAAGCTACGAGAACTTGGATATAGTACGATGCTTTACCAGGAACTAACTTCTGCTGAGGACGCACTGGAGTTTGCGGAAAAGCGTGGCGGCTTTCCCTTCATAGTAAAGTGGCGAAGGGGACTTTCCTCGAAGGAGGTATATAAGATTGAGTCAAGGGAACAGTTAGAAGCCCTACAACTTGACTATTCCACGCAGCGATTCATTGCGGAAACGTACTGCCCATACCTGATATGGTGCTTTGACTCGCTTGTGCAGGACGGTAAGGTGGTCGGCACATTTCTGACGTGGCTTCCTTATACCAATCTTAGCTTCGCCGAGAAGAAGGAAAAGTTCGCTCAAATCACGGTAAAGGAGTGTCCAAAGGAAATAAAATTCGATGGAGGAAAAATTACTCAGAACCTTGTTGGTAAACTTGGCCTGAAAAATGGTTACATGCAGATAGAATTTTTCGTCGACCCTTACGGACAACCTACGATTTGCGAATTTGCGTGGCGAACCGCCGGAGAGCATATGCTGTCAAACCAGAGTATTGCCTTCGGTGTTGACGTTTGTTCTTTGCTGATTGACATTATAGTCGGCAGAAAAATCAGGCCTATTCCACTGAAAGGACAACGCTGTGTCGGCGACATGTTCCTGCCCTTAACTGACGGTATTATCACAAAGATTTCTACGTATGACGATCTGAAAGAACTCGACGGAGTCATTGGCGGAAATATAAACTACAAAGTGGGGGATGCCGTCCAATCAAAAAGGCAATACACTAGCTGCGCCGGCTGGGTACAGGTCACGGGAGAAACCGCGGATGAAGTTTTAAGCAGGATGTTGAAAGTGTATAAGCGATTTGAAATTGTGACAAGCAGATCCAACACCTTTCCAACGAATCACGCATTGGAGCAGAAGTTTTATTAGTTAGAGTAACGAGAGAAATATATTAATCCCATTTTTTAATTTTCATCTTGAATCTAGTGCCGACACGGCTCGAGAAGGGATCGACACTAGGCTAATATGGGGGTAATCCCGATTATTATTGAACAAAAAAACCCCGTACAGTAATTAGTACGGGATATGGTTTATAACATCCGGAAGACCTTAGTGCCGATTTCCGCTTCCGCATTATTTCGGGGTCGATGAATGACGTTTGCATAACAACGAACGCCGTCAATCATTGATGGCACACGCCCGCCGAACTTAAAGCGTATGCTACCGGGAACACAATCGACGGGGTCTAATTCGGTGCCTGTGATTTGAAGGAGCTCGTCGACGGCGTTTTCGCCCATAACCAACCCCATTTCAACTGATCTACCATTAAACTGTCGGAAAACCGCGTCTCGATACTTTTCGGGCAGGTCGGAATAAATGATTTCTAGTACCCGCCTATGCATCACAAGTTCCTTACTTTCTGTGATAGTAAGTCCAGCACCTTTAATCATTGCTCTAATTTCTTCGCGAAACGCCAAGCCATGAGGTTTAATGACGTAAAAACTAGTTTCCAATTTGCCACCTCGTTTTCTCTCTCATAGTTTTCACCGTTACGTTAACGATCAAATGATGGCGTTATTTTACCTATTTTAAGCAGCAACTTCAAGGTATGTTACGACTGATGGTACTAGACATACAGAGAAACGAACCAATATCAAAATATCGTGAGGATTTGGAGAAAGTTGTTGGGCTTGCCTTTAATGATGTCTCGGCTTTGTTGCCGATCAAGGGTGTTAAGATTTTTATCCGCCACAGATTATGACTGTAAATCAGATTTAAGCTTCTCAGCGACGAGTTGCCAGGGGTGGGTAAGGGGGCAGTTGGTGCCCAGATTTAGGGATTACGATTCTTGGCTGCCATCTGCTAGAATTAATCAGAGATGGTTTTTATTATCACCCAGTATATTGGGGCGAGTTTGTCGTGGCTCTTGTTGAGGATATTTACTAACTTTGAAGTCCGGGGATTAAAGAATTTAAAAGATATTACCCGACCGTTTATCGTCGTGACCAACCACGAAAGTCATTTGGATCCACAGCTTATTGGCGTCGCTTTATTCCACCGGCCGTCACTTTTTCCGCTACGCTATATGACCAAGAATGAATTTTTTCGCATCCCAATCTTCAATCTTTTTATTTGGTTGCTCGGGTCTTTTAAGGCCCATCGCAAACAGGGTATTGGCAAGTCGCTGTTGACGCCTACTCGCATTTTAGAGAAAGGCGGCGGTATCATTATGTTTCCCGAAGGCCGGATCATAAAGGATCGGCCGAGGATCGGCGAAGGCCGACGTGGGGCGGCGATTTTGGCACTAACCACCAAAGCCATTTTAGTACCGATGTCGCTCCATACCCCGCCAAACTACAATTTCCTGGCCTTTCTCTTCAAGAGAAAGAAAATCATTATCAATATCGGCCAGCCGTTTCATCTGAAGAATCTGGACTACCCGGATTTTTCTGACGAGAATACCTACAAAGCGACAGCGGTGATCATGCAAAAGATCGGTGATCTCTACCGACGGCACGACTACGCCATCGAAGACAGGCGTGTCGCCGAACGCCGTGGCTCGTAGTTTTCGTTGAGCAAACCCACCGGTTTTCTGGTAATCTGGGGGTAAGATGTTGTTGTCGTTTTTGAAGGCAAAAGTTGAGAAGGCTGTTAATTGTTCTGACAGCGTGGCAGGAGGCTGGTTTTCGGGAACCGTTTCTAGTCAGCTAACGAATCCCGTTTGGGGAACTATTTCGATGAGCTAATTCGAATCGGTTGACAATTCACTCCTTAGCCGTAATGCTAATGTTATGAGAAACAGGCAAATGATGATGACGATTCTCGGTTTACTCCTGGGAGCTTTTGGATTGGTCCTGCTTAATTTCGGCAATGCGCCAACTTCATCCACTGCCGCTGATCCTTATAGCTCAACCTGGAAAGCAACACAGCTATATCGGCTAAGACATACCAATAATTCCAATCAAGTAACCTCTGCCAATGCCATTGGAGTGGCAGAGTGGCAAGTAACGGGTAATATAGGGGAAACGAATTACTCGGAAACATGGAAGGGGCCAGCTGCGGATTCGGTTAATATTCAAAAAAATCCAGGAACTGGAAATATCTGTAGGGGCACCTATGATCCGAGCAAATGGTTAGCGGGATGCATCGACAGCTCATATAATAGATTTGGAAGCTTCAAATATGACCTGATTCTTACATCACCCTCTGATAGCTCATTGCTATCAGAGGGGATAATGGGAGGGACGAACACTACTAATTGGTCCGGAAGATCCGTTAAGTGTAATAGTGGCTTTGGGGGGCTTCCAGGGTGTTTATCAGCCATCGGGAGTTACGGTTTTTATCATTTCATACCCAAGGAGTCGGCACTCAACGCTTCACTAGATCTTCAGATCGGTATGATGATGCCATTGGAGTGGACTGTAACCGGTTCAATCGAATGAAAAAAGCGGCGAGTGCAAATCGCCGCCAGGAAACGAAAACAAAACCTACCCCGGTTCCCATGACAACTTGTATTCAGCTGGGGTGTAGCCAAGTGGACCACGGCCAACCTCATCTGCGGCCAATTTCACCTCAATCCTTCCGGCTGGATTCCCGTCAAGCTGGGTGGGTGGATCATCAGAGTTAGACCGAAAGCTAGTGATCGATGTTGCCCCAGAACCCGGCATATCGCTGACCCAGAAGAAAACAAGTTGATTGGCAGGATGAATCTTTCCGGTGATTACTCCCAGACGAGTCTCGCCGGAGTTAGGGTGGGTGATCGTTCCGTCCACGAAAGTCTTGTCGTTCTTGATGGTGAAGCGGACGGTATAGTAGTGATGTTCGCCAGGGTGGGTGAGGCAGTCTAATACCCCCTTCTTGATACCCGCCCAAGGATTCGGGGTGTCAGGTCCACCCGCTCCGCCACAACTTACGACGAGGGGCAGAGCAACTGCCATCAAAATCAAACGCCACAGTTTCATGTCGATGTGCTCCTTACAACGACTTTCGTCGTTGAATCTTATGCCAACAGGATGTGCTTGGGAAGTCGCTTGCCAGTGACTATGCAGTCATTGTAATCTAATAATAACCCAGGTCAATGGCCGAACCTCTGGAGGATATTTTTTCAGTCCGGACTGGAGGAAAATTTCTCAATCCGCTTTTCAAGTGGTAGATTGGGAATATGTTGTTGTCGTTTTTAAAGGCGAAAGTTCAGAAGCTTGCAGATTAATTATGTTTGGATCAAACAAAGATATTTACAAAAAGATTGACGAGGTGCTCGAAGGCATCAACAGTAGAGATCTTTACCCAGACATAAGGACGATTGAGGGCAAGTCTATAGGGAATGTTGTCATGATAGGAGGGAAAAAGGAGACACTATTTTGCGGATACGATTACCTAGGTTTAGGATCGAATCAAGAACTAATCAGTGAGATACAGGATGGGTTGGAAAGTTACGGAACCCAAAGCGGTGGTACTCCCTTAGTCTCCGGTACTCTCGATGTCCACAAGAGAGCCGAGGAGTCTGTGTCAAGTCTCTTGGGGACAGAAGCAGCTATGCTATTTACAAGTGGAGCGCTTGCGAATATCGGGGTTATCCCTGCAATAATGAGCATGCCAACGTTCTCTGCAGAATTTCTTATACGCAAATTCTTATTTCTACAACAGGAGAGTTATATTTTTAGCGACGAGCTCAACCACGCAACGATAGTAGACGGCTGCAGACTTTCGAAGTCCAAGATAATAGTTTACGACCACAAGAACTTGGATGATTTGAACACTAAAATAAAACACTACCGTAGCGGGTGGAAAATGATAATCACCGATGGCGTGTTTAGCATGGATGGAGATATAGCGCCTCTTGCAGGCCTAGCCGAAATCGCTAAATCTAATAACTCATGGCTAATGGTGGATGATGCGCACTCTGTAGGAGTTCTTGGTAAAACTGGTGCTGGTACAGCAGAGCATCTTGATCTGAAGGGGGCGGTTGACATAACGACAGGCGCACTAGGCAAGGCGTTAAGCATTCTCGGGGGTTACGCTGCTGTAAGCAGGAAAGTGTCTGACTATTTGAGAATCACCGCCCGACCTGGAATATTCAGCGGTTCGATACCTCCAGCTCTAGCCCTAGGCTTAATTAAATCGATCGAAATAGTTAAGAAAAGCCAGCGGCTGAGGGAAAACCTATGGGAGAATGCAAAGCAACTCAGGGGAGGACTCAAGAATCTTAGCCTTGATACTTTCTATAGTGAAGATCCGGTACCGATTGTGCCGCTCATGATAGGTGAGGACATGAAGGCGGTGGTTATATCTAGGAAACTACAGGAACTTGGGTTCTTTGCTCCTGCTATACGTTGGCCCGCAGTCCCTAAGGGCACTGCTCGCATTAGATTTACAGTTCAAGCTAATAATACTCGATCAGAGATCTCGTCTTTACTGAATGCTATCGGCAAACTCGATAAAGAGTATAAGTTTTCTAAGTAATTCATATGAATAGTTCGTTCCTACTTGTCTTTGAGATCGCGATATTTCTTGATCTAACCCTTGGATTTGTAATTTTCATGAAAGATAGGAAGGAGTTCATCAATAGGCTCTTTGTCTACCTATCTATCTCTATTGCGCTTTGGGTAGCAACAAACTTAATGGTGGAGCTAAGCACGAACACTGACTACGCACTGGCCTGGTACAGACTCACATATGTAACGGCGTCACCTATGATCTTCCTGCTCTACAACCTGTCTTTACTATTTCCAAAGCGTTCGATAAAAGAAATAAAGATACCCTATCTGGTTATGTTGCCTGCCATTATATCGGTGTTCATATCTTTCATTAGCCTTAGTCCGTTTGTAATCAAAAGCGTCAGTATTGCTAATGGGAGCTTCTCATTCAACTATGGTGACGGATTTATCTTATTTATAATCTATGCTGCGTTACTGGTGTTCTTGAGTATATTTTCACTTGTGAGGCAGCTTATTAAAAGTGAAGGGAACACCCGTCAACAAGTTAAGTATGTACTCATAGGTGTAGGTGTTGGATCTGTTATTGCACTAACTACAGACCTCCTCCTTCCTTTGTTCGGTTATGATAAGTTCGCTAATTTTGGTTCACTTGGGGCTATCGCATTATCAGCCTCGTTTGCCTATGCAATTATAAAGTACCAACTTTTCAATATAAAAGTTCTATTGACCGAGTCGGCAGTGGTACTGGTTCTAGTTACGACATTGACTCAACTTTTTTCAAACCCAGGTGGGCCATCTTGGACGGGAGTAATCTTTTTTGTTGTTCTGGCTTACGGAGGTTGGATATTAATAAAGTCAGTTAGAGATGAGGTAGGCCGGCGGGAGGAGGTTGAGGTGCTGGCTAAGGAGAAGACGGCGGCGTTGGGGGAGGTTGAGGAGCGCAATAAAAACTTGGCGACGCTGCAGAGGATCTCTGACATCGTTTTGAACGAAAGCGAGATGAAGATAATGGCGCAGAAGATTCTCGATGAGATTCCCAAACAGCTAGAATCGTGTGCTGGGGCGTTGCTGTCGATTGTTAAAGACAGCCAGCTGATGGCTTACGCCGTCTCCAAGCATCAAGCTTCGGCCAAGATTTTGTCTTTAGTTGGAGGAGATTTAGAAAAACACAGTCACCCAGTCAAGAAAGACTATAATCTGACCCACGCTGTTTTGGTCGATAAGGAACCGCACGATTCTGGTAACTTAAGTGATTTTGTCAGCCCGCCAATCTCTAAAGCGGTGGCGCTAACCATTCAAAAACTCATCGGCGCTCGGCATATCGAGGCCTTCCCGCTTTACGCCGGTGGCGAGCCGTTCGGGGTGCTGATGTTTGTTTTTACCGACTCGAAAGACCTCATCCACGAGCAGAACCATTCAATCGTCAAAGCCATTTCTGACGATATGTCGCTCGCTATTCAAAGAGCCCAGGCCTACACCAAGCTCAAAGAGGCGAACGCCTATTTAGCCGACCTAGACAAGCTTAAGGACGAATTCATCTCTATGGCCTCCCACGAGCTCAATACGCCACTAGCGGCGATTGAGGGCTATCTGTCGATGGTCCTGGACGAAGGCATGGGCAAGATTGACCCGAAGGCCAAGGAATACTTAAATCGGGCCTATGATTCCAGTAAACGGCTGGCCGAACTGATTCTAGACTTGCTTAATGTTTCGCGAATTGAACAGGGGCGGCTGAAGATGAAGTTTACCAAGACCAACTTCTCTCTGCTGGTTGAGTCAGTTTTCAAGGAACTGCAACTGAAAGCCGACACCAAAAAACTTTATCTGAAATTGGAAGCACCAAAAACCGATCTGCCCCAAACCTTCTGCGATCCCGACCGAATCCGCGAGATCTTCGTCAACTTAATCGGCAACTCGATTAAGTTCACCGATAAAGGCGGTATTACCATCAAGCTGTCGCAACCCGATAACCATATTCGGGCGGAAATTATCGACACCGGCCGGGGCATCGCCAAAGAAGACCAGAAGCTACTGTTCCAGAAGTTCTCCCAGGTCAAACGAGAGATCGACGAGCATCAAGGAACGGGTTTGGGTCTATATATCAGTAAGAACTTCGTGGAGTTACATAAAGGTACAATCGGGGTAACCTCGGAGGTTGGCAAGGGTGCAATGTTCTTCTTTGAAATTCCTATTATGAAGTCTGCGCCAAAAGAAATAGCCGGAGCGATGCTGGACAAACCCATTCGACTGACTCAGGGTGAACCTGTCAACGCCGCCCAGATCGAAACTGGCCCCAAAGGCGTGCCGGCAATTGTGGTAGAGTCGAGCAAGAAAAGTGAACCGTCCTCAGGGTAGTGAACACCCCTCGATACCTTTTATCTGGTATAATAATCCTATCGTCTAGATGAAGAGTTATCCCGATGTATAACATTATTGTTGTTGGTGATAGTATTGCCGCTGGTAGGAAGGTGGAAAAAAGCAAATCCTGGCCGATGTTGTTAGCCAAGGCGATTGATGAGCACGACAAAGACCTGACGCTTGTCCATAACTTGAGTATTCCTGGGGACAGATCTAGCTCCATCCTTGATAGGCTTGAGGGAGAACTCCCACAAAGATGCAGAAAAAAATATCCTGATGATCGCTCTGCGATAATTTTTTCTTTCGGCATTAACGACGCCAAACGCGATCTAAAATCACACCTTCTGGCGACTCCGGCCAATTTATTTACTGAAAATTGCCGGCTCATTGCCGATATTGGCTTGAAATACGCCGATAAAGTCATGTTTATCGGCCTGACTCCCATTAATGAAGAAAGCACTAATCCTAGCGAAGGGTTCAGTCTATCCAATATCGATTGGGAAGACTACAACAACGCCATCAAGACTGTTTGTCTGGAAAAAGAGCTTAAGTTAATTACTTTGATTGGTCAATGGGGGGAATCCGAAACGACTGAATTACTTCTAGAGGACGGTATCCACCCAAATGAGCTTGGACACAAAAAAATATTCGACATCGTCAGAACAGAAATCCTTTAGCACTAAGCAAGGGATCGGGGAATATTTCCTTGACCTGGCTCACATGCACCCGATATGCCCTTTGAGTCTAAGCCATGCGAGGATGTTTCTATTGGCGGATGTATGGGCTAGATGGCAACGACAAAAAGGTAAGAGTGTTAGGTTCCCGATTTGCATGCACTACAGCGGTAGAACGGTTTACCAAATAAGTGAAGTTGCAAAACTCTGGGGGTCAGACAAAGAGAACGAAATAAATGAAGAACGATTTACTCCGGGGTTGTTTATTGATTTTTATCAAGTTTCAAAATCGGATTACAAAGAGTTCTCTAGCCCAATATTTATTCTTGACTACTTCAGTTCTAGGATATTGGGAGATCTGAAAGTCCTGCAAGTTAGTTGCGATTACGATGAATATTTTAATACCCAAGACGAGCGATATCACGAATTTGTAAGATTTGTGATCAATCTCTACACGGAGAAAAAAATTATTATCCCGTCTACTAGCCACCCTGGGAAAGCTCTCGACTATTCTGGACGGTGGAAAAAAGACGCCCTACGAAGTTTGAACGAAACAAAGTTCAGTCCCGAGAGTAGTTTAAGGATGGTTCGAGACTCGATGCTTAAACTCGATAACGACTGGTCATACGAGAGAGAGCTGTCTATAGGCACCCAGATCGAAGGATCGGTTGTTGACCCAATGTTTGATTCCGAACTTCTCTCAATGTTCAATGCGATTTTCCCAGTTATAAAAGGTGTTGATCCGAAGCTAGTAGCAGAAACTTACCGAGAGCTCTTTGGTAATATTTCCCGGCCATTTAGAGATGATTCTTTGGCTCGAATAATCCCAGATCATTTAAGTCTCGTGCCGGTAGACACATTTTTTCTTGAGAGTCATTTACAAAATTGGGCTGCGAAGAAGATATTTTCCGAAACGTTGCTTTTGAACCCGTCACTAATGACGAAAGAATACTTCTTCATCGGCTCGATCGTGATTAACGGCAAAAATGTTTCGCCTTCTCGCCGGCGCGGCGAGACCCTTTCTCAACTTATTCAATCTGCTGGACCGATTGTTGCGAGGCTAGCTCTGCTTTACACATTTGGAAATCCGGTAAGTGATCACGAGTGGCCGCCATGGCTCGTCACTTCAATGAGACAAAAATCCTATCGGTTCGTTAAGTTTTTTAGACTATTGCAGAAGAGGTCGGTCACGAACAACTACCATCAAATATCAATGCTACTAGAAGAGAGGGGCGGAGAGATTAATTCTTTAATAGAGACAAAACAAATGAAGAAAGTGATAGGGATACTTTTTGACAAGATACCGTGCGAAGTATACCAGCTCACGGAGCGAAGCCAAGGTGAGGAAGAAAAACAACCCGATCGTCAAAGTCGGGTCAGCATCAACAACTTCTTTCTTGGCTACCTAAATGTGATTTGTCCACCTATTATAGAGTTACTTAATGAGTGATTACGATAGTTATTTAAGTGGGTATAGGGATTTATCAACCGAAGCTGGCTACTATACCGCTTGTGAGTTTCTGGCCTATAAGGAGGGGAGGTGGGCAAAATACGGTAGCTATGTTGAAGAAGTCGAGAAAGCGATTTATGAAACTACGAAGCGTCTTAAAAAAACGAAATTAAATATGGCTGACATTAGTTGTGGCACTATTGCTTTTTTACCACGACACTTTTCGAAATACGCCAACAGTATTCTTTGTGTCGATTCATCGAATGTAGCGCTTAAGCAAGTGGCTGCCACTTACCCTGGCGTTAAAGTAATTAATGACGATACCCGGTCTTTGCGTAAAGTAAAATCGCTCAATAAAAGATTTGATTTTATTTATCTAGGATTTAACGCCCATCCTGAATACATAAAAAACCTGGAAGAAATCGCCTTAACGCAGGCGGGTATTTTTATTATGAAGTCAAAGGCTGGTGACGACCTATATCTACGAACTCTCTTAGGGTCGTATGATATGGCTAAAAGGTATAAAGAGATCAACACGATTACAAGCGAAGTGAATTCGGGTTTCTCGGCGCACTATTTAGAAAAGAAATTTCTCTGGAAATTTGTAGATGAGGACATCGATAGGGTTCTAGCAGCGCTATCAGTCGTCGGACTTAAAAATAAGGGAGCGCTATCTCAGCACCAATATAATATCGGTCGAGATTTCTTAAGTATTCGAAGTAAGGGGAATTCTTTAGAACTCTCCCAGATTTTATCAATCTGGAAAGCGATTAAATCCTAGAACTAAAAAAGCCAGAAGTATCTTTCGACACTCCTGGCTGGATCTGACTACCCGTCAGTTATGAGCTGATAAGCAGTTTCAGCTATCCCAGTACCGTCAAGTTTTAGGCGCGCTCTTAGGTCGTCAAACTTCCCCGAACTACCCTTCTGGAAACCGTGACCAACAATTACCGATGGTCGAGACCCCATATTCTCCATCACCGCTTTTGACACGGCATACTGAAGAACAGAAGGATTTCCGTTATAGACGGTAAGGGTTGGCACCCCGTCTTCCAACAGATTTACAAAATCTGCATCAAGAGTTTTGGGATTAATGATGTGAATTGCCCTTACGCTTATTCCGCGTTGTTCAAGGAGTTTTGCGGCCTCGGTTACACCAAAGCTTGACAAGCCACTTCCAACCAAAATCACTTCCGGCCTTTCCGGAGGAAGATGGGTTAGATAGTAGCTTAGGTTGCGCTCGACTCCAGGGGCGGGTAGCAGAGCTGGAACGGGTATGTTATGAATCCGGATATATACCGGCCCAGGTGGATGAGCGGTTAACGACCAGTTAAGACAGTTGTAAAAGTCTTGAACATCCGCTGGTTCGAGAAATGTTACGCCTGGCATCGTGAGGATTGCTCCGGACTGGCCAGTGGATTGGTGGGTCGCCCCATTTCTACTACCACTCAAGCCACTGAAGTCGCTAACGAGAATCATGCTACTTCCGGCTTGTGCCGCCGAGTGTAACTGGTCTGATCCCCGATAGAGAAACGCATCACCACCGTTGATGATGATTCTCGAGTCTCTGTCAGTGACGGAGAGGCCGTGGGCAAGAGCGAGCATGTGTTGCTCTCTAAGACCGACATCCATGTATTGTACCCCCGCCTTTCTTAAGCCACACAGCTCAACATGGTTAAGTTGGATGAGGTCAGCGGTCATCACATACAAAGAAAGCGGATGCAGCTTCTGTGCGACAGCAGTGAGCTGCTGAAGGTATGTGACAAAAGCATCGACGACCGACTTTTCGTTGCCAGCTGGCCGGAAGTTGAACTTACGATGTGTCGCAAGTTCTTTGGTAGCGATGCTAGGTCTTGCTTTTGGTCTGGGGACTTTATCAACAAGACTTTTCACGGTTTCGGCTATCGATACTCCGCTCCTCGTTAGTCTCGTCTCGATCTGTCGTTCTTGGTGTTTGATAGCCTCCGCAACTAGTTCTGGCGTGCAAGAACTGATGGTGTGGTAGCCGCAGAAGTGCTCTTCGGCCCCAGCAATTCCAAGTCCTTTTGTTGTGTTGGCGATCACCATTTGAGGTCCCTTACCCGCTTGTATTTGGGTTAGTCTTTGTAAGACTGCGTCGATGGAGTTTGCATTTCCGATCTCTTCAACGCTCCAGCCGTATCCATTCCAAATGGTCGCAATATCACTGGCGCTGTCAACGACACTGGTCGGCTGAGACAGCTGTTTGGAATTGCGATCGATGACACAAATGAGATTATCGAGTTTAGCGTGGGTAGCGTGTCTTGCCGCCTCACTAACATTTCCTTCCTGCTCCTCACCGTCCCCGAGCATTACCCAAACTCGTGCGGGGCTTTGGAAGTTTTTCAAGGCTATTGCGGCTCCCACCCCATACGACATTAGCATTCCCAAAGATCCGCTCGGTGTAATATCAACGCCGGGAACCAATTCCATCGCTTCGTGTCCTTGCAGACGCGAACCATAGTTTCGGTAGGTAAGAAGCTCGTCTTCTTCAATCCAACCGAGGAGTGAAAAAATGCTATAGCGCAGTGGGCCCAAGTGTCCGCGTACCAAGACTCGGTCTCTGTCGGGATGACGAGGGTTGGCAGGATCGTAACGCAATATTCCACCGAAGTAGAGTGATACCATGAGTTCTAGTGAGGAAGAACATCCTCCCAGGTGACCACTTCCTGCGTTTAGGATAGTGGAGAAAACTCGTCGGCGTGTTTCGTGAGCAACTAGCTCAAGTTTAGAGTTATTATTATTGTCCATCGTTATGTTCTCCCTGCTTACCTAAATTTGAAGGTCCAAGTAATCCTCGCAAGGATAGTCTAAAATTTGGTTTTAATCAATCACCCCACAAGTCTTTTTGTGTAATTTTTTTTCGAAGAAACTAGGTTAGCTAAATTGTCTTACGGAAAGAGGCGGCATTACCATAAAACTGTCGCAGCCCGATGATCATATTCGGGCGGAAATAATCGATACTGGTCGCGGTATCGCCAAAGAAGACCAGAAGCTATTGTTCCAGAAATTCTCCCAGGTCAAACGCGAGATCGACGAACACCAAGGCACTGGTTTGGGCCTGTATATCAGCAAGAATTTTGTCGAACTGCATAAGGGTCGGATTGGAGTTGAGTCTTCTGAAGGCAAGGGCTCAACTTTCTTCTTTGAAATCCCGATCCTACGATCAGCTCCGAAAGAAATAGCCGGAGCGATGCTAGAGAAGCCAGTCAACGCCGCCCAGATCGAGACCGGCCCCAAAGGCGTACCAGCAATCGTCGCCGAATCGAGCAAGGTGAGCCAGTAATTTAGATAGGATTAGTCTGACCTACTGAATTTTAACTAGTACTCTGCTAATATGGGGTGAATAATGTTATATTCTCCGGCAACCATAGTGAAAGGAAAAAAAATCGCCAAAAAATTATCCGTGGGCAATTTTGGCGATCTCTCAAGCCAAGTACTTTCCGAAGAAACTCTGAAATAGATCGCGATTGGCATAAAACAACACTCCCCAAATACTGAAGAACTATTAATAACACTCATCAAAAATATCCCCGATTTGGGCAAGAATTTTGATTGGAACACGGGAAGCATATTGCAACATTTTGATTCGGAATTAATTGTTAAATGTTTAGAAAGGGTGGGGTCGGACTTCAATCTATATAACTCTATAGGTTTATGTTGGGCTTTTCAGACCGTTGCTCTTCGGCCGGTCTCACGATATATTTAATGAACGATGGCTGACATTATAATTATTGGTTCCGGAATCGCCGGTCTTTCCGCCTCTCTGTATTCCGCTCGTTACGAGCTTTCGACCGTAGTGATCGGTGATATTTTGGGCGGCGCTACCTCCAGCGCTTGGACGGTGGAAAACTACCCCGGCTTTGAGGCGATTGATGGTTACGACTTAATCGTCAAAGTTCGTGACCAAGTGGCTAAACTCGGCGTCCAAATTGCCACCGACCGGGTGGTGGATATCGACAAAATCGCTGACGGCTTTGTGCTGAAAACCGAAGCTGGCGAAACTCATCAAGGTAAGACGGTGATTTTTGCTGTCGGCGCAGCTCGACGGAAGCTCAATTTACCCAAAGAAGACGACTTCGCCCAAGGTCGGGGCGTTCACTATTGCACCACTTGCGATGGCCCGCTGTATAAAAATAAGACCATCGGCGTGGTCGGTGGCGGTGATGCCGCTACTAAAGGGCTGGTTTTGGCCAGCCAATACGCCGCTAAAATTCATGTTTTTGTCCGGAGCGATCATCTGCGGGCCGGGCTAGTTAATATGGAACATTTAGCTGAACCGATCAAAAAAGGCCAAATTGAGATTCACTACCACACCGAAATCGCCGAATTATTGGGCGATGACAAATTAACTGGCGTCAAATTCAAAGATGGTAAAACTTTAGAACTAGACGGCTTGTTTGTGGAAATCGGCGCCATTCCGGAAGTCGCCCTCACCACCAAGCTCGGCATCGAGCTGGACGAGTACGGCTACCTAAGGGTTAATAACATGATGGAGACCAATGTCCCCGGCACCTACGCCGCCGGCGACACGACCAATTTCTTTGGCCACTTCAAACAAGACATCACCGCCGCGGCCATGGGCTCTGTCGCTGCCACTAGCGCCTTCAATTTTATCCAAAAACACTCCACCTAATTGAGAATTTGGCCTGTTTTAAGTACAATTATTGGGCTCAAGACATTCTGGGTCGGTACTTCAGTGGTAGAATAACGGACTTTTAAAACACGCTAGAACCTATTTCGCCAGAACCCGAGTCAATGATTACTCGCCCGCTCGCTTTGCACTCGACAGTACGACGAAGGTCGACTCGCGGGCTCGCCACTGCGGACGGCGGCCACCCTTCGCCCTGCCGCTCTCATGCTTTCTTTTTTGGCGGGGGAGGATTTTTTGAATAAGGAATGGCGGCATGGCGAAGGGCGATTTTGGAGTATACTAGAAAGTATGAATCTAAACGAACTTCAAATAAAATACCCTTGGCTAAGGATGAACGTGAAAAATTCATCGGATTACCTTACTCCAGAATACTACAACAAAATCCTCAAGGATTACATGTTTAAGTCAAAAAACGATACTGATATTTTTCGCGATTATCTTAAGAGTGAGTTTGGCAAAAGTTCATTGATAAAAGCACTTGAATTAGGTTCTGGATCCGGCAGGGGAACCGATGTATTTTTGAAAGACGTTCCGTCCTACGTCTCGCTTGATCTAGTCGATCTTTCGGCAAAGATGGTCGAGTATTCTAGGAATAAATACAGCGGACAAAGAGACATGAGTTTCTTTCAGTCTGACTCGATTGACTTCTTTTCGAAAACTGAAGACACCTACGATTTCGTATACAGCCTGTGGAGTCTATCGCATTCCATACACCAACATATCGTCGACAAGACTGGCGAATACGAGTACGTTAAGAACAGCATACGGAATTTTATAGAAAAAAATATCGTACCAGGAGGAAAGATGTATCTCATACATTTTGACAGCCTGAGCGAAGAGCAATCCATCATCTACAAGCAATGGAGTCGGGACTATTCGGTAGCCGCACTTACAGACAGACAATCCCCGTCTAAGCTTTTGCTTGATGAAGTATTCGATGAGTGTGAGAAAGCAGGTATGGGCAATTCCTCTATCAGTCACTTAGTTGGGGACCCGATCCGATACGATTCTGTAGAAAATGCCCTCGAAGTCTTCATGAATTTCCACATGCACACGTATTTCAATCATTCGGATATCGTCGAGCAAGTCATCGAAGAGTTGACCGAAAGTTTTAGAAAATATGCGAACAAAGATGGGATATTCATTCGTCCAGGTTGCTTCGTCTATGTATTTGAAAGGAGTGGCAAATAAGATACCTATGAAGAATGACCGGATATACAAAAGAATAAAACATTTATTCCCGATCAACCCTGAGGATCCGAGCAGTCTTATTGCTCAGAAACAGATTAGAGAAGTGCTTCTGAAGAAAAGTAAAAAGTGCCCCACACGATATTCTGGAAAGTATGATCCAGACACCCTAGATTTATTGGTGAATAAATACGCCGTAGCCAATGAGCGCGGAGAGCGTCCGTCAGCCGTTTTGAAAATGATTGCAAGGGATCTATTTAGTGGAGTACCTCGATGGAGAAGCCCAGAAATGTTTTATAACGTTTGTGCGGCTACAAACTTTGCGTCCTCAGCGATGTATGCAGTATCCATTGAAGAGAATATCCATGGCGTAAATGATCTCTTGGCGGGTGCGACACTCGTAGCAGAACGTTCTGTTACACGAATAATGTCCGAGCTGGCAGGACTTCATTCTAATTCTTATGGCATATTTACGTTTGGCGGTACTGGAACGAATTTATATGGAATGAAGCTTGGCATTAAAAAATGTGTCCCCGAATCCACGTTTACAGGCTTAGACGGTAACGTTCGGTTGCTTCTGACTGAGGACGCACATTTCTGTCACGCGGTGAACGCGGATTGGCTTGGCGTTGGGTTGGATAACGCCGGACAGATAAATGCTCGCGTAGACGATAGATCATCTGATATCCAAGATGCAGAGGCTAAGGCGCGAAAGATACTTGAAGATGGCCATAAACTTGCGACCGTCGTGATTAATGGTGGCACAACTTATAGTCTACGATTGATGACATAAAGCAGTTTGTAGAGCTAAGAGACCGGTTGATTAAAGAGTTCGACCTTAGTTATAAGCCACATCTTCATGTTGATTCTGTCATTGGTTGGTCTTGGCTCGTGTTCAAGGGATATGACTTTGAGAAGAATGATATGAACATCTCATCTGCAGCCCTGAACGCACTGCGAGAACAATATGAGAAAATCGCACAGGTTAAATTGGCTGACTCGTGGGGAATCGATTTCCACAAGAGCATTGGTTCAGTACCAGCAGTAAGTAGCATGATTATGATCAATAATGCGCAGGACGCCTTGCTATTGTCAAAGAAAGTTAGTTCGAAAACAGAGTTGCACCAGTTAGCAGGAGACGCAAACACGCTTTCTCCCATAGACTACACACTTGAAACAACAAGACCTGCTGGTGCTCCGCTATCCGCCCTGGTTGCAATCAAGACAATCGGCATTGAAGGTTTACGGCGGAATCTCGCGAATCTTGTAGAATCAGCATTCCTATTGCGCGGACTTCTTTCTGGAAAGAAAGGCGTAGCTATCCTGAATGACAAAAGTCCGGGCTTTGTAACTATGGTGCAAATTATTCCTTCGAACGTCACTCAGAAGCACGTTTTAGAATATGATAGTGCAGAATTGAAGGAAATTAATTCCTACATCGCCCGTTTCTTTAAATGGGATAAAGAAACAAGGGTTGATAAAGTAGGGGGAGCTGAATACTCAATCAGCAGTTGCTATTACAAAAACACGGCGGGTGTTAACATCGCAGCGGTAAAGTTTTATCCCACTTCTCCGCACATGAGTTCGGCGATAATAAAAAATCTCGTCTCGACTTTTCTGAAACAAAAGAAGATTTTCGACGAACTCTATAAATAATTAGGCACTTCGTAACTCACTGTTTTCAAATGACTCTTTAGCCTTTTCATATTCCTCCGGCGTATCAATTTCGATCCATTTTGCATCCTTTGGAATGTCAGCAAAACGTGGGTTCAGTTTGCCTTCACCGACTCCTACGCCCCACCAGCGTATGCTATCCAAATCGACATAGATATCTCGTAGCACTTTTTCGGTAACAAGAGTACAGATTTCTGTTCCGATACCTTTTGCTTTCGAATACTCGACTATGCGTTCGTCTCGGATAGTCAGTTTCATAGATTCTTCATCCTTAAAGGATAGGTCGACAAGCGAGACCGAGTCTTTATATTTTGAGTATGATTCAAGCAATGGTCGCAAAGCACCCTCGCTCAGTGCGAGATCAGCGTCGATTATCAATGTGTCCTCGTAGCCAATCAGATCAAGAGCCACTTTTAGTCCTTGTGCATTATCACCCGTCTGGTACTCGGGATTTGGAATCAATATGACATGTTTGAGGCCTACGAATCGTTCTGCTTCATGTCCGATGACCACATAAATCGGACCTACGCCATATCCGACGAGTTGTTTAATCAAACGAACAATTATCGGCTGACCATTTAACGCCAGAAAAGCCTTCGACCTATCCATAAATCTAGATCCTCTTCCTGCTGCCATTATAATTGCGCGCATAATAATATGAATAATATCATTCAGTCACGAGATTCACTACTCTTCCCCGCTAGCTCATAGAAACATCAGTGAGATTTCCCCGTGTAGCTCATAATTCCTGTTAGCGTAGTCGGTACTATGACTATGAAGACAAAGAAGGAACTATTCGGCATTGAACTGACAACATATCTCCAGGCCTCCAAGAAGGAGAAGGGGATTATTTTAGACTCTTTAGTCAGGCAGACCAGTATGTGGAGAGAATCAATTATGCGTTGCTTCAGACGACTTCAAAGACAAGCTGTTCGCTACAGCAGATACCCCCCAACTCTTTCTTCTTTGAGATACCGATCCTGCGCTCGGCACCAAAGGAAGTAGTCGGGGCGATGCTGGACAAACCGGTCAACGCCGCCCAGATTGAATCGGGACCCAAGGGCGTACCTGCCATAGTGGCTGAGTCGAGTAAAGATAAAAAGCTGACAGCTAACTGAATCAAGGTATAGCCGGAATTACTTCCCGACTTAATTGCTGTTTGACATTTTCAATCGGTGCGTCAAATATCTTCTCGATCTGTTTTGTGCAGTCGGAGCTACCAGGCAGAGATATTAGTTTTTCGATCGATGATTGACCAAAATCTCTTATTATAAAAGTTACGAGGAGATAGGATATGCGGTATCCGGCGCGATTGATAAAATTAGTATAGCCAGTGTTCGTTACTAGGTGGTTCTCCAAGAAGAGCTCAAAGTCGTCCGTATTAATCGGTCGGCCACTATCTTGCGCAGCGACATATTGGGCTAACCCTTCATTGACCCAGTCCAGAGTCGGGCTATTGATGGCACGAGTGAAAATGTGGGTCAACTCGTGGACAACTATTGCCGGAAATTCATTTCTTGAATGAGATGAATAATTTACAAGAGCGTCGGGATCAAAGATAACGATCACTCCATCTTCAACTCGAGCGCTCATCCAGTCTTCGGTCTCCCGTTTGAGTCGCTTGTTAATCTCCTGTCTAGAGTACATCAGTTCTAATCGAATGGTCTCTGGTTTGACACTCGAAAAGCTGAAGAACTTGTCAACTTTTTCAAAGCATTCTCGGATTACTTTCTCTGTCTCGGCCAGCGGATGACTATTGTCATAGTCGATCTCAATTTTAATATCTCTGATGATTAATGCTTTATTTTTTCTCATTGCTCGGTTGAATGTTTCTGCGCTTTTAAGTATTATACGCTGGACAGTCGGACTTTTACAGGTGGTGAAAAAATGACAGCCCTGCTTAATGATCCCAGCTTTATCAGAAGCAATCTCAATAAGAGTTTTTCCCAATATTTCGGTATGATCGAGGCCAATATTGGTGATGGCAGCAACAACTGGCTCGGGGATGATGTTAGTCGAGTCGAACCGCCCGCCAATACCAACCTCAATTATCTGATACTGGCAGTTTTCCTGCTGGAAATATATCAGAGCTATTGCCAATAGACACTCAAAATACGACGGACAGCCAAAACCAGAGTTTTGACTTACCAATGTTATAGCCGGTTTAATTCGTTCGGTAAGTTTGGCAAATTCTAAAGGGGAAATATACAGACCGTTAGCAGCAATGCGCTCGATGGTGGTAGTGACAAAAGGAGAGGTGAACAAGCCCACCCGTTTGTCGTTCTTCAGTAGGAGTTGGTATATGACATTGGCGGTTGAGCCCTTGCCAGCAGTTCCGGTGATGTGGATGAACTTTGTCTTGCCGAACTGATAATCTAGGGCATCAAGAAGCGCTCTGGTCCGTTTAATAAAAATGTCCGGATGATCTCTTCGGTGCTGATGACCGGGTGCTGGTATCAGCCCCTCCAGGAATTTAACAGCGTTAAAGTATGTTTGATTGTCTGACATTGTCGGGTCAAGAGTAGCTGAATATCGTGGCCGAGTCGAGCAAAGCGAAGAGGTAAAATTGGACTCGGAACAACAGTCGCAACCAACGGCGGTCGTTACAAGAGCCCAAAAAGTCTCCGCCCGGTTGGGGGCGGAGTGGTTAGCGAGGACTAACTGTCCTCGTCTTCTTCGTTGAAGTCTCAGCCGTTGGCGGAATTGTTGCAATGATATCCGAGATCGCATTGCACGCAATCGCAATTGCATTCGCCGGGTTTAGGTTCGGGTGGCACGAAACACCTCCTTGATCAGGTTGAAAACATGCTATCATGGCACCATGTTGCCTGTCAACCCAATTGGGGTCTTTAATGATTGGTGCGATGGAATGAAGCCGATTACCAATCGTGACATAGCCCTAATTACTAGCTTAACCCAGCTATCAATCGCCGAAAGAGTGTCAGTGCTGATGCTGAAGATAAACCGTAAATGGATTACTGAGATTCGGATCGGTTCCGAGCCATATGACAGCAAAATCAATGATATCAGTGGTACCCTCGACGAACTAGGTCTGTCTTACGGAATGAACTGGTATATTCATTCCAAGAAAGGGCGGTTGGAATGGATCCAGGTTGCGTCGTCGCCTAACTTACTTCGCTATATTGAGCGGGATACTCCGCTCAATAAGTCTGGCAGATTTCCTGCCGACTATATCCAGGAACGAAAATCCCTGACCAGCCTCGAAGCGGGGATTCTTTATGGTTACCCTATTACCGCTGTTTTAGCTTTTACAAAAATATACGGTAAGCCAAAATATGCTCGAAAAACTACTTCAGCTCAGTATTATCAAGCCGGTGTCTATTCAGAGACTCACTATATGGAAGAGCAACGATATTATGAAAGTGTCTGGAAACTTCTTCAGAAAACAGCACCAGAATTAATCGCCCTAGCCGAAGCAGACTTTAAGTGCCTGAAACAGTAAGCAGATATTACTAGGGTCGTATGACATGCCATTGACAGCTCCTGGAGATGGGTATACGCTTCAAATTGAATTTCTACTGAAAAACGCTTCTTAAGGTTTTGTCCTTAAGCGGCGTTTTTCTTTTGGTATCCCAACTTTTCTCGCAGGTTGTTCATAAACCATATCCTTTCCTTAGTTTGACTTTAGGGTTCGTTTTGACTAACTTTATATTAGCAATGACTGAAGCAGAGCTATTGGCTAGTGTTAAAGAAATCGTCCATCGCTATCTTGGTACCGATGTCCAAATAGTTCTCTTTGGTTCCAGGGCAACAGGGAATTCAGTTGAGTTCTCGGATTACGATATTGGCCTACGTGCTGAAGAGCCAATTGAGCCGTTGGCGATGGCTCGAATTTATGACGAGATTGAGGCGTTGCCAATTTTGCGTCAGGTAGACATTGTCGATCTGTCAAAAGTAACAAAGCGTTTTTATAATACAGCAATGGCGAAGACGCGAGCGATCTAATGACGGACGAAGCGAAAAGTGCCTACCTAGATTCATTTAAAGATGCAGTAAGTAGTTTTGGCGAGGCACTGGCTGCACCCAAGAGCGAACTATCGCGTGACGCGGCAATCAAGCGGTTTGAGTTAGCTTTCGAGCTGTCTTGGAAGTTGCTCCAAAAGCATCTGCGAGAACAGGGGCTCGACTGCCAATCGCCGAAGTCCTGCTTTCAAGCTGGTCTGGCCAACAAGTTAATTAACGACGAAGAATTGGCGACTGTTATGGTTGCTGATCGTAATTTCTCCGTTCATACCTATAACGAGAAATTTGCCGAAGAGCTATTCGCTCGTCTGCCAAAATACCAAATCTTGTTTGAAGATTTAATTCAAGCCCTAGATGCGTAATCAGACCGCAAGTGATGTGGATGCCGTTAGAAATTTTTGAGGTGCTGACCACTGTTGCTGATGAGGATATCGAGCTCTACACATTGTTAAGAGTAAGCGAATTTCTAAAAGCCGACAAGCAGTAAGGCGGAATTACGATGAATACACGACTTATGTATCAAAATCTCCTCAACGGGTTTGGTGTTGCGTCGTGTTTCCCCGACTTACTCCTTGCAGCGCGTAAGCCGTGGAATAATCGCTAGCTAACTCTACTGTCTAAGATCTCCTCTTCAGAGACAAAGAGTGAACGGATATTGTCGGCTAGGTAAAAAGAACCGGTGACAAGAATTAAATCGTCTTGGTAGGCATTCTTTTGCGCCGCTTTGAAGGCATCAACTGGGTCTGGAATAATGACAACGATTGCTTTAGAGATGGCAAATTTCCTGGCTATTTCAGCGAGTATTTCTGGGTCGGCCGCAGAGCGGTAGGCGTTACGAAAAGAAGTGACATAAATGAAGTCGGCATAAGGCGCAATTTCTTTCAGAACGCCAATTATATTCTTGTTAGCAGACAGGCTAATGACGAGATGACGGTGACGATATTTTTGAGCTAGTAAGTTTAGAGCGGTGCAACGCATTTTGGCGGGGTTATGAGCAACATCAATCACAATGCGGGGACTCTGGCTGACTACTTCGAATCGAGCCGGTAGAGGGCGGATATCGTCAAGGGGAGTGATGGTTACATATCCCAACGATTCAACAACGGCTTTTCCCAGGCGATAGTTGGCGGGATACGCCTCGTAATGCTCGCGGACAACCCGCTCGCTATAAATTGCCTCCTGGGCGCCTAGTTTGCCAGCGGAAACTTTGTGGTAGCTGGCGTGTTGTTTTCGACAGATTGTTTTGAAGATTGCCAGCAACCTCGGTCTTTTTTCGGTGGTGAAGAATTGACAGCCTCTTTTGATGACCCCGGCTTTGTCGAAAGCGATTTCTGGGAGCGTTTTACCCAAAACCTCGGTATGATCAAGGCCAATATTGGTAATGACACTAACGACTGGCTCGGGGATGATGTTAGTCGAATCGTACCGTCCGCCGATACCAACCTCGATTATCTGGTACTGACATTTCTCCTGCTGGAAATATAGCAAGGCAATTACCAGAAGACACTCAAAATAGGTTGGACAGCCGTAACCAGAATTTAGCGTGACGGTAATAATCGCCGGCTTGATCTGTTCGGTTAATTTAGCAAATTCTAATGGAGCAATGTACCGACCGTTAGCGGCAATACGCTCAATGGTGGTGGTGACAAAAGGAGAAGTCAGTAAGCCCACCCGTTGGCCATTATTTAGTAGGAGCTGGTAAATGACATTGGCGGTCGAGCCTTTGCCAGCGGTTCCGGTAATGTGGATGAAACTCGTCTTGCTAAACTGGTAGTTAAGGGCATTGAGAAGCGCTCGGGTCCGCTTAATAAAAATGTCCGGATGCTTTCTTTGGTGTTGACGACCGGGCGCTGGTATTAGCCCCTCCAGAAATTTAACGGCGCTAAAGTATGGCTGATTGTCTGACATCATGGGGCAAGAGTAGCTAAACCGGTGTTCTTAATCAAGAAAAACGACCGGGCAGATTGCCCGATCGTTGCATTGAACGGTTGCAGTTAGGTTTCCATGGCGACAAGAACTTGCAGATAGAGATCCTCGACAATCTTTCTCTGCTTGTCACCGAGCGCAGCGTAGTGGTCGAGTCCCGGGGCGGAATTGACTTCGATAATGTGGTAGCCGCTCTTTAGCGATTGATCAATTGAAATGGGGACAATGACATCGACCCCACAGAGCCTCAATCCCATATCCTTCGTCAGCTTGACGGCCATCTTGGCCATTTCCGGATGAACGATGTCGGTCACATCGACCGACTCTCCTCCCGTAGAAAGATTGGCGTTGTCGAGCAAGAAGATTGCGTCCCCAACTTCAAGTACGGACTGGAGAGTCAGATGTTGCCTTTTCAATTTTGCCTTGATTCTTGGGTCGCTGAAGTCGATCTGGGTGTCACGGCCCTGACGAACGAACATTCTCTGCTTGGCTTTGAGCAGGAGCTCGATTGTTGAGCGGCCATTGCCGACTACTTGTAAGGGAATCCGTTCGTACGCCGAAATGATTGTGTCGTCCAGGACGACGATACGATAATCCTTGCCGATAATCGTCCTTTCAACCAAGATGGTGCTGTCTTTGGCGAAGGCCCAGCGCGCTGCTTGATAGAATTCGGTTTTATTGTGGGCCTTCATCACCCCATTGCCTTGGCTCCGACTATTGGGCTTGACTACAACAGGAAAGCCAATTCTTTTGGTGTACCGATAGGCGGCATCGATACCCTTTTTTGACCGAATTGCTTTCGCCCACGACTTGGAGTAAAAAGTTTCACCAGGTATCGTTTGGTAGCCCATCAATCGCATAAAGTATTTGGCATAGCCCTTGTCCTTAGCGATGTCGGACGCACCGACCCGATTGATGTCGAGTGTTGACGAGCGGAAGTAGCGTTTGACGCCACTGGCGTAGGTGATCTGACCGACATATCCCCAAACTGGCTCAAGCGTCACCCGAGCACCAATTCTGGGGGCAATCTCGATTAGTATCTCTGCCAGTATTGATTTAGGTTT